>CP034537.1:5163333-5784166 GCA_004000515.1 Pseudomonas poae
CTTCATCGCTGCGGGCGTAGACGTAGTTGATTTCCTGGCCCTCCACAGCGCTGATGATTGCCCAGGTCTCGTGGTTGTGGGGGATGGTGCTTTGCCCGGCAGCAACGAATTGAGGTACAGCGTTGGGGTATCACCGTCGTCATTCAGGCGATAGCGGAACGCAGTGCTGCCCTGCCCCGGCGCTGGCGCGGGGAATGCGTCGAAGTTGAACAGGTCGCGACGTTCCGCCAGGGTTTCCAACAGACCGACAATTTCTTCGAGGGCCGCACGGTCTACGCCGCGCTTGTTGATCACGCGGATCTGCTGCAAGAACGCTTCGATAACGGCGGCACGGTTTTCGGTACTCATCACGGGTTTCCTCTTATCAGACAGACAGGTTGTAACGACCCAAATTGGTCAGCAGGTACGGGTCGTGGGCGATGGGGCCACGGCGCCCCGAATCGCCCAATGCATGACGCAGGAACGTCTGGGTGCGTTCGCTGTTGGGGTTCTGGAAGATCTGCTGCGCGCTGCCATGCTCGACGATCACGCCGTTTTCGGTGAAATACACCACGTCGCTGATCTCTTCGGCGAAGCGCATTTCATGGGTGACCAACACACAGGTCATGCCCTCTTCGGTGAGTTCGCGGATCACCGTCAGCACTTCACCAACGGTTTCCGGGTCCAGGGCCGAGGTCACTTCATCGAACAGGATCAGCTCCGGGCGCATGGCCAAGGCGCGGGCAATGGCCACGCGCTGTTGCTGGCCGCCGGAGAGTTGGCCGGGGTACGCATCGGCCTTGTGCTCCATGCGCACCTTGGCGAGCAGCGCTCGCGCATCTTTTTCGGCATCGGCGCGGTTACGCCCGAGCACCTTGCGCGGGGCAATCACCAGGTTTTCCAGCACCGACAAGTGCGGGAACAGGTTGTATTGCTGGAACACAAAACCCACACGCTTGCGCAACTCAATGCGTTGGGCTTCCTGGACCAGTGTGTCCACCTGGGTTTGCCCCACCCGGATACTGCCGCGCTGGGGCTGCAACAGCCCGGTGATGCAACGTAGAATCGTCGATTTGCCCGAGCCCGACGGGCCGATGATCGACACCGCCTGGCCGCGCTGTACCTCCAGGTCGATGCCCTTGAGCACCGCGTTGGTGCCGAACGACAGCTGCACATCCCGCAAGCTCACCAGAGGTTCAGTAGAAGGCATAACGACGCTCCAGGTGTAGGGTCAGACGGGAAATCGGGTAGCAATAGGCAAAGAACAGCACCAGCAAACTCAGGTAGATCGCCACGGTAAACCCGGTGAGGTTCACGGTGTTGCTGGCGATCTGCGCGGTGTCGATCACGTCATGCACACCCACCAGCGAGGCCAGTGCGGTGCCCATGGTCACCACCGCGTAGAGGTTCATCCACGGCGGCAACATGCGTTTGAAGCACTGCGGCAGGATGATCGAGCGAAACAGCTGGCCACGGGTAAATGCCAGCGATCGCGCCGCTTCCCACTGGGTGCTGGGGATCGATCCGATGGCACCGCGGAAGATCTCCGCCACGTTGGCACTGGCCGGCAAGGCCAGGCCGATAGTGACCTTGACCCAATCGGGAAACGGCACGTAATGGCTGCCGATATGAATCTCGAACGGGAACACGTAGGTGGTGAAATAAATCAGCACCAGCCAGGGTGCATTGCGAAACACCTGCACCCACAACCGTGCAACAAAGCCCAATGGCGACAACGCCAATGCGCCGATCACCAACCCCAACGCCGAACCAATGCCAATCGCCAACAGGCTGATCAGGATGTTCTGGCCAAAACCGGCCACCAGCGCGGGTGACCATTGCAGCAACGCCGACAGCACCGGGAATGAATCAATGGCCATAGCCGGGCATCCTCAAGCGCGCTTCCAGCCAGCGCCCCACACAATTGACGGTAAAACTCAGCAGGCCGAAAAACGCCAGAATCAGGATCATCAGCTCCAGCACGTTGTCGCTCTGGGTCCAGATCATGATGGCGGCGTAGGTGATATCACCCACTGCAATCGCCGAGGCCACAGCGGTCATCTTCACCAGGTCGATCAAGTTGTTGATCAGCGACGGCAGCGCAAAACGCAGGGCCAGCGGCAACTGCACATTCCACAGCAACTGGCGACGGCTGAAGGCCAGGGAGCTGGCGGCCTCCAGCGTCACCGCCGGCACCGCTTCAATGCCCGCACGCAAGGCTTCGGCATGGAACGCGCCCTTGTGCAGGGGAGATCACGATGACCACCCAGGCAAACGGCGTGAGCGGGTTGGCCGCGCCCACCGCTTGGGTCAGCAACATGTTCAGCACCAGGAACGCGCAGTACAGCTGCACCAGGGTCGGGGTATTGCGCGTAACCTCGATAAACACCCGCGCTGGCTTGGCCAGCCACGGGTTGCCCGACGTCAGCATGGCCGCCAGGGAAATCCCTGCCAACAGGCTGCCGACGATGGTGAACATGCACAGCAAGCCAGTGGTCAATGCGCCCTGCACCAGGCTGCCGCGTTGGTAGGCGTCCAGCAAAAGCTGTAGTTCAACCCCAAACCCGCCGCCCAATGGACGAACAGCTCCAGCAAATGGCTCACAGTGCTCAAGCGCCCTTGAACTGTTTCTGCAATTCCACCAGCGCAGGCGACGCCGGGCTGATGCGGTTGCGAGTCTGGGCGTCGATCAGCCAGCCGCTGCGGTGCAGTTCCTTGACGATGGGGTCGAGTTTGGCCTGGGTGTCGCTCTCGCCACGACGGGTCCAGATCACCGACGGCGCCGGGTTGAGTTCCGGGCTGAGGGCGCGGTAGTCCTTCCACTCGGCGCTGTCGTTGATCAACGGATTGATCAGGGTGGCGTCATGCACCGCCGCTACACAGTTGTTGCCACGCAGTGCCAGCAGGGATTCGGAAGAGCTTTTGAAGGCTTTGATCTGCGCGCCGAACTCGGTCAGCGGCTTGACGTAGCTGCTGCCCTGGGACGTGCACACGGGCTGGTCCTTGAGGTCTTCCCAGCGCGTGATGGTGCTGTCCTTGAGCACCGCTGCGGTACCGCCGACGCGGTAGAACGGCGTGGGCACAAACCCGAGGATCTCACCGCGCTCGGCTGTCCATTCCATGTTGGCAATCAGCAGGTCGACCTTGCCTTGTTGCAGAAACTGCACGCGGTTGGCCGGCAAAACCGGTACCAGTTGCACTTCAGCCTTGAGTTGACGGCCCAGCTCATTGGCCAGGTCGACGTTCAAGCCCTTGGGCTTTTGCGTGCTCGGATCAATGCTGCCAAACGGTCCGCCAGACAGCAGCACACCGACCACCAGCACATGGCGTTGCTCGATCTTGTCCAGGGTCGCATCCGCCTGCGCTGCCACACTGCCGCCCAGGGCAATCATCGACCCCAGGGCCACCGGCAACCATTTTTCAACTTCATTGGACTTCTCCCTGGCTAATGATCGGCGTACCCCGACCTGATGGGGGCATGCTAGGGAGAGTGGCCAGGCAACGGAAATGCAAAGATCTCATATCGTTATAACTCGACGCATAGGAATACAGAAAAACCCCTGATTTATTGGACTTCGCAAAACACTCTTCACCAATACATAAATATCTGTAATGTTTAACTTCACACCCTTGATATAAAAATGCCTATGTCCACCCTCGATCTTGAATTGCTGCGCACCTTCATCGCCGTGGTCGACCACCACAGCTTCGCCGAAGCCGGCACGCACCTGGCGCGCACGCAATCGTCGGTGACCCAGCACATGCAACGCCTGGAACAGCAGGTGGGCGTCAGCCTGTTCGAAAAGCGCGGCCGGCAAAAACAGCTCACCGAGCCCGGCCTGCAATTGCTGCGGCACGCGCGCCAGATGCTTTCGCTGAACGACGACGCATTGAACTCGCTGCGCGAAAGCAGCCTGAGCGGTGTGCTGCGCATCGGCTCGCCCCACGACATTGCGGACACCATCCTGCCGCCGATCCTCAGCCATATCGCCCGCTCCGCACCGCGCCTGCGCCTGGAGATCGACGTGGGCCGCAGCCCGTTCCTGATGGATGACCTGCACCGGGGCAAGGTGGACATGGTGATCTCCACCCGCTCCGACCCAAACCTTGAAGGCTTTGCCCTGCGTACCTCACCGGTGTGGTGGATCTGCTCGGCGCAGTACATTCACTCACCCAGCGAGCCGTTGCCGCTGATTCTGGTGGATGAGCCCAGCATCTACCGGCGCTATGCGCTGGAAGCGCTGGAGCGCGCGAACATCCCTTGGCGGCAGGCGTATTTGGCCTCCAACTTGATCGGCATCAAGGCCGCCACCCGTGCGGGCTGGGCGTGACCCCACGCAGCATGGAGATGCTCGGACCCGACATGCGCGTTCTCGGCGAAACGGATGGGCTGCCGAGGTTGCCGGACGTCACGTATTACCTGTGGATTCGGCCGAATACGGCAAACCCGATTGCACGCAAAGCCTACGACCTGATCAGGGGCAGCCAGGGTTTGTAAGCCGGCTCCCACAGACCGGCCAATGGCGCTAGAATCAGCGCCATTCTTGCGCCCGCCTCCCTGACACGAGCCCACCATGAGCTTTGATTTCGACACGTTCCACCCTCGCCTCGGTACCGGCAGCACCAAGTGGAACCGTTACCCGCCCGACGTGTTGCCGATGTGGATCGCCGACATGGATATCGCCGCGCCGCCCGCCGTATTGCAGGCCCTGCGCGAGCGCCTCGACCAACAGATTCTCGGCTACAGCGTGGCCGGCCCGGATGTGCGCGACGCCATCGTTGCCGACCTGTGGAACAAATACGCTTGGCGTGTGCAACCGGAGGACCTGCTGTTCCTGCCGGGCGTCGAGCCCGGCTTCAACATGGCGCTGCATGCCTTCGTGCAACCGGGCCAGCCTGTGGTGCTGCAAACCCCAACTACCGGCCGATCCGCCTGGCACCCGGGCACTGGAACCTGCCGAAGATCGAAGTACCGTTCGAGTTGCTCAACGGTGAATACCTGACCCCGCTGCCCGCCCTGCGTGATGCACTGGCCGGCGCTGGCGCGTTCTTGCTGAGCAACCCGCACAACCCCATGGGCAAAGTCTTCCCCGTGAAGAATTGCTGGCCGTGGCCAACGCTTGCCTGGAACAGGGCACGCTGATCATCAGCGACGAAATCCACGCCGAGCTGTGCTTCGACGGTCGTCGCCACATTCCCACCGCCAGCCTCAGCGCTGAGATCGCCCAGCGCACCATCACGCTGATGTCGGCCAGCAAGGCCTACAACGTCGCCGGCTTGAAGACCTGCTTTGCCGTGATCCAGAACGCCGAGATCCGCGAACGTTTCAACAACGCGCGCTGCGGCATGGTCGACAGCGTCAGCCCCCTGGGCCTGGAGGCCACCCGCGCCGCCTACAGCCAATGCGGTGAGTGGCTGGACGCGTTGAAGCACTACCTGCAAGCCAACCGCGACTACCTGCTCGAAGCCGTGCAAACCCGCCTGCCTGGCGTGGTGATGCACGCGCCCCAAGGCACCTTCCTGGCATGGCTGGATTGCAGCGCCCTGGGCCTGGATGACCCGCAGCAGTTCTTCCTGGAGCAGGCCAAGGTCGGCTTGAGCGCGGGCATTGAGTTCGGCGATGACAGCCAGCAGTTCGTGCGTTTGAACTTCGGCTGCCCACGGGCGTTGCTGGAGGAAGGGTTGCAGCGCATGGAGCGCGCGCTGCACACGCGCTGAGGGAACGTTCCCCCCGCGCAATGCGGGGGGATCAGTTACAGCTTGGCGATGGACACTTCGGTGGACTTCACAAAGGCAATCACTTCACTGCCCACTTTCAATTCCAGGTCACGCACCGAACGAGTGGTGATCACCGAGGTGACGATGCCGGACGCGGTTTGCACGTCGATTTCGGACACCACTTCGCCCAGCAGGATTTCCTTGATAACGCCCTTGAACTGGTTGCGCACGTTGATCGCTTTAATGGTCATGTCGGCTTTCCTTTTGGCTGTTGGGTCAATCCGCACGAATGCGCAGGCCCTCAAGATGCAACAGCGCAGAAAAACTTAAAAGGAATATATAACTCTTTATTTATTCGATATAGATATATGCGTACTGTTGCCCTGCCAACAGTGTTTCAACAATCTGCCCCTCCCACTACAGCGCTATACCCGCTAAACCCCGTAAATACGCCTCCGAACCTGCTGGCACAGAGACTGCATATTCCTGAAAAGCATGATGGAACATGCCGACTAATTTTCTGAATATAAGAAAAGCCTTCTCTCAACGCCTTCCGGAGCAGTTCCATGAAACCCATCACCCAACGCTTACTGGGCGCCTTCGCCCTCGCCCTGTGCCTGCAACCGCAGGCCTTTGCCGCCGAGACCGATCCCGCGCAGGTCAACCTCGACTACGCCTACTACTCGCCCGTAAGCCTGGTGCTCAAGCACTTCGGCTGGCTGGAGCAGGCCTTGCCAAACTCCAAGGTGGGCTGGGTACTGAGCCAGGGCAGCAACCGGTCCCTGGAGTACCTCAATAGCGGCGGCGTGGACTTTGCGTCTTCCGCCAGCCTGTCTGCCGTATTGAGCCGCGCCAACGGCAGCCCGATCAAATCGGTGTACGTGTACAGCCGTGCCGAATGGACTGCCCTGGTGGTGCGCAAAGACTCACCGCTAAAAAGCGTCACCGACCTCAAGGGCAAGAAAATCGCCGCCACCAAAGGCACCGACCCGTACCTGTTCACCCTGCGCAGCCTGCAAAAAAGCCGGGCTGAAAAAGGACGATGTAGAGCTGGTGCACCTGCAACACCCGGACGGCCGCACCGCCCTGGAAAAGGCGATGTTGACGCCTGGGCCGGTCTCGACCCGCACATGGCCGCCAGTGAAATCCAGGCCGGTTCGCGCTTGCTGTACCGCAACAAGGACTTCAACAGCTATGGCGTAGTCAGCGTTACCGAAAAGTTCGCCAAGGAGCACCCACAGACCATCACCAAAGTGCTCGGCGCCTACGAAAAAAGCCCGCGACTGGGCGGTGAAGCACCCGGATGAGTTCGCCAAGCTGCTGGCCGATGAGTCGGGCCTGCCATTGAAGTGGCCAAGCTGCAACTGTCGCGTACCGACTTGAGTACACCGTTCCTGAGTAGCAAGGACGTGGTGTCGTCCAAGGCCGCTGCGCCAATTTTGGTGTCGGAGGAGCTGGTACGTCGCGGGGTGAATGTGGACCAGGTGATCGACCAGTTGATCGACACCTCGTTCGGTCAATAAGGGGCGCGTGATGACCAGCAAAACCCAAGCATTGCCCTTGGCAGCGCCGCCGGTGATCAACCGCAGTGCCTGGCCTCGCCGACTCAAAGGCCTGGTGTTGCCGGCGCTGATCCTGCTGATCCTCGAAGGGGTGGTGCGGGTCGGCTGGTTGCCGTCGTACCAGATGCCGGCGCCCAGCGAAATCGCCGTGACCCTGACGCAACTGGCCGAGGGCGCACTGTGGAAACACATCAGCGCCAGCCTCGGCCGGGTTCTGCTCGGTTTTGCCATCGGCGCCAGCCTGGCCCTGGTGTTTGCCGCCTGGGTGGGTTTGAGCCGTGAGGCCGAGGCTTACCTGGAACCGACATTCGCCGGCTTGCGCTCGATCCCGAGCCTGGCCTGGGTGCCGCTGTTGCTGTTATGGCTGGGGATCGATGAAACCTCGAAGATCGTGCTGATCGCGATTGGCGCGTTCTTCCCGGTGTACCTCAATGGCGTCGCGGCCATCCGCGACATCGACCGCAAGCTGGTGGAAGTCGGGCAAACGTATGGCTTTAGTCGACGCCGATTGGTACGCCGCATCCTCCTGCCCGCCGCCCTGCCCGGCTTGTTCACCGGCTTGCGCAGCGGCTTGAGCCTGGCGTGGATGTTCTTGGTGGCCGCCGAGCTGATCGCGGCCACCAAGGGCTGGGCTACCTGCTCAGCGATGGGCGCGAAACCTCGCGCCCGGACATCGTGCTGGCGGCGATCATCGTATTGGCGTTGTTGGGCAAGGTCAGCGATGGCTTGCTCGCGGCGCTGGAAAACGCTGCCTGGCCTGGCGCGATACCTTCAACGGTCAAGGGGCGCAGCAGTGACTACATCATCGTTATTGGATATTCGCGTGGCGCGAAAAAGCTTCGCTGACACCGTGGTGCTGAAAGACGTGCGACTGGCCCTGCTGCCTCGCGAAGCCGTAAGCCTGCTGGGTCCGAGTGGCTGCGGCAAAAGTACGCTGTTGCGCATCGTCGCCGGGCTGGAAAAAGACTTCGAAGGTGAACTGCGCAGCCCGGATGGCGAAGTCGCCTTTGTGTTCCAGGAGCCCCGTCTGATGCCTTGGCTCACGGTGGAGCAGAACATCGGATTCAGCGACGACAACCGCTACGACAAGGCCTGGGTCACGCAATTGATCGAGGAAGTCGGCCTTAAGGGTTTTGCACAGGCGCTGCCCAAGGCTCTGTCCGGCGGCATGGCGCAACGGTGGCCATCGCCCGTGGCCTGTATTCACGCCCACAGGTCTTGCTGTTGGATGAGCCATTCAGCGCGGTGGATGCGTTCACGCGCATGAAGCTGCAAGACTTGCTGCTGCAACTGGCCGAGCACCACGCCATCGCGTTGCTGCTGGTGACCCACGATGTCGACGAGGCGCTGTACCTGAGTGATCGAGTGCTGGTGATGGACAACCGGCCGAGCAGCATTCGCCAGGAATTGACGGTGGACTTGCCGCACCCAAGGGACCGGCGTGATCCGCTGCTGGCGCAGTTGAAAGCGTTGTCCCTGACAGAGTTGCAGCGGGCGCATGTGATCTGAAACTGGAACCTGCCCTTCAACACAACACCATTCCAATGTGGGAATTGGTGTTGACCTTAACTGAGGGTGACCCAATAGCGGGTTCGCGCCTGCACCTCGAACCCCAAGGTCGAGGCCAGCAGGTTGAGGATCCGATCCGTATCATCCAGCCGAAAACTACCGGTAACCCGCAACCCTTCCAGCCGTGGATTCCAGCGCAACACCCCAGGACGATACCGTTCCAGCTCACGCAAAAATCCCCCAGCGGCTGGTTTTGCGCCGTCAGTACGCCGTCGCGCCAACCCAGCTGTGACACGTCAAACGGTGCCGAGGCCCCCAGGCCGCTGGCGTTCAGGGGCGCTTGCTGGCCGCCTTGCAAGGTCGTGAGCTGACCGCTCAGGTCACGCACCTGCACCGCCCCTTGAGCACCGACACCAGGCAGCCGGAAGCCAGTTGCCGCACGCACACTTGCGCCTGGCTGACGCTGAGTTCGCCATAGCGCGTGTGCACCGTCATTGCTGCCACGCCCGGCACATTCAGCGCCAACTCCCCGTCCACCAGGCTGATACGCCGTTGCGCCACGTCGACGGCGGTCGCCGTATTGAGCTGCAAGCTGGCACCGTCAGCCAACGCCAGGCGCTTACGCTCGCCGGTCGCCGTATGCAGGTCGGCACGCCAGGTCTCGATAGGCAATTGGCGGCTGATCAACCAAGCCGTTGGCACCAAGGCTGCCAAGCCTAACGCACGCTTGAGCACGGCGCGCCGTCCCGGTTGCGGGCGGTCGAGGCTGGCCATGGCCAAGGCCTGGGGCAAGTCGCTGAACCGTTGGCGCAGGGTTTGGGCTTTCTGCCAGGTTTGTTCGTGCTGGGGTGGCTGTCACGCCAGTGCTGCAACGCCACGTGATCGCGCTCGGTGGCTGCGCCAGACTCCAGCAACGCCAGCCATTGCGCCGCCGCGCGCGCAACGTCGCGGCTCACAGGTCCACCAGCAAGCAATGCTCGTAAGCCTGGGCCATGTAGCGCTTCACGGTGCGCTCAGAGACGTCAAGGCGCTCGGCAATCTCGCGATAGCCCAGGCCTTCCAGTTGGCTCCACAGAAATGCCCGACGCACCAACACAGGCAAGCCATCGAGCAACTCATCCAGGGCTTGCAGGGTTTCCAGCAACAGCCAGCGCTGTTCGGGCGATGGCACACAGGTTTCAGGCAGTGTGGCCAAGGCGCTCAGATAGGCTTGCTCCAGGCTGCGCCGCTGATGAAAGTTGATCAGCAGGCGCTTGCCAACCGTCACCAGATACGCACGCGGCTCCTGCATTTGCGCAATCGGCTGGGCGCTGGCGAGTACCCGCAAGAACGTATCCTGACTCAGGTCCGCCGCATCCCAGGCATTGCCCAGGCGTCGACGCAGCCAGCTTTCCAGCCAACTGCGGTGGTCACGGTAGAGACTCGACAAAGTCAGTTCGGGGGCGTGGGTCGGGGCAACAGCATCATTCATGGCAAGCGACCTGCACGGCGCGAGTGAGTCTCAAATGAGATTCATTCTATTTAATATCGCGCCGGTGCACCATGATCTTTTCAACGTTGTGTTTATTGGGCGGCCTCAAGCATCCTGCAAAATCAGGTCCGCGCCCTTCTCCGCCACCATCAACACCGCCGCATGGGTATTGCCCGAGGTCACGTTCGGGAAGATTGACGCATCGACAATGCGCAACCCGTCCAGCCCGTGCACCTTCAAGCGCTTGTCCACCACCGACACCTGCGGGTCCGAGCCCATGGCGCAGGAGCCACACAGGTGGTAGATGGAGCCGCTGTTTTCGCGGAAATACTGCAGCATCTGCTCGTCGGTCTGTACCGCGTTGCCGGGCAACACTTCGGCCACGGTGATGCCCTTGAGCGCCGGTGCCTGCATGATCTTGCGCATCAACCGGCTGCCCTGGATCACCTCGTCGATGTCCTTCTGGGTGCTCAGGTAATTGGGGTCGATCAACGCCGCGTCCCGTGGGTTTTTCGAGGCGATACGGATGGTACCGCGGCTGGTGGGACGGCACGGGTTGAAGCACAGCAGGAAGCCGGAATACGGCTCGGGCTTGAGGCTGGCCTTGTTGTTTTTCGGGATCTGGTACGACAGTGGGTTGAAGTACAGCTGCAGGTTCGGGTCCTTCTGCTCATCGTTGCCGCGAAAGAAACCACCGGCCTGGTTCACGCTCATGGCCAGCGCGCCCTTGCGAGTCAGCAGGTACTTGAGGCCCAGTTTCAATTGGCCGAACAGCGAGCTGAGTTCGTCGTTCAGCGTCGGGATATTGGCCTTGTAGTAGTAGCTTGCGCACAGGTGGTCTTGCAGGTTCTGCCCCACCGCCGGCAAATGCTTTACCAGCGGGATACTGTGCTCGGCCAACAATTGCTGGTCGGCCACGCCGGACAGTTGCAGGATCTTCGGCGTGTCCACCGCGCCGGCACACAGGATCACTTCCTTGCGCGCCGTGAAGGTGCGGACCACACCGTGCTGAGTCACCGCAATCCCGGTGGCGCGTTGGTGCTCGTCGAACAGCACGCGGTCCACCAGGGCATGCAGCTCCACGGTGAGGTTCTTGCGGCCCAGCGCCGGGTGCAGGTGCGCAAAGCTGCTGGAGCTGCGCTCGCCATTGCGGGTGTTGACGTCATACAGGCCCGCGCCTTCGAAGTTCGGGCCGTTGAAATCATCGCTGTGGGCATAGCCCAGTTGCTCGCAGCCCTTGAGGAACACATCGCAGATCGGGTGGGTTTGGCCCTTCATCGGCGTGATGCTGATGGGGCCGCTGCTGCCGTGGTACTCGGTATCGCCCAGCGGGTGATTTTCCAGTTTACGGAAGTACGGCAAGACGTCTTTGAAGCCCCAGCCGTCGTTGCCATTGGCCGCCCAATCGTTGAAGTCATGGGCTTGGCCGCGCACGTAGATCATTGCGTTGATTGAGCCCGAGCCGCCCTGCACTTTGCCCCGTGGGGCATAGATGGCGCGGTCGGCCAGCTGCTTTTGCGGCTGGCTGTAGTACATCCAGTTGAAGGTGGGGTTGTAATACATCTTGGCGAAACCGACCGGGATCTTGAACCACCAGGAGCTGTCCTTGCCGCCGGCTTCCAGCAGCAACACGGAGTATTCGCCCGAGGCGGACAGCCGGTTGGCCAGGACGCAGCCGGCAGCGCCAGCGCCGGCGATGATGTAGTCATATGTCATTCACGGTTACCGCTTAAGTCGTTTTTTTAGCCCTTGGCGGGCGAAGTGTCTTTCACGTCAGCTGGAGCAGGCGCCATTTGCAGGTGCAAGCGTTCGCCGGTGTACGGCGTGTGCTTGCGCACCACGTCCATGTTCAGCTCTACCCCAGGCCCGGCTCGGTGGACGGAATGATGTAGCCGTCCTCCCATTGCAGCGGCTTGGTCAGCACTTCAGCGTGGAAACCACCCCAGGTCATGATGCTTTCCTGGATCAGGAAGTTCGGCGTGCAGGTCGCCAGTTGGAAACTTGCCGCCGCGCCAATCGGCCCGTTGTACAAGTGCGGCGCGATCTGCGCGTAGTAGGCCTCGGCCATGCTCGCGATCTTCTTGGCTTCCAGCAGCCCGCCGCAGCGCGCCACGTTCATTTGCAGGATCGACGCACCGCCGGCTTGCAGCAGCTTGAAAAACTCATACTTGGTGGTCAGCCGCTCGCCGGTGGCAATCGGGATGCTGGTCTTGGCTGCAACCTGGGCCATGGCGTCTTCCTGGCCCGGTGGTACGGGTTCCTCGAACCACAGCGGGTCGTATTTTTCCAGGCGCTTGGCCAGGCGGATTGCCGACGACGGCACCATCTGCCCGTGGGTGCCGAACAGCAGGTCACACTTGTCGCCCACCGCTTCGCGAATCTTGCGGCAGAAGGTCTCGCAGCGTTCCAGCACTTCCAGGGAAATCTGGTGGCCGGAATACGCGGTGTACGGGCCTGCCGGGTCGAACTTCACGGCAGTGAAGCCCTTGTTCATGTTCTCGATGGCGCACTCGGCGGCCAGGTCCGGGTCGTCGTAGTCGTACTCGCCTTTGCTGTTGACCGGGTACAGATAGGTGTAGGAACGCAGGCGCTCGTTGACCTTGCCACCCAGCAGCTCGTAGACCGGCTTGTTGGCGGCCTTGCCGATGATGTCCCAGCACGCCATTTCCAGGCCGCTGACCACGCCCATCATGGTCAGGTCCGGACGCTGGGTGAAACCGCTGGAATACGCCTGGCGGAAGAAGCGCTCGATATGGTGCGGGTCGTGGTTGAGCAGGTAGCGCTCGAACACGTCCTCGATGATCGGCAGCATGGCCTTGGGGCCGAAGGTGGCGGCGTAGATCTCGCCGACGCCTTCGATGCCGCAGTCGGTCTTGAGTTTGACGAACAGCCAGTACATGCCACCGATATGCGGCGGTGGAACGGCAACGATATGGGTTTCAAGGGCGACGATTTTCATCTCAGGCACCGGTCTGGTTGAATTTTTTACGATTGATTCGGGCGCGCAGGGTCAGGGCCGCAAGGGTGCCGAGCACGCCGATGAAGGCGATGTAGCCGAAATACAGGTTGTAACCGGCCTTGCCTGGGTAGGTGTCGGTCAAGTAGCCGTTGATCAGCGGGATAAAGGTGTCCGGCAGGTAACCCACCACCGAGACAATGCCGATGGCCAGGCCGGTGATGCGCAGCGGAATGTCACAGCTGTCGAGGATCGCCCAGTACAGGCCACGAATCGCGTAGGTCATCAGGCCGATAAAGATCACCGTGCCGATCAGCAGGCCCAGGCTGTTGAACGCCGGGAACACGATCAGTCCCACCATCGCCAGGGTCACCAGCACCAACGCCACGATCAGCACCGAGATGTTCGAGAACTTGTCCCCCAGCCAGCCCCCACCGATGCCGCCGATGGGGCGCATCCACAGCTTGATGGTGGTGATGGTGCCGGCCATCACAGCGGTCATGCCGCTGCCTTGCAGGTAGTCGGAGAAGCTGTAGGTGGCCCAGAACATGTGGTAGCCGCAAAACACGATGGCGGTCACCAGCCACAGCTCAGGGATTTTCACCAGGGTGGTCAGGTCGGCGAGCAGGTTGAACTTGCCCTTCTCTACCGCAGCGGTGTCGGCCATGGACTTGGGATCCTTGAGCAGCACCAGCACACAGCCGATGGCAATACACACGAAGGAATACAGGTACACGACGTGCTTGAAGCCCTGCGCCGCTGTCTGGCTACGGGTTTCGGTGGCGTAGGCGAACAAACCCAGCGCCACGGTAGCGAGCAAGGCTTCCACCAACCCACGACCGCCGTCGAGGATGCCGAAGAAACGGCCCTGTTCGGTGTGATGGGCAATCATCTTCACGCGCTTGAGCACCGAGGCCCAGAACGTCAGGCCGGTGGTCAGGCCCCAGCATCCGAAGATGATCATCAGGCCGGTCATCGACGGCACGCTGGCGTACCACAAGCCCAGTGCGCCGGTGGCGACCAGCGAGAAGAAGATCAGGAAGCGTGGCGGCAAACGGTCGGCCAACCAGCCGCTGGGCAAGTAACTGAGCAAGAAGATCGTGCCGAGCATGGAGTACAGGTAGCCCAGCTCGCTGTGGTTTATGTGAAACACCTCCAGCATGGTGGTCTGGTAGACCTGGCGCAGGTAGAGGATCGGGTAGATCGCCCCGGCGGCCAGCACCAGCAACAGCAATTGGAAGTAGCGACTGGCTTTGTCGCTGTTTGCCGCGGGCACGGCAACGGAAACCTGGGCAACGGGTGCAGGCTTGGACATCGTGGACCTCAGGCACCCGATGCGCGGGTGCCCTGATAATTGTTTTTATTGAAGGTGCAGCAAGTGTTCGTGGATCAGTACTTCATGACCACCAAGCGGGTCTGGGTGAACTCAAGCATCCCGTGCTTACCGTCATCGCCGCCCAGCCCTGAGCGTTTCCAACCGGCGTGAAACCCTTGGTAAGGGTCGGCTGGGGTGCGATTGACGTACAACTCGCCGGCCTCGATGGCGTTCGCCACTTTCATCGCCGTGCGATAGTTCTCGGTGTAAAGCACCGACGAGAGGCCGAACTGATGGTCGTTGGCCATGGCCAGGGCTTCATCGATGTCGCGGTACTTGAGCACCGGCAGTACCGGGCCAAAGATTTCTTCCTGAATGATCTCCATGTCCTGGCGGCAGCCGCTGAGCAAGGTCGGCGGGTAGAAATGCCCAGGGCCTTCGGGCAGCACACCGCCCACTTCCAGTACAGCACCGGCGGCGACGGCGCGCTCGACCATGGCGTGGATATTCTTTTGTGAGCTGGCGTTGACCAGTGGGCCCATCAGGCTGGCGTCCTGGGCACGATCGCCAAACTTGACCGCGCTGATCTTAGTCTTCAGCAGTGCCAGGAAGCGGTCGTAGACGCTTTCGTGCACGTACACCCGTTCCACCGCCGTGCACAGCTGGCCGCAGTGGGTGGTCTTGGAGGCAACGATGGCGCTGGCCGCCTGTTCCAGGTCCGCATCGGCCTCGATGATCGCCGGGGTCTTGCCGCCCAGTTCCAGGGACGGCTTGGCGATGTTGGCCTTGCAGTAATCCAACACGATACGCCCGGCGTTGACGCTGCCGGTGAGGGTAATCAAACCAACGGCCTTATGGGTGCAGACGCTGGCAGCGGTGGCGTGGTCCATGGTGAGGATGTTGATCACCCCAGCCGGTATACCCGCCGTGACCACCGCCTTGGCGATTTCAAACGCCGACAGCGGCGTGTTGTTGCTCGGGCGCACCACCACGGTATTGCCTGCGATCAACGCCGGGGCAATCTTGCGCAGCAAGGTGTAGACCGGGTAGTTGAACGGAATCAGGCAGGCCACGACGCCAATCGGCTCGCGTTGCAGGAACAGGTTTTCGTCCGGGGTATCGCTGGGGATGATCTCGCCTTCGATACGGCGCGCCCACTCAGCGTGGTAACGGGTGATCTGCGCGGCATAACGCGCTTCGTTGCTGGCGTCGCTGACACTCTTGCCGGACTCGCTGGCAAGGGCCTTGCCGATGCTTTCAGCGTGGGTGTCCAGGGCATCGGCAAACGCACGCAGGTGTTCGGCGCGCTCGATACTGGTGAGCTTGCCCCAGGCTTTCTGGGCGATGGCGGCGGCGTCGACGGCGGCGATAGCCTCATCGGCGGTGGCCGCGCTGACGTGGCCAACCAGGGTTTCGGTGGCGGGGTTGTAGACGGCGATCAAGGCATCGCTGGCGGGTTCGGCGAAGTGGCCGTTGTAGAAATTGCGCTCGGGTTGCATGTGGTTTGCCCAACGTTGTTGTTTTGCGAGTGACATGCAGTTTTGTCGTTGTTAGGGGCCGGGCAAACGACTTATTGGGTGGGGTAACGTGAGAAAAAAGCAGGTTATGGAGGCTTAAGAACCTGCCTGGCCTATGCAAAACCAAATAGAGCGGGCTTGCTCGCGAATGCGGTGGGCCAGTCAAAGCACCTGTGACTGACACTCCGTATTCGCGAGCAAGCCCGCTCCCACATTTTTGACCGGGTTCCTTAGGAAGAAACCGCGGCGGTCGAAGGTTCCAATTGTCTTTGCGCCAACCAGATTTCATCCTGCAACCACTGCCCAAACACCTGCAACTGCGGCATGTCCGTCTGCTCTGGCCGGGTTACCAGCCAGTACGACTGATGACCTTCCACGTGCACATTCAACACTTGGGTCAACTGCCCGCAGGCCAGTTCCGCCGCGACCATGTGCCAATCGGCAATGGTGATGCCCAACCCATCGGTTGCCGCGCGGATCGCCAGATCCAGCAGGTCGAACTCATACCCGCCTTGGGTATCCACGCCATGGATGCGCGCCGCGTCCAGCCAATGCTTCCACGTCAGGTAACGCTGGTCCTCACTGGCCAGTACATGCAGCAGGGTCATGCGGTTGAGGTCCACGCCATCGCTGCATTCACGGGCATATAACGACGGCGCGCACACCGCGATATGCCGCTCCTGGATCAGCAGCGAGCTGTCCAACCCATCCCACTCGCCATTGCCAAAACGAATGGCGCAGTCCAGCGTGCTGGTTTGCGCCAGGCTGTCCTGCAGGCACGTGGTGATGCTCAATTCAATTCAGGATGGGCCTCGCGCAAGCGCCCCAGGCGCGGCATCAGCCAGCGGCTGGTAAAGGTCGGCGGTGCATTGATATGCAGCCGGTTGGAGTGGGTTTTCTGTTGGATGCTGCGCACCGTCAGCTCGATCTTGTCGAAGGACTGGTGCAAGGCTCGCAACAGCACACGCCCGGCACTGGTCAGCTCGAGGTGGTGATGGCGCCGCTCCAGCAGGTTCTCGCCCAGTTGTTCTTCCAACTGACGCACCTGGCGGCTGACGGCGCTCTGGGTCACGTTCAGCAGCTCGGCAGCCCGGGTAAAACTGCCGGTACTGCCGGCGACTTCGAAGGCTTTGAGGGCGTTGAGACCGGGCATTTTGCGTTTCATAACAGGCACTCGAAAACGACTGACAAGAAGTAGAGCTTCCCACGATGCGTAGGAAAATTCCCGAGCAACATACCGCAGCGTGTCGTTTCTCGCTCACTGTTGTCGTTGACAACTAAGGAGCACGACTATTACGCACAGCGAACATGAGAATTAAGCATTGGTCGTTTTATTTATATAAACGCTAGTCTTTTACATTATCAAAGTGCTGATTAAACCGCGCACTTTCCCAGTGCAAACTTTGATACTTCGCCCCTCTTGTTGCACATTAGCCATCGAGGCAAGTTCATGCCGATAGTTCCGCGCCCTGTCCATATTGGTGTATTGGCATTGGTCTTTACTGCCTGTAATGCCACGACGCATGGTTTCAGTATCTTTCTGTATTCGGCGTTATTGCCGCAGATACGCCAGGCCTATGAACTCAGTTACAGCCAGGCCGCCTTTATCGCGGCGCTATTGCAACTGTTTTACATGGGCGCCTCGGTGGCCAGCGGGGTCGCCGCCGCCTGGGTACGCCCGCAAACCATGGTGCGCCTGACCATGCTTCTCAGCCCGTTGCTGCTGGCCCTGGCGCTGGCCACGCCCTGGTGCTGCCGTTCGCACTGTGCCTGGCCTTGGTGTCGGCCTGCGCCGTGGCGAATTGGAATGCGATTGCGGCACTGGCGCGGGAGGTGATCCCGGCGAGCCACCGCAGCCGTGTATTGGGGTTGGCGTCTTCGGGGCGGCGTTTGCGATCTGCTTGAACGGGGTGTTGATCGCTTTATTGCAGGGATTGTCACTTCGCCAGTTCTGGCTGATCTGTGCGGGCTTGACGCTGCTGGTCACGCTGCTGACCCTGTGGGCCGTGCCCGCCCCCGCCCCGCAGGCTCCCAGCTCAACCAAAGCGCCGGGTTTCAAGCACGTTTTGCGGCAATGGCTGCGCCTGTGCCTGGAGCAGCCCGTGGCGATGCAAATTGTGTTGCTTAGCGGCTTTATCGGCGCAATCAGCGGGCCGTTCCTTAATTTTCTCTCGGCGTTTGTCAGCGAGCGCTTGCACGCCAGTGCGGCGCTAACCGGTTCGATGTGGACGCTGATCGGCATCGGCGGGATTGTCGGCGGGCTGTTGCTGGGCACACTGGCGGATCGTTGGGGTGCGCTGCGCGTGCTGGCACTGAGCATCAGCGCGTTCGGCCTGGCCATGCTCGGCCTGCTGTGGCAACCGAGCCTGCTATTGACCTGGCTGGCAGCCGGGCTCTTCGCGCTGTTTTACTTCCCGTCCTGGGGCTTGATGGCGGCCTACCTCAGCGCCCGCCTCGAGCCGCTGCAAAGCCTGCAAGTGGTGAGCCTGAGCATGGTCAGCTACGGGCTGGCCAGCGCCACGGCCAATGGCGTGTGTGGCGGGTTGCTGCAAGCCAGCGGTGAGTTTGCCGTGGTGCATGCCTGGATCGTCGCCTGGGTGCTCGCTAGCCTGCTAATGCTCAAGCGCATGGCTGATGGACATGCCCGCATGGCGCGGCCTGTCCGCATACCCTGAGCGCCCAAGCTGACGCTGCAGAATCTCCACCAGCGCCTCTACCTCTGGCACCTGGCAACCCGCCGGGCGCCAAAACATCAGGCGCGCCGGGGCAATCGGCGGAAAGCCCTGGTGCTCATCCAGGATCTGCCAGCCTTCCGGCACCAGGCGCCGCGCCATCACCCCTACCGACAAACCTTGCTCGATGGCAATCGCGATGCCTCGTGGGCTCTGGCTGGTGTAGACCACTTGCCACGAGCGCCCAGCCTGGGCCAGTGCCTGCACCGCATTGGCGCGAAATGCGCAGCCCTCGGCGTACACCGCCAACGGCACCGACTGGCGCCCCACGCAGCTCCAGCTCGGCGCTGCCACCCACACCAAAGGCTCATCGCACAGGTATTCGCCTGGTTGCAGCCCGGCGTGCTCCACGCCCAGCACCAGGTCCAGCTCGCCACGATTCAAACGGCTGACCAACGCGGTGGACATCTCGCAACAGATGTCCGGGCGCACCTGCGCAAACTGCGCCTGGAAGTCCTTGAGCATGCCGCCCAGGCAATATTCGGCGTAGTCCTCGGGCATACCCAGGTGAATGCACACCTGTTCATTAGGCAATTGCGCGGCGGCCACCGCCTCATGGTGCAGCTTGAGGATTTGCCGCGCGTAGATCAGAAAAGTCTCTCCACCCGGCGTCAGGCCGATGGAGCGGCTGGTGCGACGGATCAACGGCGTGCCGACGATCTCTTCCAGGCGCTGCAAACTCTGGCTCACCGTGGACTGGGTTTTATGCAGGCGTTCGGCCGCTGCCGAAAACCCTGGCACTCGATAATTGCCACAAATACTTTAAGTAAGCTGCCATCCAGTTCGCCTGACATAACTATCGCCCCTGCCGATGGATTCGATCACAACTTGTAATTTCCACTTCCCACTGCTTTACGCAACTATCGACTCAACACAACACCCTTGTTCAGGAGCCTTGTATGAGTCTTAAACTTGCCGATGCCGAAACCGGCGATATCAGCGACATCATTAATACCGAACTTTATCCCATACATGATTCGGGCCATGTTCAATTGCAGGCCTTGATCGAACATGCTCGCGCCGAACTGGCCGAAGACGGCTGCTGCCTGCTGAAGAACTTCCTGCGCCCCGAGGCGCTGGAACAGGCGCGACTGGAAGGCCTGGCGCTGTCGGACAAGACGTTTTTCTCGGTGCGCAAGGTCAACGCCTACTTCACCGAAGACGACACCACACTGCCCCAGGATGACCCACGTCGCACGTTCATGGAGCGCACCAGCGGCTTTGTGACCCGCGACATGATCGCCCCCGACGCAATCATCCATCGCCTGTACGTGTCGCCGATGATGAAACGCTTTATCGGCGCCTGCCTGGATGAACCGGAGATTTTCGAATACGCCGACCCCTTCGCCGGGCTGGTGATCAACGTGATGCCCGAAGGCACCGAGCAGCCTTGGCACTTCGACACCAACGAATTCATCGTCAGCATGATGACCCAGAAGCCCGAGGCTGGCGGCCTGTTCGAATACGCGCCGATGATCCGCTCGCGCAGCCAGGAAAACCTCGGCGCCGTGGGCAAGGTGGTGCGCGGTGAAGACCGCTCGCGGGTGCAGGAGCTGGCGCTCAACCCCGGTGACCTGCAGATCTTCAAGGGTCGCTTCTCGGTGCACCGGGTCACCCGTGTCGAGGGCGCCACCGAGCGCAACACGGCGATTTTCGCCTACTCGGAAAAGCCCGGGATCATCGGCCGCGCCCAACGCACCAAGCAGCTTTACGGACGCCTGTCCGAAGCCCATCTGCAAGCCGAACGCAACCTGGTCCGCAGTGACCAGTTGCTCGACTGAACCACCGCCCTCCAAAAAACTAAAAAACCGTATTTGCCCTGCGAGGAACACCCCATGAGTCTGTCCGGCCCGAACCGCAACCCCGCCGACTGTGAACCCACCTATGACGAGATTCAGCAGATCCAGCTGGACCGCCTGCAACGGGTACGCAACGAACTGAAAAAACGCGACTACGCTGCGTGCGTGCTGTTCGACCCTACCCACATGCGCTACGCCACCGGCTCGCGCAACATGCAGGTGTACTCTGCGCGCAACCCGGCGCGCTATGCCTTTATCCCGGCGGAAGGCCCGGTGGTGATCTTCGAATTCGGCGGTTGCCTGCACTTGGCCGAAACCCTCAACACCGTAGACGAAGTGCGCCCGGCCAAGGCGATCTCGTATTACTTCTGCGAAAGCTTCCTGGGCAACGTCACCGCCGACTGGGCCGCCGAAATCGACGAACTGGTACGCAAATGCGGCGGCGGTAAACGCATCGCCATCGAAAGCGCCACCTCGGCCGCCGCCTTCGAACTGCAACGCCTCGGCTACCAGGTGTTCGACGCACAGGAGCCGCTGGAACGCGCACGCTGCATCAAGGTGCCCAACGAGTTGAAAATGATCCGCGCCAGCCTGCGTGCCACCGAAGCCGGTGTGCGCCTGATGGAAAGCAAGCTCACCCCCGGCATCACTGAGAACCAGCTGTGGTCGCACCTGCACCAGCACGTGATCGCCACCGACGGCGACTACGTGGAAACCCGCTTGCTGTCCTCCGGCCCACGCACCAACCCGTGGTTTCAGGAATGCAGCACCCGACCCATCGAGGCCGGTGACCTGGTGGCGCTGGACACCGACGTGGTCGGATGCTTCGGCTACTACGCGGATTTCTCGCGCACCTTTCTGTGTGGCGATCAAGCCGCCACCGCCAAGCAGCAGGAGCTGTACAAGCTCGCCTACGAGCAAGTGCAGACCAACGTCGAAATGCTCAAGGCCGGGCGCAGCTTCAAGGAGTACGCGGAGATGGCCTGGAAGATTCCCGACCATTACAAAAACAACCGCTATTTCGCCCTGGTGCACGGCGTGGGCATGACCGGTGAATACCCCTACGTGGTGCACCGCGAAGACATCGACGCGCTGGGTTACGACGGTGTGTTCGAAGCCGGCATGACCATCTGTGTGGAAAGCTACATCGGCCACGACGACGGCGGCGAAGGCGTCAAGCTCGAAGAGCAGATCTATATCCACGAGCACGGCATCGAATTGCTCTCCGATTACCCGTTCGACCCGCGCCTGCTACCGCGCTGAACCCGTCTAGCACTACAGGCGGCCCTGGGAAGGACCTGTAACATGCATTTATAGAAGGTTACTGCGCAGAATTTGTCGTTTGTCGATCTTTGCGCAAATGACAAAACTGCGGGCATCTCTAATAAAACAACATGAGAGCTGCCCTATGTCCTATCCCATTGCCCGCCTCCTGACTTCGTTTTGCCTTGTTCTTCTGCCGGTTTCACAGCGGTCTCGGCGGCGCGCGCATCGCGCCTGCCACTGACCCTTGCGGTTCAACAAAACGCATATTCGCAAGTACCGGAGAGGCTTATGAAAGACTTGACGACCCTGGACGGCAGCCTGCCGCATCCAGCCGTGAATGACCTGTGTGCCCAAGTGCAACGCGGTGAGATCAACCGCCGCCAATTCCTGCGTACCGCCGCACTGCTGGGCATTACCGTGGCCAGCGCCTCGACCTTTATCGGCTCGGCCCTGTTGGGCAGCGACGCCCAGGCCGCCGATGCCACCCCGGCCCGCCAAGGTGGCAGCCTGCGCTTTGCCTGTGCGATCCAGGAAATCCAGGACCCGATGCTGATCACCTGGATCGAAGCCTCGAACCTGTTGCGCAACTCCCTCGAATACCTGACCTGGGTCGACGCCGACAACATCACCCACCCCTACCTGGCCGAGAGCTGGAGTCCGTCCGAAGACCTCACCACCTGGACCTTCAACCTGCGCCAGGACGTGAAGTGGAGCAACGGCGACAGCTTCAACGTCGACGACGTGCAACACAACATCCAGCGCTGGACCGCTGCCGACTCCAAGTCGGTCAACCGCACCGCGTTCCAGGACATCAAGGCCTTCGAAAAGTCAGCGACTACCAGTTCCGCCTGCAGCTCAAGCGTCCGATCCTGGCGATTCCGGAGATGCTCAACGCCTTCACCTGCGCCCTGGTGCACCGCAGCTTCAAGGCAGGCGATGACTGGGCAAAAAATCCGCTAGCCACCGGGCCGTTCAAGCTGGTGTCGTTCGCCGTGAACAAACAGGCGACCTTTGCCAAGCGCGCCGACTACTGGGGCAAACCCGCCAACCTCGACGAGCTGCGCTACATCGACATGGGCACCGACGTGTCCACCCACCTCGCCGCCCTGCAAGCCGGGCAGGTCGACGTGCTGTACCGCGTCACCGTGGCCGAGCTGGACCTGGCCAAGCGCCTGCCCGGTGCGCAGTTGCTCAGCTGCAAATCGGCGCAAACCGTGGTGATGCGCATGGCCTGCGACCAAAAGCCGTTCACCGACCTGCGCGTGCGCAAAGCGGTGGTGTTGTGCGCCGACAACGCGCAGATGCTCAAGGTTGCCTATCGCGGTATGGGCACCCTGGGTGAAGACCACCACGTGGCACCGTCCCACCCGGAGTACTTCCCCCTGCCCAAGCGCGAACGCGATGTCGCGGCAGCGAAAAAACTGCTGGCCGAAGCAGGCTTCCCCAAGGGCCTGGACATCGACCTGATCGTCGGCAACACCCAGGGCCGCTACGAGCAGGATTGCGCGCAGATCCTGCAACAGAACTGCCTGGAAGCCGGCATCCGCATCAACCTCAAAGTGGTCCCGGCGGCGCAGTACTGGCCGATCTGGGACAAAGCTGCGTTCAGCCTGACCTATTGGGCTCATCGCCCGCTGGGCGTGATGTCGCTGGAGCTGGCCTATCGCGGCGGTGGCGCCTGGAACGAAAGCCACTACAGCGACCCGGCCTTCGATGCCGCCCTGGACAAGGCCATGGGCATTATCGACCCGAAACAGCGGGCCGTGGCCATGCAAAGCGTGGAGCAAATCCTGCAGGACGCGTGTGTGATCGTGCAGCCGTTCTGGGGTGACAAGTTCACCGCCGTGAGCAAAAAAGTGCAGGGGTTCCAAGTGCACCCTTCCGACTTCTACCCCATGGGCAATGTCTGGCTGAGCGTTTGAGTCGACTCTGCCCGCACGTGCGGGCAGGCATCCCATCACCCGTCGGAGCATGCACCTGATGGCTCACTTTCTATTGCGCAAATTGCTGATGCTGCTGGCGACCCTGCTGTCGGTGTCGCTGATTGTGTTCCTGGCCCTGGAACTCAATATCGAGGACGTGGCAATCAACGTTCTCGGCCCCTACTCCGCCGCCGACCAGCGCGCCGCGTGGTTGCTGGAACACGGCTACAACCAGCCGTTCGCCTGGCGTTACCTGGTGTGGCTCAAGGACTTCGTCACCGGCGACTGGGGCACCTCGGTGTACTTTCGCGAGCCGGTGCTCAAGCTGTTGCTGCCCAACCTGTGGCAAACCCTGACCCTGGCCGGGCTGGCCTTGCTGGTGATGGTGCCGGTGGCGTTGACCCTGGGCATCCTGGCCGGGATTCGCCAAGGCTCGTTGATCGACCGGTTGGTGTCGTTCCTGTCGATCGTCACCACCTCGATTCCGGACTTCGCCAGTGCGGTGTTCGTCTCGGCGATCTTTGTGTTCTGGCTCAACTGGCTGCCCGGCGTGAGCAGCATGAGCGACGGTTTCAGCGCTGTAGAGCTGGTACTGCCGCTGATGGTGCTGTGCCTGTTCGGTATCGGCTACCTGGCGCGGATCACCCGCGCATCGATGGTGGAAGTGATGCAGGCGCCGTATATCCGCACCGCCCGGCTCAAGGGCGCCTCCACCACGCGCATCGTGTTGCGCCATGCCCTGCGCAACGTACTGATCGCGCCGGTCACGGTGATCATGCTGTACATCCCGTGGTTGCTGTCCAACGTGATCGTGGTGGAGGTGTTTTTCGCCTACAAGGGCTTCGGGTCGATGCTCTACACCGCGTCGCTCAACCATGACGTCTACCTGATCGAAGCCTGCGCGATGATCAGCGGCGTGGTGGTGGGCATCAGCAAGATCTTCTCGGACCTGGCCTACACCTGGCTCAACCCGCGCATCACCCTGCGCAGTCTCGGCGGAGGCAGCCAATGAACCTGCTCAAATCCTTCAAGCATCCCCTGGCCCTGCTCGGCCTGTTGCTGGTGGGCGGCTGGGTGCTGATTGCACTCTGCGCGCCTTGGCTGGCACCCCATGATCCGCTGGAAAGCTTTACGCCATTGCTCACCCCCATGACGGCAGGCGATGACGGCGCGCGCTTTTGCTCGGCACCGACATGATCGGCCGCGACATTCTTTCGCGCCTGATCTGGGGCACGCGCACGGTGTTGTTCTGGTCGATCCTGGCCACCCTCACCGCGTTTGCCGTGGGCATCGCGATGGGCCTGTGCGCCGGTTACTTCAACGGTTGGGTGGACGCCGTGCTGTCCTATGTGGCCGACACGGTGCTGTCGTTCCCGGTGCTGGTGTTGTACATCGTGATCATCATCGCCCTCGGTGCTTCGGCGCTGAATATCCTGATTGCGGTGACCTTCACCAGTGCGCCAGCGATCTTTCGCATCATGCGTGCGCTGACCATCGACATCCGCTCACGTGACTACGTGCTCAGCGCGATCACCCAGGGCGAGGGCTCGCTGCGCATCATGCTGGTGGAGATCCTGCCCAACTGCGGCGGGCCGCTGATCGTCGATTTCTGCCTGCGCATCGGCTACACCGCGATCATGATCGGCGCGCTGGGCTTCCTCGGCCTCGGCCTGCCGCCGCCCACCCCGGACTGGGGCGGCATGATCAACGATGGTCGCGCCATGGCCATTTCCTTCCCGCACCTGGTGATCTTCCCCTGCATCGCCATCTCCACCCTGATGCTCGGCCTGAGCTTGCTCGCCGACGGGCTGGATGAACACGCGCAGCAAGGCGCAAGGAGTTGAGCATGAACAGCCAGCAAACCGTATTGCGGGTCGACAACCTGAGCATCGAATTGCCCAAGGGCGCCGACCGCAGCCACGCCGTGAGCGGCATCAGCCTGGACGTGCGCAAAGGTGAAATCCTGTGTGTGATCGGCGAGTCGGGCTCGGGCAAGTCCGTGCTGTCAGCGGCGATCATGGGCGATTACGCCAAAGGCCTTAGGCATGCCGGCGGCGTGATCGACTTTCTCGGTGACGATATCTGCACCCTGGACGAACACCGTTTACGTGCGCTGCGCGGCAACCGCATCGCGATGATTTTCCAGGAGCCGATGGCGGCGCTGAACCCGGCGATTCGCATTGGCAAGCAAGTGGAAGAGATCTTCGATATCCATGCACCGCAGATGCCAGCGGCTGAACGCCGTGAACGCATGCTGGCGCTGCTGGAATCCACTCAATTACCGGACCCGCCGCGCATTGCCAACAGCTTTCCCCATCAACTCTCCGGCGGCCAATGCCAGCGGGTGGTGATCGCCATGGCCTTGGCGATGAACCCGGATTTACTGATCGCCGACGAGCCCACCACCGCCCTGGATGTGACCACCCAGGCGCAGGTGTTGAAACTGGTGCGTGATCTGCGTGGCCGGGGCCAACACGGCATCCTGTTCATCACCCATGACTTTGGCGTGGTGGCGCAGATTGCCGACCGCATCGCCGTAATGGAAGGCGGCCGGCTGGTGGAAATCGGCGAGCGCGATCAGGTCTTGAATGCCCCCGCTCATCCCTACACCCGCAAACTCATCGCCGCAGTGCCGGCCTTGCACCCCGAGTTGCATGTGCCGAGCGCGGACGGCGAAATGGCCTGCGCATCGAACACCTGACCAAGACCTACAACGTCGGCGGCAGCTCCGTGGCGGCGCTGCGCAACGTGTCGCTGAACCTGCCACGGGGCAAGACGCTGGCGATTGTCGGCGAGTCCGGCTCGGGCAAAAGTACCTTGGTCAAGGCGGCGATTCGTTTGGTGGACAGCGACAGCGGCCATGTGTGGGTGGGCGATACCGACTTCCTGGCGTTGCAAGGTTCGGCCCTGGCGGCGAACCGGCGGCGTATCCAGATGATTTTCCAGGACCCGTACGGCTCGCTGAACCCCCGCCATCGGGTCGGCGACATCATCGCGCGCGCCGCGCAATTGCGCGGCTTGTCGGCCAAGGATGCGTGGGCCGAGGCCGGTGATTTGCTTGAGCAAGTCGGCCTCAAGCGCGATGCCTTGCAGCGCAAGCCCCGGCAGTTCTCCGGCGGCCAACGCCAACGCATCGGCATCGCCCGCGCCCTGGCGATGCGCCCGGAGGTGCTGATTGCCGATGAAAGCGTGTCGGCGCTGGATGTGTCGGTGCAAAAGCAGGTGCTGGAGCTGCTGGCCGACCTGCAGAAGCAGTTGAACCTGAGCATCCTGTTTATCACCCACGACCTGCGGGTGGCGGCGCAGATCAGCGACCACATCGCGGTGATGCGCCAAGGTGAAGTGGTGGAGTACGGCACCGCCGAACAGGTGCTGCTGAGACCGCAGAACAGCTACACGCAAACGCTGCTCGCCGCCGCCCCCGGAGCATCCGAATTACCCGCCGCAGGGCCGCCACTGAGGCTGATCCGCCCCGCCGCGCACTGAGTTCGACCCTTTCCCCGCGTCGCAGCATTCGCTGCGGCAACGGGCTGCTGTTGCCAAAAATAAACCAATAACGAGAGCCAAACCATGCGACCAACCATAGGCTACTTCGCTCTGATCCCCGTGCTAGGCGCCCTTGCGGCACCGGCCATGGCCATTCAGGTCACCGACAACCTCGACCTCGGCGGCGCGGTACGTGCGCGCTGGGACTACGACCCGGATCGCGGTATCCAGAAATTCGGCCTGGACACCGCGTTCCTCAGCGCCAAGTACAACTCCGACACCTGGATCGGCGAGGCGCAGTACCGCTTTTACGGGCGCTCGTACCCTTACCAGTACACCAAGAACTACGGCGATATCCAGTTCGCCAAGTTCGCCTGGGTCGGCTACAAGTTCAACCCCGACCAGCAGGTGCAAGTGGGCCTGAACACCGTGCCGTTCGGCCTGCAGCCGTACTTCGGTAGCACCTTCTATGAAACCCTGGGCAACGTGATCGGCCTGGAAGACGTGCAGCAGATCGGTACCAAATACATCCAGCAAAGCGGTGACTGGAATATCCAGGCCGGCTACTACCTGCGCCCGGCGTGGCAAGGCAAGGGCACTAGCAAGGGGGTGACCTATTCCAGCGTGGTCTCCGAGGCCGACAGCTACGTGGCCGATGGCAGCAACAACCAGGAACGCAACACTGTGGTGGTGCGGGTGGCCAAGGCCATGGACCTGGGCGACTGGAAGTCCGAAGTCGGCCTGTCCGGCCTCACTTCCACCCTGGAAAACAAAGACACCGGCAACGATGGCCGGCGCAACGCCGTGGCCATCCATTACCTGGGCAAGAACGGCCCGTGGGGCGTGCAACTGCAGGCCGCACGCCAACAGATGTCGCCGCGCAACGAAGGCACCGACGGTGTGGTGACCCTGGGTGGCTATGACGGCACCTTCAACGTCGCCAGCCGCGGCAACCTGTACGTGGCGGACCTGAGCTACGACGTGGGCGGCAAGTACCTGTTCGACCAGATCAGCGGCGTGAAGCTGTATGCCAACTACAGCGCCTTCGATAAATCCGACAACGCGTTCAAGACCTCGCAACGGGTGATCCTCGGCACCTCGTTTTCGGTGAGCAAGCTGTGGGTGGCCACGGAGTGGTTGATCGGCAAGAACGACCCGTACATCGGTGGCAGCAGCTATACCCAGAGTTTGGGCGCTGGCGGTAGCAACCAGTGGGAGAATCAGCTGTACATGAACATCGGGTATTACTTCTAATAGGCCACTGACGCCTTCGCAGGCAAGCCAGCTCCCACAGGGAATGCATTCCAAATGTGGGAGCGGGCTTGCTCGCGAAGAGGCCAGAAAAAACACCAAAAAAATAATAAGTGTGGAACCCGAACCATGCGCCAACTGCCCTCCCTCAACATGCTCCGCGTCTTCGAAGAAGTCGCCCGCCACCGCAGTTTCAGCCAGGCCGCCGTCGGCCTCAACGTCACCCAGGGCGCGGTCAGCCGCCAGATCAAGCAGTTGGAAGACTATCTTGGCGTCGCCCTCTTCATCCGTACGCCCCAGGGCCTGTCCCTGACCGAAGCCGGCTTTGCCCTCTCCCCGCACCTGAGCGATGCCTTCGACCATATCGAACGTGCCTTGCAGGCCGTGCGCGTACCCAACCTGCGCCAGCGCCTGCGCATCGTTGCGCCGCCGACCTGGGCCACCCGTTGGCTATCTGCGCACCTGCGGCGGTTTTGCGAGCGCTACCCGGACATCAACCTCAGCGTCACCCACCAGAACAGCCACGCAAGCCTGGCGGAAATCGATTGCCAGATCCGCTTCGGCCTTGAGCCGGCCGCGCATTGCAGCAGTGAGTTGTTGGTGATGGAGCGCCACATCGCGGTGGCCAGCCCGGAGCTGTTCACAGACGGTCAACCGCCCGACCTGCGCCGCTTTCCGCTGCTGCATATCCTGCACGATGGCAAGCGCTTGAAGGTGTGGGAAAACTGGCTGGAAGCCATGGGCCGAGACGATATCGATGCAGGCCAGGGCCTGGAATTCAGCACCCTGGATCAGGTGATCCACACCGCCCTGGCCGGCGGTGGCTTGGCGGTGATCGACCGGCAGATGATCGAACGGGAGTTGGCCAATGGCAGCCTGCTGCCGATCACCCCTGTGGAAGTGATCGGCCCTTATGGCTATTGGCTGGATGTGGCGACGGACAAACAGGGTTTGTCCAAGGTTCGGTTGTTTACCGACTGGCTAAACCGGGTGAGCAGTCCCTGACCACGCTTCGCCGCCTGGCAACGTCACTTGCAGATACTCAAGCCTCAGCCCGAACTGAGTGTTCAACCGCTGAATAAAGTGAGCCGTATCCGGGTCGAGTTCTGGTTCGGCAACAATGACCATCTTTTCCGGTTCAAGGCTCTTGGGGCGATAGGCATACTCAAGTAGCTGCCCGAGCGCTTCTCTCACCGCTCGGGCAGCGGTGGGTGCGATTTTGATCTCATACAGAAAGCATCGATCATCACTGAGCCGAACCAGCGCATCGGCATAACCGCCTGAACCAGACGACTGCTCAGTACCGACGCAGCCTTTGAACTCGTTATCCAGCAACCGGAACAACTCGGTTTGCAGCTTGTTATGGCGCAGCCACACTTGACGCTGAGTCGCCGGCAAATCGACATAGGCATTGTCCACCCGCGCTGTATGCCCGGCCTTGAAGGGCACACCGCGAGTTTTATTGCGCAAGTGTTCGAATACAAACCACGGGAACATACTGCGCTCTGAGGTTTTGTCGCTGAAAGGCGCCAGCGCGCTTAAGTGTTTTGCCAACGCTTGAGCCTTATGAGCCCAGTTGCCTGCGGGTGAGAAAAAACCAGTGTTTTCACTTAACCATTGAGCAACCTTGTCCTGCATGTGAGGTGCAACCAACGTGTGATAAACCTCCGGATGGAGGGTAGCGAACGCTCGACCGATCAATAATCGGGGTAGCTTTCTGGTGCGTTTTTCGTCACGCCACTTGGTCATCCGGAGCATTACCTCCTGGTAGTTGTCAGGGCTGCTATCGGCGGCGATCTCAAGGGTCAGCGCCTTGAACTCCTCACGCAACGCGTCCACCGTCTCACGGCCCAACCCACCCTGCCCGACATTGCACACACCGTTACTCGGGGTCAGCCACACTTCGTCGACGATCTCGCCCACACGGCCGCCTTGAATGGCAGCCTTTACCGTGTCGATCGTGTGCCTATAGCGCGGCTTCCATGAGCTCTGATAAGGGTTTTTAGGCTCCATGAACCTATCGACTATGAGCGCGGCTTCGGGGCCAAGAGCCGAAAAGAAGGCAGGTGATGCCGAAAAAGCCGCATCGCGGTCAGTGTTGATCAAAGAGGCAATCTCATCCACGGCATGACTCCGTTCATTGGCAGGTTGAATAATCCGGGCGCTTACACTACGCCGTTAATCCTGCTTTTGGCAGAGAACATCATGACCATTACTAACGGCCACGCTCGGTACGGTCGGACTGACGGCGCCGTACCAGCGGGGCTTTATACCGGTGGGCAACCTGTATTTACAGCCCACCCATCAACAGGTATTTGATCTCCAGGTAATCCTCCAGCCCGTACTTGGAACCTTCGCGGCCCAACCCCGATTCCTTGATGCCGCCAAACGGCGCGACTTCCGTGGAGATGATCCCTTCGTTGATACCCACCATGCCGGCTTCCAGGCCCTCGGCCATGCGCCACACCCGGCCGATGTCACGGCTATAGAAGTACGCCGACAAGCCAAACGGCGTGTCATTGGCACGTTGCAATACCTCGGCTTCATCCTTGAAGCGAAAGCACGCCGCCACGGGGCCGAAGGTTTCTTCCTGGGCAATCAACATGTCGCCGTGGGCGTCGGTAAGGATGGTCGGTTCGAAAAGGTGCCGCCCAGCGCATGGCGACGCCCGCCGCACAGCAGCGTGGCGCCCTTCTCCAAGGCATCGCCGACATGGGCTTCGACCTTGGCCAAGGCTGCGGCGTTGATCAGCGGGCCTTGCTCGGTTTCGCCGTCCAGCGCGCTGCCGACGCGCATGGCGCTGACCGCTTCTGCCAGTTTGCGAGTGAACGCGTCGTACACACCGTCCTGGATAAAGAAGCGGTTGACGCACACGCAGGTCTGCCCGGTGTTGCGGAACTTGGAGGCCATGGCGCCTTTGACGGCGGCATCCAGGTCGGCGTCGTCGAACACAATGAAGGGCGCGTTGCCGCCCAGTTCCAGCGAGACTTTCTTAAGGGTGTCTGCTGCCTGGCGCATCAGCAGTTTGCCGGTGCGGGTGGAGCCAGTGAACGACAGCTTGCGCACCACGCTGGAAGCTTGCAGTGCACCGCCGATGGCGACGGCATCGCCGGAGACAATGTTGAACACACCGGCGGGAATGCCCGCTTGTTCGGCCAGTACCGCCAGGGCAAAGGCTGACAGCGGCGTCTCCTCCGAAGGCTTGAGGATCATGGTGCAGCCTGCCGCCAATGCTGGGCCGACTTTGCGAGTGACCATGGCCAGAGGGAAGTTCCACGGGGTGATCGCCGCGACCACGCCGATGGCTTCCTTGACCACGATGATCCGCGCATCGGCCTTGTGGCTCGGGATCACGTCGCCGTAAGCCCGCTTGGCTTCTTCGCCGAACCACTCCAGGAAGCTGGCAGCGTAGACCACTTCGCCCATCGCTTCGGCCAGGGGTTTGCCCTGCTCCAGGCTAAGCAACTGCGCCAGATCCTTCTGGTTGCTGAGCATCAGCTCACTCCAGCGCTTGAGGCGCTGGCTGCGCTCCTTGGCGGTGAGCTTGCGCCACGCTGGCAAGGCGCGGTTGGCGGCGTCGATGGCCAAGTCTGTTTCTTCGGCGGCGGCGCGCTGTACCTCGACAATCAGCGCACCATTGGCCGGGTTGACCACCGGGTAAGTCGGCCCACCGCTGGACCAGTGGCCATCGATGTAGTTGCCAGTACGGATCAGCGGGTTCATGCCACGGCCTCGATCAGGTTGAAACGGTCCAGGCCCGGGCGGGCCGCACGCAGGATGCGTTTGCCGGCGGTGTAGTCGTTGATCACATCGCACGGGGTGTAGTTGCGTTCCAGCTCGTGGAGTTCTTCGGCATCCAGTTGGTGTCGAGGGCCGCCAGCGCGCTGTCGAATTGTGCGGTGGTATCGGCGCCCACCAGCATCACATCCACGCCTGGGTGATTGGCGACCCAGGCCTGGGCGATCTGTGCGTTGGACACGCCACGGGCGCGGGCGACGCGTTGCACCGAATGGGCGATGTCGAACGACGCCTGGTCGCTGTACATCTGCTGGGTGAAGAAGTCGGTCTGGTTGCGGGTGGACTGCACTTCGCCGGTGAGCAAGCCACGGGCCAGCGGGCTGAATACCGAGACGCCCAGGCCCTGGTCGCGACAGAACGGGATCATCTCGCGCTCTTCTTCGCGGTACGCGCAGTTCAGTTGCAGCTGCATGTTGATCGGCTTGACCCAACCATTGCGTTCACACGCCATGAGGATCTTGGCCAACTGGCCGGTGAGCATGGTCGACACGCCGATGTAGCGGGCCTTGCCGGAACGCACGATGTCGTTCAGCGCGCACATGGTTTCTTCCACCGGGGTGTTCACGTCGAAGTAATGCAGCATGAACACGTCGACGTAATCCATGCCGAGGCGGCTCAGTGACGCGTCGATGCTGTCCATGATGTGCTTGCGCGAATGCCCGCTGGCATTGATGCCGCTACGAGTGCCGTAGCCGACTTTGGTGGTGACTACGATGTCGTCACGTCGCGCCACGCGCTTGAGAATGCGCCCGACGACTTCTTCGCCAACGCCAGCCGAATAGAAGTCGGCCAGGTCGATGAAGTTGACGCCGTTGTCCAGGGCGTGGGCGACGATGGGCTCGCTTTGCTTCTCGTCGAAGATCCACGGTTTCCAGTCCGGGGTGCCCATGTTCATGGTGCCCAGGCACAGGCGCGAGACTTGCAGGCCGGAGTTGCCCAAACGGATATATTGCATGGGATTCTCCTCAGGCCTTAGCCGTGTAGAAAGGGTTGCTGATGTGGTTGACCACATCCGCCAGTTGCGCGGTGTAGGGCGTACCGGTCAGGGCGGCGCGGATCGCGGTGCGGCAGGCGTTGTAGTTGTTCAAGTAGACGGCATCCAGGTCATCGCAGCCTGGGTTGACCCAGTTGGCGGTAACGATGGCCCACTCGTCCTCGGCTTCCGGCGGCAGGGTGCCGTCGAGCAAGGCTTCCAGCACAGCCTTGGCGATACCGGCCTGGGATGCGCCCCAGGTGGCATTGCCGTGCAGGTCGCTGCTGATTTCAGCCTTGTTGACGTAGAGGGTCATGGGTTTGACTGGGATGTTCGGCTGGGCAATTACCATGAACGGGCAGTGACCCTGGCTCGGTGACGCGAGGCTATTGGCAAACGCCTGGCCGGCCGGGCCGTTGCGTGGACCGATGAGGATGTTGATGTGGGCAGCATTGACGCCTGGGCCTTCGAAGCCTTCGCCGATGTACAGATCAAGTGCTTTCATTTCGCAAACGCTCGTTGTTGTTATGGGGAGCTTGTTGGCGAGATTTTTAGCACCGGGGGTCAAAACGGCCGTAACCATTAAAAGTCATGGGGCTGTGACTTTTTCTCATACCCCCTGCGACGATCGATGCCGTCTTGTGCGTTGACCATCTTTGTTACACACCATATAGTGTGCCCACAAACAAAACAGACCACTACATAGTGTGCAGTATCGGTATTTACCGACCACACTATGCGCAGTATTTCAATGCCTTGAAGCCTGCAAATCGCACATTTATGGACGGGTTCACAGACCGTCCGAACAGACCAGGAAGGAGTATTTCGATGCTGAGTTGGGATGAAGTCGACAACGAAGACACCGGTGCAGCGGTGATCAAGGGCGCCAACGCCGGCCACGCCAGTGAAGCCAACATGGACCGCCTCGACGGTGCTGGCGCTGCTGCCGCGCTGGAAGCGCGTAATGTGACCGCCAACGACTCCGCCGCGATCATCCGCGCCAAGGCCGCCCTCGACAAACTCGACGTCGCCGAAGGCCTCGCCGAGCTGGAAGGCTCCGCCGCCCGCGTCGCCGTTGACGAAAAGCGCATGATCAACTGCCGCGCCGACCTCAACCAACTCGTGCCGTTCAAGTACGACTGGGCCTGGCAGAAGTACCTCGACGGCTGCGCCAACCACTGGATGCCGCAAGAGGTCAACATGACCGCCGACATCGCCCTGTGGAAAAACCCCGAAGGCCTGACCGACGACGAGCGCCGCATCGTCATGCGCAACCTGGGCTTCTTCTCCACCGCCGACTCGTTGGTAGCGAACAACCTGGTGCTGGCCGTGTACCGCCTGATCACCAACCCGGAGTGCCGCCAGTACATCCTGCGCCAGGCCTTCGAAGAAGCGATCCACACCCACGCCTACCAGTACTGCATCGAATCGCTGGCCATGGATGAAGGCGAGATCTTCAACATGTACCACGAGATTCCATCGGTCGCTAAAAAGGCAGCCTGGGGCCTGAAGTACACCCGTTCGATCTCCGATCCGAAGTTCGAAACCGGTACCGTCGAGACCGACAAAGAACTGCTGCGCAACCTGGTCGCCTACTACTGCGTGCTGGAAGGCATCTTCTTCTACTGCGGCTTCACCCAGATTTTGTCGATGGGCCGTCGCAACAAAATGACCGGCGTGGCCGAGCAGTTCCAATACATCCTGCGCGATGAGTCGATGCACCTGAACTTCGGTATCGACGTGATCAACCAGATCAAAATCGAAAACCCACATTTGTGGGATGCCGAGATGAAGGAAGAAGCGACCCAGATGATCCTGCAAGGGACTCAACTGGAGATCGAATACGCCCGCGATACCATGCCGCGCGGTGTATTGGGCATGAACGCGGCGATGATGGAGGATTACCTCAAGTTCATCGCGAATCGTCGTCTGTCGCAGATTGGCTTGAAGGAAGAGTATCCAGGGACGACGAATCCGTTCCCTTGGATGAGCGAGATCATGGACTTGAAGAAAGAGAAGAACTTCTTCGAAACCCGTGTGATCGAGTACCAGACCGGCGGCGCGCTGAGCTGGGACTAATCAACAACACAGATCCAATGTGGGAGCAAGCCCGCTCCCACATGGGTTTGCGGTGCTTTCCGGATTTTGTAATCAAGCCATTTATGCCCAACCAAACCATCAAAACCCCCTGCGTCGGCCTGTGCTCCACCGTCTATGGCGACCTGGTCTGCCGGGGCTGCAAGCGCTATCACCATGAAGTGATCCAGTGGAACGGCTACAACGCTGAGGAAAAACAGGCGGTGTGGCTGCGCCTGGAGCAATTGCTGGTGCAGGTGATGGCCAGCAAGCTGGAAGTGTTTGATCCGCCCCTGCTGCGCCAGCAACTTGAAACGCGCAAGATCCGCTTTGTGCCGCAGCAATCACCGTATTGCTGGGCATACCAGTTGATTGCGCGAGGCGCACGGGTGATTTCCAAGTTGGACGCCTATGGCCTTGCGTTGTTGCCGGAGTTTCGCGAGCGTCACCTGGCGGACTTGCGGGATGCAATTGACCGGGAGTTTTTCCTGTTGTCGGAGGCGCATTACGAGCGCTATATCGCGCCGGGGTTTCTAAAGGAAGCCTTTGGGCCAGCCCTGATCGCCACTTTATAACCAACACCTCTTGATTGTGTGGGAGCTGGCTTGCCTGCGATGACAGGGTGTCAGTCAGCATATTTATCGACTGACATACCGCTATCGCAGGCAAGCCAGCTCCCACATTTGATCTTCTGCGGTCAGGAGGTACAGGACGACTCGCGATCGCTCTGCAACGCGTACCGCTCAATCGCCTCTTGGCAAACCTGCCTGTCCAATCCCCCCTGCTCCACCAACGCCGTCAGCGCCGCCAATACGATGTGGTAACGATCCACCTCAAAGAAATCGCGCAACGCTGCCCGCGTATCACTGCGTCCAAAACCATCGGTCCCCAGTACGGTGTAGCTGGAGTTCACGTACGAGCCGATCATCTGCGGCACCGCCCGCACATAGTCGGACACCGCCACCACCGGTGCACCGTTGGGCAAACAGTCAGCCAAATGGCTCGTGCGCGCGGTGCCTTGTGGGTGCAGACGGTTCCAGCGCTCCACCTCTCGCGCATCCCGCGCCAATTCGCTGAAGCTGGTCACGCTGAACACCTCGCTCGCCACTTGCCAATTCTCTGCCAGCAACTGCGCGGCTGCCTGCGCCTCACGCAGCAACGTGCCGGACGCTATCAGGCGCACCTTGGCATCGGCCGCGCCTTCAAGGCGATACATGCCCTTGATAATCGCCGCCTCCACACCGTGCGGCAGGCTCGGCTGCGGGTAGTTTTCGTTCATCAGGGTCACGTAGTAGAACTCGTCTACATCGTGCTCGAGCATCTGGCGCATGCCATGGTCGAGGATCACCGCAAATTCCCCGGCAAACGCGGGATCGTAGGCGCGGCAGTTGGGGACCGTGGCCGCAGTGAGATGGCTGCTGCCGTCCTGGTGCTGCAAGCCTTCGCCGCCCAAGGTGGTGCGCCCGGCGGTGGCGCCGAGCAGGAAGCCACGGGCGCGCTGGTCGGCGGCGGCCCAGATCAGGTCGCCGACACGCTGGAAACCGAACATCGAGTAGTAGATATAGAACGGCAACATGCGCAGACCATGCACCGAGTAGCTGGTGGCCGCCGCGACCCAGGAGCTGATGGCGCTGGCTTCGCTGATACCCTCTTCGAGGATCTGGCCGTCAGTGGCTTCGCGGTAGCTGAGGATCGAGCCAATGTCTTCCGGTTCATAGCGCTGGCCGACGCTGGAATAAATGCCAATTTGCTTGAACAGGTTGGCCATGCCGAAGGTACGCGCCTCGTCGGCGACGATGGGCACGATGCGCGGCCCCAGGGCCTTGTCCTTGAGCAAGTTGGTGAGCATGCGCACAAAGGCCATGGTGGTGGACATTTCCTTGCCCTCAGCGGCCGTGGCAAAACCGGCATAGCCCTCTATTGCAGGTACGTTGACCGGCGCGGCGGCCTGGCTGCGGCTGGGCACATAACCGCCGAGGTCTGTGCGCCGCTGGTGCAGGTAGCGCAGCTCCAGGCTGTCGTCGGAAGGCTTGAAGAAGCTCAGGGATTCGGTCTGCTCGTCCGTCAGCGGCAACTGGAAGCGATTGCGGAACGCGATCAGCGCGTCACGGTCGAGTTTTTTCTGCTGGTGGGTGGTCATCTTGCCCTGCCCGGCTTCACCCATGCCGAAGCCCTTTTTGGTCTGGGCCAGGATCACGGTGGGTTTGCCTTTGGCCCGACGTGCCGCGTGGTAGGCCGCGTGGATTTTGACCATGTCGTGGCCGCCACGCTTGAGGCGGTCGATCTGCTCATCGCTCATGTTCTCGACCAGCTTGGCCAGGGCTTCGCTTTGGCCGAAGAAATGTTCGCGGTTGTAGGCACCGTCCTTGGCGGCAAAGGTCTGGAACTGCCCGTCGACGGTGTTGGACAGGGTCTCGACCAGCGCGCCATCCGTATCCTTGGCCAGCAAGGCGTCCCAGTCCGAGCCCCAGACGAGCTTGATCACGTTCCAACCGGCACCGGCGAACAACGCTTCCAGTTCGTCGATGATGCGCCCATTGCCTCGCACAGGACCGTCGAGGCGTTGCAGGTTGCAGTTGACCACCCAGCTCAGGTTGTCGAGGCCTTCGCGGGCGGCCAGGGTCAGGGCCGACATGCTTTCCGGCTCATCCATCTCGCCGTCACCGAACACGCCCCACACGTGGCGATCGGTGGTGTCCAGCAGGGTGCGGTGCTGCAAATAACGCATGAAACGCGCCTGGAAAATCGAGCTGATGGGGCCGATGCCCATGGAGCCAGTGGGAAACTGCCAGAAGTCCGGCATGAGCCACGGGTGCGGGTAGCTGGACAGCCCGCGTGCGCCCGTCTTGGGCCCACCGAGTTCCTGGCGATAGTGGGCCAGGTCCTGCTCGCTGAGGCGCCCTTCAAGGAAGGCCCGTGCATAAATACCGGGAGCGGAATGCGGTTGATAGAACACCAGGTCGCCGCCCACACCTTCGTTGCGGGCACGGAAAAGTGGTTGAAACCCACCTCAAACAAATCCGCTGCACTGGCATAGCTGGCGATATGCCCGCCGAGTTCGCCGTAAGCCTGGTTGGCCCGTACCACCATGGCCAGGGCGTTCCAGCGCACCAGCGAGGCCAGGCGCTCTTCGGTGGCCAGGTCGCCAGGGAACGCCGGCTGCCTGTCAACGCTGATGCTATTGATGTACGGCGTGCCGTGGCGCGGTTTCCAGTCGATGTGCGGGGCACTGCCTTCGCGGGCCAGCAGGTCGAGGATCTGTCGCGCCCGCGCCGGGCCGGCATTGGCGACCAGTGACGCAAGGGCATCGCGCCACTCGTCCAACTCTGCCTGATCCAAGGCCGTGTGATTCACTGCACTCGCGAAACCGTTCATGGGCACCTCCGGGCTTTTTTTCCAGTTTATGTCGGGGCCTGAGGATTTTTTGCCTGTTATCAGGCGGGGAAAGTCGTTTTTTGAGCATGATTAACTGCCATTCAGACGTTTCTCAGCACGTTGTGCTCATGTCCCCGAAACCCTGCAACTGTGTTTAAAATGCCGCCCGCTCAACGACCGACGCTAAACGATGAACCCAGACGCACTCGCCACCTTGCACGCTCACCTGCTCACCGCCCTGGAGCACCCACCCAGCGAAACCCGACGCCTGTTCCACGGCCGTGGCCGCTGCTGGCCGGGCCTGGAGCAACTGACGGTGGACTGGTTGCAAGGTGTTTTGCTGGTGTCGCTGTTCAAGGAGCCAGAGGCGGCGCAGCTGGAAGCGCTGAAACAGCTGCTGCACACCCAGTTCAGCGTCTACACCGTTGCCCTGCAACACCGTTACCTGCCGCAAAGCACCACCGAATGGCTGGTGGGCAACCCCATCGACGAACTGACCATCACCGAAGGCGGCCTGCGTTACCTGATCGACCTGGGTAAAACAGAACAGCGGGCTGTTCCTCGACATGCGCTACGGCCGCAACTGGGTACGTGAACAGGCCGAAGGCCAGCGAGTGCTCAATCTGTTTGCCTACACCTGTGGGTTCTCCGTAGCAGCCATCGAAGGCGGTGCCGACCACGTGGTGAACCTCGACATGGCGCGTGGTGCACTGAGCCGTGGCCGCGACAACCATCGCCTGAATGGCCATGACCTGAGCAAGGTCAGCTTTCTTGGCCATGACCTGTTCAAGTCCTGGGCCAAGGTCACTCACAGCGGCCCCTATGACCTGGTGATCATCGACCCGCCGTCATTCCAGAAAGGCAGCTTCCTGCTGACCAAGGACTACCAGCGCGTGCTGCGACGCCTGCCGGATTTGCTCAGCGCACAGGGCACGGTGCTGGCGTGCATGAACGACCCGGCCTTCGGCGAAGACTTCCTGATCGACGGCGTAACCCGCGAAGCGCCGGGCCTGCGCTTTGTCGAGCGCTTGGCAAACCCGCCGGAATTTCCTGATATTGATGCGCAAAGCGGCTTGAAGGCGCTGGTGTTCCGCCAGGGCTAATGCCGAAACGTCCTACGCTTGCTACGCTAAGTGATACACCGGGGCGGTGAACCTTCTTGCCCCCTTCCCGGTCGATACCTGCATTCCCCGGCCAGACCCGACGGCGTTACGTTGTCGGCTGCCCCGTTTCACCTTTTGGAGAACCGCCCGTGATATCGACCCTGCATGTAGCCAGACTCAAAGCCTGGGGCGCCCACGGCTTTACCGCTACCGGTGTGGTGCTGGCCTTTTGGCCACGCTGGCACTGCTGGAAAACTCACCCAAGGCCTGCCTGCTGTGGCTGGGGCTGGCGTTGGTGGTCGATGGCGTCGACGGCTCGCTCGCGCGACGGGTCAATGTGAGCACGGTGCTGCCCAGCTTTGACGGCTCGGTGCTGGACCTGGTGATCGATTACCTCACCTATGTGTTTATCCCGGCACTGTTTATCTACCGTTATATCGACCTGCCGGACTTCACCCACCTGTTCACGGTGTCGGTGATCCTGGTGTCGTCGCTGTTCTGCTTCTGCAACGTGAACATGAAGAGCAAGGACAACTATTTTGTCGGCTTTCCTGCCGCGTGGAATGTGGTGGCGCTGTGCGTGTACATCATCCAGCCCGAGGCCTGGGTCACGTTGTTGACGGTGATCGCCTTGGCGCTGCTGACCGTGACACCGATGAAGTTCCTGCACCCGTTCCGGGTGAAGCGGTTTATGCCGATCAATATCGCGGTGACCACCATCTGGCTGCTGTGCAGCTTCTTGATGGTGGTGGATTACCCGAACACCAACCCGTGGACGTTTGGGTTGTGGTCGCTGATGTCGGCGTATTTCCTGGGGATTTGCATCTGGCGTACGGCGTTGGAGTGGATCGAAGCACACCGCTGACCTTGTGGGAGCTGGCTTGCCTGCGATGGCGGTGGGTCAGCCCCAACTATTTCAACTGGCACACCGCTATCGCAGGCAAGCCAGCTCCCACATTTGGATCTGCACACATCTGACGGGTAAGATGGCGGCCGCCCTGCCAACCATAAGCCCTGCCCATGCCCTTCGAACTCAGCGTTGACCTCACCACCCTCGCCATCCTGGCGTTTGTCGCCTTTATCGCCGGTTTCATCGACGCCATCGCCGGCGGCGGCGGTCTGCTCACCACGCCTGCCTTGCTCACCGCCGGCATGCCGCCGCACTTGGTACTGGGCACCAACAAGCTCAGTTCTACCTTCGGCTCCGCCACCGCCAGCTTTACCTTCTATCGCCGCAAGCTGTTTCACCCGCGCCAGTGGGTGCATGCCATCGTCGGCACGTTTATCGGTGCGCTGACCGGCGCCGTAGTGGCTCACTACCTGCCCGCCGAGACCCTGAACAAAATGCTCCCGGTGATTGTGTTCGGTTGCGGCTTGTACCTGTTGTTCGGCGGCACGCCCAAGGCGCCGCTGGACGCCGATGCGCCGATCAAGAAGAAATGGCAGTCCACCCAAGGTTTTGGCCTGGGCTTCTACGATGGTGTAGCCGGCCCGGGTACCGGTGCATTCTGGACCGTCAGCACGATGTTGATGTACCCCGTGGACCTGGTGAAAGCCAGCGGCGTGGCGCGCAGCATGAACTTCGTCAGCAACGCGGCAGCGCTGTCGGTGTTTATCTTCAACGGGACGGTGGACTGGATCGTCGGCCTGACCATGGGCATTTGCGTGATGTTCGGCGCGTTCTTTGGCGCGCGCAGCGCAATCAGCGGCGGCGCCAAATTCATTCGCCCGGTGTTTATCACCGTGGTGCTGGGCCTGACCGTGCGCCTAGCCTGGCAGCACTGGTTCAGCGTGGCCTAAACGCCGCGCCAGGTAGAGGTCGATCAGGTAGCGCGCGATCGAACGTGACGCCGGCAACGGCGGCAGGTTGTGCACATTGAACCACTGCGCGTCTTCGATCTCGTCGGCCTGGGGCACGATATCGCCACCGGCGTACTCGGCATGGAAGCCCAGCATCATCGAGTGGGGAAACGGCCAGCACTGGCTGCCCATGTACTGGATGTTCTTCACCTCGACCTGCACTTCCTCGCGCACTTCGCGGATCAAACAATCCTCAGCCGACTCACCCGGCTCGGCGAACCCCGCCAGGGTGCTGTAGACCCCGGTGACAAAGCGCGGCGAACGCGCCAGCAGGATCTCGTCGCCACGGGTGACCAGCACGATCATGCTCGGCGAAATCCGTGGATAGCTGCGCAGGTCGCAGGCCTGGCAATACATCGCCCGCTCACGTGGCACCTGGACCATGGCCTGGCCGCAACTGCCGCAAAACCGGTGCTCGCGCGCCCAGGTGCCGATCTGCGCGGCATAACCCAGCACTTTGTACAGGGTGTGATCGCCTTGCAGCATGAAGGCCCGCAGGCCCTGCCAGCTGCAACCCGGCACTTCGGCCGGCGCGTTCAGCTCAAGCAGGTACACCGGCTCACCGTCGAGGTGGCCGATGCCGTGCTCGGCGAACACCGACAGGTCCTGGCGTTTAAGCCATTCGCGAGGGAACAGCGGGCCGTTGGCGTCATGTAAAACCATCGCGGCTGCGGGCGACAGCCCAGCCGCCAGGGGTGTCGTTGTCCAAAAGCGTTGTGGTAATCCAGCCTGGGGTCATGTCAGTCAATCCACGAATTCGGGTTTCTGCTTACTCATATGGGCCGCGATGGCCACGCGCAGGTCGTTGGATTGCAACATAGCCGAGTTCCAGGTGGCAACGTATTCCAGACCATCATTGACCGTATGGTCACGCATGTAGCTGATCATGGCTTTGGTGCCGGTGACGGCAATCGGCGATTTGGCGGCGATTTCATGGGCAATCTCCAGCACGCCGGCCAACAGGCTCTCCTGATCGGGATAGACACGATTGACCAGGCCGATGCTGCGCGCTTCCTCGGCGCCGAATTGGCGACCGGTGTAGGCCAACTCACGCAGCATGCCGTCGCCGATGATGCGCGGCAGGCGCTGCAGGGTGCCGACGTCGGCGGCCATGCCGATGTCGATTTCCTTGATCGAGAACTGCGCACCTTCGGCGGCGTAGCGCATGTCGCAGGCGCTGATCAGGTCGATGGCGCCGCCGATGCAGTAACCCTGGATCGCCGCCAATACCGGCTTGCGGCAATTGTCGACGGCATTGAACGAGGCTTGCAGTTCAAGGATCTTGCGGCGCAGCAAGCGCGCGTTGCGCCCTACGTCCTTGCCGAAGTCGTTGGCCACCGAGGCCAGCATCATCAGGTCGATACCCGAAGAGAAATGCTTGCCGGCACCGCTGAGCACCACGGCCCGCACGGTGTCGGTGTCTTCGACCCATTGGAAGATGTCGATGATCTCGGTCCAGAACGCGGCGTTCATCGCGTTGATCTTTTCCGGGCGGTTGATCTGCACATGGGCAACGTTACCGGTGAGTTCGACGACGAAAGCTTGGTATTCGGACATGGCAGTGATCCCTGACTGGCGAGTGATAAGGCCCGAACTATAACAAGGGTGCGCCACGGCGCATCGGCCAAAAACGGGACTGGCAAAGGTAATGGAATGTTGTGGCTGCAAGGTTCATGCAGCGCCATTACATTTCACGCGGGAGGCGCGATTTTTCGGCTATACAATCAGGGCCATTGCCTGGAGCCGCCTATGCCGACCACGTTTCGTTCATCCTTGATCCTGGCCCTGGTGGTCGTGCTGACCGGTATCGGCGCAGGCCTGGGCGGGATGTTGCTGGCGTTGCTGTTGCACGGCATCCAGCACCTGGCTTACGGCTACAGCCTCGACAGCCTGGTCAGCCATGAAACCTTCCTGCTAGGCGTTACGGCCGCGTCGCCCGCGCGTCGCTTGCTGGTGCTGGTGGTCTGCGGCCTGGTCGCAGGATTAGGCTGGTGGACGATTTATCGCTATGGCCGCCCATTGGTCAGCATCAAGCAGGCCGTGTCGGACAAGATGCCGATCATGCCACCCAAGACCACCCTCGCCCACGCCTTGCTGCAAATCATCACCGTGGCCCTGGGGTCGCCGCTTGGGCGTGAAGTGGCGCCACGGGAAGTTGGGGCGCTGGGCGCCAGCTGGTTATCGCAACGTGCGCGACTCGAACCCCAGATGCATCGCCTGATCGTGGCCTGTGGCGCGGGCGCGGGGCTGGCGGCGGTGTACAACGTGCCGCTGGGTGGCGCGGTGTTTGTCTTGGAAGTGCTGGTGGGTGCATTCAGCTGGCCGGCAGCGGTGATTGCATTGGCGACCTCGGCGATAGGTGCATCGGTGGCGTGGATCGGGCTGGGGCAGAGTCGCAATACGTGGTGCCGCAATTTGTGCTGAGCCCGGTGCTGATCGCCTGGGCCGTGGTGTGCGGGCCAGTATTCGGGTTGGCGGCGTACGGTTTCACGCGCATCACCGGCAAGGCGCGGGCGAATGCTGCGAGGGGTTGGCGGCTGCCGGTGCTGTCGTTGATCAACTTCACGATCATCGGTGGGCTGGCGATGTTGCTGCCGCAAATACTGGGCAACGGTAAAGGTCCGGCGCAACTGGGTTTCGACAATCAACTGACCATCGGCCTGGCCGCGCTGCTGCTGGTGGTCAAGGTGCTGATCACCACCAGCAGCCTGCGCGCCGGCGCCGAAGGTGGGCTGTTGACGCCGGGCCTGGCGAATGGCGCGCTGCTGGCGATCATCCTTGGCGGCGCCTGGAGCCTGCTTTGGCCGGGCGTGCCGTTGGGCGCGTTTGCGATCATCGGCGCGGCGGCTTTTCTCGCGGCCAGCATGAGCATGCCGCTGACGGCGATTGTGCTGGTGGCGGAATTTACCCGAATCGAGCATGACTTCCTGGTGCCGATCATCCTAGCGGTGGTGGGCTCGATGTGCGTGAGCAAGCTGTGCAAACACTGGGAAAATGCTGGATAAAACCCGGCACACCCGCCATCCTTCGCGCTTTAAGCCGCCCCACCTGCGGCGCTCGACGTTTAAAGGATATGCCCATGCACGCCCAACCCCTCTCCCCGACCGAATTCGAATTTATCGAAGACACCCTGCAAAAGTACGGCGACGACCATTCGGTGCTGAACCTGGCCGAACTCGACGGTTATTTCACCGCGCTGGTGTCCAGCCCGGTGCAAGTGGATGTGGCCGAGTGGTTCCCGGCGATCTGGGGCGGGCAGAACCCGGAATGGGACAACATGGATGAAGCGCAGCGTTTCCTGGAACTCTGTGTGCGCCACATCAATACCCTGGCCGAGCAACTGGCCACCGACGCTGAGCGCTTCAAGGCCCGCTTCGACGAAACCGAACATCAGGGCCAAAACGTGACCCTCGCCGAAGAATGGTGCTTTGGCTATATCCGTGGCGCGGCCATCGGCAATTGGCCCGAACTGCCGGCGGCGCAGGCAAGCGAGTTGGAAAAAATCTCCTGGTGCGCCGAACAGGACAACTTCGAACTGCCGGCCGACCTGGATGTAGCGGCACATCAACAGCGTGTCAGCCAGATCGAACCGGCAGCGCGAGCGTTGCACGATTACTGGTTGAGCCAGCGCTAAGCCTCGACAAGCACCGCTGCTTTGGCCGATTATTCGGGTCCGCCCGTCGGCCACTCCGTGCCACCTTGCCTTGAATCAGGAGCCTTGTACCTTGAGTTCGCAGAAAACCGTGACCGTTACACCGCCCAATTTCCCCCCTCAATGGCAAGGTCGCGCCCCCGGCTCCAAATCCATTACCAACCGCGCCCTGCTGCTGGCCGCCCTGGCCAAGGGCACCAGCCGCCTGAGCGGTGCGCTCAAGCGATGACACCCGCCATATGTCGGTGGCCCTGCGCCAGATGGGCGTGACCATCGACGAGCCGGACGACACTACGTTTGTCGTCACCGGGCATGGCAAGCTGCAATTGCCTGCGCAGCCGCTGTTCCTCGGCAATGCCGGCACGGCGATGCGCTTTCTTACTGCAGCGGTCGCGACCGTTGAAGGCACCGTGGTGCTGGACGGCGACGACTACATGCAGAAACGTCCGATTGGCCCGCTGCTGGCCACCCTCGGCCAGAACGGTATCCAGGTCGACAGCCCGACCGGCTGCCCGCCAGTCACCGTGCACGGCGTAGGCAAAGTGCAGGCCAAGCGTTTTGAGATTGATGGCGGCTTGTCCAGCCAATACGTATCCGCCCTGCTGATGCTCGCCGCCTGCGGCGAAGCACCGATTGAAGTGGCGCTGACCGGCAAGGACATCGGCGCGCGTGGCTATGTGGACCTGACTCTGGACTGCATGCGCGCATTCGGTGCCCAGGTGGAAGAAGTCAACGACACCACTTGGCGCGTAGCCCCAACCGGCTACACCGCCCATGACTACCTGATCGAACCCGACGCGTCCGCAGCCACCTACCTGTGGGCTGCCGAAGTATTGACCGGTGGCCGCATCGACATCGGTGTCGCCGCGCAAGACTTCACCCAACCGGACGCCAAGGCCCAGGCCGTTATCGCACAGTTTCCGAACATGCAGGCAACTGTGGTCGGCTCGCAGATGCAGGACGCGATTCCGACGCTGGCGGTACTCGCAGCCTTCAACAACACCCCGGTACGCTTCACCGAACTGGCCAACCTGCGGGTAAAGAGTGTGACCGCGTGCAGGCGCTGCACGACGGCCTGAACGAGATCCGCCCGGGCCTGGCCACCATCGAAGGCGACGACCTGCTCGTGGCCAGCGACCCTGCCCTGGCGGGCACCTCGTGCAATGCATTGATCGACACCCACGCCGACCACCGCATCGCCATGTGCTTTGCCCTGGCCGGCTTGAAAGTGTCGGGCATCCGCATTCAGGACCCGGACTGCGTGGCCAAGACCTATCCTGAGTATTGGAATGCCCTGGGCAGTCTTGGGGTTCAACTGAGCTACTGAGGACACAGCGTCGGAATGGGGAGGCAATGCACATGACAATTCGCCAACCCTGCCCACCCGGCGCCTGCGTCTGTGATCGCGAGCAATTGCTGGAAACCCCAGGCGCCGACCAGCGCATCCTGCAGCTCACGCGCCAGGAAGAAAAAAAGCTGCTCGAGCGCCTTGAAGACCTCAAGAGCCTGCAAGACCTGGAGCGCATGCAACAGCTGATGTACCAGCAATTGGGCATCCGCGTGCATGTCGCGCCGGGGCACACCGAGGTCAAAAGCATGCGCGGCATTCAAATTTTGATCGATGACCTGCCGGGCATGTGTCGCAAGACTCGCCAATCAATCCCGGCCGCGATTCGCCGGGGCTTGGAAAAACGCCCGGAGATTGCCTACCGCCTGCTGGACGCCCACGACCTGTTTCGCGAAGGCTGACACCTGCTACACATTGCCCCGGCCTCCGCCAAATGACCAATCCTCAGCCGCCGTGGTGTTGATCACGATCATCACATCCTCTGGGTCCAGCCCGATGCTGGCGCTCAGGCGCTGGGTCACCGCCTGATAAAACCGTCGCTTGGTTGCCGTGTCTCGCGGCTTGCCTCCCGTGATTGCAATCAACACGAAGTCCGCGCTGCGCGGGCCGCCCAGATAGTCAGCATCCACAATCAGTTCCCCTGCGTCATGCTGGTGGATGACGTGGAATCGATCACCTACGGGAATTGCAAAGGCCTCCACCAGTGCGTCATGCAGGCTTTGGGACAGGGCCTGTAAGTACTCGGCGGATTTCCCGCGATGCAGTGAGATTCGCGCGTATGGCATATGCAGTGCTCCGACAATTGAGTTGACGGGCAAAAACTAGCAAGCCAGGATCATTCCGAATATCAGATTAAACAATACCAACCATCCTGTTTATGTGGACTATTCAATGCGCCTGCCCACCTTCGACCTCGACGTACTGCGCACCTTTGTCCTGGGGGTAGACTTGCACAGTTTTGCCAAAGCTGCGGAACGTCTGGGACGCTCCACCTCAGCCATCAGCGCACAATTGAAAAAACTCGAAGAGCAAGTAGGCACGCCGGTGCTGAACAAATCTGGCCGTGGACTGGCATTGACGCCTGTGGGCGAAGCATTGCTGGGCCATGCCCGACGCTTGCTGGAACTCAATGACAGCATTTTCGACGCATTGAACCAGACCCGCACCGAAGGAACGCTACGCCTGGGCGTGCAGGAAGATTTCGGTGAATGGGTGCTCAGCGATGTGCTACGACGCTTCGCACTGCTGTACCCGATGATCAGATTGGAAGTGCGAATTGCCCGCAATGCCGAACTGCTGACCCTGGTGGACAGTGGCAACCTCGACTTGGCGCTGACCTGGGCCACCGGGCACGCCTCGCCCTACGTCACGCGCCTGGGGCAAACCCCCATGCATTGGATCGGCGCCCACGACAAACCGCTGCCCTCGCGCAAGGTGCCGCTGCCTCTAGTGATGTTCGACGCACCTTGTGTGCTGCGCAGCGCCGCCATCGATGCACTGGACCGCGCCGGCATTGCCTGGCGCGTTGCACTCACCAGCCCGAGCGTCGGCGGCATCTGGGCCGCCGTGGATGCCGGGCTGGGCGTGACATTGCGCACGTCGATGGGTTTGCCGGCGCACTTACGCGTGTTGGAGGAACTGCCATCGGTGCCTTCACTGGCGTATGAGCTGCACCGCAACCGCCAGCAGCCCACCGAACCGGTGGCGCAATTGGCGACGCTGATTCGTGAATCCCTGGAACGGCATCTGCTTTAGGCTTCCTGGCGGGCCTCGACCTGTGTGAACAACTGCTGTCCCAGTTTCAGGGCGGTTTTCAAATGCTCCTGCGCCGTCCCCGACTCGGAGTCCAGCAACAGCTCGGATGTCACCACCTGCGCGCCGCAGTAATCAAAGATCCCGTAATCGATTTGCGTACGCATGGCCTTGGCGTAACCGTGGCGGTCAAATGCGCCGTCGTCGGCCGCACCCAATGCCAATAGATGCACCTGCAAGTGCCGCAGTTTTTTCACCACGGGCATATCGGGGCCGTAATCGATTGCCCAGCCGTTGACGAACACGCGGTCGATCCAGCCCTTGAGCAGGCCCGGCATCGACCACCAGTAGATAGGAAATGCCAACACCAAGGCGTCTGCCCGGTCGATACGCGCTTGCTCGGCCAGCACATCGGCGGGCGGCTGGGCGCGGGTGCGATGCACTAAGTGATCGTCGGCGGTGTAGCGCGGGTCGAAGCCTTCGGCGGCGAGGTCGGCGATTTCGTAGGTGTGGCCGGCGGCAGTCAGGCCAGCGGCAGCTTGCAACGCAATACTGTGGGTGAGGGATTGCGGGTCGTGATGTGCAACAACGATCAAGGCATGCATGACATTGACTCCATTTCGGTTTAGGCTGGGCTTAAGTTACCTTTGGTAAGTTACTTTTGGTATATAAGCATGTCAAGCAGTGAATCCCCTGCCCCACGTCGTCGCCTATCGCGTGAAGATCGTCTGCGACAATTGTTGGATGTGGCCTGGCAATTGGTGCGCGAGGAAGGCACCGAGGCCCTTACCCTTGGCCGCCTGGCGGAACTGGCGGGCGTTACCAAGCCAGTGGTCTATGACCACTTCGTCACCCGCGCCGGGTTGTTGGCCGCGTTGTATGAAGATTTTGACGGGCGCCAAAACCAGGTGTTTGCCGATGCCATCGAAGCCAGCAACGCCACGCTGGAAGACCGGGCCTGGGTGATTGCCTCGTCTTACGTCGATTGCGTGTTGCTGCAAGGGCGGGAAATTCCAGGGGTGATCGCCGCGCTGAGCAGTTCACCGGAACTGGAAACCCTCAAGCGCCAGTACGAGGCGATCTTCCTGGATAAGTGCCGTGACGTGCTGTCGCCATTTGGTCGAATATCCCAGGCGGGATTAAGGGCGATGCTGGGCGCTGCGGAAGCCCTGTCTCATGCGGCAGCCAGCGGTGAGATCAGTCGCGAGGAAGCGCAGCAGGAGTTGTTGGCGACGATCCTGGCGATGGTCAGCCGCGGGCGCGTTCCTGGATAAACACCTGCACCTTGCGGGTCAGTTGATCAAGATGGCGGTCGCGCTGCTTTTCCGCGTCCACCATCGCGCGCTTGCCGTGCTTTTGCAGCAGGTAGGTGTGAATCTGCCGCACTTCCAGCGAGCTATAGATCGACGCTACATCCAACACGCCCATCAGCCCGTCGGTGCCGTAGTCGCGGGTATTCATAAGCACCTGAGTGCCCCGCGCTGCGCGCACTTGAAAGCCCATCGCTTCAAAGGCCGCCACCTTCTCCACCGCACACGCCAATTCCGCGTGGGGATAACGAGCGAGCACATCCTGCATCATGCCCCGCGCAACACCCTGGCGCCGATGGCCCGCCTGCACCGCCATAAACGCGATACCACATGCCTCAGGATCATCTTTTACCGGCAGGCACAGCACAAAACCGATGACCTTCTCGGTGTCCTGTGTCTCGGTCGCCACGATCAACTCGACGGCAATGCCTTTTGTACCGTTCAACGCTTCGAGGTACAGGTGTACCTCAAACCCGACGGCGTATTGGTAGATGTTGTACAGCAGGTTGCTCGGCGGCAGCGCGACGCTGCTGATGTCGGTGAGGTTGTCCACCACCATCTGCAGGATCTGGGCATTGATGGGCTCGGGGCACGGTGTGGTGTAGCGGGTAAGGCTGAACATGCAAATTCCTGGAGTTTCGCGTCAAGGCAGTGGCGATTGTACCTGTTGCGGCCCGCAGACCTCACGCAAACATCCGCGTAGCCAGCGATGGGCCAGGTCGGCGTCGAGCCGAGGGTGCCAGAGCATCGCCACGGTAAACGCGGGTAAGGTCAGCGGCAATGCAAAACTGTGCAGGCCTTCGCGTTGGTGGGCGGTGTAGCGTTCGGGCACGCTGGCGATCAGGTCGGTGTCACGGGCCAACGCGATGGAAGTGGAGAAACCGGCGACAATGGTGCTGATCTGCCGAGTCAGGCCTTGGGCTTCAAGGGCATCGTCGATCTGGCCCCGATCCTGGCCGCGTCGGGAGACGTACACGTGCTGGCCTTGCGCATACCGCTCGGCGCTGACTTCGCCTCGGCTGAGGGAATGGCCGGCGCGCACCACGCCAATCAAGCGGTCACGGAACAGAGCCTGGGTCAGCAGCTCCGGGCTGGCGTCGGCATCGACAACGCCGGTGTCCAGGTCGACGCTGCCTTCGCGCAGCGGAGCGCTGTCCTTATCGGTTTTATTGACGAAACGCAGGCGCACACCGTGCGCATCCCGGGCAATTCGCGCGAGCAGCGCCGGGCCGAAGTTTTCGACGAATTCTTCGCTGGCGCGCAGGGTAAAGGTGCGTACGACCTGTGCCATATCCACGGTTTGGATGGGCCTTAACACCGCGTGAGCCTCTTGCACCAAACGGCTGACCTGTTCACGCAGTTCCATCGCCCGTGGCGTCGGCACCAAGCCACGGCCAGCGCGCACCAGCAGCGGGTCGCCGGTGGTCTCACGCAAGCGTGCCAGCGCCCGGCTCATGGCGGAAGGGCTCAGGCGCAGGCGCTGCGCGGCACGGGCGACGCTGCCTTCGGTGAGCAATACGTCCAGGGTAATCAGCAAATTGAGATCGGGCATCGGCACTCCAAAGCTGGCGTTATACGCAGGTATTAACTGCAACTCATGCGTCTTCCGCCATGTTAGGCGACGCCGTAGATTTGTGACAGTTGCCTTCATCCAAGGAATTCCCATGCCCTCCTCTTCACGTGGCGCACTTGTAAGCCTGTCGCTATCCATGTCTCTAGCGTCCCTCGGAACCAGCATCGCCAACGTTGGCCTGCCCAGCCTGACGCAGGCGTTTGAAGTGTCATTTCACGCCGTGCAGTGGGTGGTGTTGGGGTATCTGCTGGCGATCACCGCGGTGATCGTGAGTGCCGGCCGCTTGGGCGACCGGCTGGGGCGGCGTCGCCTGTTGCTCGCCGGGTTGCTGCTATTCGCGGTGGCGTGTGCGTTATGCGGCGTCGCGCCCACGCTGGAATGGCTGGTGGGCGCACGCGTCCTGCAGGGTTTGGGGGCAGCCGTCATGATGGCCATGGCATTGGCGATGGTCGGCGACACAGTGAACAAGGCGCACACGGGCCGGGTGATGGGCTTGCTGGGTACGATGTCGGCCGTGGGCACCGCCATGGGCCCAAGTGTGGGCGGGGTGTTGCTGGGACTGTGGGGCTGGCGTGCGGTGTTTCTGGTGGGGGTGCCGCTGGGGTTGCTCGCCGCCGCCCTCGCCTATCGATATTTGCCAACGGACCAGGCGCGTACGTCAATCTCCGGTGGCCTGGGTTTGCGGATGGCGTTACAGGATGCGCCCCTGCGCGCAGGCCTGGCGATGAGCGCACTGATTGCCGCCGTGATCATGGCTACCTTTGTGGTCGGGCCGTTTTACCTGTCCCGAGGCCTGGGCCTGGATACGGCATGGATGGGCCTGGCCATGGCCGTCGGGCCTTGCGTTGCGGCCGTCAGCGGCATACCGGCGGGCCGTCTCACCGACCGCTTCGGCAGCCAACGCATGACCTTCGCCGGGCTGGGCCTGCTGGCCTGCGGCGCACTGGCGCTGTCATTCGCCTCGGGATTGTTCGCCTACCTGAGCGCGCTGGTGATTTTGACCTGCGGGTACAGCCTGTTCCAGGCAGCGAACAACACCGCTGTGATGAGTGATGTCGACGCTTCACGCCGGGGCACCGTCTCGGGCCTGCTGAACCTGTCGCGAAACCTTGGCCTGATTATCGGCGCTTCGGCTCTCGGCGCGGTATTTGCCTGGGCCACCCCGGACGTGATCCACGCCAGCCCGCAATCAGTGTCCAACGGCCTGCACACGACCTTCGCGGTCGCCCTCGGATTGATCCTGTTGGCGGGCGTGATGCGACACAAAAATTTGACAAGGCAAAATCGTAACGACTATTGTCTGACAACCTGATTACCAAGGCTGTCCCATGCTTGAGCTTCAACGCCCTGATTCGCTCGTCGTACGGGTTGTCAGTGCCCTCCGTGCAGAAATCGACTCCGGCCAATTGCCGCCGGAATCGCGCATGCCCACCGAACAGCAACTGGCCGAACAACTCAACGTCAGCCGCTCCGTGGTGCGTGAGGCAATTGCCCAGCTCAAGGCTGATGGCGTGATCACTGCGCGCCGGGGCTTGGGCTCGTTCATTTCGCAGACGCCCGCGGGCACTGTGTTCCGTTTTCCCCAAGCTGACGGGCGCCGTCCAGACCTGGCGCAGATGTTTGAAGTGCGCCTGTGGATCGAAACCCAAGCCGCCTCGATTGCCGCCCAGCGCCGTGATGAGGCCGACCTGCAACGCATGAAAAGCGCCCTGCAGGCCATGCACGATAACCGCGACAACTTCGAAGCCGCCGCCATCGCCGACGTGGAATTCCACCGCGCCATCGCCGACGCCAGCAAGAATGACTACTTCGTGGCGTTCCATGACTTTCTGCGCAGCCAACTGGCCAGCGCCCGCAAGACGGCCTGGGAAAACTCGGCATCGCGTTTTGCCACTGGCTCTGCCGATGCTACCCAGGAACATGAGTTGCTCTACCAGGCGATTGCCGACGGCGACGCTCAACGCGCCGCTGCCAGCGCCGAAGCGCACTTGCGCGCGGCGGCCCGACGCTTAAGCCTGGAGCTGCCCGCCACCCGTTGATCCTTTAAGTAGCGTGTCCTGGACACGCCATTTTTTTAACAAAAACATTAGTCTGACAACCTGATAAGCAGACCGAAATGTGCAACTTGAGGCACCCCACGCAATGATTCACGATTTTTGCATTATCGGCGGCGGCATCGTCGGCCTGGCCACCGCAATGGAACTGCTCAAGCGCCAACCCGGCGCGTCCCTGGTGATCCTGGAAAAGAATCGGTGCTGGCCAAGCACCAGACCGGTCACAACAGCGGCGTGATCCACGCCGGCATCTACTACGCACCGGGCAGCCTCAAGGCCGACCTGTGCAAGCGTGGCGCCGAGCAAACCAAGCAGTTCTGCACCGAACACGGGATCAAGTTCGAGGTGTGCGGCAAGCTGCTGGTAGCCTCCAGCCCGCTGGAAATGCAACGGATGGAAGCGCTGTACGCACGCTCCCAACTCAATGGCATGAAGGTCGAGCGTCTGGATGCCGACCAGTTGCGTCAGCGTGAACCGAATATCGTCGGCCTGGGCGGACTGTTTCTCGACGCCACCGGCATCGTCGACTACCGCCAGGTGTGCGAAACCATGGCGCAGGTGATCCGCCGCAGTGGTGGGCAGATCTGCCTGGAACGCACGGTCACCGCGATCCACGAAGACACCGACAAAGTCACCGTCAGCACCCATGGTGAAACCTGGCAGGCGCGGCACCTGGTGGTCTGCGCGGGCTTGCAGTCGGATCGGCTGGCAACATTGGCCGGGATAAACATCGATCACCAGATCATCCCGTTCCGTGGCGAGTATTTCCGTCTGCCGGCGTCGAAAAACAACATCGTCAACCACCTGATCTATCCGATTCCCGACCCGGAGCTGCCGTTCCTTGGCGTGCACCTCACCCGCATGATCGACGGCAGCGTCACCGTCGGCCCGAACGCCGTGCTGGGCCTTGGCCGCGAGAACTACCGCAAGTTCTCGGTGAACTGGCGCGACGTGGCGCAGTACGCCAGCTTCCCCGGTTTCTGGAAAACCATCTGGCAAAACCTGGGCTCAGGCACCACCGAGATGAAGAACTCGCTGTTCAAGTCCGGCTACCTGGAGCAGTGCCGCAAGTACTGCCCATCGCTGACCCTCGACGACCTGCTGCCCTATGAAGCGGGCATCCGCGCCCAGGCAGTGATGCGCGACGGCAGCCTGGTGCACGACTTCCTGTTCGCCCAGACCTCGCGAATGCTCCACGTCTGCAACGCGCCCTCGCCGGCCGCCACTTCAGCCATGCCCATCGGCGCGATGATCGCCGACCGCCTGTTCCAGCCCGAGTAACACCCCGAAATACGCGTCCATTTGACAATAACTATAAAGACCCAGAAGGAAGTTCAGCATGTCGGCACCTGCCTCCATCCCGACCACCGAAACACCCGAGCAAACCCGCAAGCGCCTGCGCAAGGTGGCCGCCGCCACCATTTTTGGCTCGATGCTGGAGTGGTACGACTTTTACCTGTACGCCACCATGGCAGCCATTGTGTTTTCGAAGATCTTCTTTGATAACAGCGACCCCAAGACCGCCACTTTGATGGCCTTCTCTACCTTTGCCATCGGTTTCATCGCCCGTCCGTTCGGCGGCATCCTGTTTGGTTACCTGGGCGACAAGTTCGGCCGTAAACAAGTGCTGGTGCTGACCTTCTGCCTGATGGGCGTGTGCACCACGCTGATCGGCCTGATCCCGAGCTACGCCTCCATCGGCATCTGGGCGCCGATCGTGCTGGTGTTTATCCGCATCATCCAGGGCCTGGGCGCTGGCGCCGAGTTGTCCGGTGCGGCGGTGACCTCCTATGAACACGCCTCCCAGGGCAAGCGCGGCAGCCAGGGCGCCTGGCCGGCATTGGGCCTGAACCTGGGCCTGCTGCTGTCGTCGCTCACCGTGTACTTGCTGACCATCAACGGCAACGAGTTCCTGCTGGCCGGCGGCTGGCGTATCCCGTTCATCTGCAGCATCGTGCTGGTGGGCGTGGGGCTGTGGGTGCGCAACAGCATCCCGGAAACGCCGCAGTTCAACGAGCTGAGCAAGGAAGCGGCAAAAGCCAAGGCTTCACCACTGAAAGCGCTGTTCAAGAACGACCTGAAAGGCCTGGCCGTGGTGTTCTTCGTGGCCATTGGCTACAACGCCCTGAGCTACATCTTCAAGACCTTCTCACTCGCCTACCTGACCCAGTTCAAAGGCGTGGACGTACACGTCACCTCGCTGTCGGTAACCATCGCCAGCCTGATTGCCATCGTCGCCGTGCCGTGCTTTGGCTGGCTGTGCGACAAGTGGAGCAGCAAGACCGTGCTGATGCTCGGCGGCGTGTGTTCGCTGCTGTTCGCCTACCCGTTCCTGGCCCTGCTGAATACGGGTGAAAGCCTGATGATCTACATCGCCATCGGCGTGGGTACTGGCATCCTCGCACCGATGATGTTCGCACCGCAGGCTCGTTCCTCAGCCGTCAGTTCCCCACCCAAACCCGCTCTTCGGGCTTCGGCACCGGGCGTGAAATCGGCACCGCCATCGCCGGTGGCCTGGCACCACTGGGTGCACTGTCGATGGTGGCGGCGTCGGCCACTCACTCCACCGATGGTGTGGTGATCATCCTCGGCATTTCGGCACTGCTGGTGGTGGTGTTCGCCTTGTGCGACCAGGGCCGTAAACACTCGACCTTCAAGAACTGAGAAAAAAGTTCGGACCAACGGGTGCATGGACGCACCTACATCGCGCATCATGGGCACTTTCAAGCTCAAGGGTAACGTCCATGCGCGTGCTGTCATTGATGATGAGCCTGACGACGCTGGCCGCCACTACGGTGTTCTGCGCCAGCGCGATGGCGAATGAAGAAAGTCAGTTGGTACAACAGATCAACGAATACCGCAGCCAGGTGCAACGCTGCGGTAACCAGGGCTCCCAAGAGCTGCCACCGCTGGCCAGCGATACACGCCTGGTGCTGCCGGCCAACAATGTCGGCGACCTGCAGCAGGCACTGGCCCGTGCCGCGTACCCAATGGTCAACGTGCAGGCCATCAGCCTGTCGGGGCCCAAGGATGCGCAAGCGGCCATGAAGGCTGTGCGCGAGAGTTTCTGCCGCGTGGTGCTGGACCCGCAGTTTGTCGATATCGGCGTGAGCAACAGCGGCCAGGACTGGCGCATCGTGCTCGCCCGCCCTCTGCTCACCAGCGGTCTGGGTGACTGGCAAACCGAAGGCAAACAACTGCTCAGCCTGATCAACGCCGCCCGTGAACAGCCGCGTCAGTGTGGTACGCGGGCGTTTACCGCCACCACCCCATTGTCGTGGAACGAAGATCTCGCGGGCGCCGCCAACAGCCACACACGCAACATGGCCAATGGCAACTTCTTCGACCACCTCGACCACGACGGCCGTACTCCCGGCGACCGCGCCGAACTGGCCGGTTATATCGCGAAGAACATCGGCGAAAACATCGCCGCCGGCCTGGACACCCCACGCAAGGTCGTCGACGGTTGGCTCGCCAGCCCCGGCCACTGCGCCAACCTCATGAACCCGCAATTTCGTGAGCTGGGTGCGGCATATGCCATGGACCCGAAAAGCGATGCGGGGATTTATTGGACAGGGGTTTTCGGCGCGCAATAGCCAGTGTCCGAATCGCCTCATCGAAGGGGGGAGCATCAAAGTGCCATCTCATGGATAATTGCGCTGAACTGGCAGCGACCCCTCGGGTCTGTAGCTTGATAGCCTGATCTTTCAGGCAGCTTAAAAGATGGCGGCAAACAAGGTGTTCTCCCAATGATGAATTGGCTGCAAAGCAGCAGCGACATGGCTGAGCGTGTTCGCCAGCATGATTGGGCCAGCACGCCCCTGGGGCCGCTGGAACAATGGCCGGACGTACTCAAGACCACCGTGGCGCTGTGCTTTGCCTCAAGCTTTCCCCAATCCATCGTTTGGGGGCCGCAACTGACCATGCTCTACAACGACGCGTTCATTCCGATCCTGGGGGATAAACCCTATGCATTGGGACGCCCGTTCAGCGAGGTATGGCATGAAGTCTGGGAGAAGGTCAGCCCGATCGCCAAGGCCGCATTCGAAGGGCATGCCACCTATATCGAAAACTTCCCACTGGTGATCGAGCGCGGCGCCGGTCCCGAGCAAGCGTATTTCACCTTTGCTACAGCCCGATCCGCGACCCCCTGGGCAAGGTCGTGGGCATGCTGGATACCGTCACCGAAACCACCGCCACCGTGTTTCTCGCCCGCCGCCTGGCGGTGCTCGACGCGGTCGGCAGCGCCGTGGCCAATGCCGCCGACGCCGAAGCCATCATGACCACCACCACGCGCCTGCTGGCCGAGCACCTACAGGTGTCGAACTGCGCCTACGCCGACATGGACGCCGATGAAGACGGCTTTACCATTCGCGGCAACTGGGCCGCGCCAGGTTCGCCGAGCATTGTCGGGCACTACAGCCTTGCGTCATTCGGAACGCTGGCGGTACAGCGCCTGAATGCCGGGGAACCCGTGGTGGTGCAGGACAACCGCATGGAGTTCTCTCCTGAGGTTGCCGCCAGTTACCAGGCGTTGGGGGCCCTGGCCACCGTGTGCTTCCCGCTGATCAAGGACGGCCGCCTCACCGCACTGATGGCCGTGCATCACAAGACTGCGCGGGTCTGGTCGCCATACGACCTGGCGTTGGTCAAAGAGGTCACCGAGCGTTCCTGGGCGCATATCGAGCGCGTGCGCGCCGACGCCGCTGTACGCGAAGGCCTGGCAGCGTTTACCGAGCTCAACGCAACCCTGGAACAACGGGTGGAAGAACGCACTGCCGCCCTCACCCAGGCCGAAGCGGCGTTGCGCCAGTCGCAAAAGCTGGAAGCCATCGGCCAGTTGACTGGTGGAGTGGCCCATGACTTCAACAACCTGCTGACCATCATCCGCTCATCCGTAGACTTCCTGCGCCAACCGGGGCTGTCCGAAGAACGTCGCCAACGCTACATGGGCGCGGTCTCCGACACTGTCGAACGCGCCAGCAAGCTCACCAGCCAATTGCTCGCCTTCGCCCGTCGCCAACCGCTCAACCCGCAAGTCTTCGACGTGGGCGTGCGCGTGCGCAACATCGGCGAGATGCTCGAGAGCCTGACCGGCGCACGTATCCACGTACAGTTGCAATTGCCTGAACACCCTAGCCATGTACGCGTCGACTCAAGCCAGTTCGAAACCGCGCTGATCAATATCGCCCTGAATGCACGTGACGCGATGGAAGGCCAAGGCACCTTGACCTTGCGCGTCGCTAACGTCGACAGCGTGCCGCGCATCCGTGGCGATGCCGAGATCCGTCAGCCGTTTGTGGCCATTTCCCTGACCGATACCGGTGGCGGAATTCCCGGCAATGCTTTCGAACGTATTTTCGAACCTTTCTTCACCACCAAGGCTGTCGGCAAAGGCACGGGGCTGGGGCTATCCCAGGTGTTCGGGTTTGCCAAGCAGTCCGGCGGCAACGTCGATGTGGCCAGCACCGTGGGCCAAGGGACAGTGTTTACCCTGTACCTGCCGCAAGTGGCGCCGGAGGCTGCGCAGCAGCTACCGCAGGAGGATCATGCCCGCTTCGGGACACGGCGCTGCGCCATATCCTCATCGTGGAAGACAACCTGGAAGTGGGCCGCTTTGCCAACCAGATCCTGCAGGACCTGGGCTACCAGACGACCTGGGCGACCGATGCCGAACAGGCTCTGGCGCTGGCTGGCCCTGAGGCACAAGCCTTCGATGGGATTTTTTCGGATGTGGTAATGCCGGGGATCACCGGCGTGGCCATGGCCAAGCTGTTGCGCGAGCGGCGTCCGGACCTGCCGGTGGTGCTGACCTCCGGCTACAGCGAAGAGTTGGCCGACAGCGGCTATGAAGGGTTTGAATTCCTCGCCAAGCCCTACTCCGCCGACCAGGTCGCGCGGGCGCTGGCCAAGGCCATGCAGAGGAACTGAAACCTACTCCGCCACTGCGACCTGGTTGCGCCCTTGCGCTTTGGCGCGGTACAGCGCCTTGTCGGCGGTGTTCATCAGGCCGTGCAGGTCTTGCTCCCATGCACGGGTGGACGCCACGCCAAGGCTGGCAGTCAGGCCTTGCACCGGCTCGGAGGACAGGCCGGAAATGGCCTTGACCAGTTGCTCGGCGATATCCCGCGCGGTTTCCAGCGACGTGTTAGGCAGTAATACCGCAAATTCTTCGCCGCCCAGGCGCCCATACACGTCAGCCTGACGGAACGACGCGCTGATCACCCCGCCGATCTGACGCAGTACCTGGTCGCCGGCCTGGTGGCCGTAGGTGTCGTTGATTTCCTTGAAGTGGTCCATGTCCATCATCAGCGCACACAGCGGCTGCTGGTTATGGCGGCACTGGGCGTACAACACTTGGGCATGTTCGAAGAACGCGCGGCGGTTCATCAGGCCGGTGAGTTCATCGGTCTGTGCTGCGCGGGTAGAAATAGTGTGGGCACGTTCCATTTGCCGAGTCAGGCGAAACGCTTTTTCCAAGGCATCAGACAATTTGCGCGTGGCGCTGACCACGAACGTGGAAAACACCAGTACCGCGATGGCCACTCCCACCTGCATCGACGACGGCTGGAACAGCAGCCACAGCGTGCACGGCAGCAACACCAGGCCCATGGACCCCAGCGTCAGGTAGCGGTATGCCGAATAACAGGACACCGCACTCACTGACATGCCCACGGTAAACAGCATGACCAGCGCCTGGGACAACCGATCGTCGGTGGGCATCACCGCCAAGGCGCCAACCCCCAGATTCCCGCCGACAGCATCAACGTCACCGCATAGCGGCGCTCCCAGCGGTCGGGCGTGCGCTCGCTGGGCGGGCAACGGAACCACTCCATGAACATCTTCAGCCGCAACAGCGAAGAGACCGCCAGCAGCGCCAACCACACCAGGATCACCTGATGGTCAAAGCGATCCCAGCACAGCCAGCACAGCATGACGGCGCCTAGGTAGCTGCCGAAAATCGCGGCAAATGACTGTCGAAATAACTGGTGCAACCGGTCGGTTCGCACCTGCTCCTCAATAACGCAATCCTGGTCCTGCTCACGCCCAAGGCCATTCATGAAAACCGCCTGATTCGACTGCCACGACAAAGGTGCCATTGTGGCACCCTGCCAGTAGCGCGGACAACAGAATCCAGCACGGTAGAGCCCTTAAAGCGCTTCCGGCCGCAGAATCAATACGCCAAGCGGCGGCAGATTCAACGACAGCGACACCGGTTGCCCATGGCGCGGCTCATCCTGGGTAAACACTTCCCCATTTCCGTAGTTGGAGCCAGCATATGTGTCGGCATCGCTGTTGATGACCTCGTTCCAGCGGCCTGCAAAGGGGACGCCCACCGAATAGGCCGCACGCGGGACCGGTGTGAAGTTGGCCACCACCAGCACCGGCTTGCCGTCCTTGCTCCAACGCAGCCAGGCGTAGACGCTGTTGATCGCATCGTCGCCGATCAACCACTGAAAGCCCTGCGGCGCATCGTCCTGTTCATGCAGGGCCGGTTCCTCGCGGTACAGGCGGTTCAAGTCGCCGACCAGCTTCTGCACGCCCTTGTGTTCGGCGTATTGCAGCAGGTACCAGTCCAATTGCTGGTCGTGGTTCCACTCGCGCCATTGGCCGAATTCGCAGCCCATGAACAGCAGTTTCTTACCGGGGTGCATCCACATGAACGCCAGGTAGGCCCGCAGGTTGGCAAACTTCTGCCAGCGGTCGCCGGGCATCTTGTCGATCAGCGAGTGCTTGCCGTGCACCACTTCATCGTGGGAGATCGGCAGGATAAAGCGCTCGGACCACGCATACACCAGGCCGAAACTCAGCTCGTTATGGTGATGGGCGCGGTACACCGGGTCTTGCTGGATGTAATGCAGCGAATCGTGCATCCAGCCCATGTTCCATTTGTAGTTGAAGCCCAGGCCACCCTGCTGGGTCGGCTGGCTCACACCTGGCCAGGCGGTGGATTCCTCGGCGATGACCAATGCGCCCGGCGCCTCCTGGGCGACCACATCGTTCAAGTGGCGCAAAAGTCGATGGCTTCCAGGTTCTCGCGGCCGCCATGGCGGTTGGGTACCCATTCCCCTGCCTTGCGCGAATAGTCGCGGTAGAGCATCGACGCCACGGCATCCACCCGCAGGCCGTCGACATGGAAGTGTTTCAGCCAGTGCAGTGCCGAAGCCAGCATAAAACCATGCACTTCGGTGCGGCCCAGGTTGTAGATCAGCGTGTCCCAGTCCTGATGAAAGCCTTCAAGCGGGTTGGCGTATTCGTACAACGCCGTGCCATCGAACTGCGCCAGGCCGTGGGTATCGGTAGGAAAATGCGCCGGTACCCAGTCAAGGATCACGCCGATATCGGCCTGGTGCAGGGCATTGACGAAGTAGGCGAAATCTTCCGGCGAGCCAAACCGCGCGGTGGGGGCGAATTGGGACAGTGCCTGGTAACCCCAGGAGCCGCCGAACGGGTGTTCCATGATCGGCATCAGCTCGATATGGGTAAAGCCCAATTGCTGAACATAAGGAATCAAACGTTCGGCCAGCTCTCGCCAGTTGTACTGGCGGGCCACCTCACCCGCCTCGTCCAGCTCGGCCTGCCAGGAACCGACGTGCAGTTCGTAGATGGACAGCGGCGCTGACGTTTTTGCTTCTCGGCGCGCGACTGCATCCATTCGTGATCCTGCCAGTCCACCTGCAACGGCGCAGCGACTTTGGACGCGGTGTCGGGTGGCAGTTGAGTGGCCAGTGCCACGGGGTCGGCCTTGAGTGGCAGAATGCCGTTGGCACCAAGAATCTCGTACTTGTAGGCCGCGCCCGGTTGCAGGCGCGGGATAAAGATCTCCCATACGCCAGACGGATGCCGCAGGCGCATTGGATGACGACGTCCGTCCCAAATATTGAAGTCACCGACCACCGACACGCGTCGCGCATTCGGCGCCCACACGGCAAAGCGCACGCCTTGCACACCGTCGACGCTGGTCACCTGAGCGCCCAGGCAACTGCTGAGGTCACGGTGATTGCCTTCGGCAAACAGGTACAGGTCCATTTCACCCAGCAATAACTGGCTAAAACTGTAGGGGTCTTCAGTGATCTGCTCACCACCGGCCCACTGAATCTTGAGCAAGTACGGCTGGCGATGGTTGAAGTGCCCCACAAACAAACCCGGCACCTGGGTCGCATCCAGGCTGCCGATCTGTTCGCCGTTATCGCGCGCCAACACCTGGACGCTCAAGGCCTCCGGCAAAAACGCGCGGATAAACTGGCCGCCGTGCTCATCCTCATGCGGCCCCAGGATCGAGAACGGGTCTTGGTGTTCGGCGCGTACCAGCGCCTCGACGTCCTTGGACGCCGGCAGTGCAGTCAACTTCGGTTGCAGCGGTTCTTTATGTGTAAAGCTCATGACGTCTCCCCACCGCGTGCAGTTTTCGAATTAGTTGCTTTCGTTGTCAGTGCAATCCCGCTCAGCAACCCGTGCAACCCTTGCAGGGGCACCGGCAGCCACGTCGGGCGGTTTTCCGCTTCGTAAGCCACTTCATACGCGGCCTTTTCCAGGCTGAACAACGTCAGCGCTGCGTCCTGGCCGCGGGCTTCCTGCCAGTCATGCGCCAGTGTAGACGTAGCTGCCTGATAAGCCTGGATAAATGCCTGGCGTGCTTCCTTCAAGTAACGATCGGTCACGCGTTTACGCGCCAAGTCCGCTTCGGGCGAGTGATCCACTCCCTGCCCATTCAGCGCCATGGCTGCCGCGTAATCAAAGGAGCGCAGCACGCCGCTCACATCTTTATACGGGCTGTGCTTGCCGCGTCGTTCATGCAGCGGGCGGGCCGGCTCGCCTTCAAAGTCGATCAGGTAGGCATCGCCCTTCACTACCAGCACCTGGCCCAGGTGCAAGTCCCCATGCACCCGAATACGCAGCCCGCCCGCCGTGGCTTTCGCCAAGGTTTGTACGTGACTGGCAATGGCTTTTTTCTGTGCCAGCAACTCACTGACCAGCGCCTGATCGGCAGGGTTCAACTGATGTTGATGAAGTTTGAGCAATTGCAGGGCGCGGTCGATCTGTGCGCCCACGTCCTTGGCCCAGGTTTGCGTGTCCTTGACGCTGGAGACTTCGGGCTTGAAGTCTTTATCGGTGGTTTTCGCGCCCAGTACCCCGTGCATTTCGCCCAACCGTTGCCCCAACAGGCCGGCAAAGTCTTTCAATTCACCCAGGGCGTTGTAGTGCTGCTCCTGCTCGGACATGGCCTCGGCCAGCTCATCACGAATCGCCCGTTCCAGGCTGTTTTGCGTCCAGGCCCAGGCATCGCCCTGATTGCTGAGGTAACCCTGGGCAATCATCAGCAGGTTGTCTTGCCCTACCCCATCGCGGCGAATCACCGAACCCAGCAGCGGCGAGATATTGGGGTAGCCGGCAGCGGTCAGGTAGGCGCTCATTTCCAGTTCCGGGTGCACGCCGGACGCGACTTTGCGGATCAGCTTGAGCACCAGGCTTTCCCCACCACCACCGAGCTGTTGGACTGCTCAGCCGACAGGTAACGCACTTCGGACTCTTCGGTCAGCTGCAGTTTGGCCAAGTGCGGCGTGGCCTCAAAACGCAGATCGCCCTCACTGGCGTTCAACACCGTGCCAGCCTGCAAGCCGTGGATCACCGCCCGAATAAAGTGTTCAAGGCTGAATGCGTCGGTGACCAACCCCACCTGGCGCGCGCGGCGCACCCGAGCCAGCGCCAACTGCTGGGGCAACGCGCTGGTGAACTGGTCTTCGCCGAGGAAACCGAACGGCAACTGGTAACGGCTGACTTGGCCGCCGCTGGTCACGTCGATCTCACTGAGCAATACCGGGTGCTGCGGGTCGCCGAAACGCACACCGTAGGCGATATGCACGCTGTCGATGGCCGTATCCTTGCCCGCGAACCAACGCCGTTTCGGCAGCCAGGCCGGCAGTGAGGTCTGTTCTAGCGTAGCGCGGCACGGCGGCTCCAGCAGCTCTTCCATGCGCTGTTTCAGCACCAGGGTGGTGAAGTCCGGCATGCTCTGCGCGGGCTCCACATGCCAGCTGGGCATCTGGTTTTCCGCCGCCAGCACGAACCAATAGAAGCCATACGGCGCGAGGGTCAGCAGGAAATTCAGCTGGCCGATCGGCGGGAATGCATTACCGCCGAGCATTTCCACCGGAACCATGCCGGCAAACGCCGAAAGGTCCAGTTCGGCGGCCTGAGCGCTGCGAGAGACGTTGGCCACGCACAAGATGATTTCCGTACGCCCATCCTCACCGGTGAACTCTCGGGTATACGCGAGGATGCGGCGGTTGCTGGGCGAGAGCATCTTCAAGCTGCCCCGGCCAAACGCCTTGGACTGCTTGCGCACGGCCAACATCCGCCGGGTCCAGTTCAGCAGCGAATGCGGGTCCTGGGTCTGGGTTTCGACATTGACCGACTGGTAGCCATATTGCGGGTCCATGATCGGCGGCAGCACCAGGCTCGCCGGGTCGGCGCGGGAGAAACCACCGTTGCGGTCGATGGACCACTGCATCGGCGTGCGCACGCCGTCGCGGTCGCCCAGGTAGATGTTGTCGCCCATGCCGATTTCATCGCCGTAATACAGGGTCGGCGTGCCAGGCATCGACAGCAGCAGGCTGTTGAGCAACTCCACCCGCCGGCGATCGCGCTCCATCAGCGGTGCAAGACGGCGGCGAATCCCCAGGTTGATCCGCGCACGGCGGTCGGCGGCGTAGTAATTCCATAGGTAGTCGCGCTCTTTGTCGGTGACCATCTCCAACGTCAGTTCATCGTGGTTGCGCAGGAAGATCGCCCATTGGCAATTGGCGGGAATCTCCGGGGTCTGGCGCAGAATGTCGGTGATGGGGAAGCGATCTTCCTGGGCGAGTGCCATGTACATGCGCGGCATCAGCGGAAAGTGGAAGGCCATATGGCACTCATCGCCGTCATCGCCTTTTTGTCGCCGAAGTACAACTGAGTGTCTTCAGGCCACTGGTTGGCTTCGGCCAGCAGCATGCGGTCCGGATAATGCGCGTCGATCTCGGCGCGGATCTGTTTCAGCACAGCGTGGGTTTCAGGCAAGTTTTCGTTGTTGGTGCCGTCGCGCTCGATCAGGTACGGGATGGCGTCCAGGCGCAGACCGTCAATGCCCATGTCCAGCCAATAGCGCATCACCGACAGCACGGCTTTCATGACTTGCGGGTTGTCGAAATTCAGGTCCGGCTGGTGGGAATAGAAACGGTGCCAGAAGTACTGGCCGGCGACCGGGTCCCAGGTCCAGTTGGATTTTTCGGTGTCAAGAAAGATGATGCGGGTGCCGTCGTACTTTTGATCGTCATCGGACCAAACATAAAAATCCCGCGCTGCCGAACCGGGCTTGGCCTTGCGCGCCCGCTGGAACCACGGGTGCTGGTCGGAGGTGTGGTTGATCACCAGCTCCGTAATCACCCGCAACCCGCGTTTGTGAGCCTCGGCGATAAAGCGCTTGGCGTCGGCCATCGTGCCGTAATCACTGTGCACACCTCGGTATTCGGCAATGTCATAGCCGTCGTCGCGACGTGGTGAGGGGATAGAACGGCAGCAGCCAGATGGTGTTCACGCCCAGGTCAGCAATGTAATCAAGCTTGGCGATAAGGCCGGGAAAGTCGCCGATGCCGTCGTTGTTGGAGTCGAAATAGGATTTGACGTGAACCTGATAGATCACCGCGTCCTTGTACCAGAGCGGGTCTTTGATGAAGGTGGCTGGGGTGGGTTTCTTCGCCATTGGAAACTCCTGGAATACGTGAACTTCTGCCTGAAGAAACTCGGTCAATGTGGGAGCTGGCTTGCCTGCGATAGCGGTGTATCAGCGCCAAAAACATCGGCTGATGTACCGCTATCGCAGGCAAGCCAGCTCCTGCGTCAGGTTTGGGAATGGGTGATGCGCCAAATACCAAAGGGCGTATGTGGCTCCAGCCGCATCCACTGGGTCTTGCCATACCAGGTCCAGCGATGGCCATTCATCAGGTCTTCACCCTGGGTCTGGGCATCGTCCGGCAGGCCCAATTCCCACAATGGCAACTCAAAATTCGCTTCCTGAGCGTTGTAGGGGTCGAGGTTCACTGCAACAAGGATGAAGTTGCTGCCATCGTCACTGCGCTTGCCGAAGTACAGGATGTTGTCGTTCCAGGCGTTGTAGAGTTTCAGGCCCAAGTGCGTCTGCAACGCCGGGTTTTGCCGGCGGATGCGGTTGAGCTGGGCGATTTCAGCAATGATGTTGCCCGGCGCAGTGAAGTCGCGAACGCGGATCTGATACTTCTCCGAATCCAGGTATTCCTCTTTGCCAGGCACGGGCGCGGCTTCGCACAGCTCATAGCCCGAATACATGCCCCACAGCCCCGACCCCATAGTGGCCAGCGCCGCGCGAATCAAGAAGCCCGGGCGTCCTGACTCGTGCAGGAAGCCTGGGTTGATATCTGGCGTATTGACGAAGAAGTTCGGGCGGAAGCACTCGCGCAACGGCGATTCATTCAGTTGGGTGAAATACTCACTCAGTTCGGCCTTGGTGTTGCGCCAAGTGAAATAGGTGTAGCTCTGGGAGTAACCGACCTTGCCCAGCCGCGCCATCATGGCCGGGGTGGTAAAGGCTTCAGCGAGGAAAATCACTTCCGGGTGTTTGGCGCGAACATCGCTGATCAGCCATTGCCAGAACGGCAGCGGCTTGGTGTGGGGATTGTCGACACGAAAAGTCTTCACGCCCTCTTCCACCCAACCGACCACAATGTCGCGCAACTCGGTCCACAGGCTGGGAATTGCGTCGGCCGCGTAGAAGTCGACGTTGACGATGTCCTGATACTTTTTCGGCGGGTTTTCCGCGTATTTGATCGTGCCGTCCGGGCGCCAGTTGAACCAACCGGGGTGTTGCTTGAGCCACGGGTGGTCCTGTGAGCACTGGATGGCAAAATCCAACGCGATTTCCAGGCCGTGGTCAGCGGCGGCCTGCACCAGGCGGCGGAAATCATCGCGGCTACCCAATTGCGGGTGAATCGCTTCGTGGCCGCCCTCCTCGCTGCCAATGGCATAGGGGCTGCCCGGATCATCCGGACCAGCAGTGAGGGAGTTATTCGGGCCTTTGCGGTGGCTGCGCCCAATGGGGTGGATCGGCGGGAAGTACAGTACGTCGAAGCCCATGTCATGGATCATCGACAGGCGCGAGTGCACGTCGTTAAACGTGCCGTGGCGTGCCGGATCGTCGGTGATCGAGCGCGAAACAGCTCATACCAGCTGGCAAACAGCGCCGCCGTCCGCTCCACATCGATGGGGTAAACGGTGCTGATGCTCAAGTAGGCGCGGTGATCGGCCTGGGTCATCAGGTGTGCACTGTCTTCGTGCAGGAACAACGCAACTTGCTCGGTTTCCAGCAGGCCGGAGAGTTCGTGATGCAACAGCATCAGGCGGTCACGCAGTTCATTGTCACTGCGCTCGGCGGCCTGTAGCACGAGGCTGCGGCCTTCCTGCAATTCGAGGCTCACCGGCACGCCGGCCTCGTGTTTCTTGCGCAGTTCGTAGCAGAAACTGGCGAACGTATCGATCCAGGCTTCGATGCAATATTCATGAGGGCCAATGGCCTCGACGGTAAACGCGCCCTCCCAACCGTTGTTGCCCACATCGGTCATCACCACGCTGTGCCAGCTTTCGTCGGCCAACGGACGCCAGCGGATCAGCACGGCGAGCTTGTCGTGGCCGTCGGCGAACACTTTGCTGGTAACAGTAATACGTTGGCCAACCACGGCCTTTACGGCAAATTCGCCGCCGTCGATCACGGGCGTGGTGCTTTCAATGGCGATCCTGGGCAGCAACAACGCCTGGGACAGCGGCAATAACGATTGATCTGGAGTCAGTGTTTCAGCAGTCATCGAGCATCTTCCCCTTACGCCCTGTGGACGCTCTTTGCTTGATCCGAATTCTGATACGGCGCCGCTCTCCTGAGCAGGGCCGTAATAGGTCCGAGCCCGGGCCCCGGTTAAAAGTTCAGGTGGATGTGCCGCCATTGGGCGGGGAATCAATTCGCCTCGGCGGCTGTCCACCGATAGAGCAAAGCACAAAGGAGGCCACACCGATGAATATCCCGATCCCGGCTGAAACCCCGGACCCAAATATCGACAATCCGACCTTGCCGCCCAGCGAACCGGAGCCGATTCCAGAGAAAGAACCACCGGAAAACCTGCCGCCACCGGTCGAGGAACCCCCAACGACCATGCCTCCGGTGATCGTCTGAACGACGCTTTAATGCGCGGGCGCGCGGGCAGTGAGTTATAAGAACCACTGCCCTCACGCGACGCCCAATAACCGAAGCTTCCTACCTGATCACCGGGGAAATCCCGTACGCCCAGCAGCGTTGATAGTGATGATATTGAACGTTCATGGAGATCAACATCCGGACTGTGGAAGAAGTCCTCAGCCCTCTGTTTGCGAGGAATATCATGCCAACCATCAGCCCCATTTCAATCACCCCCACCGCCTTGGCTGCTGGCCAAGGTCTCGCTACGCCCAGCGCTCTGCCGCCACCCACGATAGTCTCGCCCGAAGCCTTGGACGCGCTGCTCCATTCACCACCGGATCCCGCCCGGGAAGCCAAGAAACCTGATGACGAGGTACAACCTGGCGATAGGTCAACATTGGAGCAAGGCCTCGCCGACCTCAAACGCACAGACAAATCAACGGTTAACCGCGCACTGTGCGACCCGAACGCCAACTCATCCGCCGCTTTCATCAGCACCCTCAATACGGTATTCACGAAAGAAAACGTCGACACCTTGTTGCGTAGCCCCCCGGCCCAGGCTCAAACCGCAGTCCTCAGTGAGATCGGCACCCACCTGAACACCGACACGATCAACGCGGTGCTGTCTCCCCTTGAGACAGAGCAGATCGAAACCTACCGAAAGTGCGTCGACTCTGCGTTGTTCGGCTTGAAGTACCAATTGTTCAGCGCCCCGTTGGCGCGCGCTTTGATCTTGTGCGTCGTTTCGCGGGCAATAAACAGGGGGCCCTGACTGACATTGAAAGCCGCCTGGGGGGCTTGGGGACCACCGCAACAAACCTCTTCAACATTGCCGCCGAGGTCAAAGAGTTAACGAATCACTGCAATACTCGCACCCAGATGACTGGGACAGACGTCGAAACGAGCCGGATAGCGCGCCGCCAGCCAATATCTACCGCTACCTGAACACCCGAGAGTCGAGCCTCGACGCTCCGAGCGAAATCAGGGACTTTGTACATGGCCGAGACAAGCTGGACGTTTCAGGCATACGCAAGCAACTCAACAAAAAAACTGCACTGGGTCAACCAACTGTCCGGAGCAAGTGGCGAAATGCAATTGAAGTATTCACCCACCCACGATGCAAGCGTCCTGGTGATTTCCGGCAACCAGGGCGACCCTGCATTGTCGCAAAGATAGTTGGCAAGTTCAGGGAAACCGATCTGGTGGCTTGACCCTGTCAATGGGGTTTTTCAAAAAGCTTGACGATCCGCGGCATCAGGCTAAACACCGCCAACGCCAGCAAGGTACTCAGCACCGCTGTCGATTCCCGGCCCAACCCGGCCGAGACCCCAATCGCAGCGGTCATCCAAAGCCCGGCGGCGGTGGTCAGGCCTTGACATGGCCTTCCTCATCGTCCTTGCCCTTGATAATGGTGCCGGCCCCCAGAAAGCCGATCCCGGCGATCACCCCTGCACTACCCGACTCATGGCATCGGCCTGGTTGCCTGACATCTGCGGCACCATCACGAACAACGCAGCACCCAGCGCCACCAGCATGTGGGTGCGCACGCCTGCCGCCTTGCCCTTGCTCTCGCGCTCAAAGCCCAGGATGCCGCCCAGCACGGCGGCGATCAGCAAGCGCACGGTGATCTGCGTCAGTTGCTTCGCATCACCGATATCGGCGAATTCAGCCTGCAGGGTTTGCCACACTTCATGCCACCAAGCGTCCATGAGAGCCGTCCTTTGTCGTTGTTGGTAAACGATGGACAGCGCCGACCGTCAGTCAGTTGCCTGGAACAGTTGATGCGCAAGGGGAACCTAACCTTTACCAGCCCATAAAAGGAGAGCGTCATGCCGGTACGCATCGAAAATCAGACCTGCTACTTCAAGGTCAACGAAGACGGCCAGGAACACAGCCTGCAGGCGGCCGACGTCACCGTCAGCACCGACATTCCCAAGGCCATGTCCTATGTGCAACTGGACGCAGATCGGGTCTACATCACTGAACAGGAAGCCGATGCCTTGACCGTGGCCGGCGCCATCGATGGACGCCAGCACAAGAAGGTCACCGAGCCTGGTTCGGCGATTTGATTGACCTGTATCAGCACCGCAAAAAATCTAGCTGCATCCCTTTGAAAACGGGGTGCAGCACATTATCGCAGTGGTAAGCGCACGCCCCATCTGATCCGCTTTTTATCGCCATAGCTGAGTCTGTTATGCAAACAGAGCCACGCGCATAGTTCATCGGCCTGATGGAGGCTGATGAGCGAACGACCATGACCGAACGAATCCCTACCGTGGAAACCTTTGTGCCCATTCACCCAAAGAAGGTGAAGGCCAGATCCAGCGACAACTCGATCCATACCCGCAGCTTCACCGGCCTGTTCCGCACCTTGCGCGTGGCCGGCGCGGGTTTTCTGTTCTTGGCTTTTTTCGGCACCGTGTGGCTGAACTGGGGAGGACGCCAGGCCGTGCTGTGGGACCTGGCTGAAAGCAAATTCCATATTTTTGGCGCGACCTTCTGGCCCCAGGACTTCATCCTGTTGTCGGCGTTGCTGATCATCTGCGCCTTCGGCCTGTTTGCAATTACCGTATTCGCCGGCCGCGTGTGGTGCGGCTACACCTGCCCGCAAAGCTCGTTTACCTGGCTGTTCATGTGGTGCGAGAAAGTCACCGAGGGTGAGCGCAACCAGCGCATCAAACTGCATAACGCACCATGGAGCCTGAACAAACTGGCGCGGCGTTCGGCCAAGCACACTTTGTGGTTGGGCATCAGCGTGCTGACCGGGTTGACCTTTGTTGGCTACTTCACGCCCATTCGCCCGCTAGTCGCCGACCTGCTGACCTGGCAAATAGGCGGCGTCAGCCTGTTCTGGGTGCTGTTTTTCACCGCCGCCACCTACATCAACGCTGGCTGGCTGCGCGAGGCAGTGTGCATGCACATGTGCCCGTACGCGCGCTTCCAAAGCGTGATGTTCGACAAAGACACCCTGACCATTTCCTACGATGCAGCTCGCGGCGAAAACCGTGGCCCGCGCAAACGCGAGGTCAAACCCGCCGCCGTCGGCCTGGGTGATTGCATCGATTGCCAACTATGCGTGCAGGTCTGCCCCACCGGCATCGACATCCGCGACGGCCTGCAAATGGAATGCATCGGCTGCGCGGCGTGCATCGACGCCTGTGATTCGATCATGGACAAGATGGGGTACGCCCGTGGGCTGGTGAGCTACACCAGCGAGCATCAATTGCAAGGTGGTAAAACCCACCTGCTACGGCCACGCCTGATCGGCTACAGTGCCGTGCTGCTGGTGATGATGGCCGCCTTGGTAGTGGCGCTGGTGGAACGGCCGATGGTATCGCTGGACGTGACCAAGGACCGGGGCATGTTCCGCGAAAATGCCCAAGGGCAGATCGAGAACATCTACAGCCTCAAGGTCATCAACAAGACCCAGCAGCGCCAGGATTACCGTCTGGAACTGGTGGATGCACACGACTTCCAGCTGCACGGCAAGACCGAGATCAGCCTGGCACCGGGAGAAATCAGCGATGTGCCGGTGTCGGTGGCGTTGCTGGCGGACAAGCCAGCGAGCAGTTCGCAGACCTTGCGCTTCAAGGTGACGGATGTGGATGAACCGTGGGTCTATAGTGCGGCCGATAGCCGCTTCGTCGCCCGTTGAACCGCTGAAACATTGGAGCTCCCACATTGAGTTCCGCGTACCCTTTGAGAAAATGACTGAGCTGCCATGAAACGCTACGAAAAATTCGCCGACGACATTGCAGAATTGATCCGCTCCGGCGTACTCGGCCCCGGCCAGCGCGTGCCGTCGGTGCGCTACGCCAGCCAGACCTACGGCGTCAGCCCATCCACCGTATTCCAAGCCTATTACTTGCTGGAGCGCCGCGGCCTGATCCGTGCGCGGCCGCGCTCTGGTTACTTCGTCAATACCCACGCGCCCAGTCCGTTTTCCGAGCCGGTGGTAAGCGAACAGGTGCATGAGTCCACCGAAGTCGATGTGAGCGAGTTGGTGTTTTCGGTACTCGACTCGATCAAGGACCCAAACACCGTACCGTTCGGCTCGGCATTCCCAAGCCCACGCTGTTCCCGTTGCCGCGCCTGGCCCGCTCCTTGGCCAGCGCCGGCCGTAAATGGACCCGCGCATGGTGGTCACCGACATGTCACCGGGCAACCCGCAATTGCGCCGCCAGATTGCGCTGCGCTACATGGTCGGCGGCCTGATGCTGCCGATGGAAGAGCTGCTGATCACCAACGGCGCCCTCGAAGCCCTGAACCTGTGCCTGCAAGCCGTCACTGAACCGGGCGATCTGGTGGCCATCGAAGCCCCGGCGTTTTACGCCTGCCTGCAAGTGCTGGAACGCCTGAAACTCAAGGCCGTGGAAATTCCCGTGCACCCGCGCGATGGCATCGACCTCGGCGCCTTGGCACAAACCCTGGAGCGCTACCCGATCAAGGCCTGCTGGACCATGACCAGCTTCCAGAACCCCATGGGCGCCACCCTGCCCGAAGCCAAGAAACAAGCGTTGGTGGAACTGCTGCGCAGCCACCAAGTGCCCTTGATCGAAGACGACGTGTACGCCGAGCTGTATTACGGCCAACAAGCGCCCAAACCCGCCAAGGCGTTCGACACCGAAGGGTTGGTGATGCATTGCGGCTCGTTTGCCAAGAGCCTGGCGCCGGGTTACCGCGTCGGTTGGGTGGCCGCTGGGCGTTTTGCGCAGAAGGTCGAGCGCTTGAAGCTGATGACCTCGCTGTGCCCGTCGATGCCGGCCCAGGCAGCAATTGCCGACTACTTGCAGCACGGCGGTTATGATCGGCACCTGCGTAAATTGCGCTATGCCCTGGAAGAACAGCAAAGCGCGATGCTGGCGGCGATTGCCCGTTACTTCCCGGCACAGACCCGGGTCAGCCAGCCGGCAGGCGGGTATTTCCTGTGGCTGGAACTGCCGGAGCAGACCGACTCGTTGAAGTTGTTCCAGATGGCGCTGGCCCAAGGCATCAGCATTGCGCCGGGGCCGATCTTCTCGGCGACCCAGCGGTTCAGGAACTGTATTCGCCTGAACTACGGCAGCCCGTGGACTGAAGCGTCAGAGAAAGCGATGGAGACGTTGGGGCGGATTGTGCGGTCGTTCTGAATGATCGAGTTGTGTGTTCTGACGCCTTCGCGAGCAAGCCCGCTCCCACATTAAAATGCATTCCAAATGTGGGAGCGGGCTTGCTCGCGCAGCACTATCTATTCAACGGCCGCCACCCAAGTCCAAAAATGTTCCCGTGGCATACGACGCCTTATCCGATAACAACCAGATAATCGCTTCCGCCACCTCATCAGGGCGCCCGCCCCGTGCCATGGGGATACCTGATTCAAGCTTGCTGACCCGATCCGGGTCGCCGCTCAGTGCATGGAAATCGGTAAAGATGTAGCCCGGGCGTACCGCATTGACCCGAATACCTTCGCCCGCGACTTCTTTGGAGAGGCCCAGGGTGAAGGTATCGAGCGCACCTTTGGACGCGGCATAGTCGACGTACTCACCTGGAGAGCCAAGGCGCGCCGCCACCGAGGAGACGTTGACGATGCTGCCGCCCTGCCCGCCATGCTTGGGCGACATGCGCAACACCGCATGCTTGGCACACAGGATCGGCCCCAGCACGTTGGTCTTCATGATTTTCAGGATGCGGAATTCAGACATCTCATCGACCCGCGACTTGTGCCCCACGGTACCGGCATTGTTGACCAGCGCCGTGACGCGGCCCAACTCGGCATCGACGCGGCTGAACAGCGCGATCACCTCATCTTCGATACTCACGTCCGCACGCACGGCAATGGCCTGGGCACCCAACGCGCGAACCTGTTCAAGCACGCGGTGGGCAGCCTCTTCGTCAGACTGGTAGTTGATGCAGATGCGATAGCCTTGGCGGGCGGCCAGCAATGCCGTCTCGGCGCCAATCCCACGACTGCCACCGGTGATGATGACGACTTTGTCCATGCGTGCGGTCTCCTGGTTCAACCTGATGTTTATGGCTGGATCCAAGAATACCCGTCACGCACGGCTTTTGTCAGGCGCGACTGCATCTTCGGCGCGCTGGATATCCGCCATGAAGCCATCGGCCGGCAACGGATGCCCCAGCAAGTAACCTTGCAAGGAATTACAGCCCAGGCGTGTGAGGAAGTTCTGCTGCACATCAGTTTCTACGCCTTCGGCGACAATGCGCAGGCCCAGGGCCTGGCCGAGGGCGACGATGGCCGAGACGATGGCGGCGTCATCGCTGTCGTGCTCCAGGTCGCGCACGAAACCACGGTCGATCTTCAACTCGTTGGCCGGCAGGCGCTTGAGGTACATCAGGCTGGAATAGCCCGTGCCGAAGTCATCGATGGACAGGTCGACGCCCATGTCCGAAAGCTGTTGCAACACCGTCATGCTGGCGTCGGCATCGCTCATGGCGGTGGTTTCGGTGATTTCCAGGGTCAGGTTATTGGCCGGCAATTGGTGGCGTTCCAGTGCCGTGGCCACGCTCTTGACCAAGCCGGCATGGCAGAACTGCAACGCCGAAAGGTTCACGGCAATGCGCCAATCCTCATAACCCTGCGTGTACCAGAGGGCCATCTGCCGACAGGCTTCATCGAGCACCCACTCGCCGATGGGGATGATCAGGCCGGTCTTTTCCGCCAACTCAATAAACGTGGCCGGCAGCAGCAAGCCCTGCTGCGGATGCTCCCAGCGCAACAACGCCTCGGCCCCTACCGGAATACCGCTGACGGCGTCGAACTTAGGCTGGTAGTACAGGCGAAATTGTTGATGCTCAACGGCGCTGCGCAGGTCTTGCAACAGCTGCAGTTGTTTTCGCGCATTGGTGTTCATTGACACATCAAAGAAGCTGTAGCCGTTCTTGCCCATGCCCTTGGCGTGGTACATCGCGGCGTCGGCGTTCATCAACAACTCCTGCGGGTTGCCACCGTTGCCTGGGAACATCGCAATACCGACGCTGGCGGAGATCTTCAGCTCATGCTCGGCAACCTTGAACGCCCGGTTGATCAGCCCCACCTGGCGCTCGGCCAGGCGCAAGGCATCGTCGGGTTGGCTCAATTGCACCAGCAACACAAACTCATCGCCGCCGATACGTGCCAGCGTGTCCTGGCTGCGCAAGTCTTCACGCAGGCGCAGGCCCACTTCGCGCAACAGCTGGTCACCCATGTGATGGCCAAACGCATCGTTGACCGGCTTGAAGCCGTCCAGGTCGATAAACATCAGCGCGAAACAACCGCCCTGCTCTTTGACGGCCTGCATGGATTGCTGAATGCGGTCGGCGAGCAACGTGCGATTGGGCAGGCCGGTGAGCGTGTCGTGCAAGGCCAAGTGGGTCAGTTCTTGGTTGGCCAGGCTCAGCGAATCGGCGAGCACGGCGGTGCGGGCTTCCAGGCGTGCGTCGAGCAGCGAAGTCAACAACGCGATTGCGAGCACGGCCAGGGTGGTGACCAATACCAGGTTGTCCAGGCCCTTGCCGCTCAACCCGGTGAGTGCCGCGCCGCAGAAACTTTCATCGGCAAACTGTGCGGCCGCCATGCCGGTGTAGTGCATGCCGACAATGGCAAAGCCCATCACCACCGCGGCTCCGCCACGCGCCAGGCGCACGTAGGGCGTGTTGCGCCGCAGGTTGTACGCGATCCACAACGCGGCGCCAGAAGCCCCGACGGCGATCAACAACGAGGCGCCAAACAGCGTGGGGTCGTAGTCGATACCCGGCGTCATGCGCATGGCCGCCATGCCGGTGTAATGCATGCTGCTGATGCCCGCGCCCATGATCAGCGCGCCAAACGCCAGTTGCCAGGCGGGCAAACGGGGCTGGCTGACTAGCCATAACGCAAAGCCGCAGGACAACACCGCGATCAACAACGACAGTGCGGTGATGCCGAAGTCAAAACCCAGGGCAAAGGGCAGGCGCAGCGCCAACATGCCAATGAAATGCATCGACCAGACGCCAATGCCCATCGCGATGGCCCCACCGGCAATCCACAAATACACGGCGCGACCCTTGGCGGTTGCAATGCGCCCGGAGAGGTCCAGCGCCGTATAGGAAGCAAGGATCGCGACAAACAGGGAGATCACGACCAAGGAGGGAGAATAGCTACCGATGAGCATGGGACTTCTCGAGACTGACGGGCCTGAAAAGCCCGTGCCAGGTGGCAAAGCGGCCGATTGTAGCGAGAATAATTCTTGTACAGTTGAATTATTAGCGTATAGCCATCATTGGCTTTTGACGTCAACGTAATGGCTTGAAAACACGCTGAACCCGCAGTCGGGCACAGTTCAAAATGTGGGAGCGGGCTTGCTCCCACATTTAGTCCGCGCTCACCTTTGTTTGGCCGTCCCAGCCGCCACCCAACGCTGCGATCAGTTGCACACTCGCCACCAACCGCGTCTGCAACAGCGTCAACACCGTGCGCTCATTGCTCAACGCCGTGGCTTGCACCGTCACCACATCCAGATAGGCAATCAAGCCGGCCTTGTACTGGTTTTCTGTCAGGCGCAGGGACTCACGTGCGGCGTCGAGCGCTTCGTTGCTGACCACGGCTTCATCCTCCAGCACCTTCAACTGCACCATATAGTTTTCCACTTCACGGAAACCATCCAGTACGGTCTGGCGGTACTTGGCCACGGTCTCGTCGTAGCTGGCGATGCTACGGTCGACTTCTGCCGAACGTTGGCCGCCGTCGAACAAGGTCATGGCGACTTTCGGCCCCACCGACCAGAAGCGGTTCGGCAGGCTGATCCAATCGGCGTAGGTGCTGCTGGAATAACCACCGGCCAGGCTCAGGCTCAAGTCTGGGTAATACGCCGCCTTGGCCACGCCGATGTTGGCGTTGGCGGCGATCACCGAGCGCTCGGCCGAGGCGATGTCGGGACGGCGTTCCAGCAACTGCGACGGCACACTCACTGGAATCTGTGGCAGTGCCGGAATGTTCTTGCTCACGGCCAGGTTGAAGTTGGCTGGCGCCTCGCCGATCAGCACGGCAATGGCGTTTTCCAGCTGCGCACGCTGCCAGATCAGGTCGATCAGGCTGGCCTGGGTGGTCTTGAACTGGGTTTGCGCCTGGGCAATGGCGTCCTTGCCGGAGACACCGGCGCGGTATTGGTTTTCGGTCATTTTCAACGAGCGCTGGTAGGCGTCGAGGGTGGCTTGCAGCAGCCGCGTCTGCTCGTCCATGACCCGCAGTTGCAGGTAGTCTTGCACCAGTTCCGATTGCTGGCTCAGGCGCATCGCCGCCAAGTCCGCTGAACTGGCTTCGGCCGTGGCTTCGTTGGCTTCCAGGCCACGGCGCAACTTGCCCCAGACATCCGCCTCCCAGCTCACGCCCAGTTGCGCGTTGAGGGTGTCGCGTATGCCGCTGCTGGAGCTGCTGAGGCTGGCGTTGCTGCTGCCGGTGCCCTGGCTGGCGCGGGTCTTGCCGGCACTCAGGTCAACGGTAGGGAAAAACGCGCCCCGTGCACTGCGTACCTGGGCCTGGGCCTGGCGAAAGCGCGCTTCAGCCTGGGCCACGGTCTGGTTGGCGTTGTTCAGGCGCACCACCAGGTCATTGAGCTGACGGTCACCGTACAGCTCCCACCAGGCGCCACGCGCCAAGGAGTCGCTTGGGGTGGCTTGGCGCCAGCCTTGGGCTTCCTTGAATTGCACCGGTTCGGTGACGTCGGGGCGTTTGTAGTCGGGGCCGATGGCGCAGGCGCTGAGTAGCGCACCACACATCATCAGCACCAGCAGCTTCACACCCGTGTTGGTTGAATCGGTCATAGCGCAGTGTCCAAGGCAGCATCGGTCCGCACGCCGCGCCAGGCATTGAAGCGATGGCGCGCGCGGTCGAGATAGAGGTAAACCACCGGGGTGGTGTAAAGGGTCAGGATCTGGCTGAACACCAGGCCGCCAATGATGGTAAGGCCCAGCGGCTGACGCATTTCTGCGCCTTCGGCGGTGCCGAGCAACAGGGGCAAGGCGCCGAGGATCGCGGCCAGCGTGGTCATCAGGATCGGGCGCAAGCGCAGCAGGCAAGCGCTACGGATCGATTCCAGCGGGCTCATGCCGTCGTTGCGCTCCAATTGCAGCGCAAGGTCGATCATGAGGATTGCGTTTTTCTTCACCACGCCGATCAGCAAGAAAAGGCCCAGCAACGAGATCAGGCTGAACTCACCGCCCAGCAGATAGATCGACAGCAACGCGCCCACACCCGCCGATGGCAACGTGGACAGAATGGTCAACGGGTGAATGTAGCTTTCATACAGAATGCCCAACACCAGGTACACCGCCACCAACGCGCCGAGGATCATGAACGGTTGGCCCTTCTGGGTCGCGGCAAATGCATCCGCCGTACCGGCCATCTTGGCGATCACGTCTTCCGGCAAGCCGACCTTGGCAATCGCCCGTTCGATGGCAGCCGTGCCCTGCTCCACCGTCACCCCGGGTGACATGTCGAAGGCAATGTTTTCCGAGGCGAACTGGCCTTCGTGGCTGACACGGTCATCCGCCAGGCTGTTCTCGTAATGGGCGATGGTCGACAAGGGCACCCGCGCACCGGTCGAGGTGATCACCTGCATCTGGTTGAGGGTGATCGGGTCCTGGGCGTATTTGGGGTTGACCTCCATCACCACCTGGTACTGGTTGAGGCTGTCGTAGATGGTGGAGATCTGCCGTTGGCTGTAGGCGTTGTTGAGCACCGCCGTGACCATGCTCATGTCGATGCCCAGGCGTTTGGCCTGGTCGCGGTCGACCACCAGCGTGACCTGCGCCGCACCACGACCTTCGCGGGCGTCGATGGCGGTGAGTTCCGGCAGTTCGCGCAAGGCAGCGACCACTTTCGGGTACCACAGACGCAACGCGGCCAAGTCGCCGCTTTGCAGGATGTAGGAGTACTGCGCGCTGGTCTGGTCGCGGCTGCCGCCAAATTGCAGGTCCTGGTCGGCCATCAGGAACAGACGCCCGCCCGGCACCAGCGGCACTTCTTTACGCAAACGCTCGATCACCGCTTGGGCCGAAATCTTGCGCTCGCTGATCGGCTTGAGGCGCACCAGCATCACCGCGTTGTTGGTGCCGTTGTTGCCGCCGATAAAGCCGGCCACGCTAAGCACCGCCGGGTCCTTGAGCACGGCCTTGCGGAAGGTTTCCATCTTCGGCTGCATCACATTGAACGACAGCCCGTCATCGCCGCGCACGAAGCCGATCAATTGCCCGGTGTCCTGTTGCGGCATGAAGGTTTTCGGCACTACCACGTACAGCGCAATATTCACGCCCACGGTGATCAACAGGCTGAGCAAGGTCAGTCGGCGGTGGCGCAGCACCCAGTCGAGGCTGGTGGCGTAGCCGGCAACCATGCGGTCGTTGACCTTCTGGCTCCAGCGCTGCAAACCGGTCATCTGCCCTTTGACATGGGGCTTGAGCCAGCGCGCGCAGAGCATTGGGGTCAAGGTCAGCGACACGACCAGCGAGACGATGATCGCGGCCGACAAGGTGATGGAAAACTCGCGGAACAGGTTGGTGACGATCCCGCCCATAAACAGAATGGACAGGAACACCGCCACCAACGACACGTTCATCGACAGCAGGGTAAAGCCGACTTCCTTGGCCCCCAGGTAAGCGGCCTTCATCGGCGGCACGCCCTCGTCGATGTGCCGGGAAATGTTCTCCAGCACCACGATGGCGTCATCGACTACCAGGCCGGTGGCCAGGATCAGCGCCATCAGCGAGAAGTTGTTCAGCGAGAAGCCAAACAGGTACATCACCGCAAAGGTACCCACCAGCGACACCGGCACTGCCAGCGTAGGAATCAACGACGCACGGAAGTTACCGAGGAACAGGTACACCACCAGGATCACCAGGGCCACGGCAATCAGCAAGGTCATCTCGGCTTCATGCAGGGTAGCGGTAATCACCGGCGAGCGGTCCATGGCCAGGTTGAGCTTGACGCTGGACGGCAACACCGCCTGCAACGCCGGCAACTGCGCCTTGATCTGCTTGACGGTCTCGATGATGTTGGCGCCGGACTGGCGGTTGATCACCAGCAGCACCGCCGAGTCATTGTTGAAAAAGCCGCTGTTGTAGCGGTCTTCCACGCCGTCGCTGATCTTCGCCACATCGCCCAGGCGCAGCGCCGCGCCGTTCTGGTAGCGAATCAGCAACGGCTCGTAGTCCTTGGCCTTTTCCAACTGGTCGTTGGCCTGGATCTGCCAATTGCGCTCACTGTCTTCCAGCGACCCCTTGGGACGACGCTGGTTGGCGTTGGCGATGGTGTTACGCACATCGTCGAGGGCCACGCCGTACTGGTCGAGGGCCTTGGGCTCCAACTCGATGCGCACCGCCGGCAGGGAGCTGCCGCCGATCTGCACTTCGCCCACACCCGGTACCTGCGACAGGCTTTGGGACAGGATGGTGGACGCCAGGTCGTACAACTCGCCTTTCTGAAGCACATCCGACGTCAGCGACAGCACCATGATCGGTGCCTGGGACGGGTTGATCTTCTTGTAGGTGGGCATGCTGCGCATACCGCTGGGCAACAGGTTGCGCGAAGCGTTGATTGCCGCCTGCACTTCTCGCGCGGCGCCGTTGATATCACGGTCGGAGTCGAACGCCAGGATCACCCGCGTCGAGCCCTGGCTCGACGAACTGCTCATGGTGGTAATACCGGCAATCGCGCCGAATGAGCGCTCCAGCGGCGTGGCCACTGTAGACGCCATCACCTCGGGACTGGCACCGGGTAGGCTGGCCGATACCACGATCACCGGAAAGTCGATCTGTGGCAGCGGCGACACCGGCAGCAGGTTGAAGCTCACGCCGCCCAGCAACATGATCGCCAGGCTCAGCAGCATGGTGGCTACCGGCCGGCGAATGAAAGGTCCGGACAGGTTCATGACTCAACCGGCTCCAGGCTTTGCGGCTCTTTGCGCCAGCGACGGCCAAGGCGGTCGAAGTACAGGTAGATCACCGGCGTAGTGAACAGGGTCAACACCTGGCTCACCAACAAGCCGCCGACCATCACCAGGCCCAAGGGTTGACGCAGCTCGGCGCCAGAGCCGGTAGCCAGCATCAACGGCACCGCGCCGAACAGTGCAGCCAAGGTCGTCATCAGGATCGGGCGGAAGCGCAACAGCGCCGCCTGGTAGATCGCGGTCTGCGGGTCAAGGCCCTGGTTGCGTTCGGCATCGAGGGCGAAGTCGATCATCATGATCGCGTTCTTCTTCACGATACCGATCAGCAAGATGATGCCGATGATCGCGATCATGCCCAGGTCATTGCCGCTGAGCAGCAAGGCGAGCAAGGCCCCTACCGCTGCCGACGGCAAGGTCGAGAGAATCGTGATCGGGTGGATATAGCTCTCGTAGAGCACGCCGAGCACGATGTACATGGTGACCACCGCCGCCAGAATCAGCAGCAAGGTGCTCGACAGCGATGCTTCGAACGCTTGGGCAGCGCCTTGAATTGGGTCTGCACGCCTACCGGCATACCGATGTCTTTCTGGGTCTGGTTGATCAGTTCCACACCTTTGCCCAGCGCAACGCCGGGAGCCAGGTTGAACGACATCATCACTGCCGGGAACTGGCCGATATGCGCAATCGCCAGCTGCGCCTGGCGCTGTTCCACACGGGCCAGGCTCGACAAGCGCACCTGGCCGCCATCGGTGGTTTTCACGTGGATCTGGTTCAGCGCTGCCGGGCCAAGGGTTTCGCCCGATTGGGCCTGCAAGACCACGCGGTACTGGCTGGCCTGGGTGTAGATCGTGGAAATCTGCCGTTGGCCGAACGCGTCGTACAGCGCGTCGGTGATGGTCGACACGCTGACTCCCAGGCGCGAAGCAGCGTCACGGTCGATCACCAGGAACACTTGCAGGCCTTTGTCCTGCAGGTCGCTGGCGACGTCGGTGAGTTCCGGCAATTGGCTCAAGGCGTGTACCAGCTTGTCGCTCCACAGCGCCAACAGGTCGGCGTCCGGCGAGGACATGCTGAATTGGTACTGGGTGCGGCTGACGCGATCCTCGATAGTCAGGTCCTGCACCGGCTGCATGAACAGACGAATGCCTACCAGCTTGTCGATTTCCGGTTGCAGGCGCGTGATCACCTGGGCCGCGCTCAAGTCGCGCTGGCCGTGGGGCTTGAGGTTGATCAGCAAGCGCCCGCTGTTGAGCGTGGCGTTATCGCCATCCACACCAATATAGGAAGACAGGCTCTCCACGGCCGGGTCGGCCAGGATGATCTTGGCCAACTCCTGCTGACGCTGGCTCATCGCAGCGAACGAGATCGACTGCGGCGCCTCGGAAATGCCCTGGATCACACCAGTGTCCTGCACCGGGAAAAAGCCCTTGGGCACCACCAGGTACAGGAACACGGTCAAACCCAGGGTCGCCACAGCCACCAGCAGCGTCAGTGGCTGGTGCTTGAGCACCACTGCAACTTGCGCCCGTAGGCTTCGATCAACCAATCGATCCAGGCACCGCTGGCCTTGTAGAAACGGCCCTGCTCTTCCTCTTTGGGTTCACGCTTGAGCAAGCGCGCGCACATCATCGGCGTGAGCGTCAGGGACACCACCAGGGAAATCAGGATCGCCACCGCCAGGGTAATAGCGAACTCGCGGAACAGGCGTCCCACTACGTCGGCCATGAACAGCAGCGGGATCAGTACCGCAATCAGCGACAGGGTCAGGGACACCAGGGTAAAGCCGATCTGCTTGGCGCCCTTGAGCGCTGCCGCCATCGGCGTCTCACCCTCCTCGATATAACGGGAAATGTTCTCCAGCATCACGATGGCATCGTCCACCACAAAGCCGGTGGCGATGGTCAACGCCATCAGCGTCAGGTTGTTGATGGAGAAACCGGCCAGGTACATCACGCCAAAGGTGCCCACCAGCGACAGCGGTACGGCGATGGACGGAATGATGGTCGCGCTGAAACGGCGCAGGAACAGGAACGTCACCATGACCACCAGGGCAATGGCGATCAGCAATTCATGTTGTACGTCTGTAACCGACGCGCGGATGGTCTGGGTCCGGTCGGTGAGCACCGTCACGTCCAGGCCTGCCGGCAGGTTATCGGTGATGCTCGGCAGCAGCGCCTTGATGCGGTCCACCACCTCGATCACGTTGGCGCCCGGCTGGCGCTGGATATTCAACAGGACAGCCTGGTTTTCGTTGGCCCAGGCGGCGAGGCGTTCGTTTTCAGCGCCATCGACGATCTGCGCCACGTCTTTGAGGCGCAGCGGCGCGCCGTTGTTGTACGCCAGGATCAGCTCGGCGTATTGCTGCGGCGAGACCAACTGGTCGTTGGCGTCGAGCATCGATACGCGCGTGGGGCCGTCGAAGTTGCCCTTGGGCTGGTTGACGTTGGAAGCGGCGATCAGGGTGCGCACGTCCGACAGGTTCAAGCCATTGGCCGCCAGGGCTTCAGGGTTGACCTTGATACGCACGGCCTGGCGCTGGCCACCGGCGATGCTGACCATGCCGACGCCGCTGATCTGCGCAATTTTTGCGCCATGCGCGTGTCGACCAGGTCATTGAGCTTGGGCAGCAACATGGTCTTGGAGGTGATGGCCAAGGTCAGCACCGGGGTATCCGCCGGGTTGACCTTGTTGTACACCGGCGGTGCCGGCAAATCCTTGGGCAACAGGTTGGTGGCGGCGTTGATCGCGGCCTGCACCTGTTGCTCGGCGACATCCATATTGATGTCGAGGTTAAAACGCAGAGTGAGTACCGAGGCACCGCCGGAACTGGTGGACGCCATCTGGGTAAGGCCGGGCATTTGCCCGAACTGGCGCTCCAGCGGCGCGGTGACCGCACTGGTCATCACATCCGGGCTGGCGCCTGGGTACAGGGTCATCACGCGGATGGTCGGGTAGTCGACCTGGGGCAAGGCCGACACCGGCAGCAAGCGATAGGAGATGATGCCGGCCAAAACAATGGCCAGCATGCTCAGCGTGGTGGCGACCGGGCGAAGGATAAACAGCCGCGACAGGTTCATGAACCGACCTTTTGCGCCTTGCCGGCGTTGACGCCGGTCTCCCCTTTCGCGGCGGGCTTGCCTTGCAGGTGTTCGGTCGGGGTGGTCGGTACTTCGCTGCTGTCATTGACCACTTCGATCTCGCTGTCGTCCTTCAGGCGGTCGGTGCCTTCCAGTACCACGCGGTCACCGGCGACCAGGCCTTGCTTGATCACGGTGTTGTCGCCATCGCTGTCGCCGATCACCAGGGGCTGGACCTTGACCTTCTTGTCGCCATCGAGCTTGTAGACAAAGGTGCCGTTGTTGCCGAACTGGATCGCGGCGGACGGCGCCAGCACCACGTTATGCAGGGTATCGGCAAGCAGGTGCACGTTGACGAACTGGTTGGGGAACAGCGCCTGGTCCTTGTTATCGAAGCGGCCCTTGAACTTCAGGGTGCCGGTGGTGACATCGATCTGGTTGTCGAGGCTTTGCAGCACGCCGACCGCCTGTTTTTTCACGTCGCCACGGTCCCAGGCTTCCACGGGCAGCTTGTTGCCGGCGTGGTAACGAGTGAGGACGGTGTCCAGGGTGTTTTCCGGCAGGGTGAAGACCACGCTGATCGGTTGGGTCTGGGTGATCACGGCGAGGAAGGTGGTGTCGTTGGCGGCCACAAGGTTGCCCACGTCGACTTGGCGCAAACCCACGCGGCCGCTGATGGGTGCGCGGATCTTGGTGAATTCGAGGTTGAGCTTGGCGTCATCCACCGCGCCCTGGTTGGTCTTGACCGTGCCCTGGTATTGCAGCACCAGCGCTTCAGCGGTGTCCAGGGTCTGTTTGGCGATACTGTCCTGGGCATACAGGTCGCGATAACGCTGTACGTCGACCTGGGCGTTTTTCAATTGGGCCTGGTTCTGCAACAGGGTGCCCTGGGCCTGGAGCAACGCGTTCTGGTAGCTGCGCGGATCGATCTCGGCCAACAGGTCGCCGGCCTTGACCATCTGCCCTTCTTCAAAGGCGATCTTCACCAACTCCCCGCCAACCCGGCTGCGCACATTGATGGTGTTGAGCGCGGTCACCGTGCCCAAGGCCTTGTAGTACACCGGGAACTCCCCCAGCACCGCCGGCGCCACGCGCACGGGAATCGGGCCGGTGGAACCACCGAAACCCGGGCGCATCATCCCCGACTTGCCGGCACGCCCCGCGGGTTTTTGCGCGGTAGCCTCCTTATGGCTGCCAGGCCAGAATTTCCAGCACAGGCCGGCAATAATCAGCAGCACAAGCAGGCCGAACAGCCAGCGGCGGGATTTACGAGGGGACGATTGCATGGATTGATCAACCATTGGGCGCGAGAGCTTCTACTTTGGGAGGCTGAAAGATAAGCACTGGGGCGCATTAAGAAAAGCGCCTTTACCGGCTATTTACCTTGGACTTACAACTTTTAACTTCTGACCTTAGTCCATTCGCTATTGGGCTAACCCTCTGAGCGACAAATAAAAACGGCCTGGACTAGGCCAGGCTTCGCTGCGGAATCACAGCGTGTTCGTCGTTGGCCAAAGGTCGGTGTTGCGATTCGTAACTTGCGCGGCGAAGGTAGCCAGGGTTGCGTCCGACAGGTCGCCGGCGGTCAGGGTGAACTCAGGTGCCTGGCTGCCGACTTGCGGCAATTCGCCTTCAACCTGGACAGGGTTACCACGGAGGGTGACTTGAGCCATGAACGGAATCCTTCTGCTGTATTGGATTAAACGAATTCGAGAGGCGGAAGTTAACCACAAAGTACGGTGGCTACCTACCGCCAGACATAAATTGTCATGTCACCGGTTATGGTTTAATTGCGCGCCTTCCGCCCTGCCCTTCAAGGAGCCCGTTGTTGATGAATCTGCCTGCCACCAAAGTCCTGGTCATTGGTTATGTCTGGCCGGAGCCCCGCTCCTCGGCTGCAGGCGGGCATATGATGCAGATACTCGAAACTTTTCTTACGCAAGGTTGGGACATTACCTTCAGCAGCCCGGCCGCACTTGGAGAGCACAAGGCAGATTTGCAGGTGCTGGGCATCAAAGAATGCGCCATCGAGCTCAATAACAGCAGTTTCGATGATTTTGTGCGCAAACTGGCCCCGGACATCGTGCTGTTCGACCGCTTCATGATGGAAGAACAGTTCGGCTGGCGCGTCGAGAAATGCTGCCCCGACGCCCTGCGCGTGCTGGAAACGTCCGACCTGCAAAGCCTGCGTGACGCCCGTCATCAGCGCCTCAAGGAGCACCTCAAGGCTCACCCGGACAGTGACGACTTCAGCCCGCTCTTTGCCCCGGCTCTCAAGCAAGAATTCCAGCTGATGGCGGACACCGACCTGGCCAAGCGCGAGATCGCCGCCATTTACCGCTGTGACATCAGCCTGATGATCTCCGACGTGGAAATCCACCTGCTCACCGAGCAATTCAAGGTGCCGCCCGCCCTGCTGCATTGGTGCCCGTTGATGCTTGCACCGCCGACCGAAGCGTTCGCGCCGTTTGAAGACCGTGCGCACTTCCTCAGCATCGGCAACTTCCGCCACGCGCCCAACTGGGATGCGGTGCTGTGGATGAAGAACAGCCTGTGGCCGCTGATCCGCCAGCAACTGCCGGGCGCGCAACTGCACATCTACGGCGCCTACACCCCGCCCAAGGCCACCGCTTTGCACAACCCGGCACAGGGTTTTCATGTGATGAACTGGGCCGAGGATGCGTTGCAGGTGATGAGCGCCGCACGCATCTGCCTGGCCCCGCTACGCTTCGGCGCCGGTATCAAGGGCAAACTGGCGGACGCGATGCTGTGTGGCACGCCGAATATCACCACCCCTATCGGCGCCGAAGCCATGGGTGATGATCAGCCGTGGCCGGGCGCGATCGAACAGAGCGCCCCGGCGCTAGCCGCTGCCGCCGTCGCGCTGTACCAGGACCGCTCCCGCTGGACCCAGGCCCAGGAAGACGGCCGCCAGTTGCTGGCCCGTCGCTACGACCAGGCTATCCACGGCCCGGCATTGGTGGAGTGCCTGGAGCACTGTCGCGGCAACCTGGCCGCTCACCGCCGGGACAACTTCACGGGTAGCATGCTGCGTCACCACGCACATAAAAGTACGCAGTACATGTCCCAATGGATCGAGGCAAAAAACCGCAGCCTCTAGACACCGGCGCTGGCAGGGTCACGCACAAGGGGGCATTATTCGGTTTGCAACCAACAATAAAGCGACGGCAGCATGACCCGAGCAGCGCGAATCACCGATCCTTCCTACGAGTTGATGGACGATCACAACGGTCTGTCCATCATCTATCGCCAGCATGGCTTCCCCTGCCCGCTGGTGCGCTGGCATTTCCACAAGGAATACGAGCTGCACTTGATCGTCGCCAGCTCCGGCAAGGTGTTTATCGGCGACTACATCGGCAACTTCTACCCCGAAAGCCTGTTCCTCACCGGCCCCAACCTGCCCCACAACTGGATCAGCCAGGTTGATGAAGACGAGGTGGTGCCCAAGCGCGACATGCTGGTGAACTTCACCGATGAGCTGTTCGACAGCGGTAGCCAGATCTTCACCGAACTCAAGTCCTTGTCACCGCTACTGGAACGCGCGCAATACGGCATCGAGTTTCGCTGCAAAAAACTATCGCCCAGGCCATGACGCTGATGCAACGCATCGAGGACGCCCAGGGCATGGCGCGCTTGGGGCACTTTTTTATCCTGCTGGAAGTGCTCAGCGCCTGCGAGGACTACCAGTTACTGTCGGGCGTAACCACACCGCAACTGGCCGACGAACACAGCATTGACCGCACCAACCGCGCAGTGGACTACATCTTTGCCCACTACGCACGGGAATTACCGCTGGAAGAAGTGGCGGAACACCTGGGCATGAAGCCGACGTATTTTTCGCGTGTATTCAAACAGGCCACCGGACGCACGTTCATCGAGTTCGTCAATCGGCTGCGTATCAGCAAGTCGTGCGAGTTGCTGGCGGACGGTGATAAAGCGGTGACGGATGTGTGCTTTGAGTCGGGTTTCAACAACATCTCCAACTTCAACCGGCGCTTTCAACAGCTCAAGGGCATGACCCCTTCCCACTATCGGCGTCTGGTGGTGCAGCGCTTGACGGAGCAGAACCTGGCTTGAGCCACCTCGCTACCGTTCATCCAAACTGTCATTTCCTACAGTGTCCTAACCGATCGGCAGCGAGCATGCTGAAACCTTCTACGGAATGGAGTGTTTCGCCATGAATAACGAGCCCGATCCAAGCACCAATGCCATTAACGAAATCGCCTACTTCGATACCCCTGGCGATACTCACGGCTGGACCGGTGAAGGGGAAATACTGCCAGACGACCCTGACGGTAATGGCCCGGTAAATCGCTGGTTTTCGACAGGTGTCAAAAGGGACTATGGCAACCCCTTTTCACGGCAGACCACTGTCAGGGTGGTCATTCGCCTGCGCGGCCAATTGCCCCGCGAAACCCTACAAGGCAGCGGGCCCGACGGGATCATTCAGGAAATACACAATATAGAACCTGTAAAAACGGCACTCTATGAGTTTTTCCTGAGATCTACACCGGCAGGCGAGTTTTCCGTGCAGTTCAACTTTGCGACCCGCCAGAAAATGGTTATCCAAACGATCCAGGTAAACGGCCCTGTGTAGCCCTGCCCACATAAATCGTTTAAGCATTGCTGCCACGAGTACAAAAAAGTATCAGTCCAAGTGCGCCCAAGGATTTGTCACATCGCCATTTCAAGGCTGTAATCAACCGCACACTCTTCCTGACTCCTTGTAGGAAGACACAACAACAATAACTGTCCTTCTGTAGCCCCCTGGGCGCGGAAACGGAGTGCGCGATGAAGTTCACAGCAAAAGCTCTGCTTGCCTGTACCTGCATGACCCTCAGCGCCGTCAGCCTTGGCGCGCAAACCCTGACCATTGCCACCGTCAACAACAGCGACATGATCCGCATGCAAAAGCTCTCGAAAACCTTCGAGACCGAGCATCCGGAGATCAAGCTGAACTGGGTGGTGCTCGAAGAAAACGTGCTGCGTCAACGCCTGACCACCGACATCGCCACCCAAGGTGGACAGTTCGACGTGTTGACCATCGGCATGTACGAAGCTGCACTCTGGGGTGCCAAAGGCTGGCTGGAACCGATGAAGGACCTGCCGGCGTCCTACGACCTCGATGATGTGTTCCCTTCGGTGCGTGACGGTTTGTCCGTCAAGGGCTCGCTGTACGCCCTGCCGTTCTATGCCGAAAGCTCGATCACTTACTATCGCACCGACCTGTTCAAGGACGCCGGGCTGACCATGCCTGAGCACCCGACCTGGACGCAGATCGGCGAATTCGCCAGCAAACTTACTGATAAGACCAAAGAGCAATACGGCCTGTGCCTGCGTGGCAAAGCCGGTTGGGGTGAGAACATGGCGCTGATCACCACCTTGGCCAACGGCTACGGGGCGCGCTGGTTCGATGAGAAGTGGCAGCCTGAATTCAACGGTCCGGAATGGAAGGACGCGTTGAACTTCTACGTCGACAACATGAAGAAATCCGGCCCGCCGGGCGCGTCCAGCAACGGTTTCAACGAAAACCTGGCGCTGTTCAACAGCGGCAAGTGCGCGATCTGGGTCGATGCCAGCGTGGCCGGCTCGTTCGTCACCGACAAGACTCAGAGCAAAGTGGCTGACCACGTCGGCTTCACCTTGCCCCCCACGAGAAGACCGATAAGGGCACCTCGTGGCTGTACTCCTGGAGCCTGGCGATCCCGACCAGTTCCAAGGCCAAGGACGCCGCCAAGGTGTTCACCAGTTGGGCAACCTCCAAGGAATACGGCGAGCTGGTGGCCAAGACTGACGGCGTTGCCAACGTACCGCCGGGTACCCGTAAGTCCACCTACAGCGATGAGTACATGAAGGCTGCGCCGTTTGCCAAGGTGACGCTGGAATCGCTGAAAGTTGCGGACCCGACCAAGCCGACCCTCAAGCCGGTGCCGTATATCGGTATCCAGTTGGTGACCATTCCTGAGTTCCAGGCGATTGGTACGCAGGTGGGCAAGTTCTTCTCGGGTGCATTGACCGGTCAGCAGACGGTTGATGCGGCGCTCGCTGCCGCGCAAACCACCACTGAGCGGGAAATGAAGCGGGCGGGTTATCCCAAGTAGGCCTGACTCACCCCTGTAAATGTGGGAACCCGCTTTATGTGGGAGCCGGGCTTGCCCGCGATAGCGGACTGTCAGTTGATGCATTTGTGTGCTGACACACCGCTATCGCAGGCAAGCCAGCTCCCACATTTGATCGCGCTCCGACTCTGGTTCTGCCTGTAATCGACTGGTTCTGAATACCATGAATACAACACCCAAAAACCGCCTGGCCAACCCTGGCTGGTTCCTTGTCAGCCCTTCGGTGGCCTTGCTGCTGCTGTGGATGATCGTGCCACTGGGCATGACGCTGTACTTCTCCTTGATCCGCTACAACCTGCTCTACCCCGGCGAAAACCAATTCGTGGGGCTGGAGAACTTCACCTACTTCATCACTGACTCGGGCTTCCTGCCCGGTGCCACCAACACCCTGTTGCTGGTGGGCAGCGTGTTGCTGATCAGCGTGGTGTTTGGCGTGTTGATCAGCGCGCTGCTGGAGGCCAGTGAGTTCTTCGGTCGCGGCCTGGTGCGGGTGTTGTTGATTTCACCGTTTTTCATCATGCCCACCGTCGGTGCGCTGATCTGGAAAAACCTGATTTTCCACCCAGTGTCCGGGGTTCTCGCCGCCGTGTGGAAGCTGTTTGGCGCCGAGCCTGTGGACTGGCTGGCGCACTACCCCTTGCTGTCGATCATCATCATTGTGTCGTGGCAATGGCTGCCCTTCGCCATCTTGCTGCTGATGACCGCCATGCAGTCTCTCGACCAAGAACAAAAGGAAGCCGCGCGCCTCGACGGTGCCGGCGCCATCGCGATCTTCTGGCACCTCACCCTGCCCCACCTGGCCCGCCCGATTGCCGTGGTGGTGATGATCGAAACGATCTTTCTGCTCTCGGTATTTGCCGAAATCTTTACCACCACCAACGGTGGCCCGGGCTACGCCTCGACCAACCTGGCGTACCTGATCTACAACCAGGCGCTGGTGCAGTTCGACGTGGGCATGGCCTCGGCCGGCGGCTTGATTGCCGTGGTCATCGCCAATATCGCGGCGATCATCCTGGTGCGGATGATCGGCAAAACCTGACTGACAAGCCTTGAGGGCCGCGCCATGACGCTTCAACAATCTCGCCGCCTGCAAAGCCTGTTGCTCGGCACCTTGGCCTGGGCCATCGCGATCCTGATTTTCTTCCCGATCTTCTGGATGGTGCTGACCAGCTTCAAGACCGAAATCGACGCATTCGCCACACCGCCGCAGTTCATCTTCACGCCGACGCTGGAGAACTACCTGCACATCAACGAGCGCAGCAATTACTTTGCCTACGCCTGGAACTCAGTGGTGATTTCGTTCAGTGCCACGGCCCTGTGCCTGCTGATCTCGGTACCGGCCGCCTACTCCATGGCGTTCTACGAAACCCAACGTACCAAGGGCACGCTGCTGTGGATGTTGTCCACCAAGATGCTGCCGCCAGTGGGCGTGCTGATGCCGATCTACCTGCTGGCCAAGAGCTTTGGCCTGCTGGATACGCGCATCGCGCTGATCATCATCTACACCCTGATCAACCTGCCCATTGTGGTGTGGATGGTTTACACCTACTTCAAGGACATCCCCAAGGACATCCTCGAAGCCGCCCGCCTGGATGGCGCCACGCTGTGGCAGGAGATGGTTCGCGTGCTGCTGCCGATTGCCAAGGGTGGTTTGGCGTCCACGGTGTTGCTGTCGCTGATCCTGTGCTGGAACGAGGCGTTCTGGTCGTTGAACCTGACCTCGTCCAGCGCCGCGCCGCTGACCGCGCTGATCGCCTCCTATTCCAGCCCCGAAGGGTTGTTCTGGGCCAAATTGTCTGCCGTCTCGACCCTGGCCTGCGCGCCGATCCTGATCTTTGGCTGGATCAGCCAGAAACAGCTGGTACGCGGTTTGTCCTTCGGCGCCGTTAAATAATAATTCCAAGTGGAGGCCCATCATGGCCAACCTGAAAATCAAGAATCTGCAAAAGGCTTCGAAGGCTTCTCGATCATCAAAGGCATCGACCTGGAAGTGAACGACAAGGAATTCGTGGTCTTCGTCGGCCCGTCGGGCTGCGGCAAATCCACCCTGCTGCGCCTGATCGCCGGCCTGGAAGAAGTCAGCGAAGGCACCATCGAACTGGATGGCCGCGACATTACCGAAGTAACCCCCGCCAAGCGCGACCTGGCGATGGTGTTCCAGACCTATGCGCTGTACCCGCACATGAGCGTACGCAAAAACATGTCGTTCGCCCTGGACCTGGCCGGCGTCGACAAGAAACTGGTCGAGAGCAAGGTCAGCGAAGCGGCGCGCATCCTGGAGCTGGGGCCGCTGCTTGAGCGCAAACCCAAGCAGTTGTCCGGCGGCCAGCGTCAGCGTGTCGCGATTGGCCGCGCCATTGTGCGCAACCCGAAGATCTTCCTGTTCGACGAGCCCCTCTCCAACCTTGACGCCGCCTTGCGCGTGCAGATGCGCCTGGAACTTGCGCGCCTGCATAAAGAACTGCAAGCCACCATGATCTACGTGACCCACGACCAGGTCGAAGCCATGACCCTGGCCGACAAGGTGGTGGTACTCAACAGCGGTCGTATCGAGCAGGTCGGCTCGCCGCTGGAGCTGTACCACCAGCCAGCCAACCTGTTTGTGGCGGGTTTTCTCGGTACGCCGAAGATGGGCTTCCTCAAGGGCAAAGTTAATCGCGTCGACAGCCAAAGCTGCGAAGTGCAATTGGACGCCGGCACCACCGTCAGCCTGCCGCTAAGCGGTGCCACCTTGAGCGTCGGCAGCGCGGTGACCTTGGGCATTCGTCCGGAACACCTGGAAATCGCCAGCCCTGGGCAGACCACCCTGACCGTCACCGCCGACGTCGGCGAGCGCCTGGGCAGCGACACCTTCTGCCACGTCATCACCGCCAACGGCGAGCCGCTGACCATGCGGATTCGCGGCGATATGGCCAGCCAATACGGCGAGACGCTGCAGCTGCACCTGGACCCGGCGCACTGCCATCTGTTCGACACCGAAGGCAAAGCCGTGGCCCGCCCACTGCGCGCTGCCGCCTGATTTCGCGAGAGTTTGCTGATGAAACTGAATAAACAGAACCTCACCCAACTGGCGCCGGAAGTGAAGCTGCCGGCCTACGCGATTGCCGACACTCGCCAGGGCATTGCCCATATCGGCGTCGGGGTTTTCATCGCGCACACCAGGCGTACTACACCGATGCACTGATGAATACCGGTGTCGGCCTGGACTGGAGCATCTGCGGCGTCGGCCTGCGCAGCGAAGACCGCAAGGCCCGCGACGACCTGGCGGGCCAGGACTACCTGTTCACCCTGTATGAACTGGGCGATACCGACGACACCGAAGTGCGCGTGATCGGCTCGATCAGCGACATGCTGCTGGCCGAAGACAGCGCGCAAGCGTTGATCGACAAACTCGCCAGCCCCGACATCCGCATTGTCTCGCTGACCATTACCGAGGGTGGCTACTGCATCGACGACAGCAACGGTGAGTTCATGGCCCACCTGCCGCAGATCCAGCACGACCTGGCGCATCCGAAGGCACCCAAGACCGTGTTCGGTTTTATCTGCGCCGCCCTCACCCAACGCCGCGCCGCCGGCACCCCGGCATTTACCGTGATGTCCTGCGATAACCTGCCGCACAACGGCGCCGTGACGCGCAAGGCGCTGTTGGCGTTCGCCGCCCTGCACAACGCCGAACTGCATGACTGGATCAAGGCCAATGTGAGCTTCCCGAATGCCATGGTCGACCGCATCACCCCATGACCAGCACCGCCCACCGCCTGCAATTGCACGACGAACACGGCATCGACGATGCCTGGCCGGTGGTGTGCGAACCCTTTGTGCAGTGGGTGCTGGAAGACAAGTTCGTCAACGGACGCCCGGCGTGGGAAAACGTCGGCGTGCAATTCACCGACGACGTCACGCCCTATGAAGAAATGAAGATCGGCCTGCTCAACGGCAGCCATCTGGCGCTGACCTACCTGGGGTTCCTCAAGGGTTACCGGTTTGTGCACGAAACCATGAACGACCCGGTGTTCGTGGCGTATATGCGTGCCTACATGGACCTGGACGTCACGCCGAACCTGGCGCCGGTGCCGGGTATCGACCTGACGGACTACAAGCAGACGCTGGTGGATCGCTTCTCCAACCAGGCGATTGCCGATCAGTTGGAGCGCGTATGTTCCGATGGTTCGTCAAAGTTTCCCAAGTTCACGGTGCCGACGATCAACCGGTTGATTGCCGATGGTCGCGAGACAGAGCGTGCGGCGCTGGTGGTGGCTGCCTGGGCGTTGTACTTGAAGGGCGTGGATGAGAACGGCGTGAGCTACAAGATCCCGGACCCGCGAGCGGAGTTTTGCCAGGGGCTGGTGAGTGATGACGCGTTGATCAGCAAGCGACTGCTGGGGGTGGAGGAAATTTTTGGTACGGCTATTCCCCAGTCGGCTGAGTTTGTGGCAGCGTTTGAGCGGTGTTTTGTGAGCTTGCGCGACAAGGGCGTGACCCAAACCCTGCAAATCCTCCTGAAAAAACTGGTTTAAAACTGTGGGAGCGGGCTTGCTCGCGAAGGCGGTGTGTCAGGCGACACATCGGTAACTGAACCACCGCCTTCGCGAGCAAGCCCGCTCCCACATTTTGATCGGGTTATCAGTCCATAAAATAATAATGCTGAGCAAACCCTCATGACCCAGCAAAACCTGTTCCTCGGCATCGACTGCGGCACCCAAGGCACCAAAGCCATCGTCCTCGACGCCACCAGCGGCAAGGTGCTGGGCCTGGGCGCTGCCCCGCACACCCTGATCAGCGGCGCCAACGGCCGTCGCGAGCAACACAGCCAGGAATGGCTGGATGCCTTTACCGAGGCCACCCACCGCGCCCTGCAACAGGCGGGCGTCGACGGCCAGGACATCCTCGGCATCGGTGTTTCCGGACAGCAGCATGGCTTGGTGCTGCTGGATGAACAGGGCCAGGTGTTGCGCCCGGCCAAACTGTGGTGCGACACTGAGACCGCCCCCGAGAACGACCGCCTGCTGCAACACCTGGGCGGCGAAAGCGGTTCGCTGGAACGCCTAGGTGTAGCGATTGCCCCGGGGTATACCGTGTCCAAGCTGCTCTGGACCCGCGAACAACACCCCGACGTTTTTGCGCGCATTGCGCATGTCCTGCTGCCCCACGACTACCTCAACTACTGGCTCACCGGCCGCGCCGTCGCCGAATACGGCGATGCCTCGGGCACGGGTTATTTCAACGTTCGCACGCGTGAATGGGATGTGGGCTTGCTCAAGCACATCGACCCCAGCGGTCGTCTTGAAGCAGCGCTGCCGCAACTGATCGAAGCGCATCAAAGTGTCGGCACGCTCCTGCCGGCCATCGCCGAACGCTTAGGCGTCAACCCCAACGCGATCGTCGCCAGCGGTGGCGGCGACAACATGATGGGCGCCATCGGCACCGGCAATATCGCACCGGGCGTGATCACCATGAGCCTGGGCTCATCGGGCACCGTCTATGCGTTTTCCGATCAACCCAACGTCAGCCCCCAAGCGTCGGTCGCGACGTTCTGTTCATCCAGTGGCGGCTGGTTGCCGCTGATCTGCACCATGAACCTGACCAACGCCACCGGGGTGATCCGCGAGCTGTTCGAGCTGGACCTTGACGCCTTCAACGCACTGGTCGACCAGGTACCTATCGGTGCCGAGGGCGTAAGCATGCTGCCGTTCCTCAACGGCGAGCGCGTACCCGCCCTGCCCCACGCCACCGGCAGCGTGCACGGCCTGACCATGACCAACCTGACCCGTGCCAACCTGTGCCGCGCCGTGGTCGAAGGCACCACCTTCGGCCTGCGCTACGGCCTCGACCTGCTGCGCCAGACGGGTTTGCAGAGCCAGAGTATCCGGCTCATCGGCGGCGGCTCGAAAAGCCCAGTGTGGCGCCAGATGGTCGCCGATATCATGAACACCGAAGTGATCTGCACCGAACAAAGCGAAGCCGCTGCGCTGGGCGCGGCAATCCAGGCGGCGTGGAGCCAGTCCGGCGAGTCTTTGGCCAGCCTGTGCGACAAATGCGTGAGCGTCGACCCGGCCAGCCGGACCCTGCCGGTGGCGGCCAATGTCGGCGCCTATCAACAGGCTTACGAGCGCTATCAGCAGCTTGTGGCAACCCTTTAAGAGCGAACGACTATGTATCTGGTGTGTGGTGAAGCGCTGTTCGATTTTTTCAGCGAGGAAGATGCCAGCGGGCAGGCTTCCAAGGTCAATTACAAAGCGATTGCCGGCGGTTCGCCGTTCAACGTGGCGGTGGGCTTGCGCCGCCTGGGTATTGAGGCCGGGCTGTTGGGTGGCTTGTCCACCGACTTCCTGGGGCGTCGCCTGCTGCAGGTATTAAAAGATGAAGGCGTCAGCGAACGGTTCCTGGTGGAATTCGCCGCGCCGACCACCCTGTCGATGGTCGCCGTGGGCGCCAATGGTTCGCCACAGTACAACTTCCGCGGTGAAGGTTGTGCCGACCGGCTGCTGGAAGTCGCCCACCTGCCCGAACTGGGCGATGACATTCGCGGCCTGCATATCGGCTCGTTCTCCCTGGTGGTACAGCCGGTTGGCGACACCCTGCTCACCCTGGTCCAGCGTGAAAGCGGCAAGCGCCTGATCAGCCTCGACCCCAACGTGCGGCTGAACCCGCAGCCGGATATCCAGTTGTGGCGCGACCGCGTCGCCCAGTTGGTGCAGCATGCCGACCTGATCAAGGTCAGCGACGAAGACTTGCACTTGCTCTACCCCGACCAAGCGCCGGAGAGCGTGCTGCAGGGCTGGCTGCAACACCGTTGCCAATTGGTGTTCCTCACCCGTGGTGGCGAAGGCGCCACCGTGTTCAGCCGCCAACATGGCAGTTGGTCTGCACCGGCGGTCAAGGTGGTGATGGCGGATACCGTCGGCGCTGGCGACACCTTCCAGGCCGCGTTGATTGCCTGGCTGACCGAGCAGCAGCTTGACTCAGTGGACGGCCTGCAACAGCTCACGCGGGCGCAGATCGACGCCATGCTGGCCTTCGCGGTCCGCGCCGCTGCACTGACGTGCACCAAGACCGGACCGGACTTGCCGTATCGTCGTCAGTTGGACTGAACGCCACGTTTATGAAGGTTTTGTCAGCCAGGTAAAAATTAATCGATGGTTAATCCCGCAAGTCGACAGTGAAGTTGTACCCACTTGCGGAGCACCCTCATGAAACTGCGCACTTTAATGCTTGGCGGCGCACTGGCCCTTGCAGCAGTCTCGGGCCTGGCCCAGGCCGACAGCCAACAAACCAACATCAAACCCGTGCCTTACCAGTACGGCATGCCGATGAATATCGCCAAAGTCATTTCGATGAACGAAGCCCAGACCAACGACTGCAAAGTCATCAACGCGGACATCAAGTTTGTGGACAAGGCGGGCAAAGTGGAGGACGTCAGCTATCGCAAGATGTCTGAAGCGTGTGACTTCCAGAATTGAGCCTGTAGTAAATCCGGAGAACACCTTGGGAAACCCACGTTCAAGCGTGGACGCCTGACTGTTTCAGAACTGAAAACGGTGCAGACAAAGGGCAGCGCGATGGTTGCGCACGCGGTATCCTTGCACGCTTGTCAAACGGCTGAAAGGATTCGCCCCGCAATGCGCTTTCATACGCTCGCCCTCTTTACCGCCCTGCTCTGCTTCGCCCTCGCCCTGGTGTGGGGCCTGCGTCCCGACTGGCTGCTGTGGATGTGGAGCGTGGAGTACTCAGGCGCCACGGGCCTGGTCGCTCGGCGCAACGCCGCACTGTTCCTGGCCATCGGCATCATGTTCTACCGCGCCCGCCACACGCCTCCCTCCGACGCACGACGCGCCATGACCACCGGTTTTATTGCCGGTTGCCTGGTGTTGGCGGTATTGGGGTTCAGTGAGTGGATCAATGGCAATGCCGGCCCCGGCATTCTTCTGGCGGTGGCAACAGAAACCGTATTGGGCCTGGCGTTTATCCAGGCCCACAGGTCATCGGCAACTCAAACTCAAGCTTCGGCCTAGTAGTAGGCTCGCCCTGCCGCTCTTCGCAGGGCGGGGGCATGGGTGTGCTTGAGGTCTTCGCGCAACCCTGTAATCAGGTTGCAAATGGCTCGACTGCTGTCGAGTTTATCGGCGTTTATACCTTTGACTTCCAAATCCACTCGGTCACGGTCGCGGTCGTCATACACCTTGATCGTCAACGAAGCATCTTCGGCTTTGGTGCACTCGCACCGTTTGGGCAGGAAACTGGTTTCAATAATGCCGCGTAGTTCTAGTTCCGAAAGCATGGCCGACCTCTCCTTTCATGAGACTGCCAATCGATTTTTGTGAGTCTGGCGGGCACTTGCCCACCGCGTCTTGCCAGCCTTGGTAGACGCTTGCAAGACCCAGCCTACTCGGCAAAATTCGATGTCGTTGTAACCTTTCCTCATAAGTCACTGCAGTTGTTATATATCTAAAGACGCTTTAAGCACCCAATGAGTTAATCCTCGTCGAACAGCCGGGATTAAACGTTTAACCCTGCACTGGCTGCGACTCTTTCAGCAACATGTCGCAAACTATCAAAGTTGATATTGGCACCGGAATTCACCGCTACCAGGGTCTGCCCATGAACACCTTCACGTGCCACGTACTTGCGAATGCCCGCTACCGCCAACGCGCCTGAGGGCTCGGTGATGGACCGCGTGTCGTCGTAGATCAGTTTGATGGCGCTGCACAGTTCGTCGTTGCTCACGGTCACCACTTCATCCACCCAGTCGCGGCAGATTTCAAACCCATAGGCGCCGATCTGCGCGACTGCGGTGCCATCGGCAAACCCATCGACACTCGCCAACACCACGCGCTCGCCGGCGCGCATTGCCGCCAGCAGACAACTGGAGCCTTCGGGTTCGACACCGATGATGCGCACTTCGGGGCGCAGGTATTTGACGTAAGCGGCGATTCCCGCGATCAGCCCTCCGCCACCCACCGGCACGAAGATCGCATCCAGTGGCCCCTGCTGTTGGCGCAGGATCTCCATGGCCACTGTGCCTTGGCCGGCGATTACGTCCGGGTCGTCGAAAGGCGACACGAAGGTGCTCCCCGATGTCTGCGCCAGTTGCAATGCATGGGCCAGGGCAAACGGGAAACTCTCCCCGTGCAACACGGCTTCGGCGCCACGGGAACGCACACCCAATACCTTCAGTTCCGGAGTGCTGCACGGCATGACGATACGTGCCTTGATCCCCAATTCCCGCGCCGCCAGCGCCACGCCTTGGGCATGATTGCCCGCTGAGGCCGTGACCACGCCCCGGGCTTTTTCGGCATCACTGAGTTGCACCAGCTTGTTGTAGGCGCCGCGAATCTTGAAGGAAAACGTCGGTTGCAGGTCTTCACGCTTGAGCAGCAGCGTGTTGCCCAGCAAGGCCGACAACGCCGGCGCTGCTTGCAGGGGCGTGCGCACCGCCAGGTCATACACCGGCGCAGCAAGGATCTTTTTCACATAGTGTTCAAGCAGTTCCGTGCCGGCGGTTCGGGGCGTGGGACAGGTGCTCATGGGTGTCTCCTGGCTTCGTGTAAAGGGCGCTGGAGACGGAAAAACAAAACCCGCCTCTAGGGCGGGTTTGGGTGCAGCCGTGCGCTATCCCGCCAAATGAGGAATGGCGGTAATAATGCTCGGCTGGCTACGGAATGCTTGAAATGTCATGTCACGAAATTAACCGGCGATTGACGGGCAAGTCAATGGCCAAGCGCCATTAGCGGCTGGGGGTTTACGATGGATATACGAAACATATACGCTTTGTATACCAATATCCCACAGTGAATCCCATGGGCATCGTCAAGATCACCGACCAACTGCATGAACAATTGCGCCTGGCCAGCGCCACGATGGACCGTTCCATCAACGCCCAGGCCGAATTCTGGATCAAGATCGGCCTGCTCGCGGAGCTGAACCCCAGCCTGCCCTACAACGAATTGATCAACAAACTGTTGCTCGACAAACCCGACCTGATCCGGGGGCGCACCTGATGATCAAGACTGCCGAACAACTCGCCGTGATGCGCGAATCCGGGCGCCTGCTCGCCCAAGTGTTCACCATGCTCGACGGTTTTGTGGCCGCCGGCCGCTCTACCCTGGAACTGGACAGCGCCGTCGAAGCCTTCATCCGCAATGACCTCAAGGCCCGCCCCGCCAGCCTGGGCCAGTATGACTACCCCTTCTCTATCAATACCTCGATCAACGAGGTGGTGTGCCACGGCATGCCCAGCGCGAAGGAAGTGCTGAAAGACGGCGACATCATCAACATCGACATCACCCTGGAAAAGGCGGCTACATCGCCGACTCCAGCAAGATGTACATGATCGGCACCGTCGCGCCCAAGGCCCGTCGCCTGGTCGAGCAGACCTTCGAAGCGATGTGGGCCGGTATCCGACAGGTCAAGCCCGGCGCACGCCTGGGAGATATCGGCCATGCGATCCAGAGCCACGCGCAAGCCAATGGCTACAGTGTGGTGCGTGAATACTGCGGCCACGGCATCGGTCGGCAGATGCACGAGGAGCCCCAGGTGCTGCACTTCGGCCGGCCCGGTACCGGGTTGGAACTGCGCGAAGGCATGGTGTTTACCGTCGAACCGATGCTCAACCAAGGCAGTTCCAAGGTGCGCAGCTTGAAGGATGGCTGGACGGTCGTGACCAAGGACAACAGCCTGTCGGCGCAGTGGGAACATACCGTGGCGGTGACGGCGCAGGGTTTTGAGGTGCTGACGCTGCAAACCATAGCCTAATGTGGGAGCAGGCAAGCCAGCTCCCACACTTGATCCTCAGCGTCTGCTCGTCCAGCTACCAAACCTGGCCTTGGCGCTTGAGTTCCAGGCGCCGTACGAACTCTTCCAGCACCAGCGCATACAGGTCGTCTTGCAGGTAGGCATCTTCGATACCGGCATCCATGTTGGGGTTGTCGTTGACCTCAATCACTACCACCTTGTCGCCGGACTGCTTGAGGTCCACGCCATAGAGGCCGTCACCAATCAGGTTGGCGGTCTTTACCGCCAATTCCACCACCGCCTTGGGCGCTTCGTGGACGGCCAGGGTGCGGCATTCGCCGTTGATGTCTTGGCCGATGGCCTTATGGTTGTAGATCTGCCAATGGCCCTTGGACATGAAGTATTGGCAGGCAAAGATCGGTTTGCGGTTGAGCACGCCGATGCGCCAGTCGTACTCGGTGTAGAAGAACTCCTGAGCCAGCAACAGCACCGAATGCTCGAACAACTCGGCGGTGGCCTTGAGCAACGCCTCCTGGCTTTCCACCTTGATCACGCCACGGGAGAAGCAACCGTCGGGGATTTTCAACACCAGCGGAAACCCCAGGCGCTCGCCAACCCGTTCAAAATCTTCCGGACGCTCCTTATAGAGAATCTCGGTAGCGGGCATTCCCAGTTGATGGCTGTTGAGCAGGTCGGTGAGGTAGACCTTGTTGGTGCAGCGCAAAATCGACGCTGGGTCGTCCATCACCACCAGCCCTTCGCTTTCGGCTTTCTTGGCAAAGCGGTAGGTGTGGTTGTCGACGCTGGTGGTCTCGCGGATCAGCAAGGCGTCGTATTCGGCTAAACGGGCGTAGTCCTTGCGTTCGATCAGCTCCACATCGATGCCCAAGCCCTTGCCGACCCGTACGAAATTTTCCAGGGCCTTGGCGTTGGAGGGCGGTAGTTGCTCCTGCGGATCGTGCAGGATCGCGAGGTCATAACGGGCCAGCCGACGTGAGCGCGGCTGGCGCCAGATCTTGCGACTGAAGTTGTCGAGGGCGTGGGCGAATTGATCTTCCTGATCATCACGCAACTTGTGCAACACCCCCGACTTGACGCCTTCGATGTGCCAGCCGTTATTCTTTCTGAACTCAACTAACAGGATCGGACACGGGAACGTTTCAAATAACTGCCGGGCCAGATCCTGCAACGGCTCTATATTGGTTCGGCCAAAATAAAGTGTCAGGGTAAAGCCTTCGGTATTACTGTAAAGGTGATGACTCAAGGCTTTATCGAGGGTTTTATCCAGGTCATCCAGGGCCAGCCCGTACAGCGATTTTTGGTCAGCTCGCTGATGGTGCGCACCGACGGAATCACCTTGTGCCCACGCGCTTCGGCCAGCAGCGAGCAGTAGTAGCCGTGCCCCAGGTACTTGTAGCTGCGGCACAGGTTGATCACCTGCACGCGCTTGCCGCTCTCGCTTTCGCGGGTCTGCTCCAGGTATTCCTGGGCAGTGACGATGTCTTCGCTGGGGAAGTAGGAAGCCCAATCTTCCTTGCGCTCGACAATAATCACCACTTGACTTGAACTTCGGGGCGGCGCAGAAAAATAACCTTTGGAAGTTATTGTCGCCGCGACGGTTTGCTCGGATACTTCACGCCAATGACCTTGAACCGCCGACATAATATTTGATCCGCTTTAGAGAACTCGACCTTTTCTATTAAGCACGATCTTTTAGAGAAGTCCCGTTTCGTTACGCAACTTTTACGGCGGTCATATGGCTCTTTTCTTTCGCGTTGCAACCCTCAGCGATGTGCCCGAATTGGTGGCACTGGAACAACACTGTTTCACCACTGACCGGCTCTCCACCCGCAGCTTTCAGTGGATGGTCAGCCGCGCCCACGGCCAGTTGCTGGTGGCGGACAATGACGGGCAATTGCTCGGCTATGCGCTGGTGCTGTTCCACCGTGGTACCTCGTTGGCGCGCCTGTACTCTATCGCCATCGCCCAACACGCACGCGGGATGGGCTTGGGCAAACAGCTGCTCAGCCGCATCGAAGCCATCGCCCTGGATCACGATTGCGCCTACCTGCGCCTGGAGGTCCGCACCGACAACCCCAGTGCCCTGGCCCTTTACGAGCGCAATGGCTATCGCCGCTTCGCACTGATCAACGACTACTACGAAGACCACACCGCCGCCCTGCGCCTGGAAAAACGCATCCTCCAACACCAGGCGGCGCGTCCGCAAAGCGTGCCGTATTACCAACAGACCACCGACTTCACCTGCGGCGCCGCATGCCTGTTAATGGCCATGGGCGCTCTGGTGCCGGACCGCGCGACATTGCGCCGCGAAGAGCTGCAGATCTGGCGTGAAGCCACCACCGTATTCATGACCGCCGGCCATGGCGGTTGCAGCCCGCAAGGCTTGGCGTTGGCGGCTTGGCGCCGAGGGTTTGAGGTACGCATGCAAGTGAATGTGCGCGGGCCATTGTTTCTCGATGGCGTGCGCGACCAGCATAAAAAAGAGGTGATGCGTGTGGTGCACGAAGCCTTCGAAGAAGAGTTGGCGGGCAGCGATGTCGAGCAAATACTCGGCGGCGCATTGGACTTGCCCCAAGTGCTACTGGACGGCGGACAGCCGCTGGTATTGATCAGCAGCTACCGCCTCACGCGCTCAAAATCGCCACATTGGGTGATAGTCACCGACTGCGACGACGACTTTGTCTACCTGCACGACCCCGACGTGGACCACAGCCAGCATCGCCAGCCCCTCGACTGCCAGCACCTGCCGGTCAGCCATGGGGAGTTCGAGCGCATGTGCCGGTTTGGCAACAACAAGCTGCGGGCGGCGGTGGTGCTGTTCAAGCCACCTGCTTGATCGCGGCCTTGGCTTCCAGCTCACGCACCAACGGCAATACACGCTTGCCGAAGTACTCCACTTCTTCCTGGAAATGCAGGAAGCCCGCCAGCACCAGGTCCACGCCCACGGCCTTGAGCGCGACGATGCGCTCGGCGATCTGTTGCGGCGTGCCGATCAGGTTTGTCTTGAAGCCGTCGTTGTACTGCACCAGGTCTTCGAAACTGGACTTGGCCCAGTTGCCCTCACCTTCTGGTGACGCTTTGCCCGCCTGTTTGGCCGCATCGCCGAATGCATTCACCGCTTCCGGATCGGCCTTGTCGATGATTTCCGCGAGCACGGCGCGAGCCTCTTCTTCGGTGTCGCGGGCGATCACAAACGCGTTGACGCCGACTTTGACCGAATGGTTGTTCGCCGCCGCCTTGGCGCGGATGTCATCGACTTGGGCCTTGATGCCTTCGGGCGTGTTGCCGTTGGTGAAGTACCAGTCGGACACCCGTGCAGCCATGTCCCGCGCCGCACGCGAGCTGCCGCCCTGAAACACTTCCGGCTGGCCGAGCGGCTTGGGTTTGAGGGTGTAATTGTTGAAGCGGTAGAAGTCGCCCTTGAAGGTGAAATCGTCTTGGGTCCAGATGCCTTTGAGGGCGCGGATGAATTCCTCTGAACGCCGATAGCGCTCGTCGTGTTCCAGCCAGTGTTCGCCGATGGCCTGGAACTCACCCTTGAACCAACCACTGACAATGTTCACCGCGATACGGCCATTGGTGAGCTGGTCGATGGTCGCCAGTTGCTTGGCCGCCAGCGCCGGTTGCCAGGGGCCGGGCAGGATCGCCGCGATCACCTTGAGCGTGGTGGTTGCCGCCAGCAGTGCATGGCTGAACGCCACGGACTCATGCTGGTTTTCGGCGCCATAGCCGGCGGTAAAACGGATCTGGGTGAGGCCGTACTCGAAGCCCGCGGCTTCGGCCAGTTGGGCCAGTTTACGGTTGTAGTCGATGCCCCAGTGGGTGCGTTGCTCAATCTTGCTGACCACCAACCCACCGCTGACGTTGGGCACCCAATAGGCAAATTTCACGGGCTGCTGACTCATCGGACGGTACCTCACACATAAGGAATGTACGGGGAGCTTGAGCAGCAAGTGTGCCAGTGCGGGGCAAACGCCCGCGCCACGGGGCCCGCCGAGAAGAACCGCCGCCATAAAGCCGTGAGCGCAGATGTCGTGGATTGCGTCGGTTTGTCCATCCACTGTTGCCCAGGCAACAGCTGACAGGGTGAATCCCTCGTAAACAGGCGCCCGGGCGCCCGGCACGGACTGTGCAATAGCTCCTGTCATTGATCACTGCCCAGGAGCCGTCACCCATGACCGAACACCACGTCATCAACCCGCTGTCCACCGGCGTCGACTACCCCGCACTGGCTGCGCGCTTTCGGCCGATATTCCAGCGTATCGCCGATGGCGCGGTAGAACGCGAACAGACCCGCACCCTGCCCCATGAGCCCATCCTGTGGCTCAAAGAAGCGGGTTTTGGCGCGGTGCGGGTGCCGGTGGAATACGGTGGCGGCGGCGCCTCGCTGCCCCAGCTGTTTGAACTGTTGATCGAGTTGGCCGAAGCGGATTCCAACGTGCCCCAGGCCCTGCGCGGGCACTTTGCCTTTGTCGAAGACCGCCTGAATGCGCTACCCGGCGCCGGTCGCGACCTGTGGTTCAAGCGCTTCGTTGACGGCGACATTGTTGGCTGCGCCTGGACCGAAATAGGCAATGTCGCGATCGGCGATGTGGTGACTCAGGTCAGCCCGGACGGCGACCAATGGACACTCAACGGTGAAAAGTTCTACAGCACCGGCAGCATTTTCGCTGACTGGATCGACGTGTACGCCCAGCGCAGCGACACCGGCGGCGATGTCATTGCCGCAACCCGCGCGCGCCAGCCAGGCGTAGTCCACAGCGACGATTGGGACGGTTTCGGCCAGCGCACCACCGGCAGCGGCACCTCGCGTTTCACCGACGCAGTGGTGGAAGCAGAAAACGTGATCGACTTTGCCACCCGCTTCAAATACCAGACCGCGTTCTACCAGTTGGTGCTGCTGGCCAGCCTGGCAGGCATCGGACGTGCAGCCGTAAGGGACGTGGCTCACCAGGTGCGCAGCCGCAAACGTATCTACAGCCATGGCAACGCCTCGCATGTCAGCCAGGATGCGCAGATCCAACAAGTGGTAGGCGAAGTCGCCGCAATGGTCTATGCCGCGCAAGCCAGCGCGTTGAAGGCAACGGAGCCGGCACAACGGGCGTACGTGGCGCGATTTGGTGGGGATGAGGCGGTTGAACGTGAAGCCAACGTGGCCGCAGAAATTGAATCGGCCACGGCGCAGGTGGTGGTGTCGGAGTTGATCCAGCGTGCCACCACCGAACTGTTCAACGCATTGGGAGCCTCGGATGTGCGCCAGGGCAAATCCCTCGACCGACACTGGCGCAATGCGCGGACCGTGTCGTCGCATAATCCGGTGATTTACAAGGCGCGCATTGTCGGGGATTGGGTGATCAATGCGGCCGAGCCGCCGTTTGTGTGGCAGATCGGAAATGGCCCAACAAAAGCCTGAAGTGTGGGAGCTGGCTTGCCTGCGATAGCCTCACCTCGGTCTGCCTGATACACCGAGGTGCCTGCATCGCAGGCAAGCCAGCTCCACACTTTAATCGCCTTAGAAGGCGAGTTTGTAGCCAATGGTCATCAACATGATTGCCAGGCACGGACGCAACACACCGTCCGGGACTTTGCCGGTCATGTGGCTGCCGAGGTAGATGCCCGGCAACGAACCCATCAGCAAAAAGCCCAACAGGTGCCAATCCATATTCCCCATGCTGGCGTGGCCCAGGCCTGCCACCAGGGTCAGTGGCACCGCATGGGCGATTTCGGTGCCGACCAGGCGGCGGGTGGCCAGGAACGGGTACAGGATAAACAACGCCACGGTGCCGAGGGCGCCGGCGCCGATGGAGGTCAACGCGACCATGGTGCCGAGGATCGCACCGGTCACCACGGTCAGCGCATTCAAGTTACGCGGGCTCATGTGGTAGTCATCGCCGGCATGGCGCTGGGCGAAGGCCAACAGGCTTTTCTTGAACAGGATGGCCAACGCCGTCAGCAGCAACACCACACCGAGGGCTTGCTTGATCACCGCGTTCATGGCGCTGGGGTCGGTGTGCAGGCTGGCGAGGAACCACAGGGTCAGCAGCACGGCGGGCACGCTGCCCAGGGTCAGCCAGCCGGTGATGGTCCAGTCGATATTCTTGTTCTTGCTGTGCACCAGCACCCCACCGGACTTGGTGATGGCCGCGTACAGCAGGTCAGTGCCCACGGCGGTGGCCGGGTTGATGCCAAACCACAACAAGATTGGGGTCATCAACGAGCCCCCACCCACACCGGTCATGCCCACGATAAAACCAACGATCAGGCCCGCAACTACAAAACCAACGTTACCCACATCCATTACTGCTACCTGCGGCCTTATAAATTTCTGGCCGCAGGATAGCGATTTTTCTTATAACGACTTATATCAATATGATCTGACTTTATGCCTTTTACGTCAGTCGCTGACAGACATAGGCCTGGGTCTGATACGGAAACGCCACGGTGTCACGCCCGCGCAACTCCGGGTGGGTATCGATCAGCGCCTGCAATTGCGCGGTAACCGTGGCTTTTTGCGCCGCCGGCAACGCGGCAATGAAGCTCACCGAGAGAAAGCGATCCATGATCACCTCCTGTGGGCTGCCCACATGGTGATAAGGAAAACACATCATTTCAGGGTCGGAAAAATACTGGCCCGTGAAGGCCTCGCGCCAACGCCCGGTATGAAAACGCGGCGTATCACCTTCATAGGGCGTGATGATCTCGGTGATCGCCGCCACCCACCCCACTGATTCATCACGCACGTTCCACACCAACCCCAGGCGCCCTTCGGGTTTGAGTACGCGGTGGATTTCCGCTAGCGCAGCCTCGGTGGAGAACCAATGGAAGGCCTGCGCGCAGACCAGTGCATCGGCGCTGGCAGGCGGCAGGGGAATCGCATCGGCGGTGCCCTCAAGCAAGCGCACATCCGGCAGCAACCGGGTCAACTGCGCGCCCATCTGCGTCACCGGCTCGACGGCAATCAAGGTCGGCGCCAGGGTGCTGAGCAGGCGGGTGAACTTGCCGGTGCCAGCCCCCAGGTCGATGACCGTTGATTGCGCATCAATGCGCAGCGTGTCGGTGAGCCAGCCAGTGAGTTGCCGGGGGTAATCCGGTCGGCCTTGGGCGTAGGTCACGGCCTGGGTCGAGAAACCTTGTTGAGCAGACGTATGAACACCGGTCATTGCCAATCTCTCTTCGGGTAAAGCGGGGGCACAGTGTGCGCCCTCACAGATTTATTTTCTAATCGGTGCATCCAATCCCGCGCGCGCTGGGTAGTCCTTTCAGTCATCCCGCTGTTTTACTGAAATGGAGCAACACCCATGAACGCTAAAGCACTGTTCTGCCTCACCGCCCTGCTCGCTGCTGCACCCGCAGCGTTTGCCCAGACCGGCTTGCCCGACAACATCAAGGTGCCCGACGGCCACAAGGTCACACTGGAAACCACCGGCGTCGGCGAAATCACCTACGAATGCCGTGACAAGGCCAACGCCGCTGGCCAGACCGAGTGGACGTTTGTCGGCCCGAAAGCCGTGTTGAATGACCGCAGCGGCAAGCCAGTAGGCACCTACTTTGGCCCGCCGGCCACCTGGGAGGCCAAGGACGGTTCGAAAATCACCGGTACTCAATTGGCCGTGGCGCCGTCTAGCCCGGGCAACCTGCCCTATCAACTGGTCAAGGCCAACCCGGCTGAAGGCAAGGGGGCGATGAGTGGCGTGAGTTATGTCCAGCGGGTTGCGCTCAAGGGCGGTGTTGCACCGAGCAGCGCCTGCACCGTGGCCGACAAGGGCAAGCAGGAAGTGGTGAAGTACCAGGCCGACTACATCTTCTGGGCCGCCAACTGAGCAAAGTCGGCTACCCTCCTGTGGTGCGTTGGTCTTTGGGGGATGTGCGTGTTTGATTATGAAGCCTGTTTGCTGGCGTGTGCCCGTGGCGATCAACAGGCCTTGCGCCGTTTGTATGAGCAGGAAAGCAGCCATCTGCTCGGCGTGGCCTTGCGTATCGCCCGAGACAGGGCCCTGGCCGAAGATATCGTGCATGACGCGTTTATCAAGATCTGGCGCGGTGCCGGCAGTTTTGACCCCAGTCGCGGCTCGGCCCGTGGCTGGGTTTTCAGCGTGACTCGCCACCTGGCGCTCAACCTTGTGCGCAACGGGTACCGCGAAGTGCCGTTGGACGACCAACACGAACAAGGCGCCACTGACACCTTTGAATTCAGCGCGCGCACCGGGCAGGTCCACACCTGCCTGGAGCAGCTCGACCCGGCTCGTCGCACGTGCATCCTGCATGCGTATGTCGACGGTTATTCCCACAGCGAAATCGCGTTAAAACTGGGCACCCCGCTGGGGACCGTCAAAGCCTGGATCAAACGTAGCCTCGCCGCGCTGCGGGAGTGCATGGCATGAGTGAAACACTCGACGAACTGGCCAGCGAATACGTCTTGGGCACCCTGCCCGCCGAACAACGCAACGAGGTGGAGCAACGCCTCCAGCATGATGCCGAGCTACGTGCAGCGGTGGACGCCTGGGAACAGCGGCTGTTACCCCTGACCGCGCTGGCCGAACCCGTGCCGCCGTCGGCGCAGCTGTGGTGGCGCATCGAACGCAGCACCGCCAGCGCCCGCAGCACTCCCTGGTGGGACCTGCTCGCCGTTTGGCGTGGCCTGGCCGGCGCCGGGCTGCTAACGACACTGGTGCTGGCCGCGCTATTGCTGACCCGTCCACCCACAACCGAACCCAGCTTTGTGGTGGTGCTGGTCGCGCCGCAGGACAAGGCGCCCGGCTGGGTGATCCAGGCCAGTAACCATCAGCAGATTCAGTTGATCCCATTGGGGTGATGGAAGTCCCGGCCGACAAAGCCTTGCAGTTCTGGACCAAGGGTGATGGCTGGCAGGGACCGGTGTCTCTCGGGTTGGTCAAGCCTGGGCAGACGCTGTCGGTGCCGCTGGATAAACTGCCGCCGCTCACGCCGAACCAGTTGTTCGAGCTGACCCTGGAAGACCCGCGCGGCTCACCCACCGGCAAACCCACCGGGCCGATCCAGGCCATTGGCCGTGCGGTCAAGGTGCTGTGATCAACCGACGGTGGGCAACCACACCCGGAAACGCGCACCGCCCAGCGGCGACGCCAAGGCTGTCAACGTTCCGCCCTGGGCTTCCAGCGCGCGTCGGCTGATGGCCAGGCCCAGGCCGAAACCGCCAGTGGCACGGTCACGGCTGCGATCAAGGCGGTAGAACGGTTCGAAGATACGCTCGCGCTGATCCAGCGGAATGCCGATACCGTCATCGTCCACCCAGATTTCACACCCCTGGGCGCCGACCTGGACCCCCACCTGGATGCGTTTGTCGCAATAACGCGTGGCGTTGCGCAGCAGGTTCTGCAGGGCGCGGGCGGTCAGGCGTGGGTCGAGGCTGAAGCGTTCGACGGCGCAGTCCAGCGCCACATCGATGACGATCTCGGGGTGTTCCAGTTCATCGTCGACACTGCCGAGCACGCTGTCGATAAACTCATCGAGCACCACTTCCACCCGCTCTGGCAGCTGCGCCGGGTTTTGCAGGCGGCTGTAAGACAACAACTCCAGCACCAGTTCATCCAACTCGCGAATATGCGCCACCAGGCTTTGCAGGCGCTCGCGGCTGGCCTGCGGCAAGTCTTCGGACAGCGCCAGCGCCAGGCCGAAATCCAGGCGCGTCAGGGGCGTGCGCAGCTCATGGGACACCGCATTGAGCAGGTCGCGCTGCTGGTTGAGCAGGGTCTCGATATCGTCGGCCATGGTGTCGAACACCGACGCCAGGCTGCCGATGTTCGAGCTGGGCGGAATCTGCGTGCGCGCCTCCAGGTTGCCACGGCCCAATTGCGCGGCCGTGCTCTTGAGACGTTCCAGGTCACGCCAATGCGGGCGCAACCACACCAGCAGACACGCGAGCAGCGCCGCACCGATCAGCACGTTCATCGACCAGTACAACAGGTTCATGTCCAACGGGTCCGGTGGCACGGTCAGCTTGACCACGAACTGCTCGTTGATCGGCGAACTGATGTCCTCTGCCCACCCCCACTCCCCCAGGCGGATCACCGATTTGCCTTGGGCCAGCAGTTGCTCCTCCTGTGGTGTATAGCTGGCGTCCTGGCGCAGCAGCAGTTGCACCTTGAGCGGGGCAAAATCCTGGCTCAACTGCTCGGTAACCTGTGACCAGCGCGACACTGGCGCACGCTGGTATTGCTTGACGATCAGCTTCTGCATGCCCCGCGATTGCTCGACGTTGTAGTCCAGGTAACGGTGTTCAAACAGCTGGATCACCAACTTGGGGATCAGGAAAATCGCCGCACTGTAGGTGATGATGGTGATCAGGTAGAGGCGCAGCAGTACACGAAACATCGATCAGCATTCCCACTCGGAGCGGCTGAACAGGTAGCCCTTGCCCCACACGGTCTTGATCTTGCGTGCCTCGCCGGCGTTGTCGTCGAACTTGCGGCGCAGCTTGGAAATGGCCACGTCCACCGAGCGGTCGGTGCCGTTGAACTCGATACCGCGCAACCGTTGCAGGATCTGGTCGCGGCTGAGCACTTCGCCGGCATGCCGCGCCAGCACCACCAGCAGGTTGTATTCACCGCTGGACAGTTCCACCGGCTGTTCGCGCCAGGTCACTGTGCGCTCGGACAAGTCGATGCACAGGTTGCCCATGATGATCTGGTCGTTGGCCACCTGAGGTTCGGACAAGCTGCTTCGGCGCAACAACGTGCGCACCCGCGCCAGCAACACACGCGGCTCGCAAGGTTTGGTGACATAGTCGTCGGCACCCATTTCCAGGCCCAGCACCTGGTCGTGGCTGTCGTCGCGGGCGGTGAGCATCAGGATCGGCAGGCCAGCCGAATCTGCACGCAATAGACGGCACACCTGCAGGCCGTCGAGCCCCGGCAGCATCAAATCGAGAATCACCAGGTCCGGCGGGTTGAGCCTCGCGCGTTCGCGAACGTGATCGCCACGGCTGAGCACGCTGACGTGGTAGCCATTGCGTTCCAGATAGCTGGCAATCAGCTCGGACAGGGCGGCGTCGTCTTCCACCAGGAGGATATTGGGCATGAAGGTGTTTCCAGAAAAATACAATTATTGGCCGTACACAAATCCAATGTGGGAGCGGGCTTGCTCGCGAATGCGCTGGTTCAGTGAACTATGTATCGACTGAAACACCGCATTCGCGAGCAATATCTTTGGTGTTGCAGTTTTTTGTAAGGATATACATCCTCGGCGCACTATGCGCCGCACCTTACATTTCTTCACACACCACCTACACAGCTTCACAGCACCAAGGCGCAGGTGACTTTAGGATGCGCCAGTCATTATTGGGATAAGAGCATGTCGAAGAATCTGTTTGCGCCGTTTTGCCTGCTGGCCCTGACCCTCGCCCTCAGCGCTTGCGACAAATCGGCAGCCCAGGCGCCGGAAGCGCCGCTGGCCAAAGTGCGTATCGAAACCCTGCAAGCCAAGCCTCTGTCCATCAGCAGCGAGCTGAGCGGGCGCATTGCCGCGCCACGCATCGCCGAGGTGCGCGCGCGAGTGGCTGGCGTGGTGATGCAACGGGTATTCAAGGAAGGTCATGACGTGAAACAGGGCGACGTGCTGTTTCGTATCGATCCGGCGCCCTTCAAGGCCGATCTCGACAGCGCCCAAGCCAACCTGAGCAAAGCCGAAGCCAATGCGTTTCAGGCGCGCCTGCAAGAGCAGCGCTACAGCCAGTTGGTGGAAGACAAGGCCATCAGCGGCCAGGACTACGATAACGCCCGCGCCGCCGTGCGCCAGACCAACGCCGAAGTCGCCGCCAACAAGGCCGCTGTCGAACGCGCCAAGCTGAACCTGGGCTACGCCACCGTCACCGCGCCGATCTCCGGACGTATTGGCCGTGCGCTGGTGACCGAAGGTGCACTGGTGGGCCAGAACGAAGCCACCCCGCTGGCAATCATCCAGCAACTGGACCCGATCCACGCGGACCTGACCCAATCCACCCGCGAACTCAACGACCTGCGCCGTGCCTTTCGCGCTGGCAGCTTGAAACAGGTCGGTCAGGACCAGGCCAAGGCCACGTTGATCCAGGACGACGGCAGCCTGTACCCGCTGCCGGGTAAGTTGTTGTTCGCCGAGATCAGCGTCGACCCTGGCACTGGCCAGATCATCCTGCGCAGCGAATTCCCCAACCCCGACCTCGACCTGTTGCCTGGCAGCTTTGTGCGGGTACGCCTGGAACAAGCGGTCGACAAGCAAGGCATCAGCGTGCCGCAACGCGCCATCACCCGTGACAGCGCGGGTATCCCGATGGTGTTGCTGGTGGACGCCGACCAGACCGTGAGCCAGCAACCGGTTGAACTGGGTGCGGTGGTCGAAGACCGCTGGGTGGTCAGCAGCGGCCTGAAAGCCGGTGACCGCATTGTCGTCGAAGGCCTGCAACATGCGCGCCCCGGTGAAAAAGTCCAGGTAGAGGAATAACCCGCCATGCCGCAGTTCTTTATTGACCGCCCGATCTTCGCCTGGGTGGTGGCCCTGTTCATTCTGCTGGCCGGCGCGCTCGCGATCCCGCAATTGCCGGTGGCCCAGTACCCCAACGTTGCACCGCCTAAAGTCGAGATCTATGCGGTGTACCCCGGTGCTTCCGCGCAAACCCTGGACGAAAGCGTGGTCAGCCTGATCGAGCAGGAGCTTAATGGCGCCGATCATCTGCTGTATTTCGAATCCCAGAGCAGCCTGGGTTCCGCGACCATCACTGCTACCTTCCAACCTGGCACAGACCCGGAAATGGCCCAGGTGGACGTGCAAAACCGCCTCAAGGCCGTGGAGCCACGCCTGCCCCAGGCCGTGACGCAGCAAGGTTTGCAGGTAGAGAAAGTCTCAGCCGGCTTCCTGTTGCTGGTCACCCTGACCTCCAGTGACGGCAAGCTCGATGATGTAGCGCTCAGCGATTACCTGGCGCGCAACGTGATGAACGAACTCAAGCGCCTGGACGGCGTGGGCAAGGCGCAGCTTTACGGTGCCGAACGTGCGATGCGCATCTGGATCGACCCGCAGAAGCTGATCGGTTTCAACCTCACGCCCGCCGATGTAAACGCTGCCATCAGCGCGCAGAATGCCCAGGTGTCAGCCGGCAGCATCGGTGATTTGCCGGGCACCAACACCCAGGAAATCACTGCGGCGATCCTGGTCAAGGGCCAGCTCTCGACCCCGGCGGAGTTCGCCGATATCGTGCTCAAGGCCAACCCCGATGGCTCTACCGTGCGCATCGGCGATGTGGCTCGGGTAGAAATCGGCAGCCAGGAATACCAGTTCTCTACGCGTTTGAATGGCAAGCCCTCCACTGCTGTCAGCGTGCAATTGGCACCGGGCGCGAATGCGCTGAATACCGCCAACCTGGTGCGGGCGAAGATGGATGAGCTGTCGCGCTACTTCCCGGCCAACGTGGAATACAAGATTCCGTACGACACCTCGCCATTCGTGAAGGTCTCGATCACCAAGGTGGTCTACACCCTGCTCGAAGCCATGGCGCTGGTGTTTGCGGTGATGTTTTTGTTCCTGCAGAACGTGCGCTACACGTTGATCCCCACGCTGGTGGTGCCGATTGCGTTGATGGGCACCTTTGCCACCATGTTGCTGCTGGGTTTCTCTATTAACGTGCTGACGATGTTCGGCATGGTGCTGGCCATCGGCATCCTGGTGGACGATGCGATTGTGGTGGTGGAGAACGTCGAGCGGATCATGGTCACCGAGGGCCTGTCGCCCAAGGACGCGACGAAAAAGGCCATGGGCCAGATCACCGGGGCTATCGTCGGCATCACACTGGTGCTGGTGGCAGTATTTCTGCCGATGGCGTTCATGCCGGGTTCGGTGGGGTGATCTACCAGCAGTTCTCGCTGTCGATGGCCACTTCGATTCTGTTCTCTGCGTTCCTGGCGCTGACGTTGACACCGGCACTGTGTGCGACCTTGCTCAAGCCCATCGCCAAGGATGACCACCACGCCAAGGGCGGTTTTTTCGGCTGGTTCAACAAACGCTTTGAACAGTTCACCGATCGCTACGAAGGCTGGGTCGCCTATGCCCTCAAGCGCAGCGGCCGTTACCTGCTGATCTACCTGGTGCTGCTGGTGGGGCTGGGACTGATGTTCAGTCGGCTGCCCTCCTCGTTCCTGCCCGTGGAAGACCAGGGTTACACCATTACCGATATCCAGTTGCCGCCTGGCGCCAGCAAGAACCGCACGGTGCAAGTGGCCGAGCAGATCGAAGCGCATAACGCCGAGGAGCCTGGGGTGGGTGATACCACCATGATCATGGGGTTCAGTTTCTCGGGCTCCGGGCAAAACGCGGCGCTGGCATTTACCACGCTCAAGGACTGGTCAAAGCGCAGCAGCGAAGATTCGGCTGCCGCCATTGCCGACCGTGCCAACGCTGCATTCAGCGAGCTCAAGGATGCGATTGCCTACGCCATTCTGCCGCCACCGGTAGACGGCCTGGGCACTTCGAGTGGTTTCGAGTTTCGCTTGCAAGACCGTGGCGGCGTCGGCCACGCGGCCTTGATGGCGGCGCGTACCGAATTGCTGGCCGCCGCCGAGAAAAGCCCGATCCTGGCCAACGTGCGCGAAAGCGCCCTGGCCGAAAGCACCTAAGTACAGTTGGAGGTGGACCGCAAGCAAGCCAACGCACTCGGCGTCTCGTTTGCGGATGTGGGCAACGTGCTGTCGTCGGCCATCGGCTCGGCCTATATCAACGACTTCCCCAACCAGGGCCGCATGCAGCGGGTGGTGGTACAAGCCGAAGGTGACCAGCGTAGCCAAGTGGCAGACCTGATGAAGATTCACGTGCGCAACAACGCCGGAAAAATGGTGCCGTTGTCGGCGTTTGTCGAGGCCAAGTGGACGCAGGGCCCGGCGCAGTTGACGCGCTACAACGGCTACCCGGCGATTGCCATCAGCGGCGAAGCGGCGCCAGGCCACAGCACGGGTGAAGCGATGAACGAGATCCAGCGGCTGGTCAGCCAATTGCCGGCGGGGTTAGGCCAGGAATGGACCGGTTTGTCATTGCAGGAACGTTTGTCCGGCTCCCAGGCGCCGATGCTGTTGGGCTTGTCGCTGCTGATCGTGTTCCTGTGTCTGGCGGCGCTGTATGAAAGCTGGTCGATCCCTACCTCCGTGTTGCTGGTGGTGCCGCTGGGTGTGCTCGGCGCGGTATTGGCCGTGACCTTGCGCGGTATGCCCAACGATGTGTTCTTCAAGGTCGGCTTGATCACCATCATCGGCTTGTCGGCGAAAAACGCGATCCTGATCATCGAATTTGCCAAGGACCTGTATGACCAGGGTGAAGACTTGATGAGCGCTACGTTGAAGGCCGCGCGGTTGCGCTTGCGGCCGATCATCATGACCTCGCTGGCGTTCATCCTCGGCGTGGTGCCACTGGCGATTGCCACCGGGGCCAGTTCAGCGAGCCAGCAGGCGATTGGTACGGGGGTGATTGGCGGGATGATCACCGCGACACTGGCGGTGGTGTTTGTGCCGGTGTTCTTTGTGGTTGTCATGAAGCTGGTCAGGAAAAACCCGAGCTAAACTCGCTCCCGCAAGGGTTATGTGTTGCATTCATGATCACTTACAACCGGATAGGCTATGGTGCTCACAGTCAGCCAATTGTGAGCACTTATGTCGTTCCTAGCCCGCACCCACCCTCGCCTCTCTTGCGCCGCCGTTCTGGGCCTTGCCATCGGCATCCTGGTCCCGGCCGATACACTCGTCAGCAAAATCCTCATTGGCTGGAACGCCGGCGTGTGGACCTACCTGGTCTTGATGCTCTGGCTGACCATCAGCGCCAAGGCCCCGGACGTCAAACGCATTGCCGAGATCGAGGATGAAAACGCTGGCCTGGTGCTGTTTGTGGTGTGCATCGCGGCCATCGCCAGCCTGGCGACCATCACCTTCGAACTGGTCGGCAGCAAGGACCTGCCCGCCACCGAGCGTCTACTGCACTACGGCTTCACCGGGCTGACCGTGATCGGCTCATGGCTGTTGATTGGGGTGATTTTCAGCGTGCATTACGCGCGCCTGTATTACACCTGGGACGGCAGGAGCCGGCGCTGCGCTTTGCCGAGGGGCTGTTGACGCCCAACTATTGGGATTTTTTGTACTTTTCGTTCACCATCGGCGTGGCGGTGCAGACGTCAGACGTCGGCGTGGCCACCCGTAGTATGCGCAAGGTGGTGCTGGGGCAGTCGTTAATCGGTTTTTTGTTCAATACAGCCATCCTTGGCTTTTCGATCAATATTGCGGCGGGGTTGTTTGGTTGAAACGGTATGTGCTCAAAGCCCCTTGACGCTCACCGGAGTCTTTTATCTCCCTCAATCAGGTTATAGCGATAAACCCGGCCAGGCTGTTTATCGAAAGCGTATTCAAGCCCCGGAATCAAATGCACTTTCCTTGTAGCAGCGCACTTGTCTTCGTCACTGGCTGAGCAATCCTTGAGGCCTTCAATCACCACGACGCTGTTGCCGTTGTTTTTGATGATATAACGCTTGGCACCGTCATCGATCTTAGTCTCAAACCGCGTGTTACTCGGGCGAACGAAGAACACCATCCCGTAGCCAGCCATCACATTGAAGCCCGCCGACATGTTTTTTTCGTAGGTTTCACGCTCAGCCTCAGAGACCGCGAACTTATCCTCCTTCTCAGGAACGACTGGCAGGAAACGAACCCGGAAATAGCGTTCTTTACTGCGATCACCGGTGTACAACAACCGGGTACCCTGCGTGCCTTTTGCCGGTACTATCAAACGCGCCGGGCTCGCCACCAAACCGTCTCGGGTGCTGCCTTCAACCACTTTCAGCGGCTCTTCACGAGCGCCACCTTTCTCGTAGAAAATTTCTTTCACTTCGATTTTCACAAATGCCGTTGATGTCCCGGAGTTATGAATGCGCTTGAGAAAGCTACTTTGACTACCCGGCATAAAGTCATAGAACTGACCAATCTGCAGGCTAGGGCCTGCGTAAACATTCAAGCTCAACAACAAGGTACCAATCACAACGTAAATAAACTTCATGGGATACAACCTCTGCTCAACCCACCTGAATAAGCCTCAGGTTTGCTACGGCCATCAAATATCCGAATCAAATGTTATATAGACAGTACCGCGATAACTGGACCCACTGGCCATGCTGTCTACGCGGGTGCTTGGTACTTCAAAGTGCACCACACTGGGCGCTCGTGAAATCGCACCCGTGGGTGAGAAGCGTTGTGTCTGCATCCCATCCAGTGTCAAGGCGCGCCGTTCCACAGGCAGGCCCACCCCGTCTACCCAAGGGCTGGCCAGACTGACGGACATGTTCACTGGTACTGCGTGCGTACCATTGTTTATCTCGCAGGTATTGGTGCCTGGATGCTCGCATGTAAGGGTTATCTTGAACGGGCTGGACGTCAAAATGAAAAACCGCAGGTCGCCCAGTAATTTCTCGGATTGTCGCCCGTGATTGATCCACTCCAACCAGCCACCCTTGGGTGCCAAGTGGACCCTGTCAGCGGACATGTCGACCTTGACGTCCTGTTTCACGGCCAAGTTCAGATCGAACGTCATCAACGACGAACTGGGTGTCAGGCTACCCATGTTGAAGTCGCTGCCGGCGCCGCCGACAGTGTAGGAAAATGACCCGTGATATCCGCCACTGATCAGCTTTTCCGGTCGAACAGCCTCCAGCATGTAGTGAACATCAAGCGTCTCAAGCGTCAGATTGGGGATGTTGTAATCTGAATCTCGCGGGCATGTCGTCACGTTCAGCGGTGATAACCAGAATGCCGCAAACCGCTGGCCATCTAACGCTCCCGCCTGGGAGCTGCCGGCAATACTCTGGCAAGCTCCAGTGCCCGTGGACCATGACGGGGTCATCAAGAAGGCGTGCGCATCGAAATTTGAGAAACCAGGAGCGCCGATAATGCTTTGCGCCGTTGCGTTCAGACGATAGCGCGTACCAACACCCGCAATTCGAATCCTAATCTCTGCGGTTTCGCCAGGGATAGTGTCGTGTTGAACAGTAAACGTACTCCAATTGGCCGGTATACCAAACGGAATCACCTGATTTTGAGCAACCGGCCCTGTCAGGGTAATAGGGAAACTATTACTGCGAATCCCTCGGGAACTGCACTGCGCACTGAACGCAGCCTCAGTGCAATATCCACTTTGCGGCGTCAAGTTAACAATCTGCGCAATAGAGGGATTGCTTGGGTCAGGTTTAATTTCGGCCTGCACATCCAATGCACTGGCCACACCGGTATAAAGGCCACTGAGTGCCGAGATCAACACCAGCCGGTTCATTAACTTGGTCATATTACCTTCCTATGCACAGCAGCACGCTGGGCACTGTTATATAAGGCCCGTTCAACTGGCGTTTTCAGTCTTATAAGCAGCATCGGCCAAGGTGTCTGAATGACACCGCAGATCGCCCACCATCAACACATCATTTTCTCGGCGCTGGTTGGCTGGATCGAGCCGGAACTGGCATAACAACTGGCTGTTGTGCCGTACCTCAAGTGTAGGAGAACTCTCACTCATCTCCAGGGAGAAGAACCCGTCGACCTCACTGACCCCACGGCTCGCATGGTTGATCACGTGATGGCCCTTCAAGGGTTTACCGCCAGCATCCAGCAGACGCCCCATTACGGTCACCGTTTTCACGATGCGTATCTTGCGATACTCCACCCCGCCTTTATTCAAGTGGTAAGTCGTACGCGCTGGCTGAATCGAAGCCGCTGGCACGTCATTACCCTCAAAATCAAAACTCACCGTGCCACTTTTGTATGCCGAAACCGGGATGAAATTACGTCCGGGGCGCAACATGGCGTTAGTGCCATTGAAGTCATCGGCACGTACCTGAATGTCATCCAGATCGCTCTCTACATCGACGATCATCCCCGCCTCACCCGTCGAGCTCTGGCTACTGAACACGACGTTTTTGCCGCTGATGGCCAAGGTGCTATCCAGGTTAAGCCCACCCGTGACCGCACCATTGTAGGAAGACTGCTGCATGTGCGCCGAACCGCTGACCTTGGCGGTCTTGAAGTCAGCAGTACCTGCCAGGCCGGTGCCATAGGTATCGCTACTGGCCGTTGCGGAAACGCTTTGCAGGACATGATCCTTCAGGTCGCGCCGATAGGTCACCGATGCATTCGCGTCGCGCGCACCTTCGCGCGAGGTGCGGGAACCAACGCTGCCGGAAAGCTGATGACCGTCCGAGCCCAATGCCATGCGCACACTGAGGTCAATTCCGCGATCGCGCTGATTCGCGGTACCCACGGTACCCGGGCGATCAAACACTGCCACCCGCCAGTCTGCCTGATGACCAAACAACTGCGTGTTACGCGTCCAACTCAAGTCCACCCCCACGCCCTCGCTGTAGCCCTGGCTATGGGAAACCTGCGCGCTGACCGAACTCTTACTGCTTATTCGCTGGTTCAGCGACAACGCAGTGCTACTGGTTTGCCCATTGAAGGTATTACGGGTGCGGGTTTGCGTACCGTCAGGCAGCACTTCGTATGTATTGCGAGTGTCCAGCCAACTACGCTGGTGGCGCAGCACCAGGCTGCCACCGTCGTACCGATGCACGCCTTGCACCTCAATCCCCGTCCCCTCGCCTTTCGTCTGGGAAACACTGGTATAGAGCGAGGTTTTGTCGCTCGCCGTCCATTCGGCGGAGGTGCCCAGTTGCAACTGGTCCTTGACCTGCCGAGCGGACAGCCCTAGTACAACACGCGGGTGCAACAGGAAATTGAATGCAGCACCGGCAGTCGGGGCACCTTCATCATCTTGCTGCCAATTACTGAGCAAACGGCTTTCGCGCCCGGCAAACAGGTTGTAACGCCAGCGATTCTCCGGATTACCCCAGTTGGCAGGCTTGTAGATCAGCTCGGAAGTACTGGAGATGACCTGGCCGTCTTCCAGCAAACGGACTTCTACCTCGTAAATTCCGCCAGGCAAGGGCCGGGTATCCAAGGTTTGCAAACCACTGGCGACTTGTTGGCTATTGATCAGCACGCCATTGCGGTAGATCTCTGCTACGGCCTGACGGTTGGGCGTTACGGTAATCGGGTACAGGCTGGGTTGCAGACTGTCGACGACCAGGCTGTCGGAACTGCCGTACATTACGCCAAGCACTGTGTCCGGCCCCAGGCCGAGTGTGCGGGCTGGCCGGGTCAAGCCTTGGGTAGTCGGGGTGAAGTAACCGGCACGCACAAAAGTACCGGCCATTTCCCGTTGCGCATGCAACTCGTGCACAGCGTGATTCACACCGGTGCTCACCCCCGCCATACGCGAGATTTGTGCATTAAAGGTGTGTGTCCAATTCCCCAGGCTCGCACTCGCCTCAAGGCCATAACGCCCTGCGGGGTTCTGCTGCTGGCCACCACTGATGTTCAACTGGTTGCGCACGATCAAACCAACACTGCCGTCTTCGGGCTGATCATGGAACTGTTTGGTCTGAGAGCTACGCTCAGCATTGGCCGTGACCAACGACACCATGGAGTCTTCCAGGCTGTAGTGCACGCTCAGCAACTGGCGGGGGCAACCACTTTTGCACGTCCCCAGCACCACGCCTTGGCTCAGGAACGCCGACCACTCGTCGCGTTCGGCGGGCGGCACATCACTGTCGCGAGCATCGGTGAAATTGACCAAAGTCACCCGCTCATCGCGGGACAACAAAATCATTGCCTCGCCGAGAAACTGTTGATCGACTTCCACCCGAACAGCCAACGGCACATCAAAAAAGAACTCGTGAAACTCTGCGGGGAGACCTTCGGCCTGCTGCAACAAACTAACGGATTTAACCGCCGTTTTGGATTCTTCGGCGAACGCGCCGGCGCAAAAAATTAGCGCAAGCGCCCCCGCGATTGGAGTTTTCGAAAACATGAAGATATCTCGAGTTAACGCTTGCGCGTGCAAATAAGAATGCGACCGTACAACGGCGCGGCCGCACAATAAAAACACTGACTTGGTTTTACTATTTAACGACTATCAAGAAGCGTCGAACGTCACACGCACAACACCGGTATAGTTACCTTCCTTGTACCCGCCCGCTGGCTCAACCGGGGTGATTTGCATAGGGGCAATGATTTCAATCACTGCATCGTCAGCGTCAACTACCGACACAGCGGTATCTTTAATAAGAGTTTCACCGTTGAAGCTAATGTTCAGATCGATGGACTCGCCACCTGCAGTCATGCCAACCGGATCCTGCAAGGTGGCGGTAATGGCGGGGTTGCCAGTAGCGCCCGCAGCAGAGCTTTTGGCCTTGAAGTTAAGGGTAGTGCTATCCAGTTTCTGAGCGGCATGATTCCAGATCAACTGTTGAGGCATAGTTACAGTGCCGTGATCAACAGGTTGCACATAAAAATCAGTGCTTGGGATGTCAGCGAATACCTGAACATCATGAGTCTGTGGAGTTGCCATAGCCGCCGAAGAAGCGATTGCCAGCGCCAGTACCGAAGACGTCATTGCGAATTGCTTGAACATTTATTTCACCATCAAATAACAGTTAAGTAAGAGTGCACACTTTAGCCACACTGACAAAAGTTCGGCACTGGAACGTTGAACAACTTCCGGGAGGTCATTGCGTTTCAACGGGGCGCATCTTCTGATATTTTTTGGAACGCACGCATAGGCATAGTCCGACATGGACGTAGGACTAATCCCAAGAAATATGAATTCTGGTTTTTTTCGGCAGCAGAGATGTTGAATTTCCCAACGCTTCAGGCGAACAAACCTACAGCTGCATCAACCAATAGCTGTCGGAAATTGCCTACAAAGGCGCCCTGAGGAAAGGGAGGCATGGCCACATGCAAAAAAATCCCGATGCAGACGCATCGGGATTCATTGAGGCAATGGCTTGACGGTGCAACCTAGCGCTTGAACGGGATTCCTATAGGAGGGTATTGGATGGTTTCGCGGTCGGACGAGTTCCCCGTCGCGTCAACAGCCCGGACTCCGAAGGTATACCGAACACCCAGTTCAAGACCTGTCACTGCGAACTGGGTCTCCTTGGTGGTTCCCAATTCAACGCCGACACCCTGATCAACGTGATAAGTAATATTCCCTGAGCTGTCGTAAGACGGATCCCAGCTGATGATTGCGCCAACGTTGGAGATGCGCAGGTCTGTGGGTTTGGTGGGGCAGTAAAATCCCGAAAGGTGACTTCAATACAACGAGGATCAGAAAATTCAAACTCCGAATCAAAGGTACGAATACAATACTCATGTGTTCTGCCTTGTTCTGGGCTGGTATCGGTATAAGGCGGGGCAGAAGGAGTATCTAGCAACTGACCGTCTCGGCGCAATTCGTAACGAGGAGGCCCTTCTCCAACGACGCCTTCATTCCAAAAAAAGGAAACCTCACTATCAGTTTGTCCATACGCAGTAAAAAAACTCGGCGCTATTGGCTTGAAGCCCCTCAGTGTTGTAACGTCAAAAAATGCCTCATTTGGGTTCCCGGCTGGGCCTGGAAGGCCTACCACCTTGAGTTTGTATGTCGTATTGCGCCTCAGTCCCTCGAGTACAAATGTCATCGGCGGGTCATCAGCCCATCTTGACGTAATGAACCTTGCTGGGCCCGACGGCAAAACTTCATACACTGCATACAAGACATAGGCGGGGTGATTACCTCCGTAGTTAAATTCCACCCAAGTATCACCCTGGTCCAACTGATTAAGATATAGTCCCGTTGCGACAACATGAGCAGTTTTCTGATTCGCCTCTTTTATAAAATCCGCCATCGCCGGATCAAGAACAAATGAACTTGAGTGCTTTCTGGCACTACCAGTATGATTTCCTTTTTCATAACCATGTCAGTTCTCCACACGCATCGTTATAAAACAAATAACCGCCTGTTTTGCCCCTCTAATCATTCACAAAATAATGCGTTGGGTACACTAGCAACTCTGCTAGTCGGGGTAGCGTTCTCGGCCGCACGCGAGAATCACGCCACAATCAACCTGTTATTTTTCACAGGTTTCAACCACTCCAAATCACGCTATAAGACTTGTCCATCTCCCAAGAAAAACACCAGGGATCATCGGGGCCCCAGCCATGTTCACAACACGCTCAGATCCAGGCTACAGCCCTTCCCACACCCACGACATGGGTGCCAAGGTGCTGCCACTGTCATTATCCACCCGAGAACGCGAAATCCTCCACTGGTGCGCACTGGGCAAATCATCCTGGGAGATTGGTCAGATCCTCAACTGCACCGAAGCAGGCGTGAACTATCACTTTGCAATATTCGTCGAAAATTTGGCGTGCATACCCGCTGGCAGGCACTCGTCATAGCGCTGGAGGCGGGCATGATAAAGACCGATGAGCACACTGCGGTGAGGTCATCAGAAGCAGCGCTAAACGAGTGACAACCCCATGCCAGCCCCCAACCTCATCCGCAACCCCACCTTCAGCCAACAAGACCAAGGCTGGAACACCGAAGGCACCGTCGACTACACCCGCCACTACTGCCGAATCATCACCGGCCAGGCATCGCAAAGCGTCAGCGTCACGCCGCTGGCTTCGTACCGTTTGCGCTTCTACACCCAAGTCATTTTCAAGGGCAGTGGCGAACTGGTGATCCAGCCTGAGCCCCCGCGGTCGCGCAGCATTGGGCCTATACCGCGTTTCACCCTTGGGCAAAGCGGGAACTCACGTACGACGTGCCAGCGGGCACGAGTAACCTCACGCTGCGGCTGATCGGCAGCGCGGGCGAGGTGTGTTTTGATGAGTTTTATTTCGAGGAAGTGACGTTACCCCCGGACCCGGAGCTGATTAAAAACCCCGAATTCGATGAGCAACTCAATGACTGGACTGTTCTGGCGCCTCCGGGGACGGTCACCATCATCTCGACTTACTGTCAGGTGACCCTGGGTGGCACGCTTTACCAAGACATCCTCGTCGAGGAAGGCAAGACGTACAGGTTCCGCTTGCTGGCCCGCACACCCTTCTCCGGATCCGGGGTGGCGCGGCTGTTTGACACAAACGACCTAGGCAATGAACTGTTGCGTATCGACATGTCAGGAGCGGATTCATTCACGCTGTTCCAGCAAGACTTTCTGGTGCCTACAGGTACGACTTCACTGCGTGTGCAAATGACTTCGCCTTCGACACTTCACCTGGAATCCGTATCCTTCAAACTGCCCTGAACGGGCCCATGAGCGTGGCCGGCCCGTGCCACGCCCTTGGGCTCTATCCATCAGAAGCTGTAGCGCACCCCTACGTTTGCACCCCACGGCTGATCCACACGCTCGCCCTTGGCATGCTCGAAATCGGCATGCAGTTGCAGGTGCTCAGACAGGGACACCGCCACGCCAGCGCCAAAGTCGACGCGCGAGCCGGACAGGTCGTTGTCGAATTTATGGTTGTTGATTGATACCTGGTTGTTCTTCGCAAACTCATGTACCAGCGCCGTGCGCAGGTAAGGCTGCACCAAGCTGCCGTCGTCCAGCACAATATCCAGCCCGACGGTCACACCCGCCTTGCCTTGCAAGGAATGGGTGTTCTGCCCCTTGGCTTGCATGCCGTTGTCCAGGCGATAGTCCTTGCCCCTACGGCCACCGCAGAAGCCTGGGCGAAGGGTTCGACGAAAAGGTCGTTATCGAGCTTGAGGTGCTGGCCGATTTCGGCAGAGACACCGACTGCGTTGGTGCCATAGCTGCCTTTGGCCTGCCTGCCATCGCTGAGGCCGACCTTGGCGCTGCTTTCAAAACGGTTGGCCTTGATCACACCGTCGAAGTAGAAGCCGGTGTCGGTATCCAGCCACGTTGCATAGAGGCCCGCGTAATAGCTTTTGATCGTACCGGTGGTGCCGCGAGCCATATCGAGGTCGGAGGTGCTGTGCCCTGCCATGACGCCCACCAGCCAGGGGGTGCCGTTGTTCAGGGACGTATCGGCACCCAGGGAAAACCCATGTTGCAGCTGTTTGTAGCCCACACCGTTGGCACCTTCCACCGCATATTTGTTGCCATAGCTGCGAATCCAACCGCCCGCCTGGCCGTCGTTGTGGCGCAGTTCACCCATACGGGTGCGCAGCGAAGTGGCTTCGCCATACCAGGCCGTTGGCGTGGCATTGAACAGGCCCAACACCGAGCGTGTGCCGGGGCTGATGACCCGCTGATTGGGGTCCAGGAACCAGTCGTTACCCACCTGCTTGAGGCCGTAGGACCAGGCGCCGATATCCACCGAGCCACCCAATAGTGCGAACTGCGCATCACCGCCACCGGTATGCACGATATGCACATCGCCAGGGGAAACAGGCTCAGTGCCACTGGCAGCGATCAGAACGTCATGGTTACCGCTGGCGTTGCCTGCAATGTTCAGGAAGTCGTTCAGGCCACGGGCGAAATCGGCGCCCATGATGAACGTGCCATTGCCGCTGAGTGAGTCGGCATTGAGTTGGTAGAAGGCGTCCGACTCGCCGAACTTTACCGTACCGCCGGCCAGGGTCATGGCACCCACCAGGCTGTTGCCGGTCAGGGTCCAGCTGGATTGGTCGCCGATACTCAGCTCATTCACATTCAACAAGGCGCCAATCAAGGACGAGCGGTTCTGAAGGCTCAAATTGGCCGTGCTGCCCGCCTCGACGATTACATCGCCCTGTAGGTGGCTGTTATCGACCGTCATATTGGCGGTGGCACTGCCGGTGACCTCCAGCAGGTTGCCATTGCCCCCGATCAGCCTGGAACCGTTGTTGACCTGGACAGTGGCTTGGGGGTCGCGTCCTGGCGCGCCAGCCACAACAATGGCCGCGCCCGATTCTCCTTGAACGGTAGAGCCGTCCAGCACCAACGCGGCGCCACCGGTACTGCCAGCGACTCCCGTCATGCGCACGCCGTTCTGCTCCCCTATGAGGGTGCTTCCCTGGGCGAAGGCGGCGCCATGGGCCAGGAGCAAGCCGGTGCTACCCGTCGCAGTACCCTGGACCCACGAATCGGTGAGGTGCAACTCACTCAATTGGCTGACTGATGCACCCGCCAGGGCACCATAAATCTCACTGCCAAACACATCCGCACGGGAACCGCCAAGGCTGCCTGCGGCCCGATTGAGCATCAACCCGATGCTGGAGCTGCTTTGAATGCGGCTACTTGCAATGGTTGCTGTGCCATTGGTGAGTTCCATCGCGACACTGCCTGGCGCTGTTGCAGTAACCTCGGCACCGGCGAGGTCGACCGTAGAACCGTCCTGTGCGCGGATCGGCCCGACAGTACTGCCAGTGTTGACGGTGATGGCGGCGCCACTGCTGCTGATAGAACCCGCCGAGGCGCCATTGACGATCAGGTTCGCACCAGGGAGCACCATCCAATCATGGGTAGGATCACCCGCCGCAATAGTGTAGGTGTCACCTGGATTGACGATCTGTGGCAGGGCCTGTGCGGGCATTGCGCCAGCCAACAACAGGGTCAGCGTCGGCACTTTGATTGCCAGGGATAAAGGGGATGGCTTGAAACGAAACAGTGTCGACATGATGTGACCCTCTGTCCATAGGCGAAGTGCCGGGGGGTTAAAGAGGGCTCGACGGTACAATTCATTGAGGCCTGAATAAGTAGGACTTATCCGAAGGCGGCGAGTGACGCGGCGTTCAGCCAAGTAAGACGCTTTAGCAGGTGTGCGGCCTAACGCTGGAAATTACGGCCCGATGGTGCCACCGAGATCAAGCTCTTGTTCCCGGCAAAGTCCGTCAGTTGGTAATAAAAGCGATAGAAACCATTGGGCAGTCCTTCAAACGCTCGGACTGGCAAATTGAAGGTTGTAGGTACTGCGTCCAGCGGCAAGCTATCCAGGGAAGGCTCGCTCCCAAGGGGTGCAACGGTGCTGAACCAGATACCGGTGATGGCATCTCCTGCCGCCCATGCTATGTGACTGCGGATCACAAAGTTAAAGCCTCCAGGGTTGGTATCGAGGGTGGCTTGGTTGATATCGACACCCGCAGGCAGCTCCGCTGGGTAGTCGGCCTCGGGGGCTGGGTCGAGCCAGCGACATCCTGATACGGCGCGTAAAAGTCCAGGTCCATGCGGCTCTCTTGGGAAAAGTTGCGGTAGTCACCGTCATCCCCCGAGCGCACCTTGAACCGCAGGCCAAAGCTGCCGTGCGCCAAGACGCTCAGTGGGATCTTGACCGCTACCGAGGGAGCCGTGGGCGCTGTCTCAAAATAGGCGTCGTACAGTGGGATCCAGAATGAAGTCCCCGCTGGCTGCACCTCACATAGCAAAGATCGTGGTCCCGCGGACCGTCCCACAGAGCACACATGAGCAACAGCTCACCCGCGTTGATCAAATAGGGGCTGTACAGCAGGTCATCGACGCTGTTGAGCGCCTGGGGAAAAAGCGCGGGTTTCAGATTGGGGTTATCCCAACCCGGTTGCTTCAGTGGGTCAAAAAAGACGGTGGTCATCTGAACATCTCCCAGGGGATTGCTACACATGTTAAGCAGCATGCCCGGCAAGGCGTAACTGTCAGAAATCACAGATGGCTTGTGCACCTGACGAAACGCACCTTGACGAATTTTTTTGATCTGGTGTCTTCTGAAACCGGTTTCATATTTCCAATAAGAAAGGCCAGGCCACATGACTTCCTTCTCCGTCGCCCAACGCAGCCGCGTGACCATGCTTGATGTGGCCCGCCACGCCGGCGTCTCCAAGGCCAGTGTTTCGCGGTTTATCGGCGACGACCGCGCCCTGCTCTCCGATGCGATTGCCTTGCGCATCGAACACGCCATCGGACAACTCGGCTATCGTCCCAACCAAATGGCCCGCGGCCTCAAACGTGGGCGCACGCGCTTGATTGGCATGCTGGTGGCCGATATTCGCAACCCCTATTCCATTGCCGTGATGCACGGCGTCGAAACCGCCTGCCGCCAGCACGGCTACAGCCTGGTGGTATGCAACACCGACCGTGATGACGAGCAAGAGCGCCAGCACTTGGCTGCGCTGCGCTCGTACAACATCGAAGGGTTGATCGTGAATACGCTCGGTCATCACTTGGACCAATTGCTGGAACTGCAACGGGAAATGCCTCTGGTGCTGGTAGACCGCAAGGTCGAGCCGCTGCACAGCGACTTGGTGGGTCTGGATAACCCGGCGGCTGTGCGCATGGCGGTGGAGCATCTGCAACAACACGGTTATCGCGAAGTGTTGCTGGTGAGTGAAGCGACCGATGGCACCAGTTCGCGGTTGGAACGTATTGAAAGCTTTAAGCATGAAATTACCAGCCGCCCGCAGCTGGCCGGCGCCGTGTTGGAGTTGAACGCCGAACTGGAACACCACCTGCAAATCTTCCTGGCCAAAACCGGCCCCAAGGCGGTGTTCTGCGCCAACGGTGTTGCAGCATTGGCCTGTACTCGCGCGCTCAAAGACCTGGGCTGCAACCTGTTTGAAGATGTCGGCCTGATCGCCTTGGATGACCTGGATTGGTACCCGCTGGTGGGCACGGGTATCACCGCCCTCGCCCAACCTACCGAGGCCATTGGCGCCACTGCATTCGATTGTTTGCTCAAGCGCCTGCGCGGCGATACTGAACCGACGCGCACCCTAGATTTCCTGCCCCAATTGATTATCCGGGGCTCAACACAAACCGTTGTGGGAGCCCTAACCAAGTAGTGAGCGGGCTTGCCCCGCGCTGGTGGCGAAGCCGCCCTAAACAAGGACGCCGCAGTGTTTCAGGAAGACGTAGGTGTCTGGATTTGGGGCGGCTTCGCCACCCAGCGCGGGCAAGCCTGCTCACTACAAGGTGCCTGTGCGCAGGCAAGCCCTCAGGTTTTGAATCACGCACAAAAATGAAACCGGTTTCAGAGGTAAATAACAATGCATAAATACCCCGTGTCTATCAGTCTTTCCAGCTACGGCGCCGACGTGGTTCACCAGCAAGGCCAACTCAGTTTTGTCGAGCTGCTCAAGGCCGCCGGCGCCCAGCGCATCGAGTGGCGTGAAGAATTACTGACCACCGAGCGCCCGGCCGAACTGGCCCAGGCCGCTGCGCAACACCAGTTGGAATCGGTGTTTTCATCGCCCCTGGAGCTGTGGGTGGCCGGCCGCGCGCAACCCAATGCCGAACTCGCCGCTACCCTGGACCGCGCCCAGGCCTTTGGTGCCCGTTGGCTAAAAGTTTCCCTCGGCTACTTCACCGACACAAACGACCTGGAAAGCCTGCATGCCCTGCTCGCCCAACACCCGGTGCAACTGCTGGTAGAAAACGACCAGACCCTGCACGGCGGACGCATTGAACCGATGCAGCGTTTTTTCACTGAAGTGGAACGCCTGGGCCTACCCGTGAAGATGACGTTCGATATCGGCAACTGGCAGTGGCAAGACCAATCCGCCCTCACCGCCGCGCGCCTGCTGGGCCGACACGTTGACTATCTGCACTGCAAGGCCGTGGCCAGGCGTGCAGACGGCAAATTGGTCGCGCTACCGCCTGGCGCCACCGACCTGCATCTGTGGGAACAACTGCTCAAGCACATGACTCAAGGGATTACCCGGGCAGTGGAATTCCCGTTGCAAGGCGATGACCTGGTGGAGGTCACCGCGCAGCAGGTCGACACCCTCGCCCGCTTGGGCCAGCCACGTGTGGAGAACGCTCATGTCTGAGATCGATATCCTGTCGTTCGGTGAAACCATGGCGATGTTTGTCGCCGAGCAAACGGGCGATCTGGCCCACGTTGCACAGTTTCATAAACGTATTGCGGGTGCTGACAGCAATGTTGCCATTGGCTTGTCGCGGCTGGGTTTTAACGTCACCTGGCTGAGCCGAGTGGGCAATGATTCCCTTGGGCGCTTTGTGATCGACACGTTGCAAAAGGAAGGCCTGGATTGCCGGCATGTGGCAGTCGATCCGTTGCATCCCACCGGCTTCCAGCTCAAGTCCCGCGAAGAGGCTGGCGCTGATCCCCAGGTGGAATACTTTCGCAAGGGTTCGGCGGCCAGTCATTTGTCTATCGCGGCGATCAGCCCAGCGCTGCTGCAAGCTCGCCATTTGCACGCTACTGGCATTCCGCCAGCGTTATCCGACGCGACCCGTGAGCTGTCCACCGAACTGATGACGCAAATGCGCAAGGCCGGGCGCAGCGTATCGTTCGACCCGAACCTGCGCCCGTCGCTGTGGGCCAACCAGCAGACAATGATTCGCGAAATCAACGCCCTCGCCGCCCACGCCGACTGGGTCTTGCCGGGCCTGGGTGAAGGCCGTTTGCTCACCGGTTTTGATGACCCGGCCGATATCGCCGCGTTTTACCTCGACCAGGGTGCCGAGGCCGTCGCGATAAAACTCGGTCCGGATGGTGCTTATTACCGCACCCAGATGGATCAAGGCTATGTCGCCGCAGTCCGCGTGGACAAGGTGGTCGACACCGTCGGCGCCGGCGATGGCTTTGCGGTAGGCATGATCAGTGCGCTGCTGGAAAGCGCCAGCTTCCCCGAAGCCGTACAGCGCGGCAACTGGATCGGCAGCCGCGCCGTGCAAAGCCGCGGGGACATGGAGGGTTTGCCCACTCGCCAGGAATTACCCACCACCAACGTCGCATAACCCACTACCTGTTGCCACAACTACAACAAGCTCAGGAGCAACCCCATGGAAACCGTGAAACTCGCCACCCGCCGTTGGTGGTACATCATGCCCATCGTTTTTATCACCTACAGCCTGGCGTACCTGGACCGCGCCAATTATGGCTTCGCCGCCGCCTCAGGAATGGCCGAAGACCTGATGATCACCCCCGGCATGTCGTCGCTGCTGGGGGCGCTGTTTTTCCTCGGTTACTTTTTTCTTCCAGGTGCCAGGGGCGATCTATGCGCAGAAGCGCAGCGTCAAGAAGCTGATTTTCGTCAGCCTGATCCTGTGGGGCGGCCTGGCCACCCTCACCGGCGTGGTATCCAACGCCTATATGCTGATCGTGATTCGCTTCATGCTCGGCGTGGTCGAAGCGGCGGTCATGCCGGCGATGCTGGTGTACCTGTGCCACTGGTTCACCCGCGCCGAACGCTCGCGCGCCAATACCTTCCTGATCCTCGGCAACCCGGTGACCATGCTGTGGATGTCGGTGGTGTCGGGCTATCTGGTGCAGCATTTCAGCTGGCGCTGGATGTTTATCATCGAAGGCCTGCCCGCCGTGCTGTGGGCGTTTATCTGGTGGAAATTGGCAGATGAACGTCCCAAGGACGCCAAGTGGCTAAGCGATAACGAAAAATCCGCGCTGGAAAGCGCATTGGCTGCCGAACAGGTGGGCATCAAGGCGGTTAAAAACTACGCCGAGGCCTTCCGCTCGCCCAAGGTGATCGTGCTGGCGTTGCAGTTCTTCTGCTGGAGCATCGGCGTGTACGGCTTTGTGCTGTGGCTGCCTTCGATTCTCAAGGCCGGGTTGAAGATGGACATGGTCGAAGCAGGCTGGCTGTCGGCGCTGCCGTATCTGGCGGCGGTGATCGGCATGCTCGTGGTGTCTTGGGGCTCGGACAAGCTGCAGAAGCGCAAGCGCTTTGTGTGGCCGCCGTTGCTGATCGCGTCCATTGCGTTCTATGGCTCCTACGCGCTCGGGGCTGAACACTTTTGGTGGTCCTACACCCTACTGGTGATCGCCGGGGCCTGCATGTATGCACCCTACGGCCCGTTTTTCGCCATCGTTCCAGAAATCCTGCCCGCCAACGTTGCCGGAGGCGCCATGGCGCTGATCAACAGCATGGGTGCCCTCGGTTCGTTCGGCGGTTCCTACCTCGTGGGCTACCTCAACAGCAGCACCGGCTCGCCCGGCGCTTCCTACTTATTGATGAGCGGCGCGCTGCTGCTGTCGGTGGTGCTGACCATTTTCCTCAAGCCCGGCGCCAGCGACCGCTCGCCGACGCCCACCCTCGAATTGAAGGTCAAGACCGCATGAAAAAGTCTGTTGTGTTGTACAAGAAACTCTCCGCGCCGCTGATGGCTCGCCTGCATGAACAGGCGGACGTCACGTTGATCGAGGCGCTGGACGAAAGCGGCCTGGCCAAGCTGCGCGAGGCCCTGCCCGGTGCCCACGGCCTGTTGGGCGCCAGCCTGCGCCTGGACGCCAAGTTGCTTGACCTGGCGCCGCAACTGGAGGCAGTGGCCAGCGTGTCCGTGGGGTCGACAACTACGATATCGACTACCTGACCGAGCGCGGCATTCTGCTCAGCAACACCCCCGACGTACTCACCGAAACCACTGCTGACACCGGCTTTGCGCTGATCCTGGCCACTGCCCGCCGCGTGGTAGAACTGGCCGACATGGTGCGTGCCGGCCAATGGAGCAAAAACATCGGCCCCTCGCATTTCGGCACTGACGTGCACGGCAAGACGCTGGGCATCATCGGCATGGGGCGTATCGGTGAAGCGCTGGCCCAGCGTGGGCACTTTGGCTTTGGCATGCCGGTGATCTACCACAGCCATTCGCCCAAGCCGTTGGTGGAAAAACGCTTTGGTGCGCAGTACCGCAGCCTGAACGCGTTGCTGCAAGAGGCCGACTTTGTGTGCCTGACGTTGCCGTTGACGGCTGAAACCGAGAAGTTGATCGGTGCCGAGGAGTTTGCGCTCATGGGCCCCGAGACGATCTTTATCAACATCTCGCGGGGCAAGGTGGTGGATGAGGCGGCGCTGGTCGAGGCCCTGCAACAACGCACCATTCGCGCAGCCGGGTTGGATGTGTTTGAGCGTGAACCGCTGAATCACGACTCACCGTTGTTGCGCTTGAACAACGTGGTCGCCACACCGCATATCGGCTCGGCAACCCATGAAACGCGGGAGGCGATGGCGAAGTGTGCGGTGGATAATCTGTTGCAGGCGTTGGCCGGGGAAAAGCCGAAAAACCTGGTGAACCCAGCAGCCTGGTCTCAGTAACCCTGACACACCGCTGAAAAAACTGTGGGAGCTGGCTTGCCTGCGATAGCGGTGAATCAGCCAATGATGCATTGACTGACAGGTTGCTATCGCAGGCAAGCCAGCTCCCACAGGGGGTTTTGTGTGGTGACGGTTAGATAACGAACCTCGCCACCATCCCATTCAAATCCACCGCCAGGCGCGACAGCTCATGGCTGGCCGCACTGGTCTGGTTGGCACCCGCGGCTGACTGGGTGGCCAGGTCGCGGATGTTCACCAGGTTGCGGTCCACTTCACGGGACACCTGCGCCTGTTCTTCAGATGCGCTGGCGATCACCAGATTACGCTCGTTGATCAGGCTGATGGACTGGGTAATCTGCTCCAGCGCCACACCAGCAGCGCGGGCCATTTCCAGGGTGTTCTGGGTGCGCAGGTTGCTCTGTTGCATGGACTGAACCGCCTCACCGGTACCATTTTGGATGCCGGCAACCATCTTCTCGATTTCTTGGGTCGACTGCGCGGTGCGATGGGCCAGGGCTCGCACTTCGTCTGCGACGACCGCAAAACCACGCCCCGCTTCACCGGCGCGGGCTGCTTCAATGGCCGCGTTAAGCGCCAACAGGTTGGTCTGTTCGGCAATCGCGCGGATCACGTCCAACACCTTGCCAATATCACGGCCCTGCGTGGCCAGGCCTTCGATCAGCACGGCGGTGTTTTGCACGTCCTGGGTCATGGTCTGGATCGCGCCGACCGTTTCCACTACCCGGTCGCGACCTTCGCGTGCGGCCTGGTTGGACTGGCCAGACGCCTCGGAAGTGGACACAGCGTTACGCGCCACTTCTTCCACTGCAGCGGTCATTTCGTTGACGGCTGTGGCGGCCTGGTCGATCTCGTTGTTTTGTTGTTGCAGGCCTTTGGAGGCCTCCTCCGTGACCGCACTCAGCTCTTCGGCGGCAGACGCCAACTGCGTGGCCGAGCCAGCGATGTGCTGGATGGTCTGGCGCAGGTTGGCTTGCATCGCGGCCAGGGCGCTGAGCAGGCGCGCGGGCTCATCCTTGCCGTCGTCTTCGATGACTTTGCTCAAGTTGCCACCGGCAATGGTCTGCGCCACTTCCACGGCTTTGCGCAATGGCGTAACGATGCTGCGGGTCAACAACCAGGCCAACAATACCGTCAGTAACGCCGCAGCAACCGACACGGCGATGACACCAGTGATGGCGCCCTGATAGCTTTCGCCAGCTTCAGCGTCGGCATCCTTGGCATCCGCCGCGTTGATGGCGATCAGCTTGTTCAACTGCTCGCCCATCAGGTCGGTGCCATCCTTGATACGGGTGTTGATCAGACTGCGCATGTCTTCGACCTTGCCTTGCTTGGAAAGGGCTAGCATCTCGGACTGGGCGTTGAGGTAGTTGTCCAACGTGCTGACAAACGTCTTGTACAGCGCCGCCTCCTCCGGACCCGCAGGCAGTGCTGCGTAACCGGCCTGGGCGGTCTTTACTTTATCGGCCAGCACGCCCATGCGGGTTTCGGCTTCTTGCAGGCCAGCAGGCTCGCGATTAACCAGTACGCGGAACGACAGGATGCGCAAGCGCAGCACGTTCTCTGTGATGGTGCCCAGGTAGGTGACGCTGGGCACCTGGTTAGCACTCATGTCTATCGAAGATTGCCGTATCTGCGTCATGCGGTTGACCGCAAACACCCCAGTAAAACCACTAACAACGCGATGAATGCGAAGCCGAGAAACGCACGCGGGGCAATATTCAGATGACGGAGGGACATAGGGGATGCTCTCAGAAGTAGTGTTTGCGAGCGTCCCTGCCGCGAAACGATCAGCCGGTGGCAACGCGCCGGACTGACCTTTGGCACCACTGTTGTCGTTGGAGTGTGGGCCTATATCCAATATCGGCAGGGGCTGCGGTTTAGCGCAGGGCGCTCATAAATATTTTTTACACTTCTGACGATCGGCGCTTTCTGGCATCCTGCGCCTCCCATTTCTGACCCGAGCCCGCATTTTGTCTGACGCTCAAGCCCCCGCCCCGCTATAAATCCGATCTGATCTACGGCTTGGAAGACCGCCCGCACTTCACCGCAGCAATTTTTGCAGCGCTGCAGCACGTGCTCGCCAGTTTCGTCGGCATCATCACGCCCACCCTGATTGTTGGCGGCGTACTCGGCCTGGAAAGCGAAGTGCCCTACTTGGTGAGCATGGCGCTGTTCGTGTCGGGGCTGGGTACTTTTGTGCAGGCGCGCAAGTTCGGGCCTATCGGCTCGGGGCTGTTGTGCCTGCAAGGCACCAGCTTTTCGTTTATCAGCGTGATCCTCAGCGCGGGCTTCATGGTCAAGGCGCGCGGCGGCGGCACCGACGAGATCCTTTCGACGATCTTTGGTATCTGCTTTTTTGCGGCGTTTATCGAAGTGGTGCTCAGCCAGTTCATCGGCAAACTGCGCAAGCTCATCACTCCCGTGGTCACCGGCACCATCATCACCTTGATGGGCTTGTCGCTGATCAAGGTGGCCGTCACCGACATGGCCGGCGGCTTCGGTGCCAGCGACCTGGGTGCTGCAAGCAATATGGGCCTGGCGGCGCTGGTGCTGCTGACCATTGTGGTTCTTAACCGTTTCAACAACCCGTTCCTGCGCTTGGGCTCGATCGTGATCGGCCTGACCCTGGGCTTCGTCGTGGCCTGGTTGATGGGCCGCGTCGACATGGCAGCGCTGCCCCACGTGCCGTTGATCAGCGTGCCGGTGCCGTTCAAGTACGGCTTCTCGTTCGACTGGGTGGCGTTTATCCCGGTGGCGGTGATCTTCCTGATTTCGCCGTTGGAAGCGGCCGGTGACCTGACGGCCAACTCGATGATTTCCCAGCAGCCGGTCAAGGGCCCGCTGTATATCAAGCGCATCAAGTCGGGCTTGTTGGCTGACGGCCTTAATTCGGCAATGGCCGCGACCTTCAACAGCTTGCCGATGGTGACCTTCGCCCAGAACAACGGCGTGATCCAGTTGACCGGCGTGGCCAGCCGTTACGTGGCGTACTTCATCGCTGGCCTGCTGGTGCTGCTGGGGCTGTTCCCGATGATCGGCGCAGTGCTGCAACTGATGCCCAAGCCGGTACTGGGCGGTGCCACCCTGATCATGTTCGGCACCGTGGCCGTGGCGGGAATCAAGATTCTCGCCGAAGCCGGGCTGCATCGCCGCAATGTGCTGATCGTAGCGATCTCCCTCGGCATGGGCCTGGGCGTCGCTGCCGTACCGGAAGTGCTGCGCGACCTGCCCAAGGCGCTGCACAACATCTTTGAATCGCCGATCACCGTGGGCGCGTTCTGTGCAATCTTGCTGAACATTTTCCTGCCGGAAGAGTTCATAGAGCTGGAAGAAGATGAATTTGATCCGGAGTCCTCTACCCTCAAAGTGATGCAGGACCCGGACGTCACGAAATAGGAGCACCTTTTATATGCGCAAGCTCATGGTTCTATCGCTACTGCTGCTGACCTTGAGCGCCTGCGCGCTGTTCCCTAACCGCGACCCGGTAAATATCACAGTGGTGGGCATCGAGCCCCTGCAAAGCCAGGACCTGGAAGTGCGTTTTGCCGTGAAACTGCGGGTGCAAAACCCCAATGAAACGGCCATCGACTACAACGGCGTGGCCCTGGACCTGGACGTCAATGGCCGGCCGTTGGCGTCGGGGGTAAGTGATCAAAGCGGGTCCATCCCACGTTTTTCCGAGACGGTGCTGACGGTGCCAGTGAGCGTTTCTGCGTTCTCTGTGTTACGCCAGACCCTGGGCCTGAGCCAGACACAAAGCCTGAACAACCTGCCCTACGTGCTGCGCGGCAAACTGGCCGGTGGCCTGTTTGGCACGATGCGCTTTGTCGACCGTGGCACCCTGGACCTGCCCAACACTGCCACCTGGTGAACGCCATGCAACCGACGCTGTACACCGAGCGACTGATCCTGCGCCCACTGACCCTGGACGATGCCGAGGCCACCCAACAGCAATTTCCCCATTGGGAAGTAGTGCGTTACCTCAACGCCGTGGTGCCTTGGCCCTACCCGGCCGACGGCGCGCGCAGCTATCTGGAGCACGTCGCATTGCCGGCCATGGCGCGCGGTGAGGAATGGCATTGGTCGATCCGCCTTAAGAGCGCACCTGAGGTGTTGATCGGCAACGTCTGCCTGTCGGATACCGTGGACGACAACCGTGGTTTTTGGCTGGGCCCGCAATGGCAGGGCCTGGGGCTGATGACCGAGGCCAGTGCGGCGGTGACCGATTACTGGTTTGGCGTGCTCGAACGCCCGGTATTGCGTGTGCCCAAGGCAGCCCCCAACCTGGGTTCGCGACGGATCTCCGAGCGTGAGGGGATGCGGTTGGTAAGGACGGATGAAGGCCAGTTTGTTGAAGGCACCTTCCCACGGGACATTTGGGAGATGACCCGTGAGCAATGGCTAAAACCCAAATCCCCCAAACCATAAAAAATCCAATGTGGGAGCTGGCTTGCCTGCGATGGCGGTCTATCAGCCATGGATGTGCAAGCTGGCACAGCGCTATCGCAGGCAAGCCAGCTCCCACATTTTGGACGGCGTTTAATCAGTGATGAAGCGAACGCCGGGCTTTTCCCGCTCATCCACTACCAACTCAAACACATCCGGCCGCGCATAGTGCCCTACCACGTCATAGTCATACCGCGCCCGCACCAGGTCGTCGGTATCGATCTGCGCCGTCAGCAACCCTGCCTCTCCCACCAACGGCCCGGCCAGGATGTCGCCCATGGGCCCGACAATCACACTGCCCCCCGCAATCAACGGGCGTTCCGCTGGCCAATTCGCCACCTCCACGCCTAACGCCGCGGGCGAGGCCTGCACCTGGCATGCACTCACCACAAAACAGCGGCCCTCATGGGCGACATGGCGCATGCTCACCTGCCACATTTCCCGCTCATCCACGGTGGGAGCGCACCACACCTCCACGCCTTTGGCATACATGGCAGTACGCAGCAGCGGCATCATGTTTTCCCAGCACACGGCGCCGCCGATACGGCCTACCGCCGAGTCGATTACCGGCAAGGTCGAACCATCGCCCTTGCCCCAGATCAGCCGCTCGGTGCCGGTGGGCATCAACTTGCGATGCTTGGCCACCAGACCACCTGACGGCTCGAAATACAGCACCGTGCAATACAGCGTGTTGCCACTGCGCTCGATCACGCCCAGCACCAGGCTCGCTCCGGTGCGTGCCGACAGGCCGGCCAATGCGTCGGTCTCGGCGCCGGGGATGTCGATGGCATTGGCAAAGTAGCGGGCAAAGGCTTCGCGCCCTTGCGGCAGACGGTAACCCAGTTGGGTGCCGAAGCCTTCGCCCTTTGGATAGCCACCCAGCAACGCCTCGGGCATGACCACCAACTGCGCGCCACTGCGGGTTATTTCTGCCTCATAGCTCAAGATTTGCGCCAAGGTCTCGCCCTTGCCGCCAGGCAGGGAACCGATTTGCAGGGCCGCCACGGTAGAAACAGGCATCACGATCACTCCAAGTCAGGGGGTTTCCCATTCTCCCGTCAGGCTCGATCATGAATAAAGCCCACCTCACTGCTGAATGATATGAGCCAAATGAATATCGCCCACATCGATCTCAACCTGTTGAAGACGTTCGAAGCCCTGCATGACGAGTCCAGCGCCAGCCGTGCGGCCTTGCGCCTGGGTGTGACGCAGTCGGCCATCAGCGCAGGGCTGCGGCGTTTGCGCCAGGTGTACGGTGATCAGTTGTTCGTGCGCACGGGGCGCGGCCTGGCACCGACGTTGCGGGCCAACCAGTTGAAGCCGGTGATCAGCGAAGCGCTTGAACGCTGCCGACAAAGCCTGGCCATGGTCAACCCGGATAACCAGCAGTACCAGGGCCGCTCCGTGGTGCTGGGCTTGTCGGATGACTTCGAGATTGCCTACGGGCGCACACTGATGGATGAAATCGCCCGGCGCGCACCTAAACTTCGGGTGATTTTCCGTCAAACCCACAGCCAGATCGTCGCCGGCGCCCTGCTCGACCGTACCTTGGACCTGGCCATCACCGCAGGTGGTTTTGCGCAAAGCAGGCTGAGTCGCCAGGTACTGGGGGAAGGTGATTACCGCTGCCTGGTCGACTCTGACCAGCCCAGCATCAGCCTGGATGAGTTCGTCACCCGTGAGCATGTGCTGGTGTCGTCCGGCGGGTTTATCGGCATTACCGACGAGGGCTTGGCGGCACAAGGCTTGAGCCGCCAGGTGTGCGCTTCCACCAGCCATTTTGCCGCGCTGCCTTATCTGCTCAAGGGCAGCCAGGCAGTGGCGACCATTCCTGGGCATGCCGCGAAAGCCATCGCCCAGATGAGTGGCCTGCGAATGTTGCCCTGCCCGCTGGCACTGCCGCGCTACCCGGTGGAACTGGGTTGGCGTACCCAGGCGCAGCGGGATCCGATGTTGCTGAAAGTACGCGAAGCCATTGTGGCGAGTTTTACTTAGCGGCCGCCATCAGCTTGTTGACCTCACTGCGTACCATGTTGGAGAACTCCGGCGGCGACATGCCGTCAAGCTCGGCGCGCACCCACTCGGCCCACTTGCCCTTGCGCTTGGCACGCTCGCCGAACAAGCGGGCCGCTTCGCCCTTGGCCTTGCCCAGGTTGGTTTGCCACAGGTCGTAGAGGCGGGACTTTTCATCTTCCAGCTCGGCGCGTTCGGCGAGGGTCTTGTTGGCGAGATTGAAGCTCATGTTGAATTACCTGCTGCACAAATAGGCGACATCTTACACTGTAGGTCGAAATTTCCTGTTTCGGATTTTGCTGGAAACCGCCTGCCGGCAAAAAAACTGCAACTTTGCCCGCGCCCGATACTCCATTGTTCACTGTCACATTCACCTGCAAGGAGTCACACAATGGCCCGCAAATCTGCCGCCCAAGCCGTCGAAGAACAAATCAAGGATCAAGCCTTCAGTGAACTGACGGCGCTGATCGAAGAATCGGACAAACTGCTTAAAGCAGCGCCGCCCTGGTGGGCGAGGAAGGCGAAACCCTGCGCGAGCAGGTCGCCATCAAACTCAAGCAGGCTCTGGACTCTGTGTCCAATGTGCGCGAGCGCAGCAAGCCGGTGGTGGACGCCACCGAAACCTATATCGGTGGCCATCCTTGGCAGACCGTGGCGATTTCCGCCGGCTTTGGCCTGGTAGTCGGCCTGTTGTTGGGCCGCCGCAACTGATGTAGCTCGGCTGCGCCCAGGGCGCAGCCGGTTTCAGGCGCTCGCCAAATCCCGCAAGTGTTGCAACTCCTCAGCGTCCACCACAATCCCCTCCTCCTCGGACTTCGCCCGTGTGCGATGCCGACGATCTCCCGGTAACCGTCGCAGACCTGCCGCATGCATCTGCCGCACCAGTTCCTGGCTGCGCTCGGCGAACGCCTGGCCGCTGGTTTTGCTCGGATCGATCACGATCAGCAGTTGCCCGGTCCAAGGCGTACGCGCACCCGGGTGATCCGACCAATCGAATTCGAATGAGAAGTTACCACCCGTCAACGCCGCCGCGAGCAACTCGACCATCATCGACAGCGCCGAGCCCTTGTGCCCGCCGAACGGCAGCAGCGCGCCACCTTCCAGGATGGCTTTGGGGTCTTGTGTCGGTTGGCCCAGACTATCGACGCCCATGCCCGGCGGCAGGCGTTCACCCTGCGCGCCGCAATCTGTACGTCGCCATGGGCAATGGCGCTGGTGGCCAGGTCGAACACAATCGGCAAGCCATCGGCACGCGGGGCGGCAAAGGCAATCGGGTTGGTGCCAAACAGTGGGCGATCGGCGCCGTGGGGCACCACGCAGGTCATGCTGTTGACCACGCTCAACGCCACCAACCCTTGCTCGGCGAAGGGTTCGACGTCCGGCCACAGCGCCGCAAAGTGGTGGGAATTATGAATCGCCAGCAAGGCGATCCCGGCACTGCGAGCCTTTTCCACTAACAGCGCCCTGGCGGCATCCAGCGCAGGCTGGGCAAAGCCGTTGCCGGCATCCACTCGCACAAAACCACTGGCCACGTCGGTGACCTGGGGCACTGCACGACCATTCACCCAACCACTGGCCAGGGTACTGAGATACCCCGGAATCCGGAAAATGCCGTGGCTGTGGGCGCCGTCGCGCTCGGCGCTGGCGCAATTGTGGGCGAGGATTGCAGAGACCGCAGGCGAAGTGCCTTGCCGCACAAACACCTGTTGCAGTAGCGCCTCCAGGTCAGCAAAGCCGATGGAGACACGAGAACCCTCAACTACCTTGGACGGCGTAGACATCTGAAGCTCCGATTTTATGATTGGAAGGCGCGACAAGACGAGAAACCCAGACCTGTGATTAAACAACGCGCCCGCCGTCCACTGTCAATCGGCGTTTGCAGGTAAGGTCGTTTTGCACCAGCTATCTACCGCCGAGCCTGCATCTGCCCTGTCTAACCTGCCGCTCAATACAGCGCCATTCCGGCCCAGACAGAGAGCAGTCCATGGCAAGCGTTAATCCCCCGTATTTTTTTTGACGAGTACTACCGCCCGGTATCCAGGAAGCAACCGACTGCGCGCGAGCGCGCACTGGGACTGACCCTTGAAGACCTCAAGTGGCTGAACACGGTATTTGCCGCAAGCGATCACGGACGCCGCAACCGCACCGTGCCGATGGTCGTCGAAACGCTGAATGTGAATCGCCCGGGCGAGGCTGCGGTAGAGTTGGCAGGTGCCTTCCTGATGAGCCCATCCCCTAGCGACAAAAAGGCTGTCCTGTACAGCCCTTATGCCGGCATCGAGGTATTTCTCGACCGTGCTGATTGCCTCTCACAGCTTACAAATCGCTTGATAAATACATCCTTATTCACTGATTTGATTAGCTTTTTATCAATAGATCAACGCAACAAGTTCAACCCCGCCGACCCTTTCACTCTGACCACTTCGACGATTGCAGGTGGGGTTTTCGAAGCTCAGGAAACAACCATTCAGGCCAACCAGGCGCACAACGTGCAACGCCTGCTCGAAGAGTTGCGCACGACCCCGACGTTGCCGATGTTGATGAAAGGGGTGCTGGATGCGTTCAAACACGACGACTTCCCCGACCTTGATCATCAGGACACCCGAGTCAACAGTTTCATATCGTCAACGAATGACAACGGCCTCGGCATTGCCCGTTGGGTAGAGTCGGCAACCCTGGGGAAACCTTGCTCCAGTACTACGTGAAACAGGCATGGCCGGCTGATCGAACACGCGTTTTCACCAACCCCAGGCATGACAAAAGCACATTTACCGAGCACCAGCATCAACAAGATTTACAGCGCTGGGAGGGCGTGGTGGAGCAGACCGCCGGAATCCTCTCCAGATTGCTGAACGCCCTACTGCAGACTTGGTGGAACGAGCCCCTCGACAAAGGCAAGTCGCCCACAGGGCAGTCGCGCAGGGATCTGTTCACCCAGGCCATGAGCGACAAGTTTCGCGTCGACCTGCTGCTCAAACGCCAGAATCGCGCCGAAATTGTTTCATCCGAGGAAGCGCGCAATTTGCTCGCCGTCTTCCATCCCAGCAGAGCTGAACGCAGTGTTTGGCATGACGCCTTGCGCATCGAAAAAGTCAGCGTTTGCGCGCCCTATCAACATCACGTGCAATTGGCCTCGACGTTGTTGATCGGCGACCAGCATGCATACCTCTACTCCCAAACGGGGGGTATGCAAGTACTCAAAGACGTCGACGACCTGAATAAAACATTGTTGAGCATGCTCAAAGCCGCCCACTACCAGGACCAGTTACTCAATTACCTGTCTCTGGACGAGCGCAGCCTATACCTCGCGATGGAAAACCTGCAGATCCAGGGCCTGCCAGTGGAGGGCAGTGTATTTGCCGAGATGGTCAGCGATATTCACGAAAAACAATTGAGCAACCTCGAGCATGCGCTCGAGCGGTATCGCCGTAGCGACGGAACGTTGAATTTGACGGCTTTGCTCGACTGCTCCTTGGATATACGTCACATGCTCGACAGCCGCTTGCTGGAACTTGACGCCGGCGGGCGCTGGAGCCTGCACCCGGTCACCCACGACGACGGCGGGCCGTCAACCGTACAGGCCGAGCGCGCCAAATTACAGCTGGCAGCGTTGCAACCGGATGAAGAACGCCTGATCGCCCAAAGGGCCACGCACCCGACCCTGCGCAGCGAGGCGAGAAAAGCCTTGAACAAGGAAATGAAGGTGCAGTTGTTGTTTCAGGACGCCAACGACGTCTATATCAATACCTATCCCACCCTGGCGCGAGACCTTGAGGAACGTGTGCCCGAGGCGTCGGTGAACATGGTCGAACACTTTATAAAGCACCTGGGCGACGCCGACGGGGTTGTCCGCCAAACGCCGGGAGTTGGCTACTACAGCGCACCCCAAAAGGCGTATCCGCACGCTGGAACAACTTGGACAACCGCGTATTCAATGCGGTCATCAGCAACGTCCGCCCCGCTTTCCTGCACTACGATGTTCACTCGCTACCCCGCCGGTTTCTGCAAAGCCATGGCGCCGAGATGCTCAAGAACTCGATGCTCGGGTTGCGCAGCGAAGCAGAACTGCAGCTGCTCAACCACACCCTGAGCTCAAAGCATTACGCCATCCTCGATACGGTACTGCGCGCCGATAGCATGACCCGCCTGAAGCGCCACGGGCTGAACGGATTCCTGCCGGACGCCTTCGGGTTGACGCTGACCCTCAATGCCAACAAAGAGCTACAGCCTCTGGCCAACTGTTTTGTACTGACCGAGCGCGGTGGCTTCGACCCTCAGCTCTCGGGGGCGGTGGTGCTATGGACCCCGCAGCGAGGCTATGAACCTTTCTCGTCACTGACGGCCCTGCGCGAATCACTTGAACAACGCCTGAAGCGTCCCGAACGGTCTATAGCGCTGCTGCAGAATTTGTCCATTCGCCATCGCGCGCCCCATCAGACCTATCAGCTGGGGCCCTTGCAACGTATTGACGGGCACTTTCTGGAAGACCGCCAACAGAGCAACCTTACTAACGATCTGGATGCCATTGATCACTGGCGGTCCATGTCGCTAGGCCCGACGCAACTGCAGAATCATCTGGATGAGCTGCTGTTGCGGGTTGCGCCGTCGAATATCGGCAGGGCGAGAACCATCGCAAACGCGATTATCCAGCAGCATGCACTACCGACCTGGCTGGGCATGGCTTCGCCCAGCGAACAGTTGCTGCATGCCGAATTGCTGGAACAGTACCGCCTCAGCGCGCCGGACAACCGGGATTACCTGCACGGCTTGCCGGACTTGCGTGAAACGGTTGCGAACACATTGACGACGCTGCTCAAGGCCCGCTACCCGGGTGACGCTCTGGACCCAGAGAACATATTGATTCCAGCACGGATAGCATTCAACGGCCACACGCAGAGCCTGACGGATTTCGCCCTGCTCCACTTGCCCGACCTGCTGCCTGACAACCTCACCCCCAAAGCGCGCGGCACGTCACCTCTGCCAACGTCATTGAATGGCAGTGCGGTGGTGCAACTGGTGCGCCAAGTGGACATCAAAAAATCTATCAAGACCTGCTCACTACACACCTGACAGCCGACACCGACGATGCCCGCGAACGCCGCAAGCTGTTTTGCCGGCAGTTACCCTGGCAAGTGCTGCGCCATGCCCACGAGGAGAAACTTGCAGAACGCCTGAGCCCGTCAGCCTGGAGTTTTATTAAACAGATCTTCGACATGCCGGACGCCGTTGCCAGGGACGCCGTGAGCGGCGCCACGGCAATGATTTGCCCCTTGGAGTTGATTGCAACGACTGGGGCGACGCCTGCGAAGGCGCTCGGCGTCTACATCATAGGTCCGAAGGACTCGGCGAGCGGCCCGTCGGTGCTCTACGCGCCTTATGCCCCGCTGCACGTACTCAGGGAATACGACACGGAAGAACAGCTGCGGGAAGCCATTGGCACCCCTGGTCTGTTGCAGGATTGGGTCATCAGCCAGTTGTCGGAATCGGATCAGGCAACCTTTCGTAATCTGTTCGGAGAGTCGACAAGCCGGGAGGAAGAAGAAAAAGTCAGCCTGGCCTCAAATCCGATCAGGGGCAACCTCCTGCGACAACTGTTCCACGACAATGCCGAGCAATTGATAAAAATGCTCGCTTGCCAGTTCGAAAAAACTGGCAGGAACCTGTGGAACGGCATCACCAGCCTGTTTCGCAAAGGCGTTCCTATGGCGCTGCAATTTATTGCGGGCAAGCTCAAGTACCCGCTGGTGGTATGGCGAAGCTACAAACTGTTCAAGGCCTCCGCCGAGCAATTGCAAGAACAACACTTTAGCGAAGGCCTGAGTTTGTTTATCCGGGGGCTTGCAACGCTGGCGTCGCTACGAAAGCAGCTCGACCAGTTGCTGCCGCCCACTCCTGCCCCGGAAGTTCCTTCATCTGGCACCACTGTCGACACCGTGGATGTGACAGAACCCGTGCGCACGCTGTTGCAGTATGTTGAGGATATCGCGGTGGCACTGACGGACCTGCGATCGGACCCACTCAGCCATGTGTATACCCAACCGGTCAATAACCGAACCTATGTGCCAGTGGCGGGAAGGGTTTACCCGGTCGTAAGAAGTGGTGAAGACTGGCGGGTGAACCTTGCCAATGAGTTGGGCCCCTTCGTTGAACGCAACGCGCAGGGCCAATGGGTGCTGGACCTGTCCGTACGTGAACCGCGCTTTGGACCAACCCTGTCTCGCATCAAGGGGCGTGTGGTCACGCAAAGAACCCTGCGTTCGTCCATCAATATCGAAGCGGCTGGGCTGCCGGCCATTCGTGGGCTGGACATGGACAAAGGGCTGTGCATCGACAGGGCGTTGAATGTCGCGCTCTATTACACCATTACCTGCGGGCGCAACCTCACGTTGTTTGCACGCCAGCGCGATCCTGAATCCAGAGTCGGTCGTTTGCTGACTGAGATGTTCGGTGTGCTCGCATTCAACCCCACACGTGTTGAAAAGATACGGGCGCGCGTCAGGGAAATCGAGAATGGACTGAGTAGCCCCGACCTGCTGGCGCTGGATTCAAAGCGATTCGTCTGTGGCAAGGCCCGTTGGGACACCAATGATACCTTTGCCTTCGTAATACCTGAGGATGCAGAGCAAAAAATCTACTTGCTCGACCTTTTCTTCGAGACAGGTATGAGCATCTATGCCGGAAACCTCAACGCACCGTTCGACATCGATGATCATGCACGAGCGGCGACCTTGATTCATGAGATGAGCCACCTGGTGTCGAACACCGAGGATATCGCCTACCTGGACTCCCCTCGCCCATTCCTGGATCTGATCAGCCGCAGCACTCCAGATAGCCTGCGCCAGTACACTGCCCTTGATAATTTGCAAAGCACTGCCCTCTCCGTGTTGACGCCGGCGACGATGCTGTTCAAGACCTGGGATGAGTTGTCCCTACGCTGGGAGGACCTTGGCCGATTGGGGTCGTCCAAAGTGCGTGACAAGGTGCTACATCTGACGGGGGCGAGGACACTTGACGATGCCCGGCAAACATTCATGAGCGATGCGGACCGCCGGATGGACATCATCCTGGCGAATGCGGATTCGGTGACGTACCTGATTACACACTTGGGCAGGCAGTTGGATCCGGGGGCCTGAACCGGCCCCCCGGGGGGGTATCAGTCTTTCTGGTCACGCAGGACATTGCCTGACGCACCGTCGATACGGGCTTCGTACACGGTGCCATCGGCTTTGCGCCCTTTGACCTCCCAATAACCGTTGTCGTCCGCCTCGGCGGCATAGACCTCCACGTAGCCGGCCTTGGTCTTGGCCACTTCAATCGCCTTTTCAATGGTAATCCAGCCTGCCCCTGGCTTATCGGCAAAGGCGGCGCCGGCGCTGAGCAGCGCGGAAGTTGCACACAGCACGACTAAGGTTTTCTTCAGCATTTTCGTACTCCATTGTGGGAATGTCCTGAAAAGCTTAGTTCCATTCAAACGAGAATAAGTTCCAATTGGCGTGCAATCACCATGATGGCAGTTCTCGCCACCCGCCTCGGGAGGTTAGAATGCGGGAAATCAGGACGTTTAAATGACAGAAAAGTCTCTCTCAGAAGCCGAATACGACGCCATCACCGACGCCGCCGCGCATTGGTGCATGCGGATGCACGCGCACGATTGCACGCCCGCCGAGCGCCAGGCTTTTGAACAGTGGCATGACGCCCATTCGTTGCACGCCTTCGAATACGCCGCGATGCTGGAGATCTGGGACGTTGCCGATCACCTGCCACGCGTTGAACCCACTGCGGTGGTGGTGCCGTTCACACCCCGCAGCCGGTTGCGCACTTATGCCATCGCGGCGGCCATTAGCCTGGTTGCGTTGCCTCTCGCCGCGTTTACCGGCTGGGAAGCTGGCTGGTTGCCAAGCTCATACGAACACTATGACGCCGCCAACGGCTTGCGCCAGGTCACCCTGGGCGATGGCAGCCAAGTGGAGCTCAACCTGGGTACCGAACTGGTCTACAGCAACTACAAGGACCAGCGCCGCGTCACGCTGAAAAAAGGCGAAGCGTTTTTCAAGGTCAGCCATGACGGCGCCCACCCATTTATCGTTCACGCGGGCGATGGCCAGGTGCGAGTCACCGGTACCCAATTCAACGTCTGGAAATATGAAGACCACGTGCGAGTGATGCTGCTCCAAGGCTCGGTGCAGATCTCTAGCGACCGAGTACACGGCAGCGTGCCTCTCACCCCCGGCATGCAAGCCAGCTACCGCCAGGGCGATGCGACGCCATCCGTGCAAGCGATCAACCCCAACGACACCGCCTTGGCGTGGCGCCAGGGCAAGCTGATCCTCGACAACCTGGCCCTGGCCGATGCGTTGCCGCTGATCAATCGCTACCTGAACAAACCGGTCATGCTGGCAGACGCCAACACCGGAGCGATTCGTATCGGCGGCATCTACAACATCACCGAGGTCAACAACCTCGTGCCCTCCCTGCCCAAGGTGCTGCCGGTCTACCTGACCCAGAACCAGGACGGCAACCCCGTACTCAACTCGATTCCGCGTAAAGCCCCCAAAAGCTGAGCCTTGCCCTGCTGGGCCGGGCCTTTTGCGCCTGCAGTGTCCACTTTTTTTACACACCCCTGCCCTGGACCGCCCACGTTGAGCGGATTCATCGTTTTGTCATGCACGGTGTTTCAGTGCTGAGACAAATGGGTGAACCGTTTGCGCTGTGGTCAGGTCGGCGTGGATTCACGGGGTGCTGTCTCACGGTTGATACAGCATTGCCATCACTTTGCCCTGCATTAATTGCAAGCCATTGAATAACGACAACAAATAAAAGCGGCACGCCTTCTGCTCTATCTCTTACAGCGCTGTTTAGGGTCAGCGCGAAGAATAAGGAATATTGCCGTGGTCACTCACACACAAGGTTCATTGAGCCTCCTCCTGATCAGCTGCGTACTGAGTACCAGCGTGAGCCTTCCAGTGCTCGCTGCGGGTGATGGTGTGATTGTGGTGACGCGCGATGTTCGTGGGCATATGTACGGTCGTACTGCGGGCTCAGATCCGAACCCCACCACCGCCAACGCCAACCCATCAAACCAGGTTGTGCGCGCCTCCAATAATGAACTCAGCGACAACGACATTGCAGGCATCAGCAGCGGCGTAAGCATCAACCGCACAATTTTGCCTGGCGGCAACCTTATCGGCCTGGGCAACAACGGCGCAGGTGCTGGCCTAGGTGCTGGCAGTGCGGCCAGTCGCAGCGGTGGAGCCGGCATTTCCGGGACCGTCAACAACGCAATTTCACGCGGTCTTGAACCCCTTAATAACCTCAGCAGCATGGCAGGGGGGCGTTGAAATGAATCATTCTTGGATGTTTCTTGCCGTACTCGGATGCAACGTTGCGCTGGCCGACAGTACTAACAACGCGACCATTGATAACTCAGGCAAGCAGTCCTCGGGTATTGCATCGGTAATCCAGGCGACCGGCGACCAGAACCAACAGAGCAATAGCGTTGCCATCGCAGTGGGCAACAACGCTCACGCGACTATCTCCGTCACCCAGCACATCAGCGGTTCTCCGGCCGACCGCTCACTCAACGCAAAAGCGGCGATCCAAGGTAACTCCTTCAGCAATGGCAACGGCGTACTGAGCGTCAATCAGTCGGCCGGAGCCCAGAACCAATCGATCAATGCCGTGCGTATCAGCATCAATGCTGGCCCGCAAAGCATCGATGACAGTGTCATGTCGCAACAGAACGTTGCGCTTGCAACAGACTCAGGATTGACCCCTACCACTGGCAGCCGCCAGGTCGTTACCAGCGATCAGGCCTTCACCGGCAGCCGTGGAGTGGTACAGGTCAATCAGAGCGCCGGGGTGGGGAACCGAGTGGCTAACACCCTGAACTTACGACTCAACTGATGGAGCTGAGTCGAATAGCTAGACCGTACCAACACTTAACCAACTAATAGAAGCAAGGAGAAACACCATGAAACCTACAATGGCTCTCAAACCACTGGCTTTCGCTCTCGCTGCACTCATGGCTGTTGCTGCTCACGCTACCCCACCAGGTGGCAACAACAACAACAATAACAACAACGCGCCGACCGTTCTGTCCGTAACTGCCAACGATAATCAGAACAGCTCCGGCAACGGCACGTTCAATGACAAGACCGAAAGCAACGCCTCCACTACCGATTCGATTAACCACAACACTGGCGTTTCGAGCGGTATCGTGCAAAGCGGCACTGGCAACCAAGGCAAACATGACGTCGCCATCGGCGCCTCTGACGATGCCGATCAAGTATTCGCCACCATCAATACCACTCAAAACAGCAGTGGCAACCTTGTTGGCAACTTCGGCAACACCAGCAACGCTTCCCTGACTAATTCCAACAACAGCAACTCGGGTGTCAGCTTGGTCACTGTTCAGGCCGGTACTGGCAACCAAAGCAGCCAAGGCGTCGCAATCGCTTCGTCCGATGACGGCAAATCCGGCGGTGCAACTGTCAATGCCCTGCAGAATTCCTCGGGCAACCTGACCTTGAACGTCACCACTGGCCACGGCTGGAACAAAAGCCCAGTGGTCAACAACTCTAGCCTGACCAACTCCGGCAACTACAACTCTGGTGTTTCTGGAACTGTTAGCCAGGCCGGCAACGGCAACCAGGCTGCACTGGGTGTATCGATCTCCCGCTTCTGATGTAAATCGGGCCTTGGCAACAAGGCCCTTTCTATTCCAGTGTCCAGCAGGTCATACGATCATGCGCCTCTTAGCCTTCTTCCTTTTGTTGTCACTTACCGGCCCAACCTGGGCAGGTCAAGTGGGAATCGTCATGCCCGGTGGCGGGCTGATGTACAAGAAGGTTGAAAGCATCCGCGAGCGCAAATTCGCCAACCTGGTGGAACAGAAAACCGATTTCAGCTGCGGTGCCGCTGCCCTGGCAAGCATCTTGCGCCAAGGGTATTGGCTGGATGTCGATGAGGATCATGTCATCAAGGGCATGCTGGTGAATGCGGATCAGGACCTAGTGCGCACCCAGGGTTTTTCGATGCTGGACATGAAGCGCTACGTCGAAAGCATTGGTATGCGCGCCAGAGGCTATCGGATTACTCCAGAAGTACTGCCCACAGTGAAGATCCCTGTCGTGGTCCTGCTGGAAATTCGCGGCTACAAGCACTTCGTTGTCCTGCAGCGTGCAGACAAAGACTGGGTGTATATCGGCGATCCCGTTCTGGGCCACAAGCGCTACTCGAAGGATGACTTCGTGAAGGGCTGGAATGGCATCGTATTCGCCATATTAGGTGAAGGCTATGACAAGACCAACGCCCTGCTCTCTCCGCCGACCCCACTGACCGCCAAGAACCAGCTGAACGAGTTCAGCCCTGTGCGTGACAGCGAACTGATGGACTTCGGATTCATTCAAAGCGACTTCTTCTAGAAAGAGGCGCAATAAGGGGCAGGACGCTCCAGGAGCAGACGATGAACACTTACCGTTGGCTGACGGTCATGTGCCTGGCAGCCTCAATGCCCGCTTACGCGTCATCGGCCTTCAAGCCTATCGAACTCAAGGATTCGGAAATGGCCGACCTGCGTGGGCGTTATGTAATGCCTGGGCGGATCATCAGTTTCGGCATTGTGATGAGCACCACCTGGACCAATTCCGCAGGTGACAGCATCACTGGCACCGCCAACATGCAGATCAACTCGTCGACCGTTACCCCGCAATTCTATGTCACCACCACCAGCACCACCGGCAACGGCTCTACCCCCAACACCGGCACCGGCACAGTCGTCGGCGGCGCAGGCCTGGGTAGTGGCCAGGGCGTGACCCAAAGCGTGCGTGCGGCCGGCGACGGCAACACCGCCAACAACGGCGTAGACATCAATGTCACGCAAAACGGCTTCGCAGCAGCGAATGTCGTGCAGTCGGGCAAGGCCTTGGTGGCCGGCCAGACCATCACCGGTGATAGCGGCGCTGGCCAGGTCAGTGTCTCGGCCAAGAATGGCGGGCTGCAAATGGCCGTCTTGGCCAGCAATAACCAGGGCAATGTGCTGCAGCAGATTGGGGGCGGCAACGTCAACCAAAGCACGCTGATCACTGGCAACCTCAACGCGATCACCAACCTCACACAGATCAACGTGGTGATGGGCAACAACAACAACCTGAACAACATCACCCGCAGCCTTAACCTTGATCAACTCAAAGGACTACGCACTATCGGTTATTGAACTACGCTGAGCCACGACACTTACGCATTAAAAGGGACGGCTTACTTCATGCATCGATCTTTATCGTTACGTGCCGTGGTTTGTTTGAGTACGCTCCTGCCGGCAACCATGCTGTATGCCGCGCCGGATGCCGATATTGAAACGTTGAAACAGGAACTGTTGGAGCTCAAGCAACGGTACGAAGTGCAGCAAAAGCACTGGCGGTATTGGAACAACGGGTCAGACAAGTCGAAGATCAGCCTGCAACACCAGCGCCTAAACGCCTGGCCAAGTCTCCCGCTGATTTCAGCAAAGGGACCAGCGTGGCCGGCGCGCCGGGCGTGGGTGCCGCAGCAGCATCGGGCGGTGCCGGAGGCGGCGGTAGCTCTTATGGGCAAAGCCTCAAGGACGACTCGGCGCCCGCGCAGAGCGTGAGCAACTTGTACAACGAGGCCAGCGGCTTTTTTCGGCGATGGCAAGTTCAGCTTTGAAACCGGCATCTCGTATGCCCGTTACGATGCGCGCCAACTGACGCTCAACGGTTTTCTAGCGCTGGATTCGATCTTCCTGGGCAATATCAACTTGGACCGGATCAAAGCAGATAACTGGACGCTGGACCTCACCGGGCGCTACAACCTCGATAACCGTTGGCAGTTCGACATCAACGTACCGGTAGTTTACCGCGAGTCCACCTATCAATCGGGGGTGCTGGCAACAGTGGCACGACGACGTCGGAAGCCTCTGTCACCCGCGACCCGACCATTGGCGATGTCAACTTCGGCATTGCATACAAGTTCCTCGACGAGACCGACACACTGCCGGATGCAGTAGTCTCCATAAGGGTGAAGGCGCCGACCGGCAAGGAACCTTACGGCATCAAGCTGATCTCATCGCCCAATAACGACAGCCTGTTCGTACCGGAAAGCCTGCCGACGGGTAATGGCGTGTGGTCGGTCACCCCAGGGATTTCCCTGGTCAAAACCTTCGACCCAGCCGTGTTGTTCGGCTCGTTGTCCTACACCCACAACTTCGAAGACTCGTTTGATGACATCAGCTCCAACGCCAACCAGAAAGTCGGCGGCAAGGTCAGTCTTGGCGACAGCTTCCAAGTGGGCGTCGGTGTAGCGTTCGCACTGAACGAGAAGATGAGTATGTCGTTCTCGGTGTCCGACCTGGTCCAGCGCAAGAGCAAGCTCAAGCCTGACGGCGGGGACTGGCAATCGGTGGTTTCAAGCGATGCCAACGCGGGTTATTTCAACGTCGGCATGACCATCGCGGCAACGCCGAACCTGACGATCGTGCCGAACTTGGCGATTGGTATGACAGACGATGCGCCGGACTTTACGTTCAGCCTGAAATTCCCGTATTACTTCTGACGGAGTTCATGACAAGGAAAAGCCCCGCAACGATAAGGGTCGTTGCGGGGCTATTTACCCGCCCTAGCGGATCTGGTGTTTGTGCAGCAATCGGTAGAACGTCGGTCGGGAAACCCCCAGGACTCGGGCCGCGACACTCAGGTTGTCGCTGTGTCGATTGAGCACATCGCACAGCGCCTGACGCTCGGCACGGTGCTTGTAGTCTTCCAGTGTAGCCATCGGCGGTGAAATTGCCTGTTCAGCCTGTAATCCCAGATCAACGGCTTCAATCTGGCGCCCCTCGGCGAGCACCAGGCCGCGTCGTACGCGGTTGGCCAGCTCACGCACGTTGCCCGGCCACGGGTGTTTGCCCATGGCGTCGAGCGCTTCTTCACTGAAACTTCGAGGGCGGCGGCCGGTTTCCTGGCTGTAGAACCGGGCAAAGTGGTTGGCCAGCATCGCCACATCGCCATGACGGTCGCGCAATGGCGCGGTCACCACTGCAGCACATTCAGCCGGTAATACAAGTCTTCACGAAACGTGCCTTTGGCTACGGCAGCCTCCAGGTCGACATGGGTCGCAGCCAACACACGCACGTCCACAGGAATGGGCTGGCTACCACCGACGCGCTCGATCTGTTTTTCCTGAAGGAAACGCAGCAAGTTGGCCTGCAGCTCCATCGGCAAATCACCGATTTCGTCCAGGAACAGTGTGCCGCCGTTGGCTGCTTCAATTCGCCCGACCTTGCGCTGATGGGCGCCAGTAAACGCACCCTTCTCATGGCCAAACAGTTCGGATTGAATCAAGTGTTCCGGGATCGCCCCACAGTTGATCGCCACAAAGGGCTTGGCGTGACGCTGGGATTTGCGGTGCAGGGTCTTGGCTGCCAGCTCTTTGCCGGTGCCGCTGTCGCCACGAATCAACACCGGGGACTCGGTGGGCGCCAGCTTCGCCAACAATTTGCGCAGTTCACGGATGGAGCGGCTGTCACCCAGCAGTTCATGCTCCGGCTCATCCACCGGGGTGCTGCCCTTGCCCCGCAGTCGCGCCATGCCGAAGGCACGGCCCAGGGTGACCTGTACACGGGCCACGTCGAAGGGCAACGTGTGGAAGTCAAAAACCACTCGCAGACGAAATCACCGACGTTTTGCAGGCGTAGCACATCCTGGCTGAGCACAGCTATCCACTCGGTGCCACTGCGGCCAATCAGCTCTTTGACCGCCTCCGGGCGTTCCAGGTGATAGGGCTGCAAGCGCAGTAAGCCGACGTCACAGGAACGGTCACCGACTGCCGCCAAGGCACAACTGTCGACCTCCCACCCGGCGGTACGCAAACCGGGCAATAGCCCATGACAGTCGTCACACGGATCGACCACAAGCAAGCGGCGCTGGGGAGGTGTAACAATCATGACTATTCCTTGGCGCCAAAATTGTTAAAGTTATTTAGAAACAATGATTTGTGACGCCTGGCGCTAACACTAGCAAGGTCTTGACGCGACGCTTGTACCGTTTCGCTATAAGTGTGGGCAAAAGCCACTTACCAGCGTTTTCAGTAAAAAAGTACCGCCGCGGCAAAACTTTCATTCAGCTTTCAAAACAGCCGCTTACATGACGCCAATCAGAAAAAGTTAAAAAATATTGCACTAACATGTGACCCGTACCCCGCCATCGTGCATCAGTACAAGTAACCCGCCGCACGGTCAGCCCAACCGCCGGCACTCACTTGAATGGGCAATGAGAGAGACGACCCACATGAACGCCCCGCTCCGCATCAACGAAGCTCTTTTGATCGCAGACCGTGCTTTCCAGCCCTTTCAGTGCGTGGCCTGGCACGATGGCAACGGCGCCCTGAGCCTGAGCGTCATCGACCGCACCAATACCCGCATTGGCAGCCAACAACTGTCGTCGAGTGCTTATACCGACCCGGCGCAACTGGAAGACTTGTTGTTGCAAGCTCGCGCCGAACTCGACAAAGATGGCTACGCGTTGCAATCCTGGGCAATGCCGAAGTAAGCCGACACTGTAACTTGCGCTCATCAAACTCAATGAGCGCAAGTTAAGTAAGCGTCACTTATCGCTTGGCGAGAATAAACCGTTCAATGGCTTCCGCCGCGCCATCTTCGGCATTACTGCCGGTGACAACATTGGCTTGGCGCTTGACGGTCTCTTCCGCCTGCCCCATGGCGATCGACAACCCGGCCACGTGAAACATCGCCGGATCATTACCGCCATCGCCGATCGCGGCGGTTTCCTCCAGCGGTACCCCAAGATGCGCCGCCAGCGTCTTCAGGGCTTCGCCTTTGTTGGCCAACATGGCCGTGACATCTAGGTACACCGGTTGTGAACGTGAAACCTGAGCCAACCCCTGGACCTTGGGCTGCAACCGGGCTTCCAGTTCCACCAGCAATTGCGTGTTGTTACTGGCGGCGACGATCTTGTCGACCCGGTCCAGGTACGGCTCAAAACTCTCCACCACGACCGGCCCATAGCCCAAACCATCGGCTTCGCGCTGAACCATCGGCCCAGGCGGATCACGGCGCAGCCAATCGCCATCGGCGAATACCCAGACCTCCACATCCGGCTCGGCCGAGAACAGCGCCAGGGTGACCAGCGCCGCTTCCGCCGGCAGATGATGCGCAACCAGAATGCTGCCATCCGGGTTGATCAGCGTGCCGCCATTGAAGCCGGCCACCGGTACATCAATACCAAAGGTTTCAATCAGGTGCAGCATGGCCTTGGGCGGACGCCCGCTGGCCAGACTGAAAAACACCCCGTTGTCGCGCAAGGCACGTACTGCATCGGCGGTGCGTTGGCTCAAGCGGTGATCGGGTGCAGCAACGTGCCGTCCACGTCGCTGAGGATAAAACGGATGGGATGGATCGCTGCGTCACTCATCCGAGGCTATGCCAGGTGCGGCCGTCACGGGCCAACAACACATCGGCGGCGACCGGGCCATCTTCCCCGGCCTTGTAGGCCTGGATCCCGTCATCTTCCTTCCAGGCATCGAGGAATGGCTGTACTGCGCGCCAGCCGTTTTCGATGTTATCCGCTCGCTGGAACAAGGTCTGGTCGCCGGTCATGCAGTCGTAGATCAAGGTTTCGTACCCCGTCGACGGCTGCATCTCGAAAAAAGTCCTTGTAGGCGAAACCCAGCTGGATATTGGCCATGTCCAGGGTCGGCCCGGGCTTTTTCGCCAACAGGTCGAACCACATGCCTTCATTGGGCTGGATCTGGATTTTCAGGTAGGTGGGCTTGAGTTCATCCACTTCAGTGTCACGGAACTGCGCATACGGCGCAGGCTTGAAGCAAATCACAATCTCCGTGTCACGCACGCTCATGCGCTTGCCGGTGCGCAGGTAGAACGGCACGCCAACCCAGCGCCAATTGTCAATCATCACCTTGAGGGCGACGAAGGTCTCGGTGCTGCTGTCTGGGGCGACGTTGGCCTCCTCGCGATAGCCGGGCAGCTGCTTGCCGCCGATTTCACCCGCGGTGTACTGGCCTCGCACCGAGTTGGCCCGTGCCTCCTCCAAAGACCAGGGACGCACCGCACCAATCACCTTGGCCTTTTCACCGCGTACGGCGTCGGCACCAAAGGCGGCCGGTGGCTCCATCGCCACCATCGCCAACAGCTGGAACAGGTGGTTGGGCACCATGTCGCGCAGGGTGCCGGTTTTTTCGAAGAAGTTGCCCCGGGTCTCCACGCCGACGGTTTCTGCGGCGGTGATTTGCACGTGGTCGATGTAATGGTTATTCCAGAACGCTTCGAACAACACGTTGGAAAAACGGCTGATCAGGATGTTCTGCACCGTTTCCTTACCCAGGTAATGGTCGATGCGATAGATCTGCTTTTCGCTCATGACCTTGAGCAGGCAGGCGTTGAGCGCCTCGGCAGTGGCAAGGTCCGAACCGAAGGGTTTCTCGATGACCACACGGCGGAAACTTTCCTCGGTTTCCGCCAGCAGGCCGGCGCTACCCAGGCGCTGCACCACTTCACTAAAGAAACGTGGTGCCGTCGCAAGGTAGAACACGGCGTTGCCGGTGCCACTGTCGGCGATCTTCCGGGCGATGTCCGCATAAGTGCCGTCGTCGAGGAAGTCGCCCTCGACGTAGCTGATGCCTTTGGCCAGTTGGGCCCACAACTGTGGGTCCAACGCGTTATCGGCATTGCCTTTGACCTTGCTCGCGGCCTCGGTGCGAATAAAGTCCTCTAGCTTCTTGGCGAAGTCCGCGTCACTGACGGCGTTGTGATCAACACCCACAATACGCAGGCCATCGCCCAGCAAGCCGTCACGGCTAAGGTTGTACAGCGCCGGCATCAGCAGGCGCTTTACAAGATCACCATGGGCACCAAACAGAAACAATGTGGTGGGCGGAGCGGGTTCGGCCTTGAGTTTCTTGCCGTTAGCGGTCATTTTTTGGAAGTCTCCACATGGCCGCCAAAGCCGAAGCGCATGGCAGAGAGCATCTTGTCACCGTAAGTGCTCTGCTGGCGCGAACGGAAACGGGCGAACAACGACGTGGACAGCACCGGCACCGGTACCGCTTGCTCCATGGCGGCTTCGATGGTCCAGCGGCCTTCGCCACTGTCGGCCACGGAGCCTGAGTAACCGTCGAGTTTAGGGTCGGTGGCCAGGGCATCGGCAGTCAGGTCCAGCAGCCAGGACGACACCACGCTGCCGCGACGCCAGACTTCGGCGATATCGGCCACATTCAGGTCGAAACGCTGGTCTTGCGGCAGGTTTTCCGAATTCTTGGTCTTGAGAATGTCGAAGCCTTCGGCAAACGCCTGCATCATCCCGTACTCGATGCCGTTGTGGATCATCTTGACGAAATGCCCGGAACCCGCAGGGCCAGCGTGGATGTAGCCTTGCTCGGCGCGCGGGTCGGCGCTGGCAGACCGGTCCTTGGTCCGTGGAATGCTACCCAGGCCAGGGGCCAGGCTGGCGAAGATCGGGTCCAGACGCTGCACGGTTTCGGTGTCGCCGCCGATCATCATGCAGTAGCCGCGCTCCAGGCCCCAGACGCCGCCGGAGGTGCCCACGTCGACATAGTGCAGGCCCTTTTCCGCCAGTGCCTTGCCGCGACGCACGTCATCCTTATAGTTGGTGTTGCCGCCGTCGATGATCACATCACCGTCTTCCAGCAATTCGCTCAGTTCATTAATGGTGTTTTCAGTGGGGTCGCCCGCCGGCAACATCACCCACACGGCGCGAGGCTTTTGCAGCCCGGCAACCAAAGCCTTGAGGTCGGCAACGCCAGTGGCGCCCTCCTCGCTCAGGCCTTTGACAAATGCTTCGTTACGGTCGTAAACAACGGTGGTATGCCCATTGAGCATCAGGCGCCGTGCAATATTCCCGCCCATGCGGCCTAGTCCGATAATCCCCAGTTGCATGTGCTGATGCTCCCAACTACTAAATAAATGTGTGACATAGTTTATAGCGCAATGAGGCTAATGAGGGTTAGTCAGGTGCAGATCCGTGTAGTTTCATGACAAAAGTTGCCATCGTTTCACCATCACGGCTCAAAAAGTCACACGACCGCCAAAAATAAAAAAAGTTCCATTGCCTCAAAAAGAATTCAGAATTGCTTCCGACTGCTGCCGAGAACCTCGACTCAAGCGTTCTGGCACACCGCGACACACCGGCTATTTGCGAGGTAAGCAATGAGCACTGCACAGATGACCCGTCCTCCACAGACCCTCTACGTCACTATCCGTCGCGATGAATTGCGCCAGTTGAAAGACGAGCGCGATCAACTGCAGCAGGAAGTCATGCGCCTGCGCTCACACCTCCTGCAAGCCCAACTGGATCAACCGTCCGGCACACAACCTGCGCTGTGCTAAGCCTTGTCATGACCTTGTAAGATTATGGCTACATAAATCTCACAAAGTTTTCACACGCCCTTCTCGATACTCCCGCCCAAAGGGCCGCCCCATGCATGGGTGGCCTCTGTTGCGTGCACTTCTGCGCGTCGACTGAAAAACTACCGGGTTGGAGCGCTGGATGGCGATGTTCAAACGCAGCACTACGTCTGCGAAAGGCTTTGATTGGGCCGGTCTTGGCCTGTTGTTCGTGTTTTTCTGGTACTTCTCGGGCATTACCCAACTGCTGATTCAGCTCAGCGGCACTTCCGGTTTCAGTGGTTTCCGCCAAGCGTTCTTCATGAGCGCACTGTGGCTGGCACCTGTGCTCGTCTTCCCGCGTCGTACGCGCTTGCTCGCCGCCTTGATCGGTGTGGTGCTATGGGCCTGCTCCATGGCCAGCCTGGGTTATTTCTTCATTTACCAGCAGGAATTTTCCCAAAGCGTCATCTTCATCATGTTCGAGTCGAACATCTCTGAAGCCGGTGAGTACGCCACTCAATACTTCGCCTGGTGGATCGTCCTCGCGTTCATTGCCCACACCGCTTTCTCCATTTTCCTGTGGACCCGCGTACGTCCTGTGTACCTGCCACGCGGGCAAGCGATACTGGCTGCAGTCGCGATCCTGATAGCCATTGTCGGCTACCCACTGGTCAAGCAGATTGCTCGCAGCGATACCATGGAAGACGCCATCGACCGCTTCGAGGCGCGTATCGAGCCGGCGGTGCCGTGGCAGATGATCGTCGGCTACCACCGCTACACCCAGCAGTTGGACAACATGCAGGACATGCTCGACAGCGCGAGCCAGATCCCGCCCTTGACCAACCTCAAAGACAGCATGGCCGGCCAACCCTCAACCCTGGTGTTGGTCATCGGCGAGTCCACCAACCGCCAGCGCATGAGCCTCTACGGCTACCCGCGCAATACCACGCCGGAACTGGACAAGCTGCGCGACCAACTGGCGGTGTTCGATAACGTCATCACCCCGCGCCCCTATACCATTGAGGCACTGCAGCAGGTGCTCACGTTCGCCGATGAGGAAAACCCGGACCTGTACCTCAAGACGCCGTCGATTGTCAGCGTGATGAAACAGGCCGGCTACAAGACCTACTGGATCACTAACCAGCAGACCATGACCAAGCGCAACACCATGCTCACGACCTTCTCCGAACAGGCCGACGAGCAGGTGTACCTGAACAACAACCGCAACCAGAACGCCCGCCAATATGACGGCGATGTGCTGGAACCGTTTTCCAAGGCCCTGGCCGATCCGGCAGAGCGTAAGTTCATCGTGGTGCACTTGCTCGGCACCCACATGAGCTACCAGTACCGCTATCCGCCGACGTTCGACAAATTTACTGATCGCCAAGGTGTTCCTGCCGGGGTCAGCGACGATCAGTTGCCGATCTACAACAGCTATGACAATGCGGTGCTGTACAACGACTTCGTGGTGTCGAGCCTGATCAAGGACTACGCCAAGACCGATCCGAATGGATTCCTGCTGTACCTGTCGGACCACGGCGAAGATGTGTTCGACTCGGCCGGCCACGCAACCCTGGGACGTAACGAAGGCAAACCGACCGCGCCGATGTACACCATTCCGTTCATGGCCTACGCCTCGCCGAAATGGCGTGAAAGCCATGATTGGAAGTTCGCTGAAGACCTGCAGCGGCCTTACAGCAGCTCCCAGTTGATTCACACCTGGGCCGACCTGGCCGGGCTGAGCTTCAACGAGCTGGACCGCAGCAAGAGCCTGGTGAGTGACAGCTTCAAGGCACGGCCACAAATGATTGGTAACCCATACCTACGCCAGTCGAAGCCGTTGATCGATTTCAGCATGCTCAAACCGAAGGCCAGCGGTAGCGCCGACGTGGTCATCCAGTAAGCGGCAGCCCCCGATCTATTTGATAAAAAAATATTTCAGGGGCGACGCTTTTCATAAAGGCGCGGAGTGCGCCCCCCGTACTCTAACGCTTGCGCCGTGGTTAACCCGTTAAATCCCACCCCAGCACGGCCTCGAAACTTAACGACATTGTTAAGTTTCGAGGCCGACTAGTTAAGCCTCTCTTAATCAAGCCTCCACATAATCGGCCCCACGAGTCTGATCCAAGGGAACAGACACCGATCACACTTATGGGAATACCGATGATGAAACTCTCGACGCTGATGCTTGCCGGCTTAATGACCCTGACCGCCACCGCCGCCTTCGCCGAAGGCGGTTCAGAGCGCTCCAAGGAATTCTACGCCAACTTCAAGTTCATGCAGGACCAGGCGCAAGACAAGGCCCAGCAAACAGCCTCCAGCGATGTCAAACACTTGAAAGTTGATGACGCCCAGCAACCTAAAAGTTGAACCCGCTTAAACCCTTTGCCATTCCGCTCCGATGGCGAAGGCTAACTTGGCGCCATGTAATGGCGCCTTTTTTATTTAGAGTGGTTTACTCCAAAACAACATGTTCCCATAAGCAGGATCAAACTTAGCATCATCGAAACCGAACTTTCGATAGGACGACTGCGCCACCTCATTCCCCTCAAGCACTTCAAGGGTTATCTTGCAGCAGCCGCGCTGCCGCGCGATTTCCTCAACCTTCTGCAGCATTCTATGGCTCAAGCCCAATCCGCGAAATTGACTCATGACTGACACGTCATGGACATTGACCAGCGGGCGGCAGGCAAACGTCGAGAAGCCTTCGAAGCAATTCACCAACCCCGCCGGCTCCCCATTAACAAACGCCAATACGCTGAAAGCATGCGGACGCTTGGCCAACTCGGCCGGCAGTTGTTGCAGCAAATCAAGCGGCAGGCTGTGCCCACCGCCCATTGGGTCTTCCGCGTAGTGGTTGAGCACGCGGCCAATGGCTTGGGCATGCACAGGGTTGGTGTAGCTGGCTTGCAGCACCAGGATATCTGGGGTGTCCATTTCCGTCCTCGATTGCGACTACAAGGGATTCAGCTCCCCATGAGGGTCACGATTGTAGGCGTCAAGCCGACGCCGGATGAAGAAGATTAACGACAAAAATGTGCGTGAAAGCACGACCAGCCTATTCCGAGTTTTTTGCGCTCACATCTGCGCCGAAGCGTTGCAACTGCATTTCTCTAAGGCGACTCAAGGTGCGGCGAAAGGGAAACTCCAGATAGCCCTCGGTGTAAAGGTTCTCCAACGGCACCTTGGCCTCGATGAACAACGGCACCTTGCGGTCGTAACATTCGTCCACCAACGCAATGAAGCGACGAACGCTGTCGTCGTGCACCGACAATTCCGGCAGCTCGCGATCACCGGCTACCACACGCTGGGCGCCGTCTTCAGTGCCGCGCGCGATCCGTGCGGGACGTTTCTGGGCACTCAGGTTGGGGACTTCCCCGAGCAGGATCACCTCGAATCGATCACACAGCAGCATGAAGTCCATCGCCGCCAAGGGTTGCTCGCAAAGGTCGGCATAGCGGCACCAGAGCACCGTGTCGCAGGATTGCACGGCAACAATAGTCCGGTGGCCAACAGTGACCGGCCCGCTGCTCGCCAGCTGCCCTTCGGACAATTGCTTAAACACCTCGGCCAGCGCCTCGGGCTGATCCACCCAATAGCGCTGCACGCCCACCCCTGGATGCAGACGATGGTCTTCTGCGCCGTCCACCGCCACCACCTGCATATGCTGCTTGATCGCGGCAATACCCGGCAAAAGCGTTCACGGTTGAAGCCGCCGGCATACAGTTGGTCAGGCGGCTGGTTGGAGGTGCACACCATCACCACACCTTCCTCAAACATCACCTGGAACAACCGACCCAGGATGATTGCATCGCCGATGTCATTGACGAACAACTCATCGAAACACAGCACACGCACTTCCCCGCTCAGCTCCCTGGCCAGGGCCTGCAAGGGGTCGTGAGTGCCGGTGAGCTGAAACGAACGCTGATGCACCCACCCCATGAAATGATGAAAGTGCTGTCGCCGCGCGGGCACCCGCAGGCTTTGATAGAACTGGTCCATCAACCATGTCTTGCCACGCCCCACCGGGCCCCACAGGTAAACGCCATTGATCGGCGAACGCCCTTGGTGCAACGCCTGATGACAGGCTTGCAGGGCATCCACCGCGCGGCGTTGGGCGTCGTCGGCAACAAAGCCCTGTTGGGCGATGGCGTGTTGATAAGCAGCGAGAGGCGAGTCAAAAGTCATGCCCGCCAGTATGACGCAGAGGCCAGCATTGGGACGCAAAAAATGCCGCTTGACCGAATACATTACTGAGATCATATTTTATACATGTTACTAAACATGTAAAAACTACTGCCTCAGGAGTCTCTGTATGCGCAATAAAGTCTTTGGCCGCCGCAGCGGTTTGCAGGTCTCGGAATTGGCCTTGGGTACCGGTAATTTTGGTACCGGATGGGGTCACGGTGCTGAACGTGATGAGGCCAAGCTGATATTCGACGGCTACCTGGAAGCCGGCGGCAACTTCCTGGATACCGCCAACGGCTACCAGTTTGGCCAGGCCGAAAAGCTGCTGGGAGAATTTATCGCCTCGGAGCGCGACAACCTGGTAGTCGCCACTAAATACACCCTGCGCACCCAGCCGTCCGACGAAGGCACGATTAAACTGGGCAACAACCGCAAGAACCTGGTGCGTGCGGTCGAGGAAAGCCTGAAGCGGCTGAACACCGAGCATATCGACCTGCTCTGGGCGCACATGAGCGACAACGTCACGCCCATGGAAGAGATCCTGCGCGGCTTCGATGACCTGGTGCGCGCCGGCAAGATCCACTACGCCGGCCTCTCCAACTTCCCCGCCTGGCGCATCGCCCGCGCGGACCTGCTGGCCGAAGTGCGCAACTTCGCCCCCATCATTGGCGTGCAAGTGGAGTACAGCCTGGCCGAACGTACCGCTGACCGCGAGCTATTGCCGATGGCTGAAGCCCTTGGCCTGGGCGCGACACTCTGGTCCCCACTGGGCGGTGGTTTCCTCACCGGCAAATACCGCAATACCCAGGACGATAACCGCGCCAACAAGCTCGGCATCCTGGTACACGCCGAGAACAGTGCCCGCGAAACCGCCGTGCTTGACGCCCTGCTGGCAGTCGCCGATGAACTCGACGCCACGCCCACCCACATCGCCATCGCTTGGCTGCGGGAAAAAGCCCGACGCTCGACCACTGCGCTGATCCCAATCCTTGGCTCTCGTACCCGCGTGCAATTGGATGCCACGCTCGGAGCGCTGAACGTGCAGCTATCAGCTGAGCAAGTGACGCGCCTGGACAACGCCAGCGCCATATCCCTGGGCGTGCCCCACGGGATCATTGCGGAGCGCTTCCCCCTCGACGCCGGCCACGACGCCCCTCGCCCACCGGTTATCTGAGGCAAAAAAAACGGCCTGAACAGGCCGTTTTCTATTTAGCGCTCGGGATCAAGCAAGGCTCTTGCTGACCACTTCAAACACATCACTCGACAGCTCACCGGACGCCCGAATGCGCTCCAGCTCCGCCTTCATCAGCGACTGCCGCGCGCTGTCGTACTTGCGCCAGCGGGTCAGCGGCGCCAATTGGCGCGAGGCGATTTGTGGGTTGAAGCCATTCAACTCGATCACCAGGTCCGCCAGGAAGCGGTAACCGGAGCCATCCGCCGCATGGAAGTTGATCAGATTCTGCCCGGCAAACGCGCCAATCAAAGCGCGCACCTTGTTGGGGTTCTTGATATTGAACGCCGAGTGCTCCATCAGCGCCTTGACCCGCTCCAAACCGCCCGGCAACGTGCTGCCGGCCTGTACGCTGAACCACTGGTCCATGACCAGTGGGTTGTCCTGAAGTTCTCGGCAAACACCGCCAGCGCCTGGGCCTTTTCCGCCTCGAATGGGGAGTTCACCAGCACGGCCAAGGCTGTCAGGCGCTCGGTCATGTTGTCACTGGTGTCGAACTGATCTAGGGTCGCCGCCAGCACCTCCGGCTTGCCGCTGAGCATCAGGTACGACAGCGCAATGTTTTGCAATGCGCGACGGGCAAAGTGTTCGGCCGCAGCCACGTACGGGGTTTTCTTCGACAGCTCACGGTTAGCCTGGTAACGCAGCCACAGGGCTTCGAACAGGTGATCCGCGAGTTGCTTACGGGCGAATTCACGGGCCGCGTGGATGGCATCCACATCCGCCACCTCGCTGATTTCGGTCAAGTAGGCTTCGCTTGGCAACGAGAGCATTTCGGCGACCATCGCCTGGTCCAGCGATTCATCGCTCAGCACCGTGCGCAGTGCGTCAATCAGGCGTTGATCCAGCTTCAGCGCCTGACCTGCCTGATGCTGACCAATCAACTCCTGCAACACCTGCACGGCCAATTGCTGGCCAGCATCCCAACGGTTGAAACCGTCGCTGTCGTGCTGCATCAGGAACATCAGCTGGTCGCGGCTGTAAGGGAAGCTCAGTTTCACCGGTGCCGAAAAGCCACGCAGCAGCGAAGGCAAAGGCTGCTCTGCGATATCAACGAAGGTGAACGTCTGCTCGGCCTCGGTCACCGAAATGACACGTGAGGTAACACCTGCGCTCGACTCACCGGCCAGACGCAAGGCAATCGCCGCGCCCTTCCCGTCCAACAGGCCCAATGCCACTGGGATCACGAACGGCAGCTTTTCCACCTTGTCCGGGGTTTGCGGGCAGCTTTGGCGGAAGGTCAGGCTGTAGGTCTTGGCCGCCGCGTCGTAGGACTCGCTCACCGCAAGGCGCGGCGTACCGGCCTGGCTGTACCAGCGTTTGAACTGGTTGAGGTCGGCGCCGTTGGCGTCTTCCATGGCCTTGATGAAATCGTCGCAGGTCACGGCCTGGCCGTCATGGCGTTCGAAGTACAGGTCACTGCCTTTGCGGAAGCCTTCGGCGCCGAGCAAAGTGTGGATCATACCGACGACTTCCGAACCCTTTTCGTACACGGTCAGGGTGTAGAAGTTGGAAATTTCGATGAAGCTGTCCGGGCGTACCGCGTGAGCCATCGGGCCGGCATCTTCGGCGAACTGGTGGGTACGCAAGTACGCCACGTCCTGGATGCGCTTGACCGTGGCCGAGTTCATGTCGGCGGAGAATTGCGAGTCACGGTAGACGGTGAAGCCTTCCTTGAGCGAGAGCTGGAACCAATCGCGGCAGGTCACGCGGTTGCCCGACCAGTTGTGGAAGTACTCGTGAGCAACAATCGCCTCGACCCGCTGGTGCGCAGCGTCGGTGGCGGTTTCGGCGCGGGCCAGTACGGCGCTGGAGTTGAAGATGTTGAGGCCCTTGTTCTCCATGGCGCCCATGTTGAAGTCGTTCACCGCGACGATCATGAAGATGTCGAGGTCGTACTCACGGCCGTAGGTTTCTTCATCCCAGCGCATGGATTTTTTCAAACTGGTCATGGCGTGCTGGCACTTGTCGATGTTTTCCGGCTCGACATAGATGCGCAGCGCCACTTCGCGCTGAGTCATGGTGGTGAAGCTGTCTTCAACGCACCACAAATCACCGGCCACCAGTGCGAACAGGTACGCCGGTTTCTTGAACGGGTCTTCCCAGGTTGCCCAGTGACGGCCATCTTCACCCGGCCCGCTGGCAATCGGGTTGCCGTTGGACAGCAACACCGGGTAGCTGTGTTGCTCGGCGATCACCGTGGTGGTGAAGACGCTCATCACGTCCGGGCGGTCAAGGTAGTAAGTAATCTTGCGGAAACCTTCGGCCTCGCACTGGGTGCAGAACATGCCACTGGATTTGTACAAGCCTTCCAGGGCGGTGTTGGTTTCCGGGTGGATTTTTACCGTGGTATCCAGGGTAAACGTCTCACTTTTCGGATGCACCGTCAGGTGGCTCTCGGTCAGCTGATAATCAGCGTCCGTCAGCTCCCTGATCAGCCAGGTTCACGCTCAACAGTTCCAGTTGCTGGCCATCCAGCACCAACGGCGGCAAGCCGGCGCCACGCTCGGGATTGCGGCGCATCACCAGTTGCGCGTGGACCAGGCTGTGGTCCTCGAACAACTCGAAGGTCAGGTGCGTCTCTTCGATCAGGTAGTCCGGCGCCTGATAGTCCTTCAGGTAGATCATCTTCGGTTGTTCGGTGCGCATGGGTGGCATCCTTCTACTGATGCACGGCGAGCTGGTAGGCCGTGTATTTGCGAATATTGATAACGCCGGTGTCGAAGATCAGGTATTGGCCCTTGATCCCCAACAGCGTGCCTTCGGCAATCGGGTTCTTGTCCAGGTTAAAGCTGACAATCTTGGCCGGATACTGCTCCACCGGGTAGCGGATTTCGATCGGTTCGATATCGCTCACCGGTTGGATGGCCTGCAGGCCGAAGCGTTCCTGCAAACCCAACAGGCCTTCGGCGCAAGAGGCGAACAGGTCGTCGCGTACGCTCTTGAGATCGACGGGCTGGGCATCACCTTTAACAGTGCACGCCAGTTGGTCTTGTCGGCCACTTGGCTACGCAACACATCTTCGACAAAGCCGGACTGCTGGCGCGTGGCCACGCGCATGATCGGCAGCGCCTGGCTGGCGCCCTGGTCCAGCCAACGGGTAGGCAGCTGGGTAGCACGGGTGATGCCGACCTTGATCCCCGACGAATTCGCCAGGTAGACCACGTGGTCGGTCATGCAGAATTTTTCGCCCCAGCCCGGCTCACGGCAGGTACCAGCGTCGTAATGGCAACGCTCGGGGCTCATGATGCACAGGTCGCACTGGGCCAGCTTGGTCATGCACGGGTAGCAATAGCCCTGGCTGAAGCTGGTTTTGGTCTTGCGGCCGCAATGGCTGCAATGAATGGCACCGAGATACTCCAGGCGAATATGGCTGCCGATCAACGGATTGACCGGCACCTCGGTATCGCCCAGGCGAAACGCGTATTGAACGGTCGGCTCACCGAGTGTCGCCGACATTTTACTGACTGCACCGCGACCAATTTCAATCAATGGATCGCATCCGACTTGAACAGGATGTTCGGTACCGGTGCCGATTTGGACGCACATTCCTGCGGGCCCATGTAGCCGGTGCGCTGGTCTTCCGGCAGATTCTGGATTTCCCAGGCGATGACCGCTTGCAACGACAACTCACGCTGCTCGGCGGTGAGCTTGCGGCCGTCGGACCATTTACCGATTTCCACGGCGAGCTTGAGGCTCTCATAGATATCCGGGGTGATGTTTTCGATCATTTCAGCAAAAGAGGACATAAGGCTCTTCCTTATCAAATAGAGGCTTTGCGGCGGCTGTACAGCCCACCCAGCAAACCCGTCAGGCAACCGATAACCAAACCGCCGACATGGGCAGCATTGGCGATTTCGCCGAAGCCGATCATCGAGACCAACCCCGACAGGCAGAGCAGCAGCCACACCAGCATCATCACCAGCACCCCACGGGGCAGGCGATAAGCCGGGTTAGGCGACAACAATTGAAAGATCCAGCAATGCCCGAGCAGGCCATACAACACGCCGGACAACCCGCCAAACAGGCCGGGGCCGCCATAAGCGTATTGAGCGTAGTTGGAGACCAGACTGAACAACAGGGTCAGGCCGAGCAAGTTGATACCGCCCTGGCGCGCTTCGATGCGTCGGCCCAGCTCCCAGTACCACATGCCGTTCATGGCTAGGTGCAGGATGCCGAAGTGGATCAGCATCGGTGTGATCAAGCGCCACCACTGCCCCGACGCCAGGCTGTCGGCCAGCGGGGTGAACTGGATGTACTCGCCGACGATGCGAAACTGCAGGAACGTCAGCCAGCTCATGGCTTGCAGGTTCTCACCGAGCAAGGTCACCGCACCGACGATGATGCTCGCCAGCAATACCAGGGCTGTTACAGGGCTGTGGCGCAGTTGCTGGACAAAACCCGGGCGCTTGACCGGGGCCTGCTCCGGAATGTCCAACTGCTGGTCTGGGTCACCGGCGGAAAGCGCTGGTACAACACGCGCACGTCGTCGCTGATGGATTCTGGCACCCACAACACTTGCTCGCCCGCCTCTTCGCTGACGCGATGGGGCACTTGCATGCGTTGCAGCAGGTGGACAAAACCGCCCAGGTCGACGCTCAGGGGCAAGCGCAATACAGCGACGGTACTCATTTAATAACCTCGGGGCGCTCAACGTCGACCCATACAAATTTACTCGGGTCCAGGCGTGTTTCCTGGTCCAGACGGTACGCCACCAACTTGCCGTACAGCACGGCGCTGTAATCCAGGCAGGCCAGGTTCGGGCGGATCGGGGCCGGTTTGCCGCTGCGCCAGTAGTGACCGACGAACAGCAACGGCTCATCGACGCCATAGCGCAGCAGGGAATTCTTTGGCTGGACGACAACGGCGTGCGCGCCACCGGCTCCGGCAGCGCGTCGGGCTGGAACACGATATCGCCATAGGTTTTAGGGTCGTCTTCCCAGAACTTGGTACGGAAGAACGAACGCGTCAATCCATCGCCACCGGTGAGCGTCAGCCCATCCGGCAGGCGCATATCGGTACCGCGCAGCAGACGGTCGAAAGCGTTACAGGAAAAACTGCCCGGCACGGCGGCGGCCTGCAGGAAGTGCTGATCGATGCAGCCATCCGGGAACGTCGCGCGCAGCGGCTGGATAAAACCGTCATCCCAGCACGCATGCACCACGCGAAAACGCCCGGCGTCGACAAACAGCGGCATGTCGTAGAACCAGCCGAGGAAGTCGTGCCAGTCGGCCGGGTGGTGTTCGAACTGGGTCAGGGTTTCGTGAATCAACCGCTCATGCCGTGGGTTGTGCTCGCGCACGAACTGCTTGCCGCTGCCCGGTGGCGCGGGTGTGGTCCAGCCCAGCGCATTGAATTCATGGTTGCCCATGATGCACAGCGCCTGGCCGGCTTCGGTCATGTCGTGGACGATATGCAGCGCCTCGCGAATACGCGGGCCACGATCGATGATATCGCCGAGGAACACCGCCATCCGCGACGGATGACGCCAAACGCCGCCCTGCTTGTGGTAGCCCAACTGGTCGAGCAAGTGCTCAAGGGTATGGGCGCAACCGTGCACGTCACCAATCAGGTCGTAGCTACGCGCGGGATCGAGCATCAGTCGCCTCCACCCCCAAGCGGCTGCCCCAGCCCAGCTTGGTGCGGCACACTTCGTAGTAGTTGTGGTCCAGCGGGTGGATCAACCGCAGCTTTTGCGCCTTCTTGCTCACGGTGATGGTGTCACCGGGGGCGCACGTGAAATGGTTCTGCCCATCGCAGGACACCTGCGGGTAGATCTGCATGTCTTTGGACACCACGATTTTCAGCTCACTGTTGCCGTCGACCACAATCGGCCTGCTGGACAACATATGGGGGTACATCGGCACGATCACAATGGCATCCAGCTTGGGATGCATGATCGGGCCACCCGCCGACAGCGCGTAGGCGGTGGAACCGGTGGGCGTGGCGACGATGAGGCCGTCGGCCTTCTGGCTGCACACGAACTGGCCGTCGATATACAGCTCGAACTCGATCATCCGCGTGGACTTGCCGGGGTGCAGCACCACGTCATTGAGGGCGTCGCCCTGGCCGATGGCTTCGCCGTGGCGGCGCACTTCGGCTTGCAGCAGGAAGCGGTTCTCCACCAGGTAATGCCCGTCGAGCACCTTGGCCACTTCGACTTCCAGGTCATCGGGGCGGATGTCGGTCAGGAAACCCAGGCTGCCACGGTTGATCCCCAGCACCGGCACGTTATGCCGCGCCAAGGCCCGGGCTGCGCCCAGCAGACTGCCATCGCCACCCACCACAATGACCATGTCGCAGACTTCGCCGAGCATCTTGCGCGATGAAGTTTGCAAACCGTGGCCCGGCAGGATTTCAGCGATGGTGTCTTCGAGGATCACATGCAGGTGGCGTTCCAGCAGGAATTTTTTCAGCCGGCGGACGGTGTCCAACACCTGGGTACTGCCCAGGCGACCGATAATGCCGATATTGCGAAATTGCTCCATGGGGCTCCTGCGGGATTTGGGGTGTGGCAAAAGAAGGATTATGGGCGAAAGGCCGCCCCAGGCAAAATCCTTTGTCGCCGTGAAGCCTTGATGACAATGGTTCTCAGCGCCCTATGCAACCGGTAAACGGCTATGCTCGGACCATGACTGTGTTCCCGGATTTGCACAACCTGCCCCGCCAACTGCGCCACCCCGAGGTGCGCGACTTGGCGTGGTGATGCTCGCCCGCCGATGCTCGCGCAGACGCCGTGGCCGCAACGCCACCCGCTGGCCGGCAGCGACTGGGTGCAGGCGCCCCACCTGCTCGAACACTGGCTGCGCACGCTTGATCAAGACAGCAGCGCCCTGCTGCATTGGCTGAGCCAGGCGCGCACCCGACGCCTGGGCCTGTATTACGAGCGGTTGTGGCAATTTGCGGTACAGCATGCGCCGGGGGTGGAGCTGTTGGCCGCCAACCTGCCGATCCGCCGCGCAGGGCATACCTTGGGTGAGCTGGACATGCTGATCCGCGACCGCGACGGCGTGCATCATCTGGAATTGGCGATCAAGCTGTATCTGGGCCCGCAGGACGGCAACGGCCAGGACCCGGCCCTGTGGCTCGGGCCTGGGTGCCATGACCGGCTGGACCGTAAGCTGGCGCATCTGGCCCAGCATCAACTGCCGATCTCTGCACGCCCGGAAAGCCGGGAAGCCTTGGCAGCGCTGGATATCCAACAGTTCGATGCGCATTTGTGGCTGGGCGGGTATTTGCTGTATCCGTGGCCTGGCTTGGCAGAATCCCCCGAAGGCGCGCACCCGCAGCACCTGCGTGGCCGCTGGCTGCATCAACGCGACTGGCGGGATTTTGCCAGCGCCAGTGCACCGGCCGTTGGCAACCACTGCCCCGCCATGCCTGGTTGGCGCCTGCGCATTACCCGGCGGATGAAGTCTGGAGTGAGGAACGGATGCAAGGCTGGCTGGCGGAGCTGGACCCGATGGCGCCGGCGCAGTTGCTGGTGCGGATGGTTCAGAGCGGTGCGGAGTGGGAGGAAGCCGAGCGGTTGTTTTTGGTGGCGGATCTTTGGCCGAATGTGCCGGGGACTGGCTGAGGTTTTATCAGTGCGCTTTAGGGCCTCTTCGCGAGCAAGCCCGCTCCCACAATTTGGAATGCATCCCCCTGTGGGAGCGGCGGTGCGACGATTCGACTTGCTCGCGAATGCGGCGCAATAGGCACTACAACTGGTCGATATGCCGATAATCCAGCTGCAACCCAACCGCCAATTCCTGTGCCCTGCCCAACCGGATCGGTCCCCGCTCCATATCCACCAACAAACCCGGACACTCCAGCACCGGCAACCCGGCGCTGTCCTTGAGCCGCCCATCGGTAATCACCAGCAACCGCTGCTGCTCCGTCGGATAGCGCTTGCGCCGCGCCGCCAGCCAATCTCCGGCTTCTGTCAGCGCCGCCAGCAACGGTGTGCCGCCGCCGGCGCCAAGCTGATCCAGCCAACCCGCCAAGCCTTTCGCGGCTTTCAACCCTTGAACCTGCCACTTTGGCGCGTGCCCACTGGCCGTCAGTAACGCCATGCGCGCCCGCTGGCGATAAGCATCGTCAAACAACTGCGCCAGCAAGCCCTTGGCATCCGTCAACGCACGGTGCCGCCGGGTGGACGCCGATGCATCGACAATCACCAACCACAATTCATGGGCTGAGCGGCTGCGCAGGTGAAACAGCAAATCCTCTCGCGATTGGGGCCGACCACCGAGCAACGTACCCGGCCAGTTGATCGAACCCTGCTGTGCGCTGCGCGCCTTGCCCTGCCTGCCTCTGTCCAGTCGACCCGCCTTGGGCCGTGCATCCGCCCCCGCGTCAGGTCGAGGGCGAATGCCTAGGGCTTTTTTGGCCAGGTGGGGACTTCGCGGCGTGCGCCCGTGGGCAAGGCCGGCGCGGGCATGTCGCCCCATTGGCCTTGGCCGGGCGACGTGTCGGAAGGTTTGGGCGATTGCCCTTCACTCGGCGGGTTGGCCGGTGGCGACTGTTCCTGGCGTCGATGGCGCAAGGCAAACTCGGCCACGGCGTCGATGTCCTCCTCGGCGATCGCGTCAGCACCGCGCCAAGCGGCATGGGCCCTGGCGCCGCGTAGCCAGACCAGGTCCGCACGCAGGCCGTCGACACCTGCGGCAAAACAACGCTCGGTGATCTGGGCCAAGGCCTGGTCATCCAGTTCAATGTTGCCGAGTCGAACACGGGCCTGGGTGCAACGTTCACGCAACGCCGCTTGTTGCTCGGTCCAGTGTGCGCAAAACGCCGCCGGGTCGCTGTCGAAATCCAAGCGGCGTCGAATGATCTGCCCACGCTCGGCCGGCAAGGTCTGCCCGCTCAGCGCCACATTAAAACCGAAACGGTCGAGCAGTTGCGGGCGCAACTCGCCCTCTTCCGGGTTCATGGTGCCGATCAGCACAAAACGCGCCGAATGACGGTGGGAAATGCCGTCACGCTCGATCAGGTTGATGCCGCTGGCCGCCACATCCAGCAGCAGGTCGACCAAGTGATCCGCCAGCAAGTTGACTTCATCGAGGTACAACACGCCGCCATCAGCCTTGGCCAGCACGCCGGGAGAAAACTGCGCACGGCCTTCGCCTAGCGCGGCGTCAAGATCCAGGGTGCCCACCAGGCGTTCTTCGGTCGCGCCCAATGGCAAGGTGACAAACTGCCCGCTGGCCAACAGGTCCGCCAGCCCTCGCGCAAGGGTGGACTTGGCCATTCCGCGCGGGCCTTCGATCAGCACGCCGCCGATTTTCGGGTCGATGGCGGTCAGGCACAGTGCCAGTTTCAACCTGTCGGCGCCGACCACGGCGGATAGCGGGAAATGGGGAGTATCAGTCATCAGCTGTCTTCTTCTATATCCAGCAACAGGTTTTCCAACGCTTCTTTATATGCACCCGGCTCCTGCCACATACCGCGCTGCTGGGCCTCAAGCATGCGCTCGGTCATGTCGCGCAGGGCTGCGGGGTTGTGCTGTTGTACAAAGGCCCGGGTATCGGGGTCGAGCAAGTAAGCGTCGGCGAGCAACACATACTGGTGATCGTCGATCAGCGCGGTCGTTGCGTCGAATGCAAACAGATTGTCCACCGTCGCAGCCATTTCAAACGCGCCTTTGTAGCCGTGGCGTTTCACGCCTTCGATCCACTTGGGGTTGGCGGCGCGGGAACGAATCACCCGGTTCAGCTCTTCCTTCAAGGTGCGAATCTTCGGCAAGTCTGGCTGGCTGTGGTCGCCATGATAGCTGGCGGCCTTGTCACCGCTCAGGGTTTCCACGGCAGCAAGCATACCGCCCTGGAATTGGTAGTAATCGTTGGAGTCGAGCAGGTCATGCTCGCGGTTGTCCTGGTTCTGCAAAACGGCCTGCACCTGGCTCAGGCGTTGAGCGAATTGCTCGCGGGCAGCGGTGCCTTCATCGGAACCACCGTAGGCATAGCCGCCCCAGTTCAGATAAACCTCGGCCAAGTCTTCCCGGCTTTGCCACAGGCGACCGTCAACCGCGCCCTGCACGCCCGCGCCATAGGCTCCGGGTTTGGCGCCGAAAATGCGCCACCCGCCTGCTTGGCGGCGGTTTCGTCGTCCAGGCCAGACACACGCAACGCCTCACGCTCGCTGCGCACCTTGGCCGCCAGCGGGTTCATGTCGTCCGGCTCATCCAGCGCGGCCACGGCCTGCACCGCCGCGTCAAACAGACGGATCAGGTTGGCGAACGCATCGCGAAAGAAGCCCGACACCCGCAGCGTCACGTCGACACGCGGGCGGTCCAGCAGGCTGATCGGCAGAATCTCAAAGTCATCCACCCGCTGGCTGCCGGTGGCCCATACCGGGCGAACCCCCATCAGCGCCATGGCTTGGGCGATATCATCACCGCCGGTGCGCATGGTCGCGGTGCCCCACACCGACAAACCCAGCTGGCGCAGGTGGTCGCCGTGGTCTTGCAGGTGCCGCTCAAGGATCAGGTTGGCCGACTGGAAACCAATGCGCCAAGCCGTCGTCGTAGGCAAGTTGCGCACGTCGACGGTGAAAAAATTGCGGCCCGTTGGCAGCACATCCAGCCGTCCACGGCTAGGCGCACCGCTTGGGCCCGCCGGTACGAAACGACCGCTCAAGGCATCCAGCAACCCACGCATTTCTGCCGGGCCGCAAGCATCCAGGCGCGGCGCTACGACGATGCGCAGGCTTTCGATCACCGCCTTCACCTCTTCCCAGCCCGGCTCTTCCAGCTGTTCAAGCGGGCCTTCCAGCGCCTGCTCGATCAGCCGCGCCGCATACAACTCCAACCTCTCGCGGGTGTCGCCAGCGGTGCGCCACAACTGCACATCGATCTTCTGCAGCACCAGCGGGCGGCGACCGGTCCACGGTTCAGCCAGGGCACAGTCCAGTGGGTCGAAGCCCAGCGCGAAAGCCTTGGCCAACACCCGCAGCAAGCTGGATTGTGGTCCACGGCCATCACCACGGGGGATACGCAGCAACGCCAGCAAGGTATCGATACGCAAACGGCCTTCGGGCGACTCACCGAATATGTGCAGGCCGTCGCGGATCTGCGACTCCTTCAAGTCACACAGGTAGGTGTCCAGGCGCGGCAGCCAGATAGCGGCGTCGGCATCACTGTCCAGCTTCAGCTCTTGGTCGATACGGGTTTCGCGCACCAACTTGAGGATGTCTTTTGCAGCTCAAGGGCGCGGCGTGGGTCGAGTAACTGCGCTTCGTAATACTCATCAGCCAGCAGCTCAAGGTTGCGCAGCGGGCCGTAGGTTTCAGCGCGGGTCAACGGCGGCATCAGGTGATCAATGATCACCGCCTGGGTGCGCCGCTTGGCCTGGGCGCCCTCGCCCGGGTCGTTGACGATGAATGGGTAGATATTGGGCAGCGGCCCCAGCAAAGCGTCGGGCCAGCAGTTTTCCGACAGACCCACGCCCTTGCCCGGCAGCCATTCGAGGTTGCCGTGTTTGCCCACGTGAATCACGCCGTGGGCGCCGTAGGTGTGGCGCAACCAGAAGTAGAACGCGAGGTATCCGTGGGGCGGCACCAGGTCCGGGTCGTGGTAAACGGCGCTGGCGTCTACTTGATAACCGCGAGCCGGCTGGATACCAACGAAGGTCAGGCCCAAGCGCAGCCCGGCGATCATCATGCGGCCGTCGCGGAACATGGGGTCGTTATGCGGCGCGCCCCAGCGCTCCAGCACGGCCTGGCGGTTGGCTTGGGGCAAGCGGCTGAACATCGCCTCGTAGTCGGTGAGGCTCATGCTTTGGTGGCACGGCCGCAGGTCGAGGCTGTCCAGGTCGTTAGTGACGCCACCGAGCAAATCGTGGATTAACGCAGTGCCGCTCTCGGGCAACTCGCTTGGCAGCGGATACCCTTGAGCTTGCAGCGCACGCAGGATATTCAACGCTGCCGCCGGCGTATCCAACCCCACACCGTTGCCTATACGGCCATCGCGGGTCGGGTAATTGGCGAGTATCAACGCGATGCGTTTGTCGGCATTCGGCACCCGGGCCAGTTCGATCCAACGCCGCGCCAGCTCGGCGACAAAGTCCATGCGCTCCGGCGCGGCGCGATAACACACCACGTCCGACTGGCTACGTTCACTGCGCCAGGCCAGGTCCTTGAAACTGATTGGACGGCTGATGATGCGCCCGTCCAGCTCCGGCAACGCGATATGCATCGCCAGATCACGCGGGCCCAGGCCTTGCTCGCTGGCCTGCCAGCCCGGTTCGTTGTCTTGGGCGCAAATTGCCTGGATTACCGGGATATTGCGGCGAAACGGCCGTAAATGCGGCGCTTCGGGGCTGGACTGCGCAAACCCGGTGGTATTCAGAATCACCGCTGCGCTGACTTCATCCAGCAAGTCCTCGACCACCGTCAGGCAGCCAGGCTCTTTCAAACTGGCCACCGCCATCGGCAACGGGTTAAGGCCCGCCGCCTGCAAGCGCTGGCAGAACACATCGATAAAACCGGTATTGGCCGCCTGCAAATGGGAGCGGTAAAACAGCACCGCTGCCACCGGCCATTCGGCGTTCCAATCCGCCTGCCAGTCGTTCAAGCGCGGATTGGCTTTGTGTGGATGATAAATCGCGGTGCGCGGCAGGGTTTGCGGCTCGGCCCAGGCGTAGTCGCGGCCCAGGTAAGCACTGGCCAGGCAGCGATAGAAATCCAGCGCGTTGCCCAGGCCGCCTTGGCGCAGGAAGTGCCAAAGACGGTCGCGGCTTTCGGCGTTTACCGTGCTCAGTCCGCTGAGCTCAGGGTCTGGGCGATCATCCCCGGCACCAGGATCAACGTGACGCCGCGCTCGGCCAATTCCACCAACCGCTCGATGCCGTAGCGCCAATAGCCGATACCGCCATGCAGCGAGATCAGGATGACCTTGGCGTGGCGCAGTACCTCATCCACATAGAGGTCGACCGAGGCATGGTTCTGCACCTGCATCGGGTTGGCAAGGCGCAGGCTGGGATAGTCATCGGGCAACTGCTGAGCCGCCTCGGCCAACAGCGCCAGGCTGGAATCGCCGCTGCACAGGATTACCAGTTCAGCGGGGGTTTGGCCAAGGTCGGCAATATTGTCGTCCGAGACGAAACCACCGGGCTGGGTCCTGAGCAGGTGCATGGGTTAAACGCTGAGGGCAGCGCGCAGTTGCGCTTCGAGGCCCGCCGCATCAAGGTCCTGGCCGATCAATACCAGACGCGTAATGCGGGCTTCGTCGGCGCCCCACGCCCGGTCGAAGTGCTTGTCGAAACGCGTGCCCACGCCCTGGATCAGCAGGCGCATCGGTTTGTTAGGAATGGCAGCGAAGCCTTTGACGCGCAGGATGCCGTGCTGGACAACCAGTTGCGTCAGTGCGTCGAGCAGCAGCGCTTCGTCGGCCTGAGGCAGATCGATGGAGATCGAATCGAAGGCATCGTGATCGTGATCGTCTTCACCTTCGTGATGATGATCGTGGTGGCTGTGGCGACCGTCGATGTGCTCTTCGGAGCCGGCACCCAGGCCGATCAGCACGTCCAACGGCAGGCGACCGCTGCTGGCTTCGATGATTTTTACGGCTGGCGGCAGTTCTTCGGCGACTTCCAGGCGTACGCGGGCCAGGTCTTCGGCGCTGATCAGGTCGGACTTGTTGAGGATCACCAGGTCGGCGCTGGCCAGTTGGTCGGCGAACAGCTCATGCAATGGCGATTCGTGATCCAGGTTCGGGTCGAGTTTGCGCTGGGCGTCGACTTGGTCCGGGAACGCAGCGAAGGTGCCAGCAGCCACGGCCGGGCTGTCGACCACGGTAATCACCGCGTCCACGGTGCAGGCGCTGCGAATTTCCGGCCACTGGAAGGCTTGCACCAACGGCTTTGGCAGGGCCAGGCCTGAGGTTTCGACGAGGATATGGTCGAGGTCGCCGCGACGGGCGACCAATTCACGCATCACCGGGAAAAATTCTTCCTGCACCGTGCAGCACAGGCAACCGTTGGCCAGCTCGTAGACGCGACCGTTGGCTTCTTCTTCGGTGCAACCGATGGAGCACTGTTTGAGGATTTCACCGTCGATGCCCAGTTCGCCGAACTCGTTGACGATCACGGCGATGCGACGGCCCTGAGCGTTGTCGAGCATATGGCGCAGCAAGGTGGTTTTGCCCGAACCGAGAAAGCCGGTAACGATGGTGACGGGGAGTTTGGCCAGTGTTTTCATCGGATGCCCTTTGGGGCGGGCATACGGGACGATAGGCCCTGCGACAGTGCGCAGCAGCGGATTTCGTCACCGGATCACCCCGCCCGGTTGAATTGAAAATCGGTTGCGAGGCAGGTCTCCTGGCTTGGGGCGTGCGGGTCTTGCGACCGGCGCTGGCTGCGCCTTCCCGCCTTGTCGGCAGTGGCGTGGCAGTCAGCTGAACCCTTTACAGTTGCGGGGGCAGCCGCGGCTTGGACCGCGTTCCTTCTTAGCTTCGGCTGGGGCCGAAGAACCTCGAAGGTGCAAGGCTACGCAGTGCGCGAGAGCGGGTCAATGTCGGTGATGTTGACACCACCGCTTGCCCACTGACGTACGCACTTTTATTACCGGCCTCAACAGAAAAAATAACCACCCGAAATATATAAAGACTTTTTATCAGGAACGCGACACGTAGCACACGCCACACATCACACAGTTGATTGATCTAAGCACTCTTACGCCAACCCCATTCAACATGTATCAAATATAAAGTTTCTAATTTAATTAACCGTGAGATAAAAATGATTTCTTCAATATCCACTCTGAACAACCCGTTTGCGCAACCGTCCTTCACAACCGAAACTTATTACAACAAACAGCAGGAGGGTGCCAGCAGCCCCTTGGAGCACAAGATCTCGAAACGTTCTACAGGAGAACAACGGAACTGCTCACACAAACCGGACGTTTGGATATTGAAAGATATCAAAAGTACTTCCGGGAGTATGCTGCCGGCGCCAATGATGCTTACGTCAACTTCAATGAACTCAAAGAAGCCGCCGGCATCCGAACGACTACAAGGACCTTCTCTCCAGAGGCAACAGCGGCAGCCAAGGAGATACTTAACCGCCCAGAACTTCTTCGCGAACTGGACATCGGCGTCAACTTCTTTGGCTTTCCTGGAAAAAAAGATGAGCGATTTGACATGAAAAATATTGACTACATGATCAGAAAAACGAAACCCTCGGTATTCCTGCCGTGCTCTGCAAAAGCAAGTATCAACTTTGATTTGAGTGAACCCAATTTGACGCTGGTCACAAGACCATGCTTTCCTACACATCTTGTTTCGGGTGCCCTTCACAGGGTGAAACGGGAAACCGGTGCGTCATAGCGATATGACCAGTCCGGTGCTGCCCCGCAACGGTAAGCGAGCGAAACGTTATATCCACTGTGCCCCTAGCATGGGAAGGCGACGTTTTCAGGCTGACTCTTTACAAGAGCCTCCCTCGCAAGCCCGGAGACCGGCCCGAAAAAATCAGATAACAAACCCGCGGTGGGCGGGCGCTGTTCAGAACCCTGCGTGCCTGTCTCGCGGGGTTTTCATGCGCTCGATTCACCCTGACACCTGAAAGGGACGCGCCATGTCGATCATCAGCAGCACCTCGCACGCCAACAGCAGCACCTCAACCCTGAGCCAACGCCTGACCGCCGCCATCGGTGCGTCGATCCTCGGCGCGTGCCTGGTGTATTTCGCGGGGTTCTCGCATATCGAGGCGGTGCACAACGCTGCCCACGATACCCGCCACAGCGCCGCGTTCCCGTGCCACTGAGACCTGTCGACATGATCAAGCGTATTGCTCAAACCGCAGGCTTCACTGGCCTGCTGGCCGCCCTGCTGCTGACTCTACTGCAAAGCTTTTGGGTTGCCCCGCTGATTCTGCAGGCAGAAACCTATGAAAAAGCCCCGGCTGCTGCCGAAGTGGTGCATGAGCATGCCGAAGGCGCCGCGGCCCACACCCATGACGCCGAAGCCTGGGAGCCGGAAGACGGCTGGCAGCGCGTGCTGTCCACCACCGGCGGCAACCTGGTGGTTGCCGTGGGTTTTGCCTTGATGCTGGCCGGCCTCTACACCCTGCGTGCGCCAACCCGCACCGCCCAAGGCTTGCTCTGGGGCCTGGCCGGTTACGCGACGTTCGTGCTGGCGCCGACCATGGGCCTGCCACCTGAGTTGCCGGGCACTGCCGCAGCTGACCTGGCACAACGGCAAATCTGGTGGATCGGCACCGCTGCGTCCACCGCCGCCGGCATCGCCTTGGTGGTGTTCGGTCGCAACTGGCTGCTCAAAGCGCTGGGCCTGGCAATTCTGGTGGTGCCGCACGTGATCGGCGCGCCGCAGCCGGAGGTGCATTCGATGCTGGCCCCGGAAGCCTTGGAAGCACAGTTCAAGATCGCTTCGCAGTTGACCAACGTGGTGTTCTGGCTGGCCCTAGGCCTGATCAGCGCCTGGTTGTTCCGCCGCAATCGTGATGACCAATACTCGGCATGACGCGAGTGGTCGGCCTGGGCTGCCAACGGGGTTGTGATGTTCATACCCTGTTGGAGCTGTTTGATGCCGCCCTCGCCGAGGGCGGTATTGAGCGCGACAGCATTACTGCGCTGGCCAGTATCGATTTGAAAAAAGACGAGCCAGGAATACTGGCATTGGCCAATGCGCTGAATCTGCCGTTGCAGTGTTTCAGCGCTGAGCAATTAGCAGCCTTTGCAGACCGCTTGAGCCACAAATCCGCTTTGGCCTTTGCCCATACCGGCTGCTACGGCGTCGCCGAAAGCGCAGCCCTGGCCCTCGCCGAACACCTCGCCGGCAGCCCTTCTCGCCTGTTGATTACACGTAAAAAGAACCTCCAAGCCACCTTTGCATTGGCTTGCGCGGGATAAATTCTCGATAATTGCCCTCCCCGATCATGAGCAATCTTCATGCTCGCCCGTTTTTCATCAGGAATCCCCATGACCGTCTACTTCATCGGCGCAGGCCCCGGCGACCCGGAATTGATCACCGTCAAAGGCCAGCGCCTGATCCGCAGTTGCCCGGTGATCATCTATGCGGGCTCGTTGGTGCCGGCGGCAGTATTGGAAGGTCATCAGGCAGAAACACTGGTCAATAGCGCCGAACTGCACCTGGAACAGATCATCGACCTGATCAAGTTGGCGCACGCCAAGGGGCAGGATGTGGCGCGGGTGCACTCGGGGGATCCGAGCCTGTATGGAGCGATTGGCGAGCAGATCCGTCATTTGCGAGAGCTGGGCATTCCCTTCCAGATCATTCCCGGCGTTACCGCTGTAGCGGCGTGTGCGGCGCTGCTGGAAACCGAACTGACCCTGCCCGACATCGCCCAGAGCGTGATCCTGACCCGCTATGCAGACAAAACCAGCATGCCGGCAGGCGAGGATTTCGGCAGCCTGGCGCAGCATGGCACCACCATGGCGATTCGCGGGGGTCAACCACCTGGAGAAAATTGTTGCTGAACTGCTGCCACATTACGGCGCGGATTGCCCGATTGCCGTGGTGCACCGCGCCACGTGGCCGGATCAGGACTGGGTGGTTGGAACGCTTACTGATATTGCCGACAAGGTCGCCGCCAAGGGGTTTCGGCGCACGGCGTTGATCGTGGTGGGCCGGGTATTGGCCAGTGACAGCTTTAGTGAGTCGTCGCTGTATCGGGCTGGGCATGCACATCTTTATCGGCCTTGAACACAGTGCGAACTCAATACAAAACCCTGTGGGAGCCGGGCTTGCCCGCGATGGCGGTGTGTCATGTAGTACATGTGCCTTACAGATGTACCGCTATCGCAGGCAAGCCAGCTCCCACAGTTGATCTGCTATGTTAGATAGATAGTGCAAGCAACTGAATTTAAAGAATAAAAAACGGCGCTCACGGGGCGCCGTTTTTTGTTCGCAGTGAACGCCTTACTCAGTAGTAGGCGTTTTCTTTCTGCGTGTGGTCGGTCACGTCACGTACACCCTTGAGCTCTGGAATGCGCTCCAGCAGGGTGCGCTCAATGCCTTCGCGCAGGGTAACGTCCGCTTGGCCACAGCCCTGGCAACCGCCACCGAACTTCAACACCGCAATACCGTCATCGACCACGTCGATCAGGCTCACCTGGCCGCCGTGGCTGGCGAGCCCCGGGTTGATCTCGGTTTGCAGGTAGTAGTTGATGCGCTCGTTCACCGGGCTATCGGCGTTGACGTTCGGCACCTTGGCGTTCGGCGCCTTGATGGTCAACTGGCCGCCCATGCGGTCGGTGGCGTAGTCAACCACGGCATCGTCAAGGAAGGCTTCGCTGAAGTTGTCGATGTACGCGGTGAAGCTTTTCAGCCCCAGCGCGGTGTCTTCAGGCTTTTTCTTCCCCTGGCTTGCAGTAGGCAATGCAAGTCTCGGCGTATTGGGTGCCGGGCTGGGTGATAAAGACGCGGATGCCGATACCCGGGGTGTTCTGCTTGGACAGCAGGTCAGCCAGGTAATCGTGGGCGGCGTCGGTAATGGTTATGGCAGTCATGGAAACTCCTCACAGGCTTGCCGGCAGTTTACGCCAAAATATTACGCAGGTACAAAGTCCTAGTAATTTTGTCGGAAAAGACTAATCCGCCCTGTCAGAGGTTTTCATAGCGATTCATATCCAAAACCCCCTCTTCCACCGGCGTGGTTTCACGGATGTACTGCGATAAATCGTGGAAGTACTGCCAGAACAGCGGGTGGCTGCGGCGTACGCCCCAGCGGTCGACGATCTTTTCAAAGCGATTGGCGTCCTTGGCCCGCTCCATCTGAGCCACAAACTCCGGCACTTCCTGGGCAGGAATGTTGAACATGAAGTTCGGGTAACTGCTGAGCACGCCGGGGTAAATGGTCACGGTGTCCAGGCCAGGCTGATAGCGATAGGCCTCACCGAGCAGGAATGCCACGTTACTGTGGGCACGGTTGCGCAACATGCTGTACACCACGCGCTTGCCGCTGGTGGTTTCGATGCGCAGCAGGGTCGCTTCGGGCAATTGGTCGATGACCTTGAGTCCCGCCGCAGGGCGCGAAGTCAGGCGGCTCAGGGCCTGCTCGGCATCCTGCAACGCCGGATCGATGCCATCGCGTGAACAATAGGCGCCACTGCAACGGTTGATCGGGTCCGGGCTGGCATTCAGGTCGCCATAACGGGTGAGCAGTTGGTTGGCGAAATCACGCTTAGGGTCTTTTTTCGTTCAGGTGCAGCCCCGTGGGCTTGTCATCGTCAATGGCCTCGTAATCCAGCCACAGCTTGAGTTTGCCGCTGTTCTGGTACCAGTCATCGAGGAAATCATCACGAGAATCTGCCGGCATCAGGCGCAGGAAGTTCTGCTCGGCGCCATTGCGGATCAGGTCGAAATACAGCCGGGTCTGGGCCTGGTGCGACACGTTGCCGAACACGTCAAAGTTCACTGCCAACTGGTAATAAGTGCGCTCCAGCAGCGGGTAGTCGAACAGCCACATCGTCTGCGGCACTTCACCGATCAGGCCTTTGGTCACCGAGGCGCTGTCGAAGTGGCGGAAGATAGTGAGCAAGGCGTTGTCGTTGCCGGCCCACAGGCTCGACCAACTCGGCGGTGGCACCTCTGCATAGCTGTCACGGCGCAGGGCTTCATATTCATTACGTTTGTCACGGTAGGCCAGCCACAGGCTCAGCACACTGCCGACGTCATCGTTCTGCCCCGGCATCGCCAGCAGCGGCGTGGCCTGGCCGCGATAGCGCGCATCGGTAATATAGAGGTCGTGATCCGGGTCTTGGAACAGGGTCCAGAAGTTGTCGCGGATCACGTCCGTGGCGATCTGCCCACGGCAGACCGGCCCACGAATGAAGGTGCGCACGAAGTACTCGGCGTTATCCAGCATGAACTGGTAGCGCGCCTTGGCCGGGATGGCTTCGAAGGTGTCGAACGGGTTGGCGCGGCGGCCCGGGCCGTAGCCCGGCAAGGCGTTGACCTGCCAATTACCGCTGTAGAACAGTTCTTTGATGCGGGCCATTTTCTCGGCACTGAACGGGTACGTGATGTGGGTCTTGTGCACGATCACGCCCTGCACGGGCCATAGGCGGTAGTAGACCTGGGTACCTGGGTCATCATTGGGACGGCGTGTGGCGATCAGGTCTATCGGCTGGCCGCTCGGCGTGCGCGAGCGCACCCACTGGAAGAAATGCCCCGGCTCGCCGTTCTCGAAATAGATATGAGCGAGGAACAAGTGCTCGAACAACCAGCGTGCCACCAGGCTTTCCCGGGCACCGGGTTGGTTGAACAGATTCTCCCACTGCTGCACTTGCAGCGCTTCCTTGGCGCTCGGCGCCAGGCCTTGCTCATCAATCGGCGCACCGGAGGCGAGCCAGCGTTGCAGCGTCTGGTATTGCTGGTCAGTCAGGCCGGTAACGGCCAGTGGCATGCCTTCCTTGGGATGGGCACCCGCGTACGCATTGAATTCGCCGGGCATGGCGCACATGTTTTCGCGGTTGAGGCCCAGTACGATCTCTTCGGGCAGTTTGGCATTGGGTGCCAGCGGGGCGTTGTGCCCCAGCTCCAGCATCCGCGCCATCAGTGCAGCCTGGCTGCCTTGGGCGTCCAGCACAGAATAAAAGCCTTTTGCTGCCAGGCCTGCTTGCCGAAGGCGTCGTAGAACAAGCGCGTTGTCGGCGTGGCCTTGCTGCGTTCGCCATCGTAGACCGGCATTTTGCTTGCACCCCGGGCCGCACCTTCGGCACTGCCCAGGTTGAGCTGGCAGGCGGAGTCGTAGCAGGCATGGCAGGCTACGCATTTCTCGGTGAAGATTGGCTGGATGTCACGGGTGTAAGAAATCGCAGGGGCGGAGTCTTGTGCCTGTGCGGTGCTGGCGATCAAGGCCAGGACGGCGCTGATGATGAGGCGAAGTGACATGTATCCGGTCCCGATTCAATGCGTGCGCTGAAAAATTTGCCGGTGATTCTACCGGGCCACACCCTTGAACAACATGAACGATATTCATGCAAAACCTGCACATGCTCTAAATCGGCACAGGTTTGCTATGATTCATGCCCTCCGAAATGCCTGACCAGAGTAGTCCCATGTCCGATCGTAGCGTTCGTCTGCAAGCCCTTCATCAAGCCCTCAAGGACCGTATCCTGATCCTCGACGGCGGTATGGGCACGATGATCCAGAGCTACAAACTGGAAGAAGTCGACTACCGTGGCAAACGCTTCGCCGACTGGCCAAGTGACGTCAAGGGTAACAACGACCTGCTGGTGATCACCCGTCCCGACGTGATCGGCGGCATCGAGAAAAGCTTACCTGGATGCCGGTGCCGACATCCTCGAAACCAACACCTTCAACGCCACCCGCATTTCCATGGCCGACTACGGCATGGAAGAACTGGCCTACGAATTAAACGTAGAAGGCGCACGCCTGGCGCGCAAGATTGCCGACGCCAAGACCCTGGAAAATCCGGACAAGCCGCGCTTTGTCGCTGGCGTGCTCGGCCCAACCAGCCGCACGTGCTCGCTGTCGCCCGATGTGAACAATCCGGGCTACCGCAACGTGACCTTCGATGAGCTGGTGGAGAACTACACCGAAGCCACCAAAGGCCTGATCGAAGGCGGCGCCGACCTGATCCTGATCGAGACCATCTTCGACACCCTCAACGCCAAGGCCGCGATATTCGCCGTGCAAGGCGTGTTTGAAGAACTGAACATCGAACTGCCGATCATGATCTCCGGCACCATCACCGACGCCTCCGGCCGTACCCTGTCGGGCCAGACCACCGAAGCGTTCTGGAACTCGGTTGCCCACGCCAAGCCGATTTCCGTAGGCCTGAACTGCGCCCTGGGCGCCAGCGAGCTGCGTCCGTACCTGGAAGAGTTGTCGAACAAGGCCAACACCCACGTCTCCGCGCACCCGAACGCCGGCCTGCCCAATGAATTCGGCGAGTACGACGAACTGCCCTCGGAAACCGCCAAGGTCATCGAAGAATTCGCCCAGAGCGGCTTCCTCAACATCGTCGGCGGCTGCTGCGGCACCACGCCGGGCCACATCGAAGCCATCGCCAAGGCCGTGGCCGGTTATGCGCCGCGCGTGATCCCGGATATTCCGAAGGCCTGCCGCCTGTCGGGCCTGGAGCCGTTCACCATCGATCGCAGCTCGTTATTCGTCAACGTCGGCGAACGTACCAATATCACCGGCTCTGCCAAGTTCGCCCGTCTGATCCGTGAAGACAACTACACCGAAGCCCTGGAAGTCGCCCTGCAGCAGGTGGAAGCCGGCGCCCAGGTGATCGACATCAACATGGACGAAGGGATGCTGGATTCGAAGAAGGCCATGGTGACCTTCCTCAATCTGATTGCCGGCGAGCCGGACATCTCCCGCGTGCCGATCATGATCGACTCCTCCAAGTGGGATGTGATCGAGGCCGGCCTCAAGTGCATCCAGGGCAAGGGCATCGTCAACTCCATCAGCATGAAGGAAGGCGTGGAGCAGTTCATTCACCACGCCAAGCTGTGCAAGCGCTATGGCGCCGCCGTGGTGGTAATGGCCTTCGACGAAGCCGGCCAGGCCGACACCGAAGCGCGCAAGAAGGAGATCTGCAAACGCTCCTACGACATCCTGGTGAACGAAGTCGGCTTCCCGCCGGAAGACATCATCTTCGACCCGAACATCTTCGCGGTCGCCACCGGTATCGAAGAGCACAACAACTACGCCGTCGACTTCATCAATGCCTGTGCCTACATCCGTGACGAGCTGCCGTACGCGCTGAGCTCCGGCGGCGTGTCCAACGTGTCGTTCTCGTTCCGGGGCAACAACCCAGTGCGTGAAGCGATCCACTCGGTGTTCCTGCTGTACGCGATCCGCAATGGCTTGACCATGGGTATCGTCAACGCTGGCCAGTTGGAGATCTACGACCAGATCCCGGCCGAGCTGCGTGACGCCGTGGAAGACGTGGTGCTCAACCGCACCCCGGAAGGCACCGACGCCCTCCCTCGCCATCGCCGACAAGTACAAGGGCGACGGCAGCGTAAAAGAAGCCGAGACCGAAGAATGGCGCGGCTGGGAAGTGAACAAGCGCCTGGAACACGCGCTGGTCAAGGGCATCACTACCCACATCGTCGAAGACACCGAGGAGTCCCGCCAGTCGTTCGCGCGCCCGATCGAAGTGATCGAAGGCCCGCTGATGTCCGGCATGAACATCGTCGGCGACCTGTTTGGCGCGGGCAAAATGTTCTTGCCGCAAGTGGTGAAGTCCGCTCGTGTGATGAAGCAGGCCGTGGCCCACTTGATCCCGTTCATCGAGCTGGAAAAAGGCGACAAGCCGGAAGCCAAGGGCAAGATCCTGATGGCCACCGTAAAAGGCGACGTGCATGACATCGGCAAGAACATTGTTGGCGTCGTGCTGGGTTGCAACGGCTATGACATCGTCGATTTGGGCGTGATGGTGCCGGCGGAGAAGATCTTGCAGGTAGCCAAGGAGCAGAAGTGCGACATCATCGGGCTGTCTGGCCTGATTACGCCGTCCCTGGATGAAATGGTGCACGTGGCCCGTGAGATGCAGCGTCAGGACTTCCACCTGCCGCTGATGATCGGTGGCGCCACCACCTCCAAGGCCCACACGGCGGTGAAGATCGAGCCCAAGTACAGCAACGATGCCGTGGTGTATGTCACCGACGCCTCCCGCGCGGTCGGCGTTGCCACCAACTGCTGTCCAAGGAACTCAAAGGTGGCTTTGTCGAACGTACCCGCGAGGAATACGTGGAAGTGCGCGAGCGCACCGCCAACCGCAGCGCCCGTACCGAGCGCCTGAGCTACCCGGCGGCCATCGCCAAGAAACCGCAGTTCGACTGGAGCACCTACACCCCGGTCACGCCAACCTTTACCGGCGCCAAGGTGCTGGACAATATCGACCTCAAGGTGCTGGCCGAGTACATCGACTGGACGCCGTTCTTTATTTCATGGGACCTGGCGGGCAAATTCCCACGCATCCTCAAGGACGAAGTGGTCGGTGAAGCCGCCACCGCGCTGTACGCCGACGCCCAGGAAATGCTCGCCAAGCTGATCGATGAAAAACTCATCAGTGCACGTGCAGTGTTCGGTTTCTGGCCGACCAACCAAGTGCAGGATGATGACCTGGAAGTCTACGGCGACGATGGCCAGCCGATTGCCAAGCTGCATCACTTGCGCCAGCAGATCATCAAGACCGACGGCAAGCCGAACTTCTCCCTGGCCGACTTCGTGGCGCCCAAGGACAGCGGCGTGACCGACTACATCGGTGGTTTTATCACCACCGCCGGCATCGGCGCCGAAGAAGTGGCCAAGGCCTACCAGGACGCGGGCGACGACTACAACTCGATCATGGTCAAGGCCCTGGCCGACCGCCTGGCCGAAGCCTGCGCCGAGTGGCTGCACCAGCAAGTGCGTAAAGACTACTGGGGTTACGCCAAGGACGAGCAACTGGACAACGAGGCGCTGATCAAGGAGCAGTACAGCGGCATCCGCCCTGCCCCCGGCTACCCCGCATGCCCGGATCACACCGAGAAAGGCGCGTTGTTCCAATTGCTCGATCCCGAAGCCCGCGAAATGCAAGCCGGCCGCAGTGGCGTGTTCCTCACCGAGCACTACGCGATGTTCCCGGCAGCAGCCGTCAGCGGCTGGTACTTCGCGCACCCACAGGCGCAGTACTTTGCCGTGGGCAAGATCGACAAGGACCAAGTGGCGAGCTACACCGCACGTAAAGGCCAGGACCTGGCCGTGACCGAGCGCTGGCTGGCGCCGAACCTGGGCTACGACAACTAACCCGCCGACAAGCCCGCTCACTACGAGGTTCCGTCGGCATAAACGTCATCGGCTATGCTATCCCTCACACACCTTGTGTCGAGGGATGTATGGACGATCCAGTCAACAACAAGCCCCTACCTTCTGGCAGATGCTCCACAGCGTCATGGCCGCCGCCTTTGGCGTGCAGAGTGGCAAGAACCGCGCCCGCGACTTTACCCACGGCAAGCCCAGCCACTTTGTGATCCTGGGTGTTGTGTTCACGGCGGTGTTTGCACTCACGCTATTTGGCATTGTGCAGTTGGTGCTGCACGTTGCTGGCGTCTAGCGCAGCAACAGTTGCAGGCTGAACGGATAGCGATAGGATGCCGGCTTGCCCACTGCGGACAACGCGCGAAAGTCCACGGGAGTCATTGGCTGCAATAAACGTCGTGCCTGGGCGGCATCGATCAGCTGGAACAAGGCCTCTTTGCGGTCCCGTCCCCCGAACGCGCCGATGTCCAGGCCCTTGGCATCATCGTTGATCAGCACCATCGCCCACCCGCCCAGGGTGAAATGCCCTGCGACCAACGTTGTCAGCCGCCCATCCAGGCGCGCTTGCAACACTTCTGGAGAGCTGTTGACCGCACTGAACAACGCGTCTTTGCCCGGCACCCGCCCTGCCTCTTGCAACGCCTGCATGGCACCCAGCGCCATCTCGTCGTTGGCTGACCACACTAGCGCGGTTTGCGGGTAGCGATTGAACAGTTGCGTGGCTTGCTCGAACGCCCGTTGACGGCTCCACTCCCCGTATACCAACTGGCGCAGGCGCACTTCGGGATGCTCGGCCAATGCACGGTGCAAGCCTTGCTCGCGCAACTGCGCGGCGGGGGTGTTCTTGACGCCGGAGAACGCCAGCAGGTCAATGGACTGGCCAGGCGCAAGCGGGCGGTGCTGGCGCAGCAGGTCGGTAAGCATCAGGTAGCCGGCGTCTTCATCGTTGGCCACCAGGCTGCCAACCCATGTGGCGTCCTTGCCGAGCAATTGCACCTGGTCGCCGGTCAACGCATTGTTGACGATCATTAGCTTGACCCCACTGCCCTGGGCCATCCGCAGGATCTGCGGCGCTACGTATTGCTCGTTCACCAGCACCAGGTAATCGGGCCGACTACTGCCTTGTAGCGCTTCGCGAGCCTGGGTCAACGTTGTATGTGCATCGCGCTCGGAATAGCGCACGCGCAAATCCAGGCCGAGGTCCTTGGCGGCGGCCTGCATGAATTGCGCGTAGTTGACCCAGTAGGTTTCCGTCGACATGCCAGGGTTGAGAAACACCACCGACGTCGCGTGAGCCATCGCTCCGTACGCCGCCCCAGCAACCACATACACGTAATCAGAACCTTCAACATGGTGTTCAAGCCTTGAATATTGACCGCCATGATAGTGGCATTGCGACAGTCAATCGAGGCTCAATCAGCCAGTTCTATTGGTGGCTAACCCAGAACACCGCGGTTCCCACCACCAGGATTATCAGGAACAGAATGGCCCAGGCGTCCACGGTACTGTCGGGTTTACGGGCTTTGGTTGAATTGCTCATCGCATCGCCTCTTATCGGTTTTATAGGTGACTGCATCAAGACTCGATCACAGTAAAGTTCATGATTGTCCGCATGACAAATGTGGGTATCGCGAGAATCAGTCTCATTAGTCAATTTGGTTATTTGCATATACTCAAACATCACTTTTGCGCATAAACGCAAACTGGTATCGTGCGCCGGCTCCGTTGGGAGTGCGCGGCCGTGCGCGCAGATTTGCCGAGAACAGGACCTATATGTACGTATACGACGAATACGATCAGCGCATCATCGAGGACCGCGTCAAGCAGTTCCGTGATCAGACCCGACGCTACCTAGCAGGTGAACTGAGCGAAGAAGAGTTCCGCCCTCTGCGCCTGCAAAATGGCCTTTATGTTCAGCGCTTTGCGCCGATGCTGCGGGTTGCCGTTCCCTATGGCCAACTGACTGCCCGCCAGACGCGCATGATGGCCAAGATTGCCCGAGACTTCGACAAGGGTTACGCCCACATCAGTACCCGCCAGAACGTGCAGTTCAACTGGCCGGCGTTGGAAGATGTGCCGGATATCCTGGCTGAACTGGCCACCGTGCAGATGCACGCCATTCAGACCAGCGGTAACTGCCTGCGCAACGTCACCACCGACCAATTCGCTGGCGTTGCCGCCGACGAGCTGATCGATCCACGCCCGTGGTGCGAAATCGTGCGTCAGTGGACCACCTTCCACCCAGAGTTCGCCTACCTGCCACGTAAGTTCAAGATCGCCATCAATGGCTCGACCTCGGACCGCGCGGCCATCGAAGTACACGATATCGGCCTGGAGCCGGTGTACAACGAAGCGGGCGAGTTGGGTTTCCGTGTCCTGGTGGGTGGCGGCCTTGGCCGTACCCCGGTAGTCGGCGCCTTCATCAACGAGTTCCTGCCGTGGCAGGACCTGTTGAGCTACCTCGACGCCATCCTGCGGGTCTACAACCGCTATGGTCGTCGTGACAACAAGTACAAGGCCCGGATCAAGATCCTGGTCAAGGCGCTGACCCCTGAGGTGTTTGCCCAGAAGGTCGACGCCGAGATGGAACACCTGCGCGGCGGCCAGACCACCCTGACCGAAGCTGAAGTACACCGCGTCGCCAAGCACTTCGTCGACCCTGAGTACAAGGCCCTGAGCAATCAGGACGCGGAGCTCGCAGCCCTCGACCTGGAACACCCAGGTTTTGCCCGTTGGCGTGGCCGCAACACCCTGGCGCACAAGAAACCAGGCTACGTTGCCGTGACCCTGTCGCTTAAACCGACCGGTGTTGCCCCAGGCGATATCACCGACAAGCAGCTGGATGCTGTCGCCGACCTGGCCGACCGCTACAGCTTCGGCCAACTGCGCACGTCCCACGAGCAGAACATCATTCTGGCGGACGTCGATCAGAGCCAACTGTTCACCCTGTGGGGCGAACTGCGCGAAGGCGGTTTCGCCACGCCGAACATCGGCCTGCTGACCGACATCATCTGCTGCCCGGGCGGCGACTTTTGCTCCCTGGCCAACGCCAAGTCGATCCCGATTGCCGAGTCGATCCAGCGTCGTTTCGACGACCTGGACTACCTGTTCGACATTGGCGAGCTGGACTTGAACATCTCCGGTTGCATGAACGCCTGCGGTCACCACCACGTCGGCCACATCGGCATCCTGGGCGTGGACAAGAAAGGCGAAGAATTCTACCAAGTGTCCCTGGGTGGCAGCGCCAGCCGCGATGCGAGCCTGGGCAAGATCCTCGGCCCGTCCTTCGCCCAGGAAGCCATGCCCGAGGTGATCGGCAAACTGATCGATGTGTACATCGAACAGCGCACCGAAGATGAGCGTTTCATCGACACCTACCAGCGCATCGGCATTGACCTGTTCAAGGAGCGCGTCTATGCAGCGAATCATTAAGAACAACGAAGTCCTCGACGAAACCTGGCACCTGCTGCCCAAGGACGCGAGCTTCGACGGCATCTCCAACTGCGACGACCTGATCGTGCCGTTGGCGTTGTGGCGCGAACATGGCCACGCCCTCAAGGCCCGCGACGGCGGCCTGGGTGTGTGGTTGGACGCCGATGAAGAAGCCGAAGAAATCGGCGCCGACGTGGAGCATTTCAAGTCATCGCGCTGAACTTCCCGGCCTTTACCGACGGTCGCAACTACTCCAACGCCCGCCTGCTGCGTGACCGTTATGGTTACAAGGGCGAGCTGCGCGCAATTGGCGATGTGCTGCGCGACCAACTGTTCTACCTGCGCCGCTGCGGGTTCGATGCCTTCGCCCTACGCGCCGACAAAGACCCGTACGAAGCGCTGGAAAGTCTCAAGGACTTCTCGGTGACGTACCAGGCCGCAACGGATGAACCGCTGCCGCTGTTCCGTCGTCGCTAAGCACTCGCTTACGAAAAACCCTGGCATGCCAGGGTTTTTTTATGGGTTGAGTTTGATCGACGCCAACACTTGCTTCTGCCCCATGCTGCACGGCACACCTTCGGGCTGCGCCCGCACCGCTTCGATCACGCCCAGCAACTGCGCCTTGCTGTGGGCCAACTGCGCTTGCATCTGTTCGATCTGCTCGACCTTGCGCTCCAACGCCTCAATCAACTCCTCGCGCTTGTGCTCCCCCGGCGCCGGCATCAACGCCTTGAGTTCCTGCAGGGTGAAACCGGCCTGCTGCGCGCTCTGGATCAGCTGCAAAGTCTGCAACGCCTCCGTCGAGTAACGCCGATAACCGTTGGCCTGTCGCCCCACCTGGCTGATCAAGCCTTCGGCTTCATAAAACCGGATACGCGAGGCCGCCAACCCGCTCTGCTTCGCCAGCTCACCAATATTCATCGCAACGCCTGCTTGACATTAAAGTTAACTTTAAGCTTAGCCTGAGGCCTCCCCCGCTCAGGAGTCAACCCATGTCACCCTTTGAAGCCTTGCAACTGCCCAATGGCCAAGTTCTTTCCAACCGCATCGCCAAAGCGGCGATGGAAGAGAACATGGCGGATGCGCAGCAAGCACCGTCCCGCGCATTGAAGCAGCTGTACAAAGCCTGGGCTGACGGTGAGCCCGGCCTGTTGATCACCGGCAACGTGATGATTGATCGTCGCGCCATGACCGGCCCTGGCGGCGTAGCGCTTGAAGACGAGCAGCAATTGCAGCGTTTTCGCGAATGGGCCGATGTAACGAGGGGTAAACCCGTACACTTTTGGGTACAGCTCAGTCACCCAGGCCGCCAGACGCCTGCCAATTTGCGCCAGCAAGCCGTGGCACCTTCCGCGGTCGCCCTCGACCTGGGCGGCTTCTCAAAGATGTTTGCCAAGCCCAAAGCCATGACCGAAGACGATATCCAGGACGTGATCCAGCGTTTCGCCACCAGCGCACGCCTGGCCGAAAAGGCCGGGTTTACCGGCGTACAGATCCACGGCGCGCATGGTTACTTGCTCAGTCAGTTCCTCTCGCCGTTGAGCAACCAACGCACCGACCGCTGGGGTGGCTCCCTGGAAAACCGTGCGCGCTTGCTGCTGGAAGTGATCAAGGCCGTGCGCGCCAGCGTCAGCCCGTCGTTCTGCGTAGCGGTCAAGCTCAACTCGGCGGACTTCCAGCGCGGCGGTTTTGAAGAGGCCGATGCCCGCGCCGTGGTCGAGATGCTCAACCCATTGCCCATCGACTTGCTGGAATTGTCTGGCGGTAGTTACGAAGCGCCGGCCATGCAAGGCGACGCGCGGGACGGCCGTACATTGGCCCGCGAGGCCTACTTCCTGGAGTTTGCCAGCCAACTGGCGACCGTCGCCAAGATGCCGGTGATGGTCACCGGGGTATCCGCCGCCTGCCTGTCGTACAACAGGTGCTGGACAGCGGCGTCGCCATGGCCGGTATCGCCACGGCCCTGACCCTGGAGCCGCAATTGATCCAGCATTGGCGCGAGGGCCGCGACCCCAACCCACAACTCAAGCCCATCGACTGGAAGCGCAAACCCCTGGCCTCCCTCGCCGTGCTCGCCGTGGTGCGCTACCAGATGCGGCGACTCAGCCTTGGCCATTTACCCAAGGCCAGGGTTGCGCCGTGCGTGGCACTGGTGCGCGATCAATGGTTTATCGCCCGACGCACCCGCCAGTACCGCGCAGCCATGACGCAATCTTCACATTAAAGGCGGAGCATTCGCCGTGATCGAACTGTCCCCTATTGATCAGCAGTTTTTAACCTCACTGACGATTGGAGTTCTTCATGGCGAAAATCAACCTGGCCCAGCAGCTGGCGACCACCCTTGAACAGGCGGGCATCAAGCGTATCTGGGGCCTGACCGGCGACAGCCTTAACGGCCTCACCGACGCCTTGCGCACCATGGACAGCATCGAATGGATGCACCTGCGCCACGAGGAGGTCGCCGCGTTCGCCGCCGGTGCCGAAGCCGCCGCCACCGGCGAACTGACGGTGTGTGCCGGCAGTTGCGGGCCGGGCAACCTGCACTTGATCAATGGCCTGTTCGACTGCCATCGCAACCATGTGCCGGTGCTGGCAATTGCCGCCCAGATTCCGTCCACCGAAATCGGCCTGAACTACTTCCAGGAAACTCACCCCCAAGAGCTGTTCAAGGAGTGCAGCCACTTCGTCGAACTGGTGACCAACCCAGAACAGATGCCCCACGTGCTGCACCGCGCCATGCGTTCGGCAATCCTCAATCGCGGCGTAGCGGTGGTGGTGATTCCAGGGGACGTATCGTTGCTGGAGGTTGAAGACAAGCTCAAGCCTTGGCCCACCCTGCACGCGCCACGCAGTTTGCCGGCGGAACAGGACCTGCTACGCCTCACCGAGCTTCTCGACAGCAGCCAGAAAGTCACGTTGCTGTGCGGCAGTGGCTGTGCCGGCGCCCATGACCAAGTGGTGGCCTTGGCCGATGCACTCGGCGCCCCTGTGGTGCACGCCCTGCGCGGCAAAGAACATGTGGAATGGGACAACCCGTTCGACGTGGGCATGACCGGCCTGATCGGTTTCAGCTCCGGCTATCACGCCATGCTCAACTGCGACACGCTGATCATGCTCGGCACAGACTTCCCTTACCGTCAGTTCTATCCCACCGACGCGAAGATCATCCAGGTCGACCGCAACCCGCAGGCCCTCGGGCGCCGTGCCACCCTTGACCTGGGAATCGCCGCCGATGTGGGCGAAACCATCGACGCCTTGCTCCCGCGCCTGACCCGCAAGACCGACCGCAGCTTCCTCGACACGTCACTCAAGCATTACGAAAAAGCCCGCCAAGGCCTGGATGACCTGGCGCAACCGTCAAAGGCCAACCGGCCGATCCACCCCAGTACGTGGCGCGGCTGCTCAGTGAATTGGCGGACGATGATGCGATCTTCACCGCCGACGTGGGCTCGCCCACCGTGTGGGCCGCACGCTACTTGAAGATGAACGGCAAGCGCCGACTGATCGGCTCGTTCAACCACGGTTCAATGGCCAATGCCATGCCCCAGGCGATTGGCGCCCAGGCGGCGTTTCCCGGTCGGCAAGTGATCTCGATGTCCGGTGACGGTGGTTTTGCCATGTTGATGGGGGACTTCATTTCATTGGCGCAGTTGAAGTTGCCGGTGAAAGTCGTCGTATTCGATAACTCATCCCTGGGCTTTGTCGCCATGGAGATGAAAGCCGCAGGCTATCTGGACACCGGTACCGAACTGAAAAACCCGGACTTTGCGGCCATGTCCAATGCCATGGGCATCCTGGGGATTCGTGTGGAGCAATCCGAAGACCTGGAGCCCGCCCTGCGCCGCGCCTTGGAGCATGATGGCCCGGTGCTGGTGGACGTGGTGACCGCGACTCAGGAACTGGTGATGCCGCCGACGATCAAGCTGGAGCAGGCCAAGGGGTTCAGCCTGTATATGCTCAAGGCGGTGATGAGTGGGCGCGGCGATGAAGTCATAGAACTAGCACGAACCAACTGGCTACGCTAAACCAATGTGGGAGCGGGCTTGCTCGCGAATGCGGAGTGTCAGTCGATGTATTTATCAACTGACAGATTGCATTCGCGAGCAAGCCTATCTCATTGCCAAGTCAGGCTTTTTGCTTCGCTACCCACTGGCCATAGGCATCGATAAACGCCTGCAGGAACGGCCTGGTCTTTTCCGACACCTTGCCATTCTCGTCAAACACACTCCCCGCCCCACCCAGGTAAGCTTCCGGCTGCTGCATGCAGGGCACATCCAAGAACACCAACGACTGACGCAGATGGTGGTTGGCACCAAAACCACCGATGGCACCCGGCGACACGCTGATGATTGCCCCCGGCTTGCCGCTCCAGGCGCTTTTTTCCATAGGGGCGCGAACCCACGTCAATGGCATTCTTCAAAGGTGCAGGCACCGAACGGTTGTATTCGGGAGTAACGAACAGCACCGCGTCGGATGAGCTCACTTGTTGACGGAAAGTACTGTAGGCTGCCGGCGGTGCACCTGCGTCGATGTCCTCGTTGTAGAGCGGCAAATCGCCAATTTCGACAATGTTCAACGTGAGGTTGGCAGGGGCCAGTTCGGCCAATGCCAGGGCAACCTGCGGTTGATCGACTCTTTCTCAAGCTGCCAACCAGGACGGCAATCGTGTAGACCTTGCTCATGGAGGTTTTCCCGACGTCTGACTAAAGGAGCTAGTAGTTATAGAGTCTTCGCGGCGTGTTCACCAGAAGGTTTTGATTACCCTGTCGGCGTTTGCTTTACACCCATCCGCGTAGGACATCTCTTCAAGCATCAGCGAATAGTATTTTTTCCACGTAGGTAAACTACCCCGCTCCATGACGGTCTACAGAACCGCAAATCGAGTGATTATCTCCAGAGGTTCTAAACAGATGGCAGCAGTATTAGTCGGACAGTTTCATGCCAGAGACGCAGAAGGACGTGTGTATTCGGTGCATGAGTTCCAGGAATCCAACCCGGCGCAAGGCGACCTGGCTGGCTCGGCACCTACCACCACCTACAAGCTGGCCATTGGCGACCGTGTAGAGAAACTGGAAGGCGATGAGTTCAAGTTGATTCAGTCGGGCACCATCCTCGTGCGCGAATCGCAAACTATCCTCGCGTCGTAAGATCTCGCCCTACCGACCTGCTCAGTCCTGGCCATTGATGGCATTGACTGGGCTGGGCGTGATCAAGGACGACGTATCTCACTCACCTCGATCGCCTGCTCTCCCTCCACTGTCTTCAACGTCACCATCAAGCGTCCCCGCTCCCCCTCAACGGCATACATCGAACGCGTGTAGCCCGCCGAGCTGTAGCTGGGGTGTGCAACGACCTGCCTGACCAACGCCACTTCCAGCACCGCGCCTACTTGCGCGCCGACCTGTTCTTGCGAGCGGATGAAGGCTTCAAGCGCCAGGGTTTCGGGCGTTGTGTCGTCATGATTATTGAAGAGATAAGCAGCCACACACCCCACGGTCACCAGGACCGCAAATTGCTTGGCCGTTACCCCAAAACGTAGCGAGGGTAGAGGCATATGAGACCAGACCTGTTTTTGTTGTATGTGCCAGGGGACCGGCTTTGGTCATTGATGATCAGAACGAGCCATTCTAATCAGGTCGATGGGTAATGCCAGATTATTCAGTGGTCGCCGTAGGTAATATCCTTGTTAACCCCGACGCCACCCAAGGTACGGTCTTTGCCGAACGAAAACAGGTCAAAGGGCGTCTGGGCCTGGGTTGGCGGGTAGTGGTACTGATAGGCAACCCCCATGGGTCGGTCAACAAGTCGTCGCTGGCGTAGGGGCCCTTCCATCGCGTCTCGCCGGTGGGCTGCGTGATCAAAGCGTCCAACCCCTCATCGTCGCGGGGATAGCGGCCAGTATCCTGGTGAAACTGCTCGACCGCCTTGCCCAGTTCCGCCACTTGGGCCTTGGCCGTGGCAATTTCCGCCAGGGCCACATCGCCGAACAGGCGCGGCCCCACTGCCACGGCCAGCAGCCCGACAATGACCAATGCCACCAGTACCGCCCAACGGGTAAAGCCACGTTGGGCGTGCACATTGCCAGTTATTGCGGTTTTACCGGGCATCAATGGGCTTCCTTAATGGGCGTCGGGTGACACGCTATTGATATCACCCGTGCGTTGCAACTGTGCTGCAGGGTTAACCGTAGACGACCTCGATGATCACGCGCGCTGTTTTTCTCCCACCCATTGAATCCCCGACGCGCGCCCCCTAGACTCCGGCGATGCGTTTACGTCATATCGAAGTGATTCAGGCCATCTTGCAGACCGGACACCTCGGCACGGCCGCCGAATGGTTGCAATTGCCCGTGGGCGATGTAGAGGTTGTGCTCAAGGACGCCGAGCAACAGCTTGGTTTCATGTTGTTTGCCAGTGTGCGCGGGCGTTTGCAGGCCACCCGGGAAACCCTGGAGCTGCAAGCCGAAATGGCCCATGTGTACGAAGCACTGGAGCCGGTGCAACGCTTGGCCAGCCGCTTGAAACACCATCACGCCCCCACCCTGCGCGTGCTCTGCACCCCTCCCCTGGCCAATCAATTGCTGCCGCAGAGTATCGCGGTGCTGCGCCGACGCTTCCAGGACACCCCGTGCAACCTGTCGAGCCAGCCGACTCGGGAAATCGTCAGGAGCCTGCTGCTGCACGAAGCCGAGGTAGGCCTGAGCCTGCATGACCCAGAGCACCCGCAAATCCACAGCAGCGTGCTGGCCCAAGGCAAGTTGCAACTGCTCGCCCCCCACGGCTGGCTCAAGCCCAAGCAAAAGTACATTGCACTGCAGGACCTGGCCGGCCAATCGATGATCGGCCTGGAAGGCCAGGACCCGCTGAGCCGCCTGCTGGACGCCAAGCTGCAAGCCCTGCGCCCGCTGCCGGTGGTGCAGACACGCGTACAAACCTACCAGATGATGCGCAGCATGGTGGAAGCGGGTGAAGGCTTGGCGATTGTCGACCCATTCACTGCATTCGGTGCTCGGGAGGCCGGGCTGGATGCGTGCCCGGTATCGCCACCGATCATGGTCAGCCTGTATGCGCTGACCCTCAAGGAGGGCGCAGGCGCCCCGGCGCTGAATGCGCTGCTGGAGATTGTCACGCAAAAGCCGAAGGCCTGCTGGCGGGTTAAGGCTGATCGACTTCGGTCTTGAACAGTCGGTACCAGAAAACCGCCACTTCACGGGTTTGCGGGTCAATACCGCGATAGCGCAAGTGGTCGACGCCGCCCATCACATAACCGCAACGCTCATACAGACGGCAGGCCCCCAGGTTGTTGTTCTGGGTTTCCAGCATCATGCCCGGCAGGTTCTTCTTGCGGCTCCAGAACTGCGCCACATCCAGCAAGGCCTTGGCCACGCCGTGACGGCGCGCAGGCAAGGCCACTGCCAGCTCATCGACATGGGCAAAACCGTTCCAGTTGGTGCTGACCACGATATGCCCCACCGGCTGATCGTCCAGGTAGGCCATGAAAATCGCGCTATCCGGCGCATCGCGAAAACTGGCGAACTCCTCAGGGTCGATCCCATAGCACTTGCGGTACGGCAGGATGCGCTCCACAGGCCATTGATCGACCCGCTTGCCCATCTGCGGCTCGCCGTAGGCGCTGACCTCAAAACTGAAATCATTGCCCCACACGTAGGCGTCAAAGCCCTCGTCGGCGACCCGTACACTGAGCCCCGGATACTTCGGGTTCATAACAGCTTGCATAACCATCCTTAACCCTTGATGCAATCGACGGTGTAACAACGACCACTGCCGTCATCTTCGTGTTGCAACCCATGCACGTCAGCGACGAACCCAGGAAAACTACTATCGAACGTCCGGGCAAAAGCCAGGTAGTCAATGATCGAACGTGTCGACTCGGTAAAGCGCTCACCCGGCATGATCAATGGGATACCGGGCGGATAAGGTACCAGCATCACGGCTGCGACACGCCCTGGCAAGGCATCGATGGACACCGCCTCGACCTCGCCTCGCACCAACTGGTCGTAGGCATCGGCCGGTTTCATCGCGATCTCCGGCAATACGGTGTACATGCGCTTGAGGTGCTTGGCCGTGGCATTGCTGCGGTAACAGCTGTGCAGTTGGTTGCACAGGTCGCGCAAACCCAGGCCTTGATAACGCACCGGCCCCTGCGCAAATACCGACGGTAAGCAACTGGCCAAGCTGACATTGGCGTCGTAGCTGCGCTTGAACTCCAGCAGTTCGGTGAGCAAGGTACTCCATTTGCCCTTGGTGATGCCCATGGAAAACAGCACCAGGAAGGAATACAGCCCGGTCTTTTCCACCACCAGCCCACGCTCCCAGAGGAATTTACTGACCACTGCGGCGGGAATTCCGCACTCACTCAAGGCGCCGCCAGCGTTGAGACCGGGCATCACCAGGGTCACTTTGATCGGGTCCAACAGCACGTAGTCTTCGGCCACATCGCCGAAGCCATGCCAGTCATCTTGCGGGTGCAACAGCCAATCGGCAGTGGCCACACGATCGATGCCAGCCACTGACGGCGGCTGCCAGATGGAGAACCACCAGTCTTCAGCGGCGATGTGCTGGCGCAGGTTGGCCAGGGCGCGGCGAAAGCTCAAGGCTTCATCGAACATTTCCTGCAACAACGAGCGACCTGCCGGGCCTTCCATCATTGCCGAGGCCACATCCAAAGAGGCAATGATGCTGTACTGCGGCGAGGTGGAGATATGCATCATGAACGCTTCGTTGAAGCGGTCCCGATCGAGCTGGCGCGCGCCGCCGTCCTGCACATGGATCATTGAAGCCTGGCTGAATGCCGCCAGCAATTTGTGCGTGGAGTGCGTGGTGAACACCAGCGGGCTGTCCGGGGTACGTGAAGTCCCCATGCCGTAGCGCCCGGCAAAGAACTCGTGAAACGCCGCGTAGGCGTACCAGGCTTCGTCGAAGTGCAACACCTCGACACTGTTGCCCAATTGCTGCTTGATCAGTTCTGCGTTGTAGCACAGGCCGTCGTAGGTGGAGTTGGTGACCACCGCCATCTTCACTTTCGGCGGGCGGCCTCGGGTCAGGGGCTGGCGTCGATTTTGGCGCGGATCGACTCGGGGCTGAATTCGCTCAAGGGAATCGGGCCGATAATCCCCAGTTCGTTACGCTCGGGGCACAGGTACAGCGGGATGGCGCCGCTCATGATGATCGAATGCAATACCGACTTGTGGCAATTGCGGTCGACCAATACCAGGTCGTCGCGGGCGACCATCGAGTGCCACACGATCTTGTTGGCGGTGGAGGTGCCGTTGATGACAAAGAACGTGTGGTCGGCGCCGAAGTTGCGCGCGGCACGGGCTTCGGCTTCGGCAAGCGGCCCGGTGTGATCGAGCAGCGAGCCCAGCTCGGGCACCGAGACAGACAAGTCCGAGCGCAGGGTATTTTCCCCAAAGAACTGGTGAAACGCCTGCCCCACCGGGCTTTTGCGATAGGCTACGCCGCCGCCATGGCCGGGCGTGTGCCAGGAATAGTTGGAGTCGGCGGTGTGCTGCACCAGGGCCTTGAAGAACGGCGGCAGCAGGCCATCCAGGTAGGTGCGGGCTGCGCGCGCCACTTGCCGGGCCAGAAAGGGAACAGTGTCTTCAAATAAATAGAGAATGCCGCGCAACTGGTTGAGCTCGCTCATGGCATCGGCCGGCGCGTTCTCCAGGGTGACTTGCTCGCCCAGGGCAAAGATCGGCAGGCTGGGCGCCCTAAGCCGTGCCAGGCGGATCAGTTCGACCATGTTTTGCAGCAGGTGGGTATTTTCGCCGGCGCCTTCGGCTGCAATCAGCATACACGCCAGGCCGTGATGGGTTGAGGCCACCAGCCGGCCTTCAGCGTAGTCCACGGCAGAAAAGATACTGAAGCCCTCTTGTTCCAACTCCCGGGCAATGCCTCGAACCCGATCACCGGCGACGGTGTCGGCCTTGATGTCGCGGTGCACGATCAGAACGGGGAACTTCAGGTCTTTGTACATGAGTGCGTTCAGTCCTGAGGGCTATGCACTCAAGGGTAGAAGCTGGGCGGCGATGATGCGAATGAAGATTTGACTGGCGATGAAGATCAAACGGTGGGGCAAGCCCCACCTGCATTTAATTGCACTCGGCTGGATTACTGCTCGGTCAACTGAGACCACAACGCCGGCGCACCCGCCGACTTGGCAATCGCCTCCAACCGCGCCGCGTGCTCAAGCATATCCTGCTCGCTGGCGCGGATAATGACGCTCGGCTTGCGATCCGCCGGCAGGCGGCGGATTTCCGAAGGTCGGTTGCCCGAGCCTTCCGCCGAGCCGCTGCCATCGGAAGCGTTACCGGCCAGGGACAGGCTGGTCTGGCCACCGGTCATGGTCAGGTAGACGTCGGCGAGAATCTCGGAGTCGAGCAAGGCGCCGTGCAGTTCACGGCCGGAGTTGTCGACGCCATAACGTTTGCACAAGGCATCGAGGCTGTTGCGCTGGCCCGGGTGACGCTCACGGGCCATCATCAAGGTGTCGAGGATCGAACAGTGCTGGGAAATATCCGCACGGTCCGCCTGCCCCATCAGGGCAAATTCGTTGTTGATGAAGCCGACGTCGAACGCCGCGTTGTGGATGATCAACTGGGCGCCGTTGATGAATTCGAAGAACTCGTCGGCCACCTCGGCAAAACGTGGCTTGCCCTTGAGGAATTCGTCGGTAATGCCGTGGACGCCAATCGCGCCTTCGTCGCTGTCCCGATCGGGTTGCAGGTACACGTGGAAGTGGCGACCCGTGAGGCGTCGACCCATGAGCTCGACACAGCCGATTTCGATGATCCGGTGGCCATCGGTCACCGGCATGCCGGTGGTTTCGGTATCGAGTACAACAGATCGGATGGCCATCAGGGTTCAGCTCTCAGCGGTGTGGTGTATTTCAAGGGGCGGGATATTAGCACGTCATGCCCCAGGCCGCCCAAGGCGGGTCCCGAGCATTGAGGGTTCGACAGTTTCTTACACTCTTTAGCAAAGCTGCAGCAGTTTGACAGAGGCGCCCTTGTTAGCCTGCGCGCCCCACCTATTGCGGACCTCGCAGAAACATGAACATGCCAAAACGCTGTGCGCGCTGCTACTGATCAGTAGCGCCTGCACAGCACACGCCACCAGCTTCGTGATGACCACCGACTTCCTGGTCAGCCTCTCCATGAGTGCCACCAAGGGCACAAGTTCGTCATTCAAGGATGACAAGATCGTGCAGGCCGCGCGTGATGACGCCGAAGCCTTTGTCGCCAGCGATGGCCAGATCCAGGGCGTGCGCCTGGAATCGGCGCTGGTGCATATCCGTGAACGCCTGCCTGGGCAAACCTTTACCGACATGCAACTGGCACAGGCCATCGCGGCACTTTAATCGTCAGCTCTGTTTATAACCGCGTACATCGTCCACGCCACGGTTGGCCAACTGATCGGCCCGTTCGTTGCCTGGGTGGCCGATGTGCCCGCGCACCCATTTCCAGGTGATGTTATGGCGATTGCACTGTTCGTCGAGCAATTGCCACAGGTCGGCATTCTTGACCGGTTCTTTCGCAGCGGTTTTCCAGCCGCGCTTCTTCCAGTTGACCATCCACTCGTTGATGCCCTTCATCACGTATTGCGAGTCGGTCACCAGCACAACGTCGCAGCGACGCTTGAGTTCTTCGAGGCCGCGAATGGCGCCCATCAGCTCCATGCGATTGTTGGTGGTATTGGGCTCGCCGCCCCACAGTTCCTTCTCGACGCCTTTGCACACCAATAATGCGCCCCAGCCGCCAGGGCCCGGGTTGCCCTTGCAGGCGCCATCGGTGAAGAGTTCTACGGTATCGGTCATCGGTTGCTCGGTCAGAAATCAAAAAGGTTTTACGTTTCGCTTTGCTTGCGGTTGACCTTGGCCATCGGCATCGGCACCAGCTTGCCCATCGGCTGGCGTAGCACTTGGCGCACGGGGCGCAAGCCGACCACGATCTTGCGCGCGACCAACAAATAGAAGCCGCCACCGGACAATTGCCAGGTCCCCGCACGGCGTTCCCAGCCGGCCAGGCGGGCCTGCCACTTGGTCGAGGCAAGCGGCGGACGATAGCACCCGAAGCGGCGTTTCTCCAGCGCGAAGCCCAGCAGGTTCAGCCAGTCGCCAACCCGCGACGGCGAGATACAGCGCGCCTGGCGCAGCGCGTCGTGGGCAAATACATGGCGCAGCCCCCAGCTGCTCCACGGGTTGATGCCAATAATGAGCAAATGGCCACCCGGGCGCACACTGCTCGCGGCTTCACGCAGCAAGCCGTGGGGCGACAAGCAGAAATCCAGGCCGTGCTGCAATACCACCACATCGGCAGCATGCTCACTCAACGGCCAGGCTTGTTCTTCACAGACAATTTCCACCCCCGGCAACGGCGCCCCCAGGCGCACGTTGCGTTACCTGCGGTGCGCACGGCGGCGTCTGGGCCGACGGGCCGTAATGCACCAGGTAACCCCCGAAGAACCGCCCCAGCTCGTCTTCGAGCATGCGCCGCTCCTCGTCCAGCAGAAATTGCCCGACCGGCCCGGACAGCCACTCACGGGCTGCGCTGATCAGGGCCAGCCATTCAGGATCGGCCTGGGCGAACGCTTTATCAGTCATTGCATTCTCCAACTCGCCTAGACGTTCTAAGATGCACCAATGTGTTCAGCTTGGCGAATCGAAGAATGATACAGATCAGTGCCCTGCCCGCCTTCACCGACAACTACATCTGGTTGTTACAAGACCCTCAGACCCATCGCTGCGCGGTGGTCGACCCAGGCGACGCCGCGCCCGTGCTGGCGTGGCTTGAGCAAAACCCCAGTGGTCCCTCAGCGACATCCTGATCACCCATCACCACCACGACCATGTCGGCGGTGTCGAACAACTCAAGCGTATCACCGACGCCAAGGTCTACGGCCCGGCAAACGAGAAGATCCCTGCGCGGGATGTGGCGCTCAACGACAACGACCGTATTAAAGTGTTGGGCTGGGATTTCGACGTATACGCCGTCCCTGGCCACACCCTCGGCCATATCGCCTTTTATCACCAGGGCGTGCTGTTCTGTGGTGATACGCTGTTTGCTGCCGGCTGCGGGCGTCTGTTCGAAGGCACGCCGCAGCAGATGCACACCTCGCTGGAACGCCTGGCCGCCCTGCCCAACGACACCCTGGTGTACTGCACCCACGAATACACACAAAGTAACCTCAAATTTGCCCAGGCGGTGGAACCGGCGAACGCCGATATCGCCGAACGCGTGGAAAACGTTCGCCAATTGCGGGCCCGTGGCGAGATCACGCTGCCTTCGAACCTGGCGCTGGAAAAACGTACCAACCCCTTCCTGCGTACCGCTGAAACATCCGTTAAACAAAAAGCGGACGAACGGAATGGCCGTGACAACCGCTCTGGGGCCGAGGTGTTTGCTAGCTTGAGGGCTTGGAAAGATAAGTTCTAAGCGGATGCAATCTGATACGTATTTTCTGAATGGTTGACCGGAACCAAAGTGCTTTCTAGAATCGCCCGACATTTTTGCCCGGAACTTACTTCCAGCCAATGTCGTCATCTATTCGTAAATCCAACCATTCAGACGCATTGACCCGCCTGGCTCAAGCTGTGGCGGTGGCTGTGTCCGCGACTCTGGCGGGCTGCCAATCGACAAATTTCGCTGCACAATCCACCGTGCAACCCAAACCCAATCTTGCCGCCAAGATCAAGCAAAAACCTATTTGGCTCTCAGAGAAGCCCAGCCCCGAAATACCCCAGGATGTCTGGGAGCGCATGCGTCGGGGCTTTCAATTGCAGGACGGTCTGGGCGTCAACCCGCGCATCGAGCAACAGCGCCTGTGGTTCGCCAGTAACCCCTCCTTCCTGGAGAACGCCGGGGAACGCGGCAGCCTCTACATTCATTACATCGTCGAACGCCTTGAAGAACGCAACATGCCCCTGGAACTGGCGCTGCTGCCAGTGATTGAAAGTGCCTACAACCCGATGGCCTATTCGCGTAGCGATGCGGTCGGCCTGTGGCAATTCATCCCCTCCACCGGGCGCTACTTCAACCTGCGCCAGACCCGCGCCTACGACGGTCGCCGCGATATCACTGCCTCGACAACCGCCGCCCTGGACTATCTGACTCGTCTGCACGATATGTTCAACGGTGACTGGCTGTTGGCCCTCGCGGCTTACAATGCCGGCGAAGGCACGGTCAGCCGGGCCATCGAGCGCAACGAAAAGCTCGGCCTGCCTACCGACTACTGGAACCTGCCACTGCCGCAGGAAACCAAGGACTACGTACCGAAGTTCCTGGCACTGTCCCAAGTGGTGCTGGCGCCCGAGGCCTACGGTGTCAACCTGAGCCCGATTGCCAACCAGCCGTACTTCGAAGTGGTTGAAGTCAAGCAGAGCATGGACCTGTCACGGGTCGCCGCGCTGGCCGAGATCGACGAAGACGAACTGTTCCAGCTCAACCCGGCCCTCAAACAACGTACCACTCTGGACGGCCCCCAGCATCTGCTGGTGCCGACCTCCAAGGCTCAATTGCTCACCAGTACCCTTTCGACGATGAAGCCGGAAGAATTGCTGAGCATGCGCCCGAAAAAGCCGGTGTTCGACGAAGTCGAGACCGCGCGTGTTGCCGGGCGTAGCCGTAGCTACAAGGTGCGCAGTGGCGACAACCTGACGATGATCGCCAAGGCGAACAAGGTCGACGTGCATGACCTGCAGCGCTGGAACAAGCTCAACGGCCAGGCCCTCAAAGTCGGCCAGACCCTGGTCATGCAGGACACGCGCAAGCTGGTCGCCAAGGCTGACAGCAAGAAGCCGGTGCAATACAAGGTCAAGAAAGGCGACTCGCTGTACATCGTCGCCAAGCGCTTCAACGTTGAGATGCAACATCTCAAGCGTTGGAACCCACGTACTGGCCAGGCGTTGAAGCCAGGGCAGATGCTGGTGGTTTCCGGACCAAGGTAAACCCACATGGGAGTTGGCTTGTGTGGGAGCTGGCTTGCCTGCGATAGCATCGAATCGGTGTATCTGAAACACCGAGGTGATGCTATCGCAGGCAAGCCAGCTCCCGTTTGTTCTCCACATGGCTTAACGCCGGGCCAGCCCTTGGTCGCGCTTCCAACAGCCTTTTCCAACCGGAACAAGCTGTTACTGTACCGATCATAAAGCCCAAGCCGCCTGGATCGGATCTCTGACTTGAAGCGTCCCCTCCTTCTACTAATAAGTCTGGCCTTGAGCTTTGCTGCGAACGCGACGATTACCGAGAGCCACGGTTACACGCAGTTCGGCAGGCTCAAGTACCCGGCCAAATTCACCCACTTCGATTGGGTAAACCCTGCAGCGCCGAAAGGCGGGACCTTGCGGGTCATGGCATTTGGCACGTTCGATACGCTCAACCCCTATACCTTCAAGGGCTCAAGCCCGGTTTCCACGGCCAACTTCCTGCAATACGGCGTCAATGAGCTGAATGAGCCATTGATGGTCGGTACCGGGCAGTACGCGCCGTCCGGTGATGAGCCCACCTCCAGCTACGGGCTGATCGCCCAGTCGGTGGAATACAGCGAAGACCGCAGTTGGGTGGTGTTCAACCTGCGCCCCGAAGCGCGCTTTCACGATGGCCACCCCATCACCGCCTCTGACGTGGCGTTTTCCTATCGCACCCTGCTGACCGAAGGCCACCCGCAGTACCGCACTAACCTGCAAGAGGTGTCGCGGGTCGATATCCTCAACCCCACCGTATCCGTTTTGTGTTCAAGCGTGCCGGCAACCCGCTGCTGATCCTGCGCCTGGGCGAGTTGCCGGTACTGCCCCAGCATTACTGGAAGAACCGCGATTTCAAGGCAACCACCTTCGAACCCCCGCTAGGCAGTGGCCCATACCGCATCAGCAAGGTCACGCCTGGACGGCAGTTGGTGTTCGAACGGGTAAAGGACTACTGGGGCAAGGACCTGCCGGTCAACCAGGGTTTCTACAACTACGACAAAGTCGAAGTGGAGTTCTACCGCGACAGTGACGTGGCCTTCGAAGCCTTCAAGGCAGGCGAATTCGACATCTACATCGAGCACCAGGCCAAGAACTGGGCGACGGGCTACAACTTTCCCGCGGTCAACCGTGGCGACGTGATCAAGGCGCAGATCGCCCACCAGATCCCGACCCAAAGCCAGGGCCTGTTCATGAACACCCGGCGGCCAACCTTTAGCCAGACCAAGGTGCGCGAAGCCCTGGGGTTGATGTTCGACTTTGAATGGACCAACCGCACCCTGTTCAGCAGCGCCTACAAACGCACCTTGAGCTACTACCCCAACAGTGAGTTCGCCGCGACCGGCGTGCCGGTGGGCCACGAATGGCTGATGCTCTCGCCCTACCGCGAACAGTTGCCGATCAACCTGTTTACCCAAGCGTTCAGCCTGCCCCAGACCGATGGTCGTGGCATACCACGCGACACCATGCGTCGTGCGCTGGCCTTGTTAGGCGAAGCCGGCTGGAAACTGTCGGGCCAGCGCCTGCTCAACAGTGATGGTCAGCCGCTGCGCTTTGAGATCCTGCTGGTCAATCCGAACCTGGAGCGCATCCTGCAGCCCTATGTAGAGAACCTGATCAGTATCGGCATCGACGCGCGCCTGCGCACGGTAGATCGCGCCCAGTACAAGCAACGCCTGGATCAGTTCGACTTCGACATGATCCTGATGACCCTCAACCAAACCTTGAGCCCCGGCCTTGAGCAGTGGCAGTACTTCCACTCCAGCCAGGCGGCAATCAAGGGCAGCAAAAACTATGCAGGCATCGCCAACCCCATCGTCGATCACCTGCTGGAACAACTGCTGGCAGCACAAACCCGCGACGAGCAATTGGCCGCCGGGCGTGCCTTGGATCGAGTGCTGCTGTGGCAGCACTACAGTATTCCCAACTGGTACCTCAACTATCATCGCCTGGCGTACCGCAACCGGTTCGCCTTTGTTACCACGCCGCCCTATAGCCTGGGCTTGAGCGCATGGTGGCTGAAAGCTTCGGAGAAAGCCCAATGATGCATTTGCGCAACGCACTGCTCGCCAGCCTGCTTCTATGCAACGTGGCCCACGCCGCTCCACAACATGCCTTAACGTTGTACAACGAACCTCCCAAGTACCCGGCCGACTTCAAGCACACCGACTACGTGAACCCCGACGCGCCCAAGGGCGGCACCTTCCGCGAGTCCAGCCTGAGCGGTTTTGACAGCTTCAACCCGTTTATCAGCAAGGGCGTGCCCGCCGACAACATCAACCTGATCTACGATACCCTCGCCACCCAGAGCCTCGACGAACCCTTCACCGAATATGGCCTGGTGGCCGGCAAGATCGAAAAGGCCCCGGATAACAGCTGGGTGCGTTTCTACCTGCGTCCTGAAGCCCGCTTCCACGATGGCCACCCCATACGTGCCGACGACGTGGTGTTCAGCTTCCAGACCCTGATCAAGGACGGCACCCCGCTCTACCGCACTTATTACGCCGATGTTGACGAAGTGATCGCCGAAGACCCGTTGCGTGTGTTGTTCAAGTTCAAGCGCACCAACAACCGCGAATTGCCGCTGATCCTCGGCCAACTGCCGGTCCTGCCAAAACACTGGTGGGCCACCCGCGACTTCAACAAGGGCAACCTGGAGTTCCCGCTGGGCAGCGGTCCCTACCAGGTGGCCGAGGTCAAGGCCGGGCGTTCGGTGCGTTACGAGCGGGTCAAGGACTATTGGGGCAAGGACTTGCCGATCAACAAGGGCCTGTACAACTTCGACCAGCGCATCACCGATTATTACCGCGACGCGACGGTGGCGCTGGAGGCCCTCAAGGCCGGGCAATTCGATTACTGGGCCGAATTCAGTGCGAAGAACTGGGCAAATGCCTACAACGTTCCCGCCGTGGCCGAAGGGCGCCTGATCAAGGAAGAGATCCCGAATGGCAACCCCACGGGGATGCAGGGTTTCGTGTTCAACGTGCGCAAGCCGATGTTCGAAGACGTGCGCGTACGCAAGGCGATCAGCCTGCTGCTGGATTTTGAATGGAGCAACAAGCAACTGTTCAACGGTGCCTACACCCGCACCCGCAGTTACTTCGAAAACTCCGACATGGCCGCCACCGGCCTGCCTGGCCCGGAAGAACTGGCGATCCTGGAGCCGCTGCGCGATAAAATCCCGCCGCAGGTGTTCACCGAAGCCTTCGAACCGGCCAAAACGGACGGCAGCGGCATGATCCGTGCGCAGCAGCGCGAGGCGTATCAATTGCTGCAGGAAGCCGGCTGGAAAATCGTCGACGACAAGATGGTCGACACCACCCGCAAACCGGTGAAAATCGAGTTCCTGCTGGCCCAGACCGAGTTCGAACGCATCCTGCTGCCGTTCAAGCGCAACCTGGCGGACTTGGGGATTGACCTGGTGATTCGCCGGGTCGACGTGTCCCAATTATCAACCGCCTGCGCTCACGGGACTTCGACATGGTGGTGGGCAGCTTCCCGCAATCGTCGTCTCCGGGTAACGAACAGCGCGAATTCTGGAAGTCCACCAGCGCCGACAAGCCTGGCAGCCGCAACTACATGGGCCTCAAAGACCCAGCTGTCGACCTGTTGGTGGAGCAGTTGATCGATTCGGACACCCGCGCCAGCCTGATCGCCCACGCCAAGTCCCTGGACCGTGTGCTGCAGTTTGGCTACTACGTGATCCCCAACTGGCACATCAAGACCTTCCGCGTGGCTTACTGGAACAACCTCGGTCATCCAAAGGTTTCGCCGCTGTACGACGTCGGCATCTCTACCTGGTGGAGCAAGCCGAATGTGCAACCGCCGACTCCCCCCAGACGAGCGCCGATCCGGCGAGCGGAGGCGATTAAATGCTGGCCTATATCTTTCGCCGCCTGTTGCTGATCATTCCGACGCTGTTCGGGATCTTGCTGATCAACTTCATCATCATCCAGGCCGCCCCAGGTGGGCCGGTAGAACAGATGATCGCCAAGCTCGAAGGCTTTGACGGCGCCACCAGCCGCATTGCCGGCGGCGGTGCCGAAGTTGCAGTGGCCGGTTCCAGCTACCGGGGCGCCCAGGGCCTCGACCCGGCGCTGATCAAGGAAATCGAGAAGATGTACGGCTTCGACAAGTCGGCGCCGGAACGCTTGTGGATCATGGTCAAGAACTATGCCCGCCTGGACTTTGGCGACAGTTTCTTCCGTGACGCCAAGGTCATCGACCTGATCAAGGAAAAGATGCCGGTGTCCATCTCGCTCGGGTTATGGAGCACGCTGATCATGTACCTGGTGTCGATCCCGCTGGGGATCGCCAAGGCCACGCGCCACGGCAGCCACTTTGACGTGTGGACCAGTTCGGCGATCATCGTCGGCTACGCGATCCCGGCGTTCCTGTTCGCAATCTTGCTGATCGTGGTGTTTGCCGGTGGAAGTTATTTTGACTGGTTCCCCTTGCGCGGGCTCACGTCCAACAACTTCGACGAACTGAGTTGGGGCGGCAAGATCCTCGACTACTTCTGGCACCTCGCGCTGCCGATCACCGCCCTGGTGATCGGCAACTTCGCCACCATGACCTTGCTCACCAAAAACAGCTTTCTCGACGAGATCAACAAACAGTACGTGGTCACCGCCAAGGCCAAGGGCCTGACCAACCACCGCGTGCTCTACGGCCATGTGTTCCGCAATGCGATGCTGCTGGTGATCGCCGGCTTCCCGTCGGCCTTCATCGGCATCTTCTTTACCGGATCCTTGCTGGTGGAGGTGATCTTCTCCCTCGACGGCCTGGGCCTGATGAGCTTTGAAGCGGCAATCAACCGTGACTACCCGGTGGTGTTCGGTACGCTGTTTATCTTCACCCTGCTGGGGCTGATCGTGAAACTGATCGGCGATCTCACCTACACCCTGGTCGATCCGCGTATCGACTTCGCCAGCCGGGAGCATTGAGATGAATCTATCCCCCCTCAATCGCCGCCGGTTCGAGCGGTTCAAGGCGAACAAGCGTGGCTGGTGGTCGCTGTGGCTGTTCCTGGTCCTGTTTGTGCTGAGCCTGGGCGCCGAACTGATCGCAAACGACAAGCCGCTGGCGGTGCACTTCGATGGCGACTGGTATTTCCCGGCACTCAAGCGCTACCCGGAGACCACCTTTGGCGGTGAGTTCCCGCTGGAGGCCAACTACAAGAGCCCGTATATCCAGGAATTGCTCAAGGCCAAGGACGCCTGGACGTTGTGGGCGCCGATTCCGTTCAGCTACCAGAGCATCAACTACGACCTCAAGGTACCGGCCCCCGCGCCGCCTTCCAGCGTCAACCTGCTGGGCACCGATGACCAGGGCCGCGATGTGCTGGCCCGGGTGATCTACGGCTTCCGGGTGTCGGTGCTGTTCGCCCTGACGCTCACGGTGCTCAGCTCGATCATCGGCGTGATCGCTGGCGCCTTGCAGGGGTTCTATGGCGGCTGGGTCGACCTGGCCGGGCAGCGATTCCTGGAGATCTGGTCCGGGTTGCCGGTGCTGTACCTGCTGATCATCCTCGCGAGTTTCGTGCAGCCCAACTTCTGGTGGCTACTGGGCATCATGTTGCTGTTCTCCTGGATGAGCCTGGTGGACGTGGTGCGCGCCGAGTTCCTGCGCGGGCGCAACCTCGAATATGTGCGGGCTGCCCGAGCATTGGGCATGCAGAACGGCGCGATCATGTTCCGGCATATCCTGCCCAATGCGATGGTCTCGACCATGACCTTCATGCCGTTCATCCTCACCGGCGCCATCGGCACCCTGACCGCCCTGGACTTCCTTGGCTTCGGTTTGCCGGCGGGCTCGCCGTCGCTGGGCGAACTGGTGGCCCAGGGCAAATCCAACCTGCAAGCGCCGTGGCTGGGCATGAGTGCCTTTGCGGTGTTGGCGATCATGCTGAGTTTGCTGGTGTTTATCGGCGAGTCCGCTCGCGATGCCTTCGACCCGAGGAAATGAGATGAATCAGGACAATCTGATCGAAGTCCGCGACCTCAGTGTAGAGTTTGTCACCGGTGACCACTCGCACCGCGTGGTGAACAACGTCAGCTTCGATATCAAGCGCGGCGAAACCCTGGCACTGGTGGGCGAAAGCGGCTCCGGAAAATCGGTGACCGCCCACTCGATCCTGCGCCTGCTGCCCTACCGCTGGCGCGGCACCCCTCCGGGACCATCAACTACGCCGGGCAAGACCTGCTCACGCTGAAAGAAAAAACCATCCGCCACATTCGCGGCAACCGCATTGCGATGATCTTCCAGGAGCCAATGACCTCGTTGAACCCGCTGCACTCCATCGAGAAGCAGATCAACGAAGTGCTCGGCCTGCACAAGGGGCTGCAAGGCAAGGTCGCCACCCAGCGCACCCTGGAATTGTTGGAATTGGTGGGCATCCCCGAACCGCACAAACGACTCAAGGCCCTGCCCCATGAGCTGTCCGGCGGGCAACGCCAACGGGTGATGATTGCCATGGCCCTGGCCAACGAGCCGGAACTGTTGATCGCAGACGAGCCGACCACGGCCCTCGACGTGACGGTGCAATTGAAGATCCTGGAACTGCTCAAGGAGTTGCAGGCACGCCTGGGCATGGCGTTGCTGTTGATCAGCCATGACTTGAACCTGGTGCGCCGCATCGCCCATCGCGTGTGTGTGATGCAAAAGGTTGCATCGTCGAGCAGGCCGATTGCGAGACCTTGTTTCAATCGCCGCAGCATCCGTACACCCAAGAGCTGCTGGCGGCGGAGCCTAGCGGCGGGCCAGCCGGCAATGAAGTTGGCCCACCGCTGCTGGAAGTCGATGACTTGAAGGTGTGGTTCCCGATCAAGAAGGGCTTTTGCGCAACACCGTCGATTACGTCAAGGCGGTGGACGGCATCAACTTCAGCCTGCCGCAAGGGCAAACCTTGGGGATTGTTGGCGAAAGCGGTTCGGGCAAATCCACCTTGGGCCTGGCGATTTTGCGGCTGATCGCCAGCAAGGGCGGCATTCGCTTCGAAGGCCAGCAACTGGACACACTCACCCAGCAGCAGGTGCGCCCGCTGCGCCGGGAAATGCAGGTGGTGTTCCAGGACCCGTTCGGCAGCCTGAGCCCGCGCATGTGCGTCAGCGAGATCGTGGGCGAAGGCCTGCGCATTCACAAGATGGGCACACCCGCCGAGCAGGAAACCGCGATTATCGCGGCGCTCAAGGAAGTGGGCCTGGACCCGGATTCCCGGCACCGCTACCCCCATGAGTTTTCCGGTGGGCAGCGTCAACGCATCGCCATCGCCCGTGCCTTGGTGCTCAAGCCGAGGCTGATCCTGCTCGACGAACCCACCTCGGCACTCGACCGTACGGTGCAGCGCCAGGTGGTGGAATTGCTGCGTAGCTTGCAGGCCAAGTACAACTTGACCTACCTGTTTATCAGCCATGATTTGGCGGTGGTCAAGGCGCTGAGTCACCAGTTGATGGTGGTCAAGCATGGGCAGGTGGTAGAGCAAGGCGATGCCAGGGCGATTTTGCTGATCCGCAGCATGCCTATACCCGGCAACTGCTGGAAGCGGCCTTCCTGGTACCGGCCTGACACAACGCGGCCAGTGTGCAATGATCCGCTCTCTCTCCCGGGATGGAGGCTCCACCATGTCGCTGCACACCCGCGCTCACCCCTTGCACTCGCCGCGCTTCTGGCGCGACGAGCGCTGCCGTTTATTGAGGCGCGTGCGATTGCCGACGGGCGCAAGGTCACCTACACCCGGCATGCCCATGAGCACTTTTCCATCGGCGCGGTCACCACCGGGCGCAGCTATTACCACTACGGCGCAGAGACCTTCGAGATCAGCGCCGGTACGGTGGTGCTGATGAACCCCGGCGACGTACACGCCTGCAATCCCATCCGCAATGAGCCTTGGTCGTACCAGATGCTGTACATCGACACGCCCTGGCTGACCGATCTGCAGCACCAATTGGGGTTCAGCAGCGACCAGGGGTTTCGACCGTTCACCACCCCGCACACCCGCGACCCGGTGCTGTACAGCGGCCTGCTGGCGTTGTACCGAACACTGGTGGATGCGCAGGCCGAGCACTTGCAAAAACAAAGTGCGCTGGTGAGCTACTTCAGTGATGTGCAACAGCGCCTCAACCCGTGCGACGCGCCGCTGCGCGAGGTCAACCACAAGCTGGAGCGGGCTGCCGAGTATATCCGCACGCACTGCACCCAGGCGCTGAAACTTGAAGACATCTGCCTGGCAGCCGAGCTGTCGCCGTCTTACCTGATCCGTGCATTCAAGCTGTATTACGGGCTGACACCCCATGCCTTCCTGGTGAACCAGCGCATCCAGTTTGCGCGTGCCCAACTGCGCCAGGGCGGTCTGATCGCCGATGTGGCCCTGGCCGCTGGCTTCTCCGACCAGGCGCATTTCCAGCGTGCCTTCAAACAGCATTTTGCCGCGACGCCGGGGCAATACCGCGACCGGCTCAAGCCATCAGCAAATAACCCACACTGGCCACCAGCAACGCAGCCATTGAGCGGTTGAACAGGCGCATCCCCTGGGGATTACTCAAGTAGCGCCGCAAAAAAGTCCCGGCATAGGCCCAGCAGGCCACGGACAGGTAGCAGATCACCAGGTAGAGGCTGGCAAACAGCCAAACCTGCCGCGTATCCCCATCGACCACAAACAATCCCATACCCGCCACGCACGCCAACCAGGCCTTGGGGTTGAGCCACTGCATGATTGCGCCGTACAGCATCGACGGCGCGGTTGCGCTGCCATCGGCGTCCAGACGTCCATCGTCTACCGCCAGTTTCCAGGCCATGTACAGCAGGAAAGCGACCCCGCCCCATTGGATCACCTGCGTCAGGATCGGCCAGCGCGCCAGCACTTCATGCAGCCCCAGGCCAATCAACACCAACAGCAACGTAAAGCCGGCGGCGGCGCCAAACACGTGCTTCTGGCTCGCAAGAAAGCCAAAGCGCGCTCCCGTGCTAAGCGCCACCACATTGACCGGTCCCGGGGTAATCGATGTTGCCAACGCGAAAGCGGCCATGGAAATGATCAAGCTCATTACGATTCCTTTTGATGACGCGTGAAGAAGGCCTAACGGTATAAGGCCCGTCCAAAACGGTATTGAACAAAATCACCCTTGGCCGCAAACCGCTTCAGGCCCAATGCTAGAGTTCAACGCCGACCTCTCACTGCAAAAAGGAATCGCCATGTCACGTCGCTTGCTGGTTGCTGCCTGCCTGTTGCTGTCTTTCTCTGCGGCCCAAGCCGCTGAACGCTGGGAAACCCTGCCGCCGACACCCGCCCCGGTGGCCGGTGCCAAAACCGGCTATGCCGCGGTCAACGGCATCAAGGTCTACTACACCCGCACCGGCCATGGCTCGCCCGTGGTGCTGTTGCATGGCGGGTTGTCCAACTCCGATTACTGGGGCAACCAGGTCAAGGCGCTGTCGGCCAAGCACACGGTGATCAGCCTCGACAGCCGTGGCCACGGGCGCAGTTCCCGGGACGAAAAAACCCTTCGGCTACGACCTGATGGCCGACGATGTGGTGGCCGTGCTCGACAGCCTGAAGATCCCCCGTGCCGATATCGTCGGCTGGAGTGACGGCGCAATCATCGGTATCGACCTGGCCCTGCGTCACCCTGACCGCATCGGCAAGGTGTTCGCGTTCGCCGCCAATACCCAGACCGCCGGGGTGAAGGACGGCGTCGAGAAGAACCCCACGTTCGCCGCCTTTATCGAACGCGCGGGCAAGGAGTACGGCAAGCTGTCGCCGACGCCAAAAGAGTACGACGCGTTTGTCGAGCAGATCAGTCATATGTGGGCCAGCCAACCGAATTGGACAGACGCGCAACTGGCGGGCATCAAGACGCCGATTCTGATTGCCGACGGTGACCATGACGAAGCGATCAAGCGCGAACATACCGAGTACATCGCGGCGACCATCCCCGGCGCCGGCCTGCTGATTCTGCCGAACACCAGCCACTTCGCATTCCTGCAGGACCCGGCGTTGTTCAACGCAGCAGTGCTAGGGTTCCTCGACAGCAAGTAGCTGGGCTGCTTCAGGCCGCCGGCGCTTGGGTGACGATGTCTTCGACCTGCAACACGCGACCGTCCTCGGCCTGGATTTCCACCTTGCGCAGTGGCTTGAGCAAGCGGGCATCCAGCACACGGGCGCCCACCTCATCCGGCTCGGTGAACGCCTCGCCCCACTGCGCCAGGGTCACCAGCACGGGCATCAGCGCGCGCCCCTTGTCAGTCAAGTTGGTACTCGCTGCGCGCGCCAACTTCACTGGTTTGCAGCAAGCCTTGTTCGACCATGTCCTTGAGGCGAGTGGCGAGGATGTTTTTCGCCACGCCCAGGTGCTTCTGGAAATCACCGAAGCGCGTCACGCCGGCAAAGGCATCGCGAATGATCAGCAGCGTCCACCAGTCCCCCACCACATCCAGGGCGCGGGCGACGGGGCAGACATTTCCTTCCATACATTTGCGTTTCACGGTCGGGCCTCCAGAAAAATTCAGTTGCATTATAGGACCGATACGCTCAGGATAAAAACGGTTTCATTATTAAACCTAAATTCACAGCGTGGATCTCATCATGGATATTCGTGGAAAAGTGGTACTGGTCACCGGCGCCAATCGCGGCCTGGGCAAAGCATTTGTCACCGCGCTGCTGGAAGGCGGTGCCGCCAAGGTTTATGCCGGCGCAAGAAACCCAAGCAGTGTGAACATTCCCGGCAGTACGCCGATTGCCCTGGACATCACCGACCCCGCCAGCGTGCAGCGTGCCGCCGAGCAAGCCAGTGATGTCAGTGTGGTGATCAACAACGCCGGCTTCCTCAAGTACGGCTCGTTGCTGGCTGAGGACAGCGTCGAGAACCTGCAACAGCACTTGGACGTGAACACCTTCGGCACGCTGCGGGTCAGTCGTGCGTTTACGCCGATCCTGGCCAAACAAGGCGGCGGTGCGTTGATCAATGTGCTGTCGGTGCTGAGCTGGCTGAGCCCTCCGGGCGCCGGTGGCTACAGCACGTCCAAGTCCGCCCAGTGGGGCCTTACCAACGGCCTGCGCGGTGAGCTGCGCGAACAGGGCACCCTGGTCATCGGCGTGCACCCGGCCTACATCGACACCGACATGGTTGCCGATGTAGAAGCGCCGAAGAGCACGCCGCAGGAAGTGGTTGCCCTCACCCTGCAAGCGCTGAGCGAGGACCGTGAAGAAGTATTGGTCAGCGACACGTCCCACGGAGTGAAGGCATCGCTGTCCAGCGACAGCCCGGTGTACCTCAACCGTTGATCAACGAAAAGTGCGTGCCGGTACCGGCGCGCACGCCCTCGCCCACGGCCAGTGCTACCGAACCCGCAGCGAGGGACGTGTCACCACAGGCAAACACGCCAGGCACCGAGGTCTGGCGGGTTTCATTTGTGTGTACGTAAGGGCCACTCGGCCCCTCTGACAACTCGCACTCCAACTGTGCTGCCAGCGGGCTGATGCGGGTGCGTGACATCGTGAACACGCCATCAAGGTTGAACACCCTGCCGTCCTCCAACTCCAGATCGACACGCTCACCGCTGAGGCGCCGAACAGCGCCGTTTTGCACATTCACACCACGCCGATCCAACAGCGCCTGTTGTTGCGCATCCGGCGTGAATACACCGTTGGTAAACAAGGTGGTGGTGCCCCAATCCGGCAGCATCAAGGCGTGATGCATCGCCAAGGGTGATGTGGCCAGTACGCCGATGCGGCCCCTGTCCAACTCGTAGCCGTGGCAGTAAGGGCAATGAAACACCCGCGTGCCCCAGCGCTCTTGCAGGCCTTCGATGGCGGGCAATTCGTCCACCACGCCGGTGGCAAGGATCAGGCGCCTAGCCTTAAGCTCACCGTTGCATTGAGTGCGCACACTGAAACTGTCCAGTTGCCCACTCGCCTCCACGACGTTGTCCTGCACCCAGGTGACACTGGGGTATTCCATCAACTGGCTGCGGCCTTCGGCGGCGATGACCTCCGGTGCCTGGCCGTCCTGGCCGAGAAAGCCGTGGGAAGTGGCCGCAAAGCGGTTGCGGCGCTGCCCCGCATCAATCACCAGCACCTTGCGCCGTGCCCGTGCCAATTGCAGGCCCGCAGACAGGCCGGCATAGCTGCCGCCCACGATAATGACGTCATGCATCATGACAGTGACCCCGAATCAGGTGCATGCGGTTATCCGCACGCTCTCACGACACACCATAAGTTACGTAAAAATACCACGTCAAGAGTCTCGCAACTTTTTAGGTTACGAACGATACTTTCGACCGAATCGACTTGAGGTTTTTGATGAGAAACGACACTCGCCTGTCGCGCATGCTGCATGTACTGATCCACATGGGCCGCCACGAAGAACGCGCTACGTCAGAGACCATCGCGCAGATGCTGGGCACCAACCCGGTGGTGGTGCGACGCACACTTGGGCTGCTCAAGGAGAAAGGTTACGTACGCTCGGAAAAGGGCCATCAGGGCGGCTGGAGCCTGGGCAAACCCCTGAGTGAGATCACCCTGCTGGATATTCACAACGCCTTGGGTACGCCGTCGATATTTGCCATCGGCCTGTCCACCGACCATCCGGAATGCCTGGTGGAGCAGGCGGTGAATGCGGCACTCACCGATGCCTTCGAACAGGCCCAGGCGCTGTTGTTGAAGCGCCTGGGCAAGGTCACCCTGCGCAATTGGCCGAGGATTTTGACGAGCGTTTTCGCGTGGCGATGTTGCCTTAGCGCTGTGCTGGAATCCGGATGTCGCCGTCGCGGCACTGGGTTTTCACACTGCGCGGGCAACCGGCGAACGCCAAGTCCTTGGTCAGGCATACCCGTACTTCCGAGAGCACCTTGCCTTTGCAGATTACCGCCAGCCCGTGGTTGCCCATACGTGGGTTGCTCTCGCGAAACAGTGCTTCGATCTCACGTGCCTGCAAAGACGGCGGGGTATTGAACGGTTGCAGTTGCTGTGGAATCGTCACTACGCCCAGCGCCGCGTCAGTCTTCTCCAGATACGCCAAGGGCTCCAGCCCGCTGCAAGTGCCATGCTTGGCCCACTCGTGCTTGAGCAGCGAGCGCGTGGGGAATAACGCTGCGCCCTTGTCTATTTCTTCGCGATTAAGCTGCGACTGAGGTGAGCATGACGCCGGCCATCCGCCCCGTGCGTATTGCGGCCACAAGCCATGCAGCACAAACCCATAGCCCTTGCCCGAACACTGCTCGTTGTTCGGGTGCGTCAGGCAAAAGGTCGGTGACCACGACAGCGACAATATGTAGAAATCAAACTCTCCCGGTGTTCCTTGAGCGCGCGGAGCCGCCATTGCATTCGTGGCCAGTACCAGCCACAACGCCATCCAGTATTTCATCCGTGTATTCCTTGAAAAGAAAAACCCTATCGCGTCTAACCCGGAACATTGGGGTTACGTTGTAGCACCTTGTCGAGGATTCGATCGGTCTTCAGCGCTTCGATCGCCAACGATGGATGCTCGGCCTCACCACGGATATGGGCGTTCATCGCCAACACGTGGTGCCACTGGATATGCGCGTGACACGGCACCTCCAGCACCTCGTTGGACTCGCCTTCAAGGCGTATGGGTTGGTCGTCGAAGACCGAGAACTGGATGCGCCCACGACTGCCGATCAGCTCCACGTGGTCCTCGCGACGATCCGCGACAAAGTTCCAGCAGCCCATGCCCAGTGCACCGGAGGTGAAGGTCCAGCACGCTGTCACTGCGTCTTCTGCGGCATAGCGTCCGGCCTGGCGCGCGGTAAAGCCGGTGACTTCGACAATATCCCCGGCCAGGTACTGGAACAGGTCGAAGCCGTGGCTGGCCAGGTCGGCAAAGTATCCACCGCCAGCAATGGCCGGGTCGGTACGCCAGTTGGCGGCGCTGGCGTCATCAGCGCCTGCAGGCTTGCACAGGGTCCAGGTCAGTTGGCGCAGCTCGCCGATGCGCCCATCCCGCAGCCACTCACGCACTTGCTGAAAGCGTGGCAGGGAACGCCGGTAATAGGAGACGAACAGGTGCAAACCGGCACGCTCGAAGGTGCGCTGCATCAACGCGCTTTGCTCAGCGTTGAGCGACATGGGTTTCTCGACGCAGCAATGCTTGCCGGCCGCCGCCACCATCAGGCTGTATTCAAGGTGGCTGTCGGGCGGCGTGGCGATGTATACCGCGTCCACCTCGGGGTCGTCGATCAGTGCCTGGGCGTCAGTGTAGAACCGGGCAATACCGTGGCGTGCCGCATAATCGCGCACCGCTTCCTCACGACGCCCCATCACGGCCACCAGGGCCGAACCTGGCGCTTTGTAGAAAGCGGGTCCACTCTTCAATTCAGTGACACTGCCACAGCCAATCATGCCCCAACGTACGGTCGTCATCGATTTTCCTCGTCCGTTTTCATCAATCGAGCAGTATCCACATACCCACAGCCCTGTGCCACAAACACTTAGCATGACAATTGCATTACACTTTTATGACATTCATCCAACTGCAGGGGCACAGACGATGAAAATTCGGGCTACGGTCATTTGCGAACACGAGGGGCATATCCTCTTCGTGCGCAAGGCTAGATCAAAATGGGCGTTGCCAGGCGGCAAGGTCGAACGTGACGAGCGGCCGGTGGGCGCCGCCGAGCGGGAGTTGGAAGAAGAAACCGGGCTGAACGTGGACGGCTTGCTGTATTTGCAGGAACTGAAGGCCCGCGACACCGTTCACCATGTGTTTGAAGCCTCGGTGGTGAACATCGCGGATGCGCGACCGCGAAACGAGATCGTCGATTGCCAGTGGCAGGCTTATGGCGCGGTGGATCAACTGGACACCACCGATGCCACTCGGCATATCGTCAAATCGTTTCTGCGTCGGTTGTGAGTAAGGACACTCACCCGCACTGCTGCTAGCGGTAGCCCGCTTCAAGCGTGTCTCGCTCAAGTTCCTTTTGACGCTTCTGCTCACGTTGCGCCTCGAGCTTCTTGTCGCACTGCTGCTTGCCCTCTTCCACCGTCCCGGTATACGTACAGTCGGACATACCCTGGCCTCCCGTCAGGATCACGACTGCCACTACCAACGGAACCGCCACCACCATCACTGCAATATCCAGGGCACGTGAGGTGTGGACCTCGGTCTTGTACGGGTACCGTTGCCGCGGGTCCAGATCGAACGCGCGCAGGGTCGTCCACGCCGTGTACCGATACCCCTGCCCCTTGAATGGCTTACAGGCATCCACCGTCTGCACCGCGTAATAATCTCCTAGCCGGGGAGGCTGAGTCTGGCGCGCATTGAATCCGTCAACCAACGCCTTGAGCTGCCCCTCTTCGGCCTGCCAGGCGGCTTCGCATTCTGGCTGGGTGACGTACAGTTTGCTGGTCTTGCTCACCGTATCCAGCCAGTGCTTGCCACCGACATACAGCCCCAGTACTCCACCATCCGGCGCGGCTTGCAGGTACAGCTCAAGCGCGCCGGTATAGAACCCACGGGTTTTGGTCAACGGTTCGAATTGTTCACTGCTCAACGGCTGGTAAAGGGTATAGCCATACACGTCGGGGCCCACGATCTCAGGCTGGGCCGGCGCGGTTGCGCACCCACTGAGTGACGATGTGATGATCGCCAGGCTCAACACACTGCACAGCATCCTTTGCATGAAACGCCCCAGGGCAGACGGGCGGCTGGACAGCCAGGCGCAAGATTGCGCCAAATCCCAGCCGCTGTTTCGGCCTATGCGGTCGAAACATTAATGCCCAACCATATCTCAAGAACGCGGCTTGCTGCCTGCCGTCTCCATGAGCTTGTCCTTGCCTTTGGCTTGCCCGCGCAAATACAACGCATCCACCAGTTTTTGCCGGTCTTCCTGGGGCAAGGTGCTGGCGAACTGCGCCAACGTCGAGTCCACCAAGGCCCGCAACGCCACATCGGCTTCGCGGGCCTTGGCCAATTCGGTCACCAGCACATCGCGGTCCAGGGTCGGTGCTTCCAGTTGCTTGATCACCCCATCCGCGCCTCGCGGCCGGCCATGATCAGCGGTTGGCTGTCGGCGCTGTTATGGCGCAGCAATTGGCGCAGTTCCTTGCGCCGTTCCGGCGGCAATTTGAACATGGCCTGGCGCAAACCGTGTTGGTTAACCACCGCTTCGGCAGGCTTGGCGCTGGCCATCCAGTGGTAGAGGCCGCCGGCAACCCCGCCGATCAAAAACACGTTGAGCAATACCGAGACAAGCAACCACGGTTTAAGGGATCTGACGGTCATTGCTCGGCTTCCTCGGCATTGACGGTGAAGACGACTTCCGCGTCGCCTTGGTCGAAGACACTGGGCAGCACTTCGGATGACAGCATCGGCAGCGGCACGCTCATGGAAGCCACCAACATGCCGGTGACAATCCCTGCAATGCCCACGCCCACCACGCTGGCGGGCGATAGCCAACCGGCGTAGCGGGCCCAGAACGACTTGGGTTGCGGGGCCGATTGACGAATCTGGCGGGCCAATTCGGGGTCGGCCAGCACCACTTGGTAACTGTCGAGTTGCGTATCGAGCCAGCCGGCCTCGTCCATGGCTGCACGGGCACTGGGATGGCCGCTGTCCAGCAAGGCCCGGGCCGAGCCTTGCTCTTGTGCGGGCCAGCGCTGCAAGTCGGCGCCGTAGGCGTCGGCCAAGTGAGCAAATCGTTCGGGTGTCATGGTTTTCCCCTTCCTGGGCGGGCAAGCCCGGGTGTGTCGGCAAGTTGGCTACGCAACTGGCGGCGAGCCCGCGACAGCAGGCTCTCCAGTGCCTCGACGCTGATATTCATCAGGGCCGCGGCGTCGATGTTCGACAGCTCCTGGTAATACTGCAGCACAATGGCTTCGCGCTGTCGCTCGGGCAAGGCCGCCAACGCTGCGGCCATGCGTGCACTGCGGTCAGCGGTTTCCAGCTGTTCTTCCGGGGACGGCGCGTTGTCTGCCAGCTCCAGCGCCTGCTCGTCGTCCAACGGGCGCTCCTTGCGCCGGCGCAGACGGTCATGGCACAGGTTGAGCGCCACCCGATGCAACCAGGTGTCAAAGCGTGCCTCGCCGCTGCGCCAACTGGCCGCCTGGCGCCAGATGCGCAGGAAGCTTTCCTGGGCCACGTCCTTGGCCTCGTCGGCATCGCCCAGTATCCGACTGGCGAGCGCCAGCAGGCGCGGCAGTTTGCGCGTCACCATTTCGTTGACGGCTGCGGGTTCGTTGTTACCGATACGTGCCAGCAGCTCAACGTCCGGATCAGTGTCTTTCAATCGGGCAATTCTCGGTCCGGGGCTAAGTCTCAGGTGTCAGCGGATCCAATGCCCTTCACGCCAGTACCAGTTGGGACCGCGTGATTCCCAGTGGCCAGGCTCCCAACGTGCATTGTGCATCACCGGCTGCCAGTGGCCGGGCACCCAGGCATAGGCACCACGCTCCCACTGCCAGTGGCCACGGTCCCAGGCGTAACCTGGACGTTGCGCGGGGATCACTTCGACACGCTCGCCGGCGGCGCCTGGCGAATGATGACTTCAGTCTCGGCAAAGCTTGGCGTACTCACAAACGCGGCAAGGACCAGTGGGGCAAGCAAGGCAAAACGCAATTTGGCCAGGGGTCTCATGGCAACTCCTTCATGCAACGAACGAAAGTGCAGGTTGCTGATGGGTTGAACGGCGAGTGCTGAAAAATCCGTCGCGCAATACGTGGATTTTTTTCAGGGCTGTGGTCGAGGGCAGTATTGCCCAGGGGATGGCAGGACTTGATGAAATGTTTGAAAGCCACGCGACGGATTTACCCGTGCGGCTACGTTGAAGGTGTAACGCAGGTAAATCCAAGAGGAAACATCATGTACCGCCGACTTTCCATGCTGGTTGCCGCACTGCTGATCGTCAGCCTCAGCGGCTGCATTATCCTGCCGGAACACCGCCATTGCTGCTGGCGTTATTACGGCGCGAACGACACCCCCACCCACATGGCCAACAGTTAACCGACCGCCGCAAAACCTCGGCGCCCGGCCTTGATCTCGGTACGCAGTTCACCGATAAGGTTTGAGATGGAACGGATGCTGTCCAAACCCTCGGGAGACACACGGGTCAGCAGCAGGTCGACACGACCCGATTCCGGTTCGAAGATGCTGATGCGCAGCGAACCATCGATGTTCTGCGTGCAATCGCAAGCCAATGGCAGAAAACCCGAAGCCATGATGCGACTGAATTCGGCGATTGAAATCATGCTCCGCACCCTCCCCGGGCTCCACCCAGTCGTTGTGATGCAAGCAGAGTAGATCAGGTTTCAGGGGCAATCTAGCCAATCGTTCAAAAGTGCCAATCACGCCTCATTTTGCCCCAAAACCGCCGAAACACTGGCGCCAAAAAAGCCTTCGGGCAACCTCTTGTCTGTCCGCCGGGGAAGACTTGACTCCTGGCTCAGATCACAAGACGCTCTGGCTTTTGGCCACTCCGTGAGCATCGCCCATGAGCATCGAACCTCCGAGCCAGCCCTACAGCGACGTGTACAAGACCTTGCTGGAATCGACCAAGGCCATCCCCTGGCGCATCGATTGGCAAACCATGACCTTCAGCTACATCGGCCCGCAAATCGAGATGCTGCTGGGCTGGACGCCACAAAGCTGGATCAGTGTGGACGACTGGGTCGAACGCATGCACCCGGATGACCGTGAATACGTGGTGAATTTCTGCGTGTCCCAATCCCGTGCCGGAGTGGATCACGAGGCGGACTATCGCGCATTGACGGTGAATGGCGACTACGTGTGGATCCGCGATGTGGTGCATGTAGTGCGCAAGGACGGCGAAGTCGAGGCACTGATCGGATTTATGTTCGATATCAGCGAACGCAAGAAGACCGAGGAGCACCTGGTGCGTTTGCAAAAGCAACTTGAGGAATATTCCTACCAGGACGGCCTCACCGGCATCGCCAACCGGCGCATGTTCGACACCGTGCTGGAGCGAGAATGGGCCAGCGCCCAGCGTAGCCAGTTACCGTTATCGCTGATCATCCTCGATATCGACTTTTTCAAGCAGTACAACGACCACTACGGCCACATCAAAGGTGACGAATGCCTACGCCAAGTGGCGAACACGCTGTCGAAGGCGGCCAACCGGCCACGGGACTTCATTGCACGTATCGGCGGCGAAGAATTCGTCTGGTTGCTCCCGGAGACTGACGCGGCATCGGCCAGGCAAGTGGCACAGCGATGTCTGCACCTGGTGCGCCAACAGCAGATCGAACACGGTTTTTCGCCGGTATCGAACCTGTTGACCCTCAGCTTGGGCGTCGGTACCCGAATCGTCCTGCCCGATAGCCCAACCCTGGGTTTTGTCGAAGAAGTCGACAAATTGCTGTACCAGGCCAAGCGCAATGGGCGGATGCGCGCGGAGTATGCCGAGGGTTAACTTTGACGCAAAGGTCAAATAACAGGCAAAAAAAATCCCAAGTAGCTGATGGAAACTTGGGATTTAAAAATGCATAAACCGTGGGAGGTGAACGCCCGGCAATAATAACGATTGTAAAAAGCCGTAACAAGACTATTTCATTCCTTTCGTCGGATTAAAACAGTCGTAAGTCATTCAATAACCACATATTTTTTAAGGTGGCGGAGAATATAAGTGCCACTTTTGGTGCAACTATCACCGTTATTTCCACTAATAAAAAGTGGTTATTGGTTTGCACTTTCCGCACTGTAATCATTTGAACCCTCGCACACCCTGCGAATTTCCAGGTTATTCGACCGCACCGAACGCGCCACGCTTTCCACTTGCCTACACAGTGCCAAGCGCTGGTTAGCCTCCTCACGCTCGCGGTCCACTTGGGCGTTGAACCGCACAAAATAAACCCCAGCAAAACCGCAGCGCACAGCACGCCGACCACAAAGTAGCGAAAGCTGTTGGACGACGAGTCGTTTGGGGGTGCATGATCCTGGGGCGCCCTGCTCTATCTGCGATGAAGCGCGCAATTGTATGCAAATTGAAACACAGTGATTGTCGTGGTTTTGTAAAAACCCGGACTACAACGTCTCCCCATGTTGCTGGCGTCGGAACTGCCCCGGCGCCAGGCCATGAGCCTGCGGAAGCACCGAGAAAAGTAGGCCTCATCGGTGAAGCCGCAGCGGTGGGCGATAGCGCCGATCATTTGCGCACTGTTGAGCAACAAGGTGCGCGCCAGTTGCATGCGGCGGTCAAGCACCAACTGGGAGAAGGGTTTGCCGGTTTCCTTGCGCAGCAGGTGGGTCAGGTAGTTCGGCGAGAGAAACGCAGCGGCAGCGGTGTCGGTGAGGTTAAGGCTCGGCTCATGCAGATGCTCGCGGATGTAACCCTGCACCCGCGCCAGGGCATCCTTGCGCCCGCGTCGCGTGGCGTTATTGGCGGCAAAGGCCTGCAACGGCTCGGCGTATTGCTCACACACCAGGCCGATCAATTGGAACAGGTAGCCCTTGAGACGTTCGCGGGCGCCGAAGGTCCGCTGAGCGTCGAGGCTGCGCATGTGGGTGAGCCAGGTTTGCACCTCTGCGAAGGCCGCGTCGTCAAGGATGAAATCCAACTGTTCCTGGAAGCGAAACGGCGACAACTCCGGGGCCTGGCCGATGGGAATATCTTCCAGGTCCAACGGATCGCAGGTCAGTTGCGGCAGGAAAAACGCCTGGCTGAAATTGATCAGCATGAACTCGCCATCCTCGGGATGGGGAATCACATGCAGGCGATGGGGCAGGATAAACGCCAGGGCCTTGCGCGGAAACGGCCGTACCGCGCCGCCAATATGCTGCACGGTGTCGCCGCCGAGGTTGATCTGGATCTGGAAGTACTCATGGCGATGGGGACTGGTCAGCGCCGCCCGCCCGCGTTTATCGCGGATGTAAAAGTCGGGGCGGTCGCTGCGTTGTTCCATGCCGTAAGTGGTGACGCGGGTGCCTGGCATAACGGTCTCTCGGGTGGCCTGGGCACCACTGTAGCCTCAACCCCAGCCGAGGGTGAAACGCAACTCGCCAATGCCGTCGATGCCGGCGGTGACTTCATCACCCGGCTGCAACGCGCCGACGCCCGCTGGCGTACCGGTGAAGATCAGGTCGCCGGCCTTGAGGGCAACGGACTTGGAGGCATGGCTGATCACCTCGCTGACCGACCAGATCTGGTCCGCCAGATCGCCCAACTGGCGCTGCTCGCCGTTCACGTTGAGCCAGATTTTCCCGCTGGATGGGTGCCCTACTGCGCTCACCGGTTGCAACGGGATGCTGGGTGCGGACTCATCAAACGCCTTGGCCCATTCCCACGGACGTGAGAACTTTTTCGCCTGGGCTTGCAGGTCGCGGCGCGTCAGGTCGATACCGACGCCATACCCCCATATGTGGGAAAACGCCTGTCCCGGGCTGATATCCACCCCGTCCTTGCCGATGGCCACCACCAGTTCCACTTCATGGTGTAAGTCGCTGGTCAGTGGCGGGTACGCGATCACACCTTGCGCCGGTACGACCGCGTCCGCCGGTTTCATAAAGAAGAATGGCGGTTCGCGATCCGGGTCATGCCCCATCTCCCGGGCGTGTTCACTATAGTTGCGGCCCACACAGAACACGCGACGCAATGGGAAACGTGCATCGCTGCCCTTCACGGCAATGGATGGAATGTGCGCGGGGGTGATTACGTAGTCAGTCATGGCCTGTGCCTCTTCGTTTACCTGGCGCCAGTATGGCGAGGGGCGCTGGCGCGAAGTTGGACAGGCTTACGCAGATTTTGCACTGGCCGGTGCAAAGCGCTCCGGCTATTTGCGCGCGACCTTGTAGCGCACGCAATCCTGGTAGAAACCCTGGCGGATCGCTTCGGGTTTAAGCCGTGAACGGCTGTCGTAGGTCTGTTCGGTGATGCCCATGGCCATCATGCGCATCCACGATTTGTTGAACTTCATGGTCTGGATCTTCTGTCGCGCCGCGTACAGCGACACGCCCGACAGCTTGAGTTCCTGGGCCCTGGCCGCGGTGCCCGCGCCCCAGCTGCACATGTACTTGTCACCCTCGCGCAGCTCCCGTGCCTGCACGGCAGCCGCGCCGCCAGCCAGGGAGCAGGCGATCAGCATGATTCCAACATTGCGCATTTGCATCCCCACCTAACCACCTGAAAATAAAAGCGATTCTGGCGAGGATTTTTGTTACAAAGGGGCCATTAAATTGCCTTACTACCACTGATAGGTCGCACTCGCCTGCACCGTGCGCTGTGAGCCATACCAGCACCACGAGTAGGAATAGCAGGACGCAACGTACTCTTTATTCGCCAGGTTGGTGGCGTTAAGGGCCAGGCGCAGGTTGTCCTTGAGGCTGGTGATATTCGGGATGTCGTAGTGCACCGCCGCGTCGAACAACGTGTAGCCCGGCACTTTCAAGGTGTTGGCGGTATCGCCCCACGACGAACCGATATACCGCGCACCGGCACCGACACCAAAGCCCTTGAGGTTGCCATCGTGGAAGGTGTAGTCGGCCCAGGCCGACGCGGTGTGACGAGGCACGGCGTAGGTCGTGGTGCCTTGCGCTGAAAGCACCGGGCCGACGCCGACGTCACCGATGGGCGCATAACGCACGGTGTTGTTGGACTTGCTGATGCGGTTGTCCAGGTAGGCATAGGCAGCCGTGATATCCAAATTGTCGTTGAGGCTTGCCTTGCCTTCCAGCTCGAAGCCACGGGATTGCACTTCGCCATCCTGACTTTGGCAACGACCGCTGCCACACAGGTGGGTAGGGTCCGGGTCGGTGGTCAGTACGTTGGTCTGGCGCAGGTCGAAGATCGCGGCGGTAATAAAGCTGTTGCTGCCCGGCGGCTGGTACTTGATGCCAATTTCGTACTGCTTGCCTTCGGTTGGCTTGAACACTGAACCGCCAAAGCCAGTGCCTGACTGCGGGTTGAAAGACTCGGAGTAGCTGGCATACGGCGCGAGGCCATTATCGAACAGATAGACCAGGCCGATGCGCCCCGTAAAGGCCTTGCTGTCCAGGGAAGACTTGCTCTTGGCACCGGTGCGGATAGTCTGCGTGCTGCTATCGGTGCTGGCCCAGTCATACCGACCGCCGAGCAACAGCACCCACTTGTCCCACTTCATCTGCTCTTGCAGGTACACACCGGTCTGTTCGCTGCGAGACGTGCCATCAGTGGTGTACGCCGGCACCGGCACAGCGGCGCCATACACCGGATCGAAAATATCCAGGGTTGGCCCGGCCTTGTACACACCGGAGCCCGACAGCGTGTCGGTGTTGGTGTACTGATAGTCGAGCCCCATCAGCAACGTGTGCTGCAACGGGCCCGTATCGAATTTTGCCTGCACCTGGTTATCGAGGGTGTAGGCATCCATGTCGACATCGGTGGCGATGGTCGAGCGCTGGATGGTGCGGTAGTCCGGCATCAGGATGTTGCTGTAAAGGCTGCGGTACTGCCCTTCGCTGCGCAGGTAGCGCGCATTTTGTCGCACGGTCCAGACGTCGTCGAAGTGATGTTCAAAGGCATAGCCGATGGAGTAATACTCGCGATCACTCTTCTCGAAGTTCTTCTCGCCATCATAGAAATCCACATCGATGCTACGCCCGGTCGGGCTGTGCAGCACCGAGCCCCAGGCCGGCACCGAACCGTAGGACGCGCCCTTGGGGTCCTTCTGGAAATGCCCCAGCAGGGTCAGCGAAGTGGCGTCATCCGGGCGCCAGGTAAACGCGGTGGACAGCGACTGGCGACGCGTCTCGGTGTGTTCCACCTGGCCATCGGCATCATCGAAAAGTCCGGCAACCCGGTAGGAATACACACCCTGATCGTCAATCGGCCCGCTCAGGTCGAAGGTGGTGCGCTTCTTGTCGAAGGTGCCGTATTCCACGCCAATCTCGTGGAACGGCGTATCCAACGGGCGCTTGCTGACCATGTTGATCACACCGCTGGGCGTGCCCTGCCCGTACAACACCGACGCCGGGCCGCGCAGTACTTCGACACGTTCCAGGTCAAAGGCATCCTTTTGCGGCAAGGCATCACGACTCGATGGCATGCGCAGGCCATCGAGGTAAGTGGCCGGGGAGAAACCACGGATGGTCAATTGGTCGAGACGCGATGCGGTGGCGCCACGGGTCTCCGGGACCACCGCGGCGCTGTAGCGCAGGATCTGGTTGAGGCTTTCGGCGTTCTGCGCGCGCATCTGGTCTTTGGTGACAATGGAGATCGACTGAGGCGTTTCGATGATCGGGGTATCGGTCTTGGTGCCCGACAAGCTGCGGGTAGCCACATAACCAGACACTGGCCCGGTCGGGCTCTCGGCCTGGTAGGCGCCGCTGATGGTGGTGGCCTGCAACTCCATGGCACTGCCGTTATCCGGGATGGGCTCCAGGCGATAGCGGTCGGCGGAGATCTTCAAGGCCTGCAACCCGCTGCCGGCCAGCAATTGGTTCAATGCTACGTCGGTGCCGTACTGCCCGCTCAAGCCAGCGCTGTGTTTGCCACGGGTCAGGCTTGCGTCGAAGGCCAATACCAACCCCGCCTGTTCCGCCAGGCTGTTGAGGGCCTGGCTCAAGTCACCGGCAGGGATCGAGAAGCTGCGCACCGCACTGCTGCGTTCTTCGGCGAAGGAGGACTGTACGTTCAACAGCGGCACAGCAGCAAAGCCATCGCCACTGACAAGGCCAGTGGGTGCAAGGGACGAGCAAGGCGCGACATGGGAAATCCTGCGAAATGGGGGTTTTATTAACCATGACGGCCAGGTCTGAAAATCGGGCAAGAATGAGAGCGATTTTTATTTGAGAGGTTCTGCTGCAATCAGCGGGATCGCTTTTTCATGTAGCCCTTTGAGGGGATTGTTTGCGGCTTTTACCGTCTCCGGTGAGCCGTTTCTGATTTTTCCAACCGTTCATCCAGCCGCTATTTGCTGCGGCATTCTCCGACGCCTTGCCCTCTGCCGAGCCGTCACGGATGACCAACGCTTCCCACATTACCCATATCGAATTTGAACTCGATGGTTTTCATCAGAGCCTGGCGATCTATCGCCAGCAGATGAACGCCTGGTATTCGCGTGCCTTGGATTCGGTGAGCCATGCGGCGGATATGCCGTCGTTGCTGGGGATGGATCGGGTGTTGCGGGTGGGGGATTCGCAGCGGTCGGTGAGCATGAGCGATGCTGATTTTTCGACCGTAGCCCGTTGCCCGGTGGGTGGTGAGCTGAAGATCGAGAGCAAGTTCGAGTCAGCGTACGACGTGCCGATCGGAGAGATTCCGGTGGAGGTGATCGGGCTCGATGAATATGGCAAGGGTTCGCATCACTGCGCGGCGGGCGGGCGTTATCAGGTTCGGGTACAGGGTGGCGTTTCGGCGGAGCAAGTGGAGGCGTTGTTTGCATCCTACGACGGGCTGACGGCGGACCTGGAGCAGTGGCTTCGCGAGCAATGGACTGGTTTCAAACCCCATTGGCAGCAATCAACCGCCAGCGCGATTGGCAGCGGCCTGCTGGCGGGTAGTTGGGGCGCGATTCACGAAGTTTGGGACAGCATCAAGCGGGTGCAGGCGATTCTTGCAGACCCGTTGAAGTACGTCGAAGAGCTGGGAGCTGAGGCGGCCAAGCTGGCACAAATCGCCACGGATGCACCCAAGGTCATGGAGCAGGCCATGTTGTTGGCCAGCGATGAAGCGGCGCTGTTCCTGATGCTGCGCACGGCAATGGTGTGGCTCGACGCGTTGCCGCCCAGTGAGATTGCCGGGGTGGCGGCGGGGTTTGTGGTGTCGTTATTGATCGACCTGGTGATTGCGGTGGTGCTGACCCTCGCGTTGCCAGCGGCGGCTGTGGCGTATTTGACGTTGCGGTTGGTCAGGTATGGCAAGCAGATCCTTAAGGCTGCAGTAGGCTTTGTTAAGGGGTTGCTGGAGATCCTGACGAAGTTTATGCAGGCGGTGGATCGCTACAAGGCGGTGGCGGTTCGCGGGATGGTGGGTGGGTTGAAGCAAGGCACGATGCAGATGCGCTGGAAGGCGCGGCAGAACGCCATGTTGAAGCACAAAGAGCACGTGGATGATGTGCCTGTTTCGGGGAAAAACCTGAACGGCGAAGCGGCTTCGAGTGCGGATAAAACAGCCAAGAATGGCTGCCCGGTGTCGATGGTGACTGGGGAGGAATTGCTCACCCTGACCGATGGTGCGCTGGACGGGATTTTGCCGTTTGAGTGGACGCGGTTGTATCGCACCAGTGCGGTGGAAGTGGATTGCGGGTTGGGGTTTGGCTGGAGTCATTCACTGGCGCATCGGTTGGAAGTTGCGGGCGATTCGGTGGTGTGGACGGATCATGAGAATCGCTCCACCACCCTGCCCTTGCCCTCTTCTGCTCGGCCTGCGATCACCAATAGCTTGGCAGAGGCGGCGATTTATCTGGGCGATTTGCCGGATGAGTTGGTGCTGGCTCAAGCCTCGCGTTTCTACCACTTCGTCAAGGGTTCGCTGACGGCAATCAGCGATGCCTACGGCAATCGGCTGCGTATTTCCCGGGACTATTTGGGGCGTATCGAGCGGGTGTCTAACGGAGTCGGACGCTCGCTGTTTTTGCGGTATTCGTCGGACCGCATCGTTTCGGTGGACTATCAGATTCAACGGGCAAAGGGTTATGAGCCCTACGTCTGGGTCACTGAGCAAAGTGTTTTTTCCTACGCCTACGACGACCTTGGACGGTTGGTTTCGGCGACCAATGCCGTCGGCGAAAGTGAGACTTACCGGTACGACGAGCAACACATCATTCTTGAGCGCGGCTTGGCCGGTGGGGCGAGTTTCTTCTGGGAGTGGGAACGGTCTAGCAAGGCGGCGCGATGTGTCCGGCATTGGGCGACTTTTTCCCAGATGGACACGCGGTATGCCTGGGGCGATAACGGCCGCGTCACGGTGTTTAACGCCGATGGCAGCCAGGAAGTTTATGTACATGATCAGCGGGCGCGGTTGGTGCAGCGCGTTGATCCGGATGGCGCCGAGCACTTCAAATCCTACGACGACAAGGGCCGGCTGACGGTTGAGCAAGACCCGCTCGGAGCGGTGACGGCGTATCAATACGACGAAGCTGGGCGTTTGGTGGCGTTGTTTCCCGGAGATGATGAGCCAACGACCTACGAACACGACAACGGGTTCGTACGGGTTGTGCGGCGTGGTGAAGCAGTCTGGAAATACGAGCGTAATGATCAGGGCGATGTCACGCGCAAGATTGATCCTGATGGGCACATTACGGATTACACCTACAACAAACACGGACAGCTGATTGGGGTTTGGTATCCCGATCACAGTAGCCAACGGCTGGTGTGGAATGAGCGTGGGCAGCTTGTTGAAGAGCAACTGCCCAATGGTGGCATCAAGCGTTATCGCTATGACGATGTTGGGCGGCAGATTGCTCGCGAAGACGAACATGGCGCGCTGACCCAATATCAGTGGGATGGCGTTGGACGGTTGGTGCGTGTGGTGCTTCCAGGCGGCGCTTGTCGGGAATACAGCTACAACCCTTACGGAAAGATCACGGCTGAGCGCGATGAACTCGGGCGCGTGACCCGCTACGAATATGCGGATGGCTTGCACCTGATCAGCCGTCGCATCAACGCGGACGGCACCCAGGTCAAATACCGCTACGACAACGTTCGGTTGTTGCTGACCGAGATTGAAAACGAAGTCGGCGAAGTCTATGCACTGCAATATCACCCTAATGGCCTGATCCAGCAGGAAACCGGCTTCGACGGCCAACGCACCGCCTACGTTTACGACCTCAACGGCAACCTGCAAGAAAAGACTGAATACGGCGATGACGGCAGTCAGCTCGTCACCTGCTACGAGCGTGATCATGCCGGGCGACTCGTACGAAAAACCCTTCCCGACAGCAGCATTGTTGAATATGCCTACGACCGCCAGGGCAACCTCCTTAGCGTCGACGATAGCCACTGGTTTCTGGCCTACGAATACGACACCCAAAACCGCCTCACCGCCGAGCACCAAGGCTGGGGCACCCTGCGCTACGGCTACGACGCCTGCGGCCAACTTCAAAAGCTGCGCCTGCCCGACAACAACCGCCTCGTCTTCAACCACGCAAAGGTGGACACCTCGCCACGGTTGAACTGAACGGCTCGCTACTGACATCCCACCTCTTCAAATCCGGCCAGGAACATCAACGCCAACAAGGCCAACTCCTCAGCCATTACCACTACGACGACCAACAGCGCCTGCATGCCCACGCCGTCACTCAACAAGAGCACTACCTCTACCAACGCCAATACGACTACGACAAATCCGGCAACCTCACCCGCCTGATCGACACCCGCAAAGGCGAACACCACTACCAGTACGACCCACTGAACCGCCTCACCCGCGGCGACCACGCCCAAGACCTGCAAGAACGCTTCGCCCACGACCCGGCGAGCAACTTACTCATGCAAGACCGCCCCGGCCCTGACATCGTGGCCGGCAATCGTTTGATTAGCCAAGGCGACAACCACTACGACTATGACGCCTTCGGCAATCTGATCCGCGAACGGTGCGGCAAAGGCCATTTACTCGTTACCGGATACCGCTACGATTGTCAGCATCGGTTAATTGGAATCACAAAACCTAACGGCCAAACCGCCAGCTATCGCTACGACCCGTTTGGCCGTCGCATCAGCAAAACCGTTGACGGCATCACCACGGAGTTTTTTCTGGCAATGCGACAAGCTCATTGCCGAACACCACAAAGATAAACACCGCAGCTATCTCTACGAACCCGACAGCTTTCGCCCGCTGGTAATGCTGGAAGGCTTCGGTCCCATAGAAACCAAGCCCCACCACTACCAACTCGACCACCTCGGTACCCCACAGGAACTGACCAACCCCGAGGGCGAAATCGTTTGGTCCGCCCACTACCGCGCCTACGGCGAAATCTCCCGCCTCGACATCGGAAAAATCGACAACCCGCTGCGCTTCCAAGGCCAATACTTCGACCAAGAAAGCGGCCTGCACTACAACCGCCATCGCTACTACAATCCGGATATTGGTCGTTACCTCACGCCTGATCCGGTGAAGTTGGCGGGTGGGGTCAATGCGTACGAGTACGCGCCAAACCCTACGGGATGGATAGATCCGCTAGGATCAACCTGCATCACAGGACAATGCCCAGGGCAACGTGACGATCCGTCTTCACATTACGACAAGCATAAGCCTCCACAGATTAGCGATCCTGACAGATCGTCTACCTATGAACAGGCGTTAAATAAAGCACTGAGGTGGCTTCTTGAAAATAATTTCCGTGCAGAAAAACCTACTTGGGGGAGATTCGGCGAGCGCAAAGGCCAACCCGTTGGAATGCAGACTGCTGATGGAAAAACGGGTTACCGGGTTGAGCATGACGATAGAAGTGGAGCACACATAAATGTATGGTCCAGTAAGAAAAAAGGACCGCATTATCATTTCAATGCCAGCCCAAAAATGGTATTCCAATTAACTAAACGATTTCAAAAAAATGAACTACTTTGACAAAGAAATCATTACAGATCTGAAAACTCACAATATAGGGTTTCAAACCCTCACTGACGCTGAGCACAAAATCATACTTGAAGAAATGAATAACAAAATTCCTTTCTCATCAAGTAAAATTGACTGGAAAAAATTGAAAAACAGTCATATTTTTTTTTACGAACCATTAAGCATAGCGACCCTGCAATTAGCGGAGAAAATTAGAGAAGTCTCTGACGGAAATCTGATTTTTGTAGGAGACTCTGCGTGCGACGAGGTGTATTCCATAGCGCCCGAAAGTCTTGAACAAGCACTCAAGTTATTTTCTGAACTACCCCAGCACACCTACATCCTGCAAACTTCATTAAACTGGATTGCCTGCATATCCTTTGAGGGCGATATTGACTTCGCAGGTCTTCCGTGAAAACACCAATAGCTCAGGCACTTGCAGTCCGACTCAGAGTGCACGAAAAATCACATTCGCCATTTTGAAATATCGAGTTTTTACTATGATTCAGCAGATCTCTCGGAAAGCGTAACTCGCCACTGACTTGTGAGGAACGCCCCTTAACTAAGCATTGAAGGCGTAACTTTCGGCAGAAAAATCCGCCTCAAAGAAAGAACCAGAATTAAACATTAAAAAAACACAACGAAGTCACCACCCAAATAAACAGGCTACCAAAGAATGAAAATCATCTGCACCCCACTCACTTTAGAGGCGGTGAAGTTATTGGATGTAGACGATTGTCCAGACTCGTTGCTCGAGAGCATCTCCCTCTTCGACGAAGAATACGAACAACTACTCAAGTCTGGTGCATTGGGAGCGATAAATGAAACGCGAGGAAAATTAATTGATGAATACGAAGACGAAGTCATCAAAACAACCGAAGATCTTGTAAAAACCTTAGAGATACTTCAAGAGCATCTGACTTCTGAAAATTCATCAGTAATCAGAAAGCTAATTTACTTAAACACCCTAGCGATCAAAAACCGTACAGGGCTGTACTTTTTCTTTTAACTATCAAAACCGATTAGTAACCACCGCCCCCACCACCAAACGCAAGGAAGATTAAAAATCTTGGCGACACCACAACCGTCATCGCTACCACAATCCAGATATTGGTCGCTGCCTGACGCCAGATCCGGTGAAGTTGGCAGGTGGGATCAAGGCGTACCAGTACGTACCCAACCCTACGGAATGAGTGGACCTATTAGGGTCGAGCACATGTCCAGGCGGAATTGGTTGTAAACCCACCAGCAACGCCGACAAGCCGGAAAGCCATCTTAAAGCTGACCCCGGTGAGCCAAACCCACCAGCCCCGAATAAAAAAGAAAAAACTGTCAGGGTTCGCCATTACACGAACAGAACTGGCTCCAAGGGAATAGAGAAAGAAGGCGTGATTACTGCTAAAGATAACAACAGGGTTTACCTCGAACCTGCCAACACCAAAGTTCTCAGCTCAGTTGACGCACAACAGAAATATCAAATTGGCAAATGAAAAGGCAGAGACTACATTGAGCTGGATGTACCTGAGTCGCGCTTGGAGTGGGTAAAAAATCCCAGATACAACACTATGGAGCTGACCGTAAAAGGCAACTTGCAACTACAAAAACCAAAATTCACGAGAAGAAAATAATGTTGGAGCAAAACAAAAAATAGTACTGACAGGAGAAGAGGCTCTGGATGCGCTGGCAGAGATCGAGTTCATACTGATATCGCTACACAAAATGGGCAGTTTTTACGCAGACAAGCCTGAAGCGCTAGACGAATACCGAAGAAAAACTACGGACTTCATCGATAATTGTGACGTCACTCAACGCCTCGCAAAAATTCGCACGATTATTTCCCGACATTTTGACGATACTCTCGGCGACGATGACATGGACGATGTCGAAAGACATGTTGCTGGCTTGAAATTCTGGAGGCCCGAATGACTACGGTCCCCCTCACCCCCACGCCACCACCAACAACCCCACCCCCAACACCAAACACAACGGCGAATAAAAATACGTATCCAACCTCGCAAACCGCGACCCACCCACCTTCTTGAAAAACCCCACCAACTCCGAATCCCCAATCGCCCGCGCAAACATCACCACCGCAATCGCGCTGATGCCCCACTGCAACGCGCCATGGGACACCGCCGAAAAATATAGCCCGGCTCGCAGGCATACCATCAAGGCAATTGCCACCAGCCCCAACGCCACCAAGAATGTACCCAGTGCAGAAGGTTTGAATGCGGGCGTGGACCGCTGGCGAACTCGCCTGGGAGCTGGGGAATGACCGCCTGGAAGCCAAGTTTGCCGCCGGCCGCCCAGTACAAGTGCACCATGCTGATGCAGGTAAAAACCCCGACGATCCATCGTGCGATGACAAAGCTCATGGCCGACTCTCCCTGAAAATGTGGGAATGAGCATAGTCGCCCAGTGATTTTTTGCAGGCATTTCGTCGGCGGCTGGTGGTAAAGTGCCGCCCCATGAAATTCGCCCGTGCCGATCGCTCGCTCGTTGCCTGGATGCTCTACTGCTGCGTCCTGTTCAATGCGTTCGCCTGCAGTATTGGTCATGGGCAGATGGTGGGGATGCAGCTCAATGGCATCGGCGGTCAGTTCTGTACGGTCGACCCGCGAACCCAAGCGCCCAAGCCGTCCAACTCCATCGATGAAAGCCTGCCGACGCTGTCCAAGGCCTTCGGTTGCCCGCTGTGCTCCACGGGGGCATGGGCCCGGCACTCAATTCCAGCCTGAATGTCGCGGTATTACCGCAACCTCACGCGCCACCGCTGGCGATCATCGCCACCGCCGACATCCCTGCTCGCTTCACCTGGCCCACGGCTCATCCGCGCGCGCCGCCTGCTGTCGCCTGATTCCTTCGCTCCCTGATCTGCACTGACCCGCGTTTCCATTGGGGAATACGCGTGGCTGTGTGTTGTTTTCAAGCCAAGTTTTTCAGGATTCAACCATGAAACATCTACCCCTGTTGGCGGGCCTGTTCGGCTGCCTGCCTGTGTGCGCCTGGTCCATCGAGCTGGCCCCGACCACCATTGATGGTGAGCAAACCGCCGAGCCCGGCCTGACCCTGGATCAATCCAGCGGCGCGGCGTCGCGGCTGGGACTGAGCGTGCGAGAGACACCTGCATCGGTGGCCATCGCCAACCGCAACGATATCGAGCGCCACGGCGCCAAGACGTTCCGCGATGCCGCCAACACCCTGCCCGGCGTCAACGCCAGTGCACCGCCGGGGTTTGGCGGTTTTGTGTCTTACCGTGGATTTACCAGCAGCCAGATCACCCAGATGTTCAACGGCATCAACGTGGCCACTGGCCTGGCGCGGCCGGTGGATGCGTGGATCTATGATCGGGTGGAACTGGTAGGCGGACCCTCTTCACTGATCAACGGCGTCGGCTCCGTGGGCGGCTCTCTCAACTACGTGACCAAGCTCGCCACCCGCGAGGAGCGGGCCGCCGAAGGCCAGCTCACCTATGGCAGCTATGACACGGCCGGCGTGGCCTTCGGCGTCAATCACGCCCTGACCGAGCCCGGTGCCGAAGTGCAGCATTACGCGCGCCTGGATGTGAGCCGCAACACCAACCACAGCTATATCGAGCGCGACCAGCGCGAGGCCTGAGCCTGGCGTTTTCCCTGCTCAGCGACCTCACCCCCAACCTGTCCCACACCCTGGCGCTGGAATACCAGGACGAGCATGAAGACAGCCCCTACTGGGGCACGCCGGTGCTCAACCCAAAGGCCGGTGAGTTGAAAATCGACAAGCACAACCGCTTCAACAACTACAACGTCGCCGATGGCCGTTACGAACAGCGCACGCTCTGGGCGCGGTCGATCATCGACTACCGCATCAATGACAACACGACCCTGAAAAATACGCTCTACCACCTGGATAGCCAGCGCGACTATCGCAACCTGGAAACCTACCAGTACAACGCCGATAACAGCGCGGTGAACCGTTCCACTGCCTACCAAGTGCGTCATCAAGGCGTACAAAACGGCAATCAGTTCGAACTGCGCCACGACGATAGCCTATTCGGCCTGTCGACCACCTGGTCCGGCGGTTTTGAGTACAAGGTCAACAGCACGACAAACAGCCCTTTGAACGTGTCAGGAAACAGCAGCGTAGATCCGAACCACTACGACCCTGGCTACTTCTATGGCATCCCGGGCACCAAACCAGGCTTCGTCAAGGACAAGACCAACGAGGTCACCACCAGGGCGTTGTTCGTTGAAAACCGCCTGGGCCTCACCGATAAACTGTCGCTGCTCACCGGTCTGCGTTACGACGCCATCGACCTGGATGTCACCAACCATCGTGCGGTAACGGCTACTAATCCACGGCACCTCGAACGCAGTTGGGAGCCGTTGACCGGGCGCGTGGGCCTGACCTACCAGTTCATTCCTTCGGCCAACGTGTATGTGCAATACAGCACCGCCGCCGAACAACCGAACACCACCACACAGGTATTCGATGTATCCACTGGCAAGCAGTGGGAAGTGGGCAGCAAGTTCGATTACCTGGACGGTCGCGGCTCAGCCACCGTGGCGGCCTACAAGATCGAGCGCAAAGACTTTGCCGTCACCGATCCACAAGACCCCACCAATAGCATCCCGGTGGGTGCGCAATCCTCCAAAGGCATCGAGTTGGCGAGCTCGCTGCGCATCACGCCCAAGTTGCTGGCAGAAGGTAACTTCGCTTGGGTGGACGCCGAGTACGATGACTTCAACGAGAAAACCGCCAGTGGTGCGGTGGTTTCACGCAAGGGCAATACACCGACCAACGTACCCAAGCGTGTAGGCAACCTGTGGCTGACCTATGACTTTGCCGAAGACTGGCAAGGCGGCGTGGATGCGCGGTATGTGGCCGAGGTGTATGCAGACAACGCCAATACCCAGACGGTACCCGCGTACACGTTGTTCGGGACGTTCCTGCGGTACAAGGTGGACGCCCACACTTCCGTCACCGGTCGGGTACGTAATTTGACGAATGAGGTGTATGCCGAGTTTGCCCATGTGTCACCGGCTTACTACCTGGGATCGCCGCGAACCTTTGAATTGGCGGTAAACACCAAGTTCTAAACCTGAAATACACTTAAAACGGAGGGTCAGTTAAAAAGCACTATGCGCAACACTGCCCCTGTAGTGAGCGGGCTTGCCCGCGCTGGGGCAAGCCGCCCCAACCCAGTCACCGCATTTGTCCAGAAAGACATAGGGCGCCTGGTTTTGGGGCGGCTTCGCCCCCGCGGGCAAGCCCGCTCACTAAAAGGTATTGCCAGCGTCACGAGCCTATTTAAGGCTCGCCTCAACCTTCTGCGCCACATCCTCTGGCAACCATGCCTTCCACACTTCGGGGTGCTCTTTCAAGAACGCCTGGGCCACTTCCCGTGGCGCGGTGTGATTCTCGCTCATGGTCGCCAAGGCCTTGTTCAGCGGCTCGATAGGAAATTCGACCTTCTCGAAGAACTGCGCAATCTGCGGATGCGCCTTCTGGAACGGCGTTGACACACCGATGCTCAACTTGGACGCCAACGACCGCGTAGGCTTCGGATCCGGATTGTCCGCATCCGTCAGCGTCTTCCAGGCCTCGGCATCGAACGGCGGCTCCTCCAGCTGGATCAGCTTATAGCGCCCCATCAACGGCGTCGGCGACCAATAATAGAACAGCACCGGCTTGCCCCGGCGGATCGATGAGGCGATCTCGGCGTCCAGTGCCGCACCCGAGCCACTGCGGAAGTTCACGTAGCTGTCATCCAGCCCATAGGCCTTGAGTTTCTGCTTGTTGACCACTTCCGAGGTCCAGCCGATGGGGCTGTTGAGGAAGCGCCCTTTGCTGGGGGCTTCGGGGTCCTTGAACACGTCCTTGTAGCGTGCCAGGTCCTTTACACTCTTGAGGTCCGGCGCCAGCGGCTTTGATACCTTTGGCGGGGTCGCCCTTGACCACGTACTCCGGCACCCACCAGCCTTCGGTGGCCCCCTTGACCGTATCACCCAGGCCCACCACTTTGCCTTCGGCTTCGGCCTTGACCCACACAGGGCTGCGCCCCGCCCACTCTTCGCCGATCACCTGGATGTCGTTCTTGGCCAAGGCGGTTTCCAGGGTGATGGTAGTACCAGGCAAGGTGTCGGTGGGCAGGTCGTAGCCTTTCTCGACAATGACTCGCAGTACTTCAGTGATCAGGCTGCCGCTTTCCCAGTTCAAGTCGGCAAAGTGCACCGGGGTTTCGGCGGCCAAAACCGACGGCGCAGCCATCGACAGACTCAAGGTCGTCAGGGATGCGGCCAACAGCGTTTTAAATCCTTTCATGCCTTAGCACCTCGCGATATCGCAGCCAATAGCGAACGGCTTTGCTGCGGATGCGCGAAGCCTCTGAATAGTTAAGTCAACTCAACTGTAGTAGAGGTTCCGGGCGCTAAAGCTTAAACAGCGTGTTTATGACTCACTCACTGGCCTTGAATGTCACCAGTTCACCCTTGCGCCACTTGGCAGCCTTGCCGGTCACGGCCTTCAGGGTTTTGGTCAGGCCTTCCTGCAGTTGCTCGTTGGCGGCGAACACCAGCATGACGCTGTGGCCTTCCTTGAACACAATGCCCTGGCCTTCGGCGGAAGAAACAAAGGCATAGTCGCCCAGGCCATACACCGTCAACTTGATGTCGCGGAACTTCAACTCGAACTTGCCACCTTCACGGCTGGGCAATACCGCTGCGCGGAAATGGTCGCCCACTTTGAGTTCCAGGCGCGGCTTGTCATCCACCACCATCGCCGTTTCGGTGTCGATTTCGGCAATGTAGATGCCTTCCGGCGTCTGTTCGGTGATGTATACGAAACGGGATTGAAACTGCTTGACCAACTTTGCGCGCAAATCGCCCAGCACGAACAGCGCGTGCATATCCAGATTACTGACTGCCAAGGAAACGCTCCCACATCGAAAAGAGCGCCGTCCGCCGGAGCGGGCAGCACAAAAAAACGGCCGTTACGGCACGATCACACAACACATTCATTGAAAAAACTGAAGAAGATTCGCTGCAGCGCCATAAGACTAGTACAGACGTACACGATGGGCCTTGTGCAAGGTCATCAGGCATCACAGGAGATCACAGGTTCAACGGCCCGAGAACACGGGTCGACCAACTTCAGAGAATAACCCAATTAAAAACGCAGTTTTCCGACATCGAATACAAAACACACACCTGAACATGGAACCAGGCACCGGCGGCTGACAACAATACTAAAACAGCAACGCGGAACAACACCACCCAAAACGCAGCCGTTGAGTCAACCGGATTGATCGACAGGAGCAGGCTATGCAACAACCCCCTACAACGCCATGTCCTCCCACACTCGTTCAGCATGCCAGGACGAGGCCCAATACTACCGCTTGCGCGGCTACGACGGGTACCTGGATTCGGTTCTTTACCAAGTCGTACCTGCCGGTAGAAACTTTTTCCACATTCGCGAAGTGCTCAGCGGCCGCGTCAAAGGCTTTCGCACCGACCATATCCAGGCTTGCGAACTGGCAAAAAAACTCGAAGCTCGCCTGCATGCGCACCCCGGAGGAATCGTTTCGTCACCTGCATGACTTTACTGCGCCGCAGGCCCCAACAACTGCCATACTGGCCCGTCCACCGAAATGTGTGCCCTGCGGGCCAGGTTTCACCAGTGCAGTTATCTCCAAGGGAAGGCTCTACGTGACGGAATTTGATATTGGCGAATTTTTTTATCCATGGCGGCGTAAGAGAAGTAGACGGTGAATTTCAGGCGGTGATCGTGATGCGGGCCAAGCCACCGCTGAAAACCGTTACCACGCACCAAGTGGAAAAAGATCGCTGGTTCAAAACCGCCGATGCCGCAGCAGTCGCCGGCAAAGACGCTGCGCAGGCGCTGAAAACCGCCGTGGACGCCGGAGCATTGAATTCCTGATCCAATCGAACTCTGCCGCGTCGCTATCCTCCCATGCATAACGACCACCCTGCATGGAGAACGATATGGACGCGCCAATCCCCACCCTCGAAACCCTGTTTGCACAACTGGGCCTGGACTCCTCCCAGAAGCCATCGACGCTTTTATCGTCGCGCATCCGCTGCCTGAGGACGTGAAGCTGATCGATGCGCCCTTCTGGTCCGCCCAACAGGCGCAGTTTCTCAAGGAAGAACTACGCGAAGATGCCGACTGGGCGATTGCCGTGGATGAGTTGAACCAGCGCCTGCATCAACCGCACTAAGCCCCACTCAATGCAGGCTGTCTGATTGCTCCAGGCGTAACAGCGCTTGCCAGGCAGCCCTGCACTCTTCAGCCTCATCACGGCTGGCAAACGCGGTACCGCGCTGCTCACCATTAAGCAGCACCACCCAGCAGGCCTTCTGGCCGAGCGCTCGCAAGGTTTGCGGTACGCCACTTCCAATCATCACGGCGACATCGACTTTGTTTTGCATGGAGCTTCTCCGCAGCATTAGTTAGCTGGCTAACAATGTTGGCCATGCTACGGCTTTCATCAAGTAGGAAAAAGCTATCCACGGAATAGCTCCATTGCATAAACAGCAATAATCCTTAGGCCCCTTCGGGTTTGTAGCCCAGGCGCAGCCCACCCCAATGCCGCCCCCAACCATGATCGGCACCGACAAGTCGTGCATCAGCTCACCGGTATCGCGCGTGTAGGTCTGCAGCAATACGGCCTGCTGATGGCTGCCACAGCGAATTCCGGTACGGTCTTCAAACTTGCGCTTGGTACGGTTTTGTACCGCGTCCACCTGCACATCGCCGGTCAGTGCCTGGGAAAACGCCTTGTTGTGGGTCGGCACGTAGCCTTGGGGCGTGCACGCGATAGCGAATACCAGCCCTTCATGGCGGGGCAATAACGCCTCCTGAATGGCCGGCAACACCTGGTCGGTGTAACCATCGAATCGCGTGTGAAACTTGCTCGGGCGGGTATTCGGGATCGGCGTGTAGCTGCGGTCGAACAGATCGTCCAGGCTGATGCGGTTCTGCTGTATATCAGCCTCGAATTGGGCACTGATCCGGCCAGCGCCTTCGCGGGCCAGGTCGTAGACGCGCTGGTGATAGTCGTCCAGCCCTACTTCCGCCAACCGTTCGCTGATGGTTTCGGCCTGCCCTTCCATCTGTACAGCGGCATCGGCCAGTTGGCGGGTTTGCTGGTCGCTTATCGCCAGGTCGCTGCGCATTTGCTCCACGGCATGGAACAAGCTGTCGAGCTGGATGCGATTGGTGTCGGTGCCCTGGGCGATCTCGTTGACTTGGCCCTCCACATCTGCAGCCAGGCTGGCGATGTTTTGCAACTGCTCCCCGGCGTGCTCCACCTGCTCCACGCCGGTGTGCAGGTCCGCCGAGAGCTGACGAATCTGTTCGACCACCTGAGCAGTACGTTGCTGGATATCCGCCACCATCACCCCGACCTCATCGGTGGCCGTCGCCGTGCGGCCCGCCAACCCGCGCACCTCATCGGCGACCACGGCAAAGCCGCGACCATGCTCGCCGGCCCGCGCCGCTTCAATCGCCGCGTTGAGTGCCAACAGGTTGGTCTGACTGGCAATCGACTGGATCACCAAGGTCACCCGCTGGATTTCTTCACTGCGCTGGCTCAAGGCCTCAATCAGCTCACGGCTGGCATTAGCGCGCTGGCTGAGTTGATGCATCTGCGTGATCGACTGGGCCAGCACTTCACGGCCTTCGGTGCTGCGTTGATGGGCCTGACTGGCTGCGGCCAAGGCTTCGCGGCTGAGTTGGGAAGTGATTTTTCAGTGCCAATCATCACTTCTGCACTGCTGACAATCTGCTTGGCCGCGCTCAATTGCGACTGCAAGCGGGCAGCCAGTTGCTTGACCGAATAGGCCACGCCGGCAGCGGACAGCGCGTTATGGCTGGTGGTGCGGGACAAGTCACGGGTGAGCTCGCCAATGGCGTCAGCGCCTGACGAGGGCGCAACAACCGGCGTGTGACTTTTAAGACGAGGTAGCCAGATCACCAGCAAAGCCAGCGGCAGGCAGAGGTATAACGGCAAGCTGGCAAACACCAGGCCCAGTAGCACCAGCACCAGGGCGGTGCTCTGCAAAAGCGGCGTCAGCCAGCCGGGCAACCCGCGCACCACCGTTTGTGGCGGTACTGCTGCGCCCATCAGAGATCCGTCTCCAGCCATCTTCGTTACCCCACTGCTTGTCATTATTGTCGCTGCATTAAACGCCACTATACGGCCATTATCCATGGGCCTTTAGTGGGGGAGCTTGCAGTAGATCAATAGACAGGGCGTAACGGGTCTTTCTCTGGGAAACCGTATAAACGGCTCCCCAGCTTCACCGCATCAGGCTTGGCGCTGATGCTTGTCGATCTGCTCGTGGCGCTCTTGCGCTTCGATGCAGTACTTGGTGGTGGGGCTGATCAGCAGGCGCTTGAGGCCAATAGGCTCGCCGCTGTCATCACACCAGCCAAAGGAATCTTCCTTGATGCGGTCCAGTGCACGCTCAAGCTGCGGCAGCATGCGCTGGTCGCGATCGATGGCGTTTACCAGCCAGGTGCGCTCTTCTTCCACGGAAGCGGCGTCAGCCGGGTCTGCCGGGGTGTCCAGGCTTTCAATGGCGATACGGTTCTGTTCAATGCGCTCGTGGTGTTCCACTTTCATGTCTTGCAGCATCTGCTCGAAAAAAGCGTGCTGTTCGGCATTCATGTAGTCATCCGCCGGCATGGCCAGCAACTTTTCCTTTGTCATTGATTTCTCTATAAAAAATACGTGCATTAAGGCGAATAAGGGAGCGTTCCGGCCGACCTCTGCAGGTCTCGGAAAGGCGCCATCCGTTCCAAGCGCCACCCGGCACTCAATTTACGAGGGGCGGCAGTCTAAGGCCGACTTGAGGGCGCAGCAACTGAAAAGACAGGCATTTTTTCCCAGATAACCCCAAAAGGCACCAGGACGGGCTTGGCGAATGGTCATCGGAGTGCGTTTATAGCAAGAAATTCAGTGTTGTGGAGCTATATAGAAGACAAACGGTTGATATCGCTGGCAGCAATACATAACGCCACATGCCGACGCAATGGGCATTAGCTGATGGCCTCTGCGATTTTGCAGTGGAACCAGGAGTTTTCATGATCGCCCTCTCCCCCTCAAGACCGCTGGCCAATGCCGTCAGCGCCGCATTTGCAACCCGGCCCGACTTATCGCAGGCCGCCCGCCAACTGCTCGCGACATCGATTGCAAAGGTCTACCCGACGCTGTCCGCCGATCTGCGCCGAACCCAACTGGCCACCCCAGTCGCCAAAGGCTGGACGCTGAAACCATTGATGCCGCTGGTACTCGACTTTCTGGCCACCGGTACGCTGCCAGATTTTCGCGACCGCGACGGCCTCGCCTGCTACCTGACCGATCATCCACCCACTCACTGGGCACTTCCAGATGGCCAGGCAATAGACCTGTCGGTCATCCAAACCCAGATCCGGTCCCTGGCGTGGACCCTGCCAGTTGCCTTGCAAAACAGCCTCGCGCAGTACTGGGCAAGCACGCGCTGGCGTTGGCTCAGTGACGTCTTGATGGACGCCCTCAACATCAGCGCGATCAACCAGCCAGACCTCACACCGCACGAGCGGCAGATGATCGCCCAACTCATCGACTGCCCGGACCGCGACACGCGCAAGACACGCTTTGGCACCGAAGCCGTACATGCCTATTATCCCCACGCCACCCTCAAGACCGGCCCCCAGACACGCACACTGCTCGGCGCCGAACTGTTGTTGGTGTGCTCGGAGCAAGGCCAACCGCGTGTGCTGCTCTGTCCGCCCGCAGGGACGTGTGTGCGCTACACGAATGTAGACAACGCGCTGCAGGCTTGGGCTCGACGCGTCACCCAGGACGACGTGGTCGAGCGCATGACCCTGCAACGCTACGAGCCGGACGGCAATCTGTTCGACGCCCAGGCGGCCATCCTCCTCAATCAACAACTGCAGCAACTCAAGAACCTCAAGCTGCCCGCCCAGTTGCACCTTGACGCATTGGAGGCGGTGTACCGCCATATCACCGACCCTGCCAGTTGGCTCTGCGCAACGCCGCCCTACACAGTGCTCGAAACGTTGCATAGCCAAACCCCGTTGTGGCTAGAACGAGCATCATCCAGCGACCGCGACCGTTATCGCCACTACAGCCTGCAACTGGCCAGCGCCAAAAAACGCAGCGAGGGTCGCAAGTGGCGCATCTGCGCAGCACCGCCCTGCTGGAACAACTCAAGCGTGATCAACTGCGCCTGGAACCCTCCAAAGAATTACAGCTCCTACCCGATGACCTGCAACTGACGTTCAGTGTTGCGGCGGGCTACCCAGGGGGCGCCGGGTTTGTCGAGCACAAGCACATGAGCCTCACGGACCTGGCGATCAATAACCTGCAAGGCCGGCCTCGCGGACAGCTCACCGTTACCCATCGTACGGGCGCACCCTTACCAGCCTGGTTGACCGCTGACTACATCCTTGGCGGCAGCGGACTGATCCACCAGGTGGATATCGGCAAGACCTACCCTGAGCTACTCAGGGCGCAACTGTTGGCGAACAATGAGGCCGCCCGTCGGCGAGAACGTGACTTCGCGACACAAACCTTGGCACACCTGCCCCTCCTGGCGTTGGAGCTGAGTCTGCAGCAGCAGCAAGGCTTTACCGCCCAAGGCGCCGCCTATGTTGCAGCATTGATGACGACCGGCCAGCGCCAAGTCGATGGCCAGGTCGTCGTCATCCGCCACCTGGCGCTGGCCCGTAGACCCCAGGCCCCGGTGGATGTTGTGGCCAACATGTACATCATCGAGTCTCAAGGCAGCCAGGCTGGTATTCACATTCTTTACCGCCCCTGTACGCAGACGCTCTGCAACAGTTTCCCAGCCGTAAGGCGTTGCTGGAGGCGATTGCCACACCAGGCGAGTTGCAGGCCAGTGTGTTGACATGGCTGTCCGATGCTGCGCGACCGGTCTACGACAACGGTGGTTTCCTTGAACCCCACTACGTACGGTTTGGCTTGGGCAGTGAGTTCAACGTGCCCGACATTCCAAAGCCGGCAGTATTGGCCGACGATGGCGCCAGCGACGAGCTGCTGCAGTTTCTGGCCAACGGCCAATTGATGCAGTACCTCTACGGTTGCAACGCGCGTGCGCTGGTGGATCAGGCAAACCGCGAGTCGGTGTCCAACGCCGAAAGCCGCTGGAAGGTATTCCTTGAGGGCGCAAGCCTGCTGTTCAACACTCTGCTGCTGCCGTTGGCGCGCGGACCGTTCATGCTCACCGGCTGGTTGCTGAGTTTGATGAGCGCCGTGACCAAGGACTTGCCGGCCCTCAACAGTTCAGACCCTACGGTACGGGAATTGGCGCTGGTGGACCTGCTGCTGAATGTCGGCATGTTGATATTCCAGCTAATCCCTGCACCCGCTGCTTCGCCGGTACCTGAGAACACCCGTAGGCAGGCTTTACGCTCACCCTTTCCAAGACGCCGCCAGGAGCAGTGGCCCCCATCGCCCGAACCACAATTGCAACAAGGCCCGATGCTGCTTGAAAACGAGGGGCCAGGAATGGCGGACACCGTGTTCGACTTCAGTTTTTCCAGCGCTCGCAACCAACTGACCCCCAGCCAACAAGCGCGCCTGTGGCGACTTCAAGCGCCAAAACCGGAAACGCTAACCGAGCCGGTCCTGAATGGCCCGCGCCGTGGCCTCTTCAATCACCTTCGCAATTGGTACGCACTGATCGAAGGACGCTGGTATGAGGTGCGCCTCGAGCCGGAAGGCGGTGTGGTGATTGTCGACCCCTTGGACACCCACCGGCTCGGCCCTTACCTGCAGTCGGATGGTGAGGGCCATTGGTCGCTTGACCTCCGGTTGCGCCTGCGCGGCGGCATGCCGCCCAAACGCATTGCGGCCGAGCGCGAGCGTAAAGCCTTGCGCCAAAAGACCCTGCTGGATGAGCTGAGCGCATTTTTGCACCCTCGACGTGAACTACGCGAAGGTCGAATGGTGGATATCAAGAGCCAACAGCAAACACTGCAAGACAAGGCCGACGGAGCGGAACGACTCATGAACCTGGCGGGCTCCGACGCCAAATACAGTGACGCCGCACGGGCCACTACCCGTCAGAACTTCGATACCGCACTCTGGGAGCAAACCCGGGTATTCGAACGACTTCTCGACAGTCGCAAAGAGCGCAGTGAGCTAGGCATCGGCTTGTCCGCCGACACAGCCGCCGTTCTCCTGGAAAACGCCGTGAACAACACGCGTAAATCTGTGGTGATCGCCGATATGGATCGCCAGGTGCTATACGCGAGAAACCACGACCTCACATTGCCCTTCGGCCAGGCGTTGCCCGCCATGCTTGCCGACCCTGCCCGCTATACCCAGTTCGTCAAGGACGTCGTTCAGCTCAACGAACGTCAGATCCTGGCCCTGGAGCTCAAAGACCGATATCTGCTGGAACTGTTCAACCTCGGCCCCGCAGGACAGGAAGTCTATAGCCGCCTAACCCACAATCGTACGGATGAAGTTACCGTCTTGTCCCTCAAATACGGGCAACTGCAAAATTTCAAATACTTAAGCCATAAAACCTGGCGCGCAGGCTTTATCAATGAAATGGGCCTGGCACTTGATCCTCTGCGAGCTCATGTGCGCACCCACAGTGAACTCAACAGCCTGAATCTTTCCGCCACAGACCGCATGAATGTACTCGACAGCCTGTTACAACAGTACGGACAGGCATTGGATGCCTTAAGAGGCCTGGCCTGGGTGCATGCGGACCGCCTGGAAATGAGCTGGTTCGAGCGTACCCAAGCCCTGGTGGAGTCACTGTACCAAGATGTGGTTGAACAGCTGGCAGCGGAAATCAAACCCCAGGCAGACACGGTTAAACGCCCGTCCAAGCGGCCACTGACGGCCACGGGGCGTCCACAGAAAAAGGTGATCAAGACTCGCAAGCACGGCTATCTGATCGGCGAAGTGAAAGCGGCGGGTACCACATTGCCCATTGAGGTGGTAGAGATGCGCACCGAGCAGGAACACGAGTTGCTGGCTACTTACTCCCAGCATGAAGACCGTTGGGACGAGGTGCGCGATGAACGCCGCTCGTCGTTGCCGTCAACGCCGCCAGCTACGCGGGCACTCAATGTGGTCAAGGGCGACGCCCGCAAAATGCTGCAAGAGCTCGAACCTATCCTCAAGCGCCAGGGCGGCTATGCCAAGGTTTCTCGCTATCCGATTGAGCTTCAGGAAAGCCTGGACGTCGAAGCGACACGGTTCCGACAAGTTGCGGACGAACTGACACGAGCGATCGACGCCCAACCAGAGCCCCAACAAATCAGCAGCGACCGCACGCTGTCCACACAGCTACGCAGCGCGGCGGGATACGTTGGCTGCCAAGGGGCAGGCGCTACGTCTCCAACGCAGTCTCGCCCTGCCCCCACCGACAGCCACCTTACGTACCTGCTGGAGCAGGGCCAGGTACAGCTCGCCAGCCTCGGAGCACGCCTGGCCACGCGCCGCGACTTCATCCAGGAATATGCTGTCAACGACAAACGCGGCTTCCCACTGTGGTATGCGCATTTTCACTACCCCAACGCCGATACACCCAAGCTTGATTTCACCGTGGCGCATCTGAAAACCAAGGAGCAACGTCGCGAGAGCTATTACTCTCTGCTGGCAAAGCCGAGAGCCCGCAAAGCGTGGTGGATGTGCATCGAGGAGAGATCAGCCGCGAGTTGGCTGAGCGTAGGTTTCTGCCCTTGGCACCGTGAAACAAAAAGGGGCCAGAATGGCCCCTTTTCGTTTCAGCGCTTGAGCTTGCGTTTGTTACGGTACTGATCGATCACCACCGCCACCACGATGATCAGCCCCTTGATGATGTCCTGGATATACGCATCCACCCCGACAAAGGTAAACCCGCTGGCCATCACGCCGAGGATCAACGCGCCAATCACAGTACCGGTGATACGCCCCACCCCACCCGCCAGGCTGGTACCGCCGATCACCGCCGCAGCAATCGCATCCAGCTCATAGGACATGCCCATGCCGGCCTGGCCGGTGGCGGCACGTGCCGAGGCCACCACGCCGGCCAAACCTGCCAAGAGGCCTGCGATGCTGTAGACGATGATCAAGTGGCGCTTGACGTTGATACCCGACGTGCGCGCCGCTTGCATGTTGCCGCCAATGGCGTAGGTGTACTTGCCGTACTTGGTGTAGCGCAGGGCGATATGGAAGATCACCGCCACCACCAGGAAGATGATCACCGGCATCGCCCCATGGCCGATGGCCGTGTACGAGTCCGACAGCATGCTCACCGGCTGGCCTTCGGTGTAGTAACGCGCCAGGCCACGGGCCGACACCATCATGCCCAGGGTTGCAATGAACGGCGGGATCCCGGTGACCGCGATGATACTGCCGTTGATCGCCCCCGCCAGCAGCCCCACCCCAAGCCCCATCGCTACCGGAATCCACACCGGCAAGTCGGTGAGGCTCGGAAACACCGCCCGAGAAAAGTCAGAAGTCTGCGCCAAACTCGCAGCAATCATCGCCGACAACGCCAACACCGAGCCCGAGGACAAGTCGATGCCGGTGGTGATGATTACTTGGGTCACACCGATGGCCAGCAGGCCGATGATCGACACCTGCAAGATCATCAGCACCAGACGCTGGGAGTTCATCAGGAAGCTCTGGTCACGCACGATCCAGCCAAACACCTCGAACACCAGGCCGATGCCGATCAGCACCAGGAAGATGCTCAGCTCGGTAGGCATGCGCCGACGACTTTTGGTTGGCGCCAAAGCCGGTTTGTTATCCGTTATTGCGTTCATAGCCAATCACCTTTTTTATTCTGTGCGTCAGTGAACTGCCGTCATACCGGAAGCCAACTGCATGACTTTTTCCTGGGTCGCTTCATCACGGTCCAGGGTGCCCATCAATTCGCCTTCGTGCATCACCATCACGCGGTCGCTCATGCCCAGCACTTCAGGCAGCTCCGAGGAGATCATGATCACCGCCATGCCTTCGCTGGCGAGGAAGGAGATCAAGCGATAAATCTCGGCCTTGGCACCGACGTCGATGCCACGGGTGGGCTCGTCGAGAATCAGCAGCCGTGGGTTGGTCATCAGCCAGCGTGCCAGCAGGGCCTTCTGTTGGTTGCCGCCGGACAAGGTGTCGATGCACTGCTCAAGGGACGGGGTTTTCACCCGCAGTTTCTTGCACATGTCCTCGCACAGTGCGCGCAGGGCTTTCTGCTGGATAAAACCGTTGCCGGTGTAATGCGGCAGCACGGCCATTTCCATGTTTTCCAACACCGACAGGCACGGGAACAGGCCGCTGAGCTTGCGGTCCTCGGTCAACAGCGCAAAACCTTTCTCGATGGCCATGTGCGGGTCGGTAATGCGCACCGCCTTGCCATCAAGGCTGATCTGGCCGCTGCTGCTGGGGGTGATACCGAAAATGGTTTCCGCCACGTTGGTACGGCCCGAGCCCATCAGCCCGGCGATGCCCAGGATCTCACCGGCATGCAGGTCGAAAGAGACGTCCTTGAACACGCCATCCAGGGTCAGGTTGCGCACCGACAGCAGCAGGTTACCGATAGGCGTCTCGCGCACCGGGAACAACTGGCTTAGCTCACGACCCACCATCATCGAGATCAGGCTGTCGCTGTTCATGCTGTCGGCGCGTTGCAGGCCGATGTAGTGACCATCGCGGAACACCGCCACTTCATCGGCGATGGCGAATACTTCGTTCATTTTGTGGGTGATGTAGACGATGCCTTTGCCCTGGGATTTCAGGTCGGCAATGATCGAAAACAGGTGCGCCACTTCCTTGTCGGTGATGGCTGAGGTGGGTTCATCCATGATCAGGATGTCGGAGTCGTAGGACACGGCCTTGGCAATCTCGACCATCTGCCGCTCGGCGATGCTCAGGTTGCCCACGTGCTCCTCGGGGTCCAGGTTGATGCGCAGGCGTGCCAACAGTTCGGCAGTGCAGCGGTGCATCTCGCGGTGGTTGACCATGTGCAGGCTGTTGAGCTGCTCGCGGCCGATCCAGATGTTCTCGGCGATGCTCATGTGCGGCATCAGGTTGAGTTCCTGGTGGATCATCGCGATCCCGGCCTTCTGGGCCGCCAGGGGCGTTTCAAACACAATCGGCTTGCCGCGCAGGCGAATTTCCCCGGCGTCAGGCTGGTAGATGCCAGCGATGATCTTCATCAACGTCGACTTGCCCGCACCGTTCTCGCCCATCAGCGCCAGTACCGTGCCGGGGCGTACCCGCAGTTGCACATCGGCCAGGGCCACAACGCCGGGAAAGCCTTTGCTGATATTGACGATTTCCAGCAGGTAGGGTTCTTCCAGCAATGCGGGCTGGATGCCAGGAGGCTGGGAGACAGTGGCTTGCGCAAGCATAGGGAGGTACTCCATCTGCAGGGCGGCCGTGACCGCCCTGCCGGCTTATTGTTGTTATGTCAGGCTATTTGAAGTCTTTGACGTTTTCCGGGGTGATCAGTTGGAACGGGATCACCACGTTCTGCTCGATAGGCTCGTTCTTGGCCATCTTGCGCGCGGTCTCGACCGATTTGTCCGCCTGGCCCTTGGCGTCCTGGAACGCCGACACGGTCATGTCACCCTTGGTGATCGCGTTCAGGCCATCCGGTGTGCCGTCGACACCAGCGATCAGCACGCCTTTCTTGCCTGCCGATTTCAAGGCCATCGCGGCACCGATCGCCATCTCGTCGTTGTTCGACAGCACCGCCTGGAAGTCGCGCCCCTGGGTCAGCCAGTCGTTAACCAGGGTCATGCCCTTGTCACGCAGCCAGATCCCGGTCTGCTCCTGTTCAACCTTGATCCCTGGGTACTTGGTCAAGACTTCCTTCACACCTTTGGTGCGGTTGGTGGTGGAGTTGTTCGCCAGGTCACCCAGCAGGATCACAATGCTGCCCTTGCCACCGAGCTTCTCGGCGATGTACTGCATCTGCAGCTTGCCCGCTTCGACGTCGTCGGAGGTCACAGCCGCTACGCCTGGGGCCAATGTGGGGCTGTCAGGGCGACGGTTGACGAACACCAACGGGATTTTCGCCGCAGTGGCGGCCTTGATGATGTTCGCGGTCGAAGCGGTGTCCACCGGGTTGACGATAATGGCGTCGACTTTCTGGCTGATGAAGTTTTCAACCTGGCTGAGCTGCTTGACCACATCGGCGCGGGCGTCTTCGAACTGCAGCTGCACGCCGTCACCCTTTGGATAGGACTTGGCTTGCTTGTCCATGTCTTCACGCAGGTAGGTGAGGAAGGTGTCATCGAAGGCGGACATGCTCACGCCTATCTTGAGATCGGCAGCCGAGGCAACACCGCTGGCCAGAAGCATGGACAAGGCCAGCGCGGTAAAACGGATCGGGGTCTTCATGAACGGTCTGTCTCCACTTTCTTGTTGGTTTTGTTGGACGTTGCGTTGATCAGAGCGGGCCTTGCGAATTCGGCAGTCGAACAATGGGGGCGCCGGGAATGCAGCAGACCAGCGCGCCTTTGTTTTCGACGCACAGCACATTGAGGAAAGAGAAATAGAACGGCCGGGCGCGGGGCAGATCGCGGGGCGCTGAGGTGGGGCGTAAAACTCGCAGTACAGCGTTAAAGATTTTCATCTGACGGTACCTGGTTGTTTTTGATCTTGTTTTTGTTTGAGTCGTGCGGGTCGAGCCCGAACGTACTTTATTGCAACCTGGAAAAGACTTTATTAGAAAATAATTTCCATATCAACCTGTTTTAGAATTTTATTCTATTTTTGTTGAAACCACCTGCTGGCGCTCGGCGCTGAGGCGTGCGGCGTCCAATATACGGGTGGTTTCCAACGCATCATAGGCGTCTACCGGCAGCGGTCCCTGCCCGTGCACGGCGTTTTGCAACTGGCGGTAGAACTGCGTCCAGCAGCCCTTCTCCGACGGCACCCGCTCACGTTCCGAGCCTTGTTCAAACCAGCCCCAGCGTCGGTGCTCTTCGGCGCCCCAGTGTTCACCTTCGGTTTTCGGCGATTTGCCGGCGATCAATGCGCCTTCCTGGCCGTCCAGGCCATCGACGGTGTAGCAACCCGAAGTGCCATTGACGCGAAAACGCGGCGCCTGGCTGTTTTGCAATGCGCTGCCCCACAGGTGGGAAATCACGCCGTTGGAATGGGTTAAAGAGACGAAGAAGCCATGGTCGAGGGCAGGAAACTCGGGGCTGAACTGCAATTGCGCAAACACCCGGTCCACCGGGCCGAACAGTTGCAACGCCTGGTCCACCAGGTGGCTGCCCAAGTCCCGCAGCCAACCACCGCCACTGGCATTGCCTACCGCCTCTGGCGTGTAGCGTTCCACACGGGATTCGAAACGGGTGACGGTGCCCAGCGCGCCGGCGTCGATGAGTTTGCGCAGGGTCAGGTAATCCGAGTCCCAACGCCGGTTCTGGTAGACGCTCAGAGCGGTGCCCTGGCGTTCAGCGGCGGTGATCAGCGCCTGGGCCTGTTCGGCATTGGCGGCAAGGGTTTGTCGCTGACCACGGTAACACCGTGTTCGATAGCTTCCAGCACCAGGGCCGGGCGGCCTTTGAGGGTGGTGGAGATGACCAGCGCGTCGACGCCGGCTTCGACGATCTGGCCGATGGAGTCAAACGCCTCCACTCCTGGATGGTCGGTGTTCAGTTGCCGGCGGCGTTCGGCTGAGCGTGTGACAACGCCGACAAACGTGGCGCCGGCCAAAGTTGCAATCAGCGGCGCATGAAAGAAGCGCCCTCCGTGGCCGTAGCCGACTAGTCCGATTCGCATGATTTCACTCCTTCTAGAAGTGGAAACCCAATCTATATGTGGGAGCGGGCTTGCTCGCGAAAGCGGTACATCAGTTACAAATATGCTGACTGACACTCCCCAATTCGCGAGCAAGCCCGCTCCCACATTTTTAACTGCATTCCACCTGTGGGATTGGATCAGCCGTAAAAGCGCGGACGATCCGGCAAGCTCACCTTCACAATCTGCTCACTGCCTTGCGCCTCGATACACGCATCCGCTGCAACGGCCGCCGCAAACCCATCCCACGCCGAAGGCCCACCGACCTGCCCCGCCCGCACACTGTCGATGAACGCCTGCAGCTCCACGTCATAGGCGCCGATAAAACGGTCTTTCCAGTCCATCAGGATTGCATTCGACAACTTGGCACCACTGCGCAGTTGCACTTGCGAAGGTTCCGGCAGCTTGGCAATACCGGTCTCCCCACCACTTCGCACTGGATGTCGTAGCCGTACTGGCAGTTCACAAATACTTCCACGTCGATGCGCGTGCCCTTGGCGGTTTCCAGCAGCACGATCTGCGGGTCACGCAGGTGGGCCAGGGCCTTGCTCGATTTGCGCGGGAACACCACTTGCACCGACACGTAGTCGTCGTTGAGCAGCCAACGCAACACATCCAGCTCATGGATCAGCGTGTCGGTGATCGCCATGTCGGTCTTGTAGTTCTCGCCCACCGTCGGGTTGCGGTGCGCGCAATGCAGCATCAGCGGCTCGCCGATCTGGCCGCTGTCGATCACGGCCTTTAGTGCGCGATAGCCTTCATCGTAGGGACGCATGAAGCCCACTTGCACCAGTCGCTTGCCGTAGGCCACTTCGGCGTCGACGATCTTGCGGCAGCCTTCGGCAGTGACGGCCAAGGGTTTTTCGCAGAACACCGGTTTGCCGGCGGCGATGGCGGCGAGCACGAACTCTTCGTGGCTCGGCCCCCAGGAGGTCACGAGCACCGCTTCGACCTCCGGTGAATTGATCAGCGCATGACCGTCTGAATACACCTCGGCGCTGATGTTCAAATCAGCAACCACCTTCGCGGCTTGCTCAAGGTTGATGTCTGTTACGGCAACGACCTGGCTATTGAGCAACGTCTGGCTGCAACGACGGATATGGTCCCGGCCGATAGCGCCAGTACCGATGATTCCAAGCTTCAAAGACATACAAAACTCCTCTTGTTATTAGTACTGCCGGGCCTTCGCCAGGTGTTCATTGAGTTTTTTGCAGCGGCATTCGTGCGCTCGCTGGTCGATACCTGTGCCACGCCCACACGCCACCACGACAGGTAGCCGTGGATCATGGTCTTGGGCAGCACCTTGATATCGATCAGCGTTGAAACCGTTTGGGTACGTGCATCCGCCAGCGCCGCTTCCAACTGCTCAACGGTGCTGACCTTGTAGGTCTTGCAGCCATAGGCCGCCGCGCTCATGGCGAAGTCCACCGGGACCAGCCCGCCGTCGAGCTTGCCGCTTTCGGGGTTGCGGTAGCGGAACTCGGTGCCGAAGCTGTCCATGCCATTGCCGATCTGCAGGTTGTTGATGCAACCGAAGGCCATGTTGTCCAGCAGCACCACGTTGATCTTGCGCCGCTCCTGGATCGAGGTGGCGAGTTCTGAGTGCAGCATCATGTAGGAGCCGTCGCCGACCAGGGCGTAGACCTCCTTGGTCGGCTCGGCGAGTTTCACGCCCAGCGCGGCATTGATCTCGTAGCCCATGCACGAATAACCGTATTCGACGTGGTAGGTGTTCACGCCCTTGCTGCGCCAGGCGCGTTGCAGATCACCAGGCAGGCTGCCGGCAGCGGCGACGATGATCGCGTCGTCGGCCAGGGTTTCGTTTAGTACGCCAAGCACGCGGCTTTGGGTGAGGCAGGAGCCGGTCAGCTCGATAAATTCGCGCAGGACGGCACGGTCCAGAAGGTCGTCGACCTCGGGCACGAAACCGTCGCCCGAATATTCGACCTGATGCACACGGTCCACTTCGGCGTCCAACTGCGCCTTGGCATCCTGGACCTGCTCGCCCCAGCCGGAGCGGTAATCGCCCAAGGCATCGGCCAGCGCGTCCAGCGCCACTTGGGCATCAGCCAATACTTGCACAGCGTCGAGTTTCAACACGTCGGCAGCGCTGATATTGAGGTTGAGAAACTTAACGTCCGGGTGCTTGAACAGCGACTTGGACGAGGTGGTGAAGTCGGTGTAACGGGTGCCGATGCCGATGATCAAGTCAGCTTCTGGCGCCAACAGGTTGGCTGCCAGACAGCCGGTTTCACCAATGCCACCCAGGTTCAGCGGATGGCTGGAAACCACGGCGCTCTTGCCCGCTTGGGTTTCGGCGAAAGGAATATCAAAACGTTCGGCAAAGGCCTGCAATGCAGCATTTGCGCCGGAGTACTTCACCCCGCCACCGCAGATGATCAGCGGCTTGCGCTTGCCTCGGAATGCAGCCAGTGCATCGCCGATCATTGCCGGGGTGGCCGGGCGACGGTCGATACGGTGCACACGTTTTTGCAGGAAATAATCCGGGTAATCCCAGGCTTCGGCCTGCACATCCTGAGGCAACGCCAGCGTCACAGCGCCGGTTTCCGCCGGGTCAGTGAGCACGCGCATGGCGTGGATCGCGGCGCTCATCAACTGCTCGGGGCGGTTGATGCGGTCCCAGTATTTGCTGACCGAACGGAACGCATCGTTAGTGCTGATGCTCAGGTCGTGGAACTGTTCGATCTGTTGCAGCACTGGATCAGGCTGGCGGCTGGCGTACACATCACCGGGCAACAGCAACAGCGGAATGCGGTTGGCGGTGGCGGTGGCAGCGGCGGTCAGCATATTGGCGGCGCCGGGGCCGACGGACGCCGTGCACGCGTAGATCTTGCGACGCAGGTGTTGCTTGGCAAAACCGATGGCCGCGTGGGCCATGCCCTGCTCGTTACGGCCCTGGTGCACCACCAGGTCGCCGCTGTCTTGCTCCAGCGCCTGGCCCAGGCCCAGCACGTTGCCGTGGCCAAAATGGTGAACACGCCGGCGACGAACTTGCTCTGCACGCCATCGACTTCGATGTATTGGTTATCCAGGAACTTCACCAGGGCCTGGGCCATGGTCAGTCGGGTTGTGGTCATGTCGCGCCCCTTAAAGGTCCAGTAGCCAGCTGTGCTGCGGGTCGTTGTGGAAGTGCCAGGCACGCTTGGGGCCGGCCATCACGTTCAAATAATAGGACTCGTAGCCGTACGGCACGCTGACCGGGTGATACCCCTTGGGCACCACTACCAGGTCGCTGTTTTCCACGGCCATGGCCTGATCGATGCTGCGATCATCGGTGTACACGCGCTGGAACACGAAGCCCTGGGGCGGGTTGATCTGGTGGTAATAGGTTTCTTCAAGGAAGCTCTGGTGCGGCAAGTCGTCGGTGTCGTGCTTGTGCGGCGGGTAGCTGGACGAATGCCCGGACGGCGTACGCACTTCCACCACCAGCAGCGAATGAGCCGGCTCGGTGTCCGGCAGAATGTCGCACACGTAGCGGGTGTTGGCGCCTTTGCCGCGCACGCTGCGCTTGCAGTGTTCCGGGCGGATCAAGCGTGGCTCGAAACCTGCGGCACCGGGCGCGGCGCACACAGCAATCTGTACATCGCTCAGGGCGGTGACTTGTGCCGTGGTGCCCGGTGGGAGGTAGGCAGCAAAGGGGGATTTGTCTTCGAATACCGACTGGCGATCACCCAGGTTCTGCCAGTTGAAGCCCTCCCCTTCAATGTTCACCCGGCCGCTGAGCAGCACCAGGCACAGTTCCTTGTCAGCGGCGTTGACCGGCAGGGTTTCACCCAGGCTCAAGCGGTAGGCCTTAAAACCTACGTACTCCAACCGCCCATCTTCCAAGGCGACCATGGTTTGCCCGCGTTTGTTGCTCTTGACCAGCAGGCTCATGATTGGGTCCTCTCGGTGAGCAGCGCACGCAGCGTGTCGTAGCCCTTTTTCGCATACACGTAGCTCGGCGCAACGGCTGGGTCCTGTTCGGCTTCAACCACCAGCCAGCCTTCGTATTTCGCGGCCAGCAACACGTCGAGCAGTTCGGCAAAATTGATGTCGCCATCGCCGGGCACGGTGAAGGTGCCATTGACGATGCAATCCGGAAAGCTCCACATCTGGTTGCGTGCCAGCTGTACCACCGGCTTGCGCACATCCTTGAAGTGCACGTGGCAGACGCGGTCGATGTGTTTGTTCAGCACTTCTAGCGGATCGCCGCCCCCATGTAGCAATGGCCCGAGTCGAACAGCAGGCCGACTTCCGGCCCGGTGCGCTGCATCAACTGGTCGATGTCTTCAGGGGATTCGACGTAGGCACCCATGTGGTGGTGGTACGCCAGGCGCACGCCCTGGGACAGGGTGAATCGCGCCAGCTCAGTGAGTTTGTCGGCGTACTCCTGCCAAGCCTGCTCGCTGTGGAACCGTGGGCGTTCGATCAAGCGAATACGCGAGCCCTGGATGGAGTCGGCGACTTCGCCGTACACCAGTACCGTGGCGCCGTTTTGTTTGAGCAGCTCAACATGGCCGGCGATCGCCTCGATTTCTTCGGCCACCGAACGGCGTGCCAGGCGGCTGGAGTACCAGCCGGAGACCAGCGCCAGGTCGTAGGGCCGTAGTACGTCGCCGACGCCCTTGGCGTCCTTGGGAAACTTGCCGTTGAGTTCGAAGCCTTCGTAGCCGATTTCCTTGCCTTCGCTGAGGGCGGTGCTCAGGGGTGTTTCACCCCCAAGGCCGGCAGGTCGTCGTTGCTCCAGGAAATCGGGTTGATGCCAATTCGGATTGCGGGCATGGCTGCACCTTTTATTGTTTTTCAAAGTTGCATGAGATCTGCTTTATGTGGGAGCTGGTTTGCCTGCTCCCACATTTGATTGCATTTCAAGTTGAGAATGGCGCTTAAGACCGGGCACTGCGCCAGGCATTGATCAGCTGTTCAAAGGTCGCCTGCACCTGCTGAATCAACGTCTCATCATCAATCTCCCCGCCAGCCACGCACGGCTTGGCTCCTGGAAGATCGTGCGGCCCACGGCAAACCCGCGGCAGGTAGTGCTCTGGCTGGCTTGCTGGAAGCCATCGGCGAGAAACTCAGCTGTCGCATTCAAGCCCAACAACACCACGCCACGGCAGTACGGGTCGCGTTCCTGGATCAATTCATCCAGCTTTTTCCAATCTTCGGCCGACTGCGCCTCGATCTTCCACCACGCGGGGTAGATGCCCAGGTTGTACAAGCGCTTGAGGCTGCGGTACAGCACGTCCGGGTAAGTGGACGGGTGATCCTTGGGCGGGATGACTTCCAGCAGCAGCTCATGGCCGCTGACCAGGGAGGCCTCGTACACCGCCTTGAGCTGGGCTTCCTGTTCCAGGCGCAGCAGGGGTTCATCGTCCGGGTGGAATTGCACCAGGCACTTGATGATCTGCTCCTGCGGCCAGGCGATCAGGTTGCTGCCAATCGAGCGGCCGTGTTCGAACGCCAACGGGCGCGAGTTCTGCACCTCTACCGGACGGGCGATCCACCAGCCACGACCGCTGGCAGCGTTGAGGGCGTCCTGGCCGAAGCGCTGGTCGGCCAGCAAGCCCACATCGGCGGCGACACCCTGCTCGGCGAGTTTTTTCTCTACCCGCTCGACGGCCTGGATAAACAACTGTTTGGCCGCGCTGATACGTGTGGTGTCCTGGCCGCCGCGTTGCGCCAGGTCCACCAGTTGCCAGCGATGGTCGAACGCAAAGATGAACAGTTGCTTCCACTGCTTGCGCGGCACCGACACGCGGTGCAGGCGTTGCAGGGTCACGTCCTGGTCTGGCCGGGTGATCGGCACCGGGCTGTTGAACAGGTATTCCAGTTCAGCCGGCGTCGGCATGGCCGGGGCGCAGGCGTGGCGTGAGACCACCAAGCCACCGCAGGCGTTGGCCAACTGGCTGCAGCGTTCGTCGCTGGCGTCGTTGATCCAGCCACTGAGGAAGCCCGACATAAAGGCATCGCCTGCCCCCAGTACGTTGAGCACTTCAACGCGTACGCCGGGATAGATCGCACCGTCTTCCAGCCGCGCGGGGATGGCGCCGTGGATCACCGTACAGCCCTGTGGGCCGAGCTTGACCACCAGGGTTGCCGGGGTCAGTTCGCGCACGTTGCGCAAGGCAGTGAGCAAATCTTCGCTGCCGCCCGCGATCAGGAATTCTTCTTCGGTGCCAACGATCAAGTCGAAGCGCGGCAGGATCTTCTGCACATGCGCGCTTACGTTCTGGTCGGCGACAAACCGGGTTTCACCGTCGGCCTTGCCCGCCAGGCCCCACAGCACCGGGCGGTAGTCGATATCGAGCACGCGTTTCACATTGTGCTTGGCTGCGTAATCCAGCGCCTGGATGCTGGCCTTGTACACGCTGTCGGTGGAGAAATGCGTGCCGGTAATCAGCAGGGCCTTGCTGGAGGCAATAAAGGCTTCGTTGATGTCTTCGGCGCGCAGGGCCATGTCGGCGCAGTTTTCGCGGTAGAACACCAGCGGGAAGGTTTCGCGGTCCTTGAGGCCCAGCAGCACCAGTGCGGTGAGGCGCTCCGGGTCGACCTTGATGCCGCTGACATCGCAGCCTTCACGGGCCAGGGACTCCACCAGGAAACGACCCATGTGGTCGTCCCCTACCCGGCTCAACATCGCCGACTTGAGCCCAAGCCGTGCGGTGCCGAACGCGATATTGGCGGAAGAACCGCCGAGGTACTTGGCGAAGCTGGACACGTCCTCAAGCCGCGCACCCACTTGCTGCGCATAGAGGTCGACGCCCAGGCGCCCGAGGCAAATCAGATCCAATTGACGCCCACTGGCAAAACGAGTCTGGCCCATGCTGGCTCCTGTTATTTTTATCAGCCTGCGTTGCACCGCCGTGGCGACGGCAAACGCTCTTGGTGGGTGCAGACTAGAACGTCCGGCGACGGCAATCAATATTTATTCCATAATTATTTTTAGTGGAATATTTTTCCAATACGCCAGCATAGGGGCACGCCAGCCGCCGTGCATCGTTTCAGCAAGCCACGCGGGCCGTGATGCCGGGGTATTTTTTGCGCCTACCCTGTAGACTTGCGCCACCCATCAGCGCATCAGAAGAACAAGCCAGAAGGATTGCCCATGTCCAGCACCGATCCCGAGACCACCCTGGAAGACACCGTCGCCAGCCCTCCGGTCAATGCCGAGCGCCTGTTGCAGCTGATCACCGACGAATACGAGAGCCTGCCGCGCCAGCTCAAGCGCATCGCCAGTTATATGAGCCAACAGAGCGACCGCATCATGGTCGATCGCATCAGTGACATCGCGCGCGAATGCGAAGTGCACCCTCGGCGATCGTGCGGTTCTCCCAACGCTTTGGCTTCAGCGGGTTCAGTGAGATGCAGGCGCTGTTTCGTGAGGCGTATACCCACAAGACCACGCCGGTGCAGAACTACCAGCAACGCATCCGCAGCATGATCGCCAACAAGTCGCAGAAGGCCAGCGGCGGCGACCTGGCGCGCGAGTGCGTAAATGCCACCTTGTCTGGCATCGAGCGCCTGGGGCTGGAACTGGACGACGTGGCCTTCGAGAAAGCCGTGGACCTGGTGGTGAATGCCGACAACATCTACGTGGTCGGCGTACGCCGCTCCTTCGCGGTGGCCGACTACCTGGTCTACAACCTGCAGCACACCAACAAGCGCATCCACTTGATCTCCGGCCTGGGCGGCAGCTACCGCGAGCAGATGCGCAGCGTGCGCGCCAATGACCTGGTCATCGCCATCAGCTTCACGCCCTACGGCAAAGAGACCCAGCATTGCCTGCGTATCGCGCAGCATCACCAGGCCAAGACCTTGATCATCACCGACAGCAACCTGTCGCCCCTGACCAAGCGGGCGAACGCGGTGTTGTTGGTGAATGAAGGGTCGTCGTTTGCCTTCCGCTCGTTGAGCGCCACCTTGTGCCTGTGCCAGGCGTTGTTTATTGCGGTGGCATATCGGTTGGAGTTGAAGGTGGATGAGATTCACGAGCAGGTCGGGTTCGACGACTGATACCGATCCTTGCCCTGTAGTGAGCGGGCTTGTCCCGCGCTGGGGGCGCAGCCGCCCTAAACCCAGGCACCTCGGTCTATCTGAAACACCGCGGCGTCCTTATTAGGGCGGCTGCGCCCCCAGCGCGGGACAAGCCCGCTCACTACAAGCACCGTGTTCAGGGCTATCAGCGGCGCATCAGGCGGTACGCCGCCGGGATCACGAACAGCGACAGCAACGGCGCAGTGAGCATCCCGCCGATCATCGGCGCGGCGATGCGGCTCATCACTTCACTGCCCGTACCGCCCCCCAACAGAATCGGCAGCAACCCGGCGATGATCACCGCCACGGTCATTGCCTTGGGCCGTACTCGCATCACCGCACCTTCGGTGATCGCCGCCAGCAGGTCACCGTCCTCTCGCTCGGTCCAGGCGTTTTTCAGGTAGAGCAACATGATCACGCCGAACTCCGCCGACACCCCCGCCAACGCGATAAAGCCCACGCCAGTGGCCACCGACAGGTTGAAGCCCAGCCAGTAAAGCAACCACACCCCGCCCGTCAGTGCGAACGGCAAGGTCGCGAGGATCAGCAGCGCTTCGTCCACACGGCGAAAGGTCAGGTACAGCAGCACAAAGATGATCAGCAGCGTCGCTGGCACCACCAGCTTCAGGCGTTCATTGGCCCGTTCCAGGAACTCGAACTGGCCCGAATAGCTGAGGCTCATGCCCGGCTGCAAATGCACCTGCTGGTCGATCGCTGCACGCAGGTCCTTGACCACCGAGGCCAGGTCGCGGTCGCGGACGTCGATATACACCCAGCCAGAGGGTCGTGCGTTTTCGCTTTTGAGCATCGGCGGGCCGTCGCTGATTTTGATTCGGGCGACCGTGCCCAAGGTGATCTGGCTGCCCGCTGGCGTATAGATCGGCAAGGCGCCCAGCGCCGTCACTGAGTCACGCCACTCTTTCGGGTAACGCAGACTGATGGGGAACCGCGCCAGGCCTTCCACGGTTTCGCCGATGGTTTCGCCGCCGATGGCACCGGACACCACCGCCTGCACATCGGCGATATTCAACCCATAACGCGCAGCCGCCGCACGGTCGATGTCAACGTCGATATAGCGCCCACCGGTCAGGCGTTCGGCCAGCGCCGAGCTGACACCGGGCACGCCCTTGGCGACCTTTTCCACGGCCTGGGTGACCACGTCGATCTGCATCAGGCTGGTGCCGGCGACCTTCACGCCAATCGGGCTCTTGACCCCGGTGGCGAGCATGTCGATACGGTTGCGAATCGGCGGAATCCAGATATTGGTCAGGCCGGGTACCTGCACCACTCGGTCCAGTTCCTTCACCAGTTTGTCCGGGGTCATACCGGGACGCCATTGGTCCCTGGGCTTGAACTCGATGGTGGTCTCGAACATTTCCAGCGGGGCTGGGTCGGTCGCTGTTTCCGCACGGCCAGCCTTGCCAAAAACATGGGCGACTTCGGGCACGGTCTTGATCAAGCGGTCGGTGCGCTGCAGCAACTCGCCGGCGGTTTGCGTCGACAAACCCGGCAGCGCCGAAGGCATGTAGAGCAAGTCGCCTTCGTCCAGCGGCGGCAGGAACTCGCCGCCCAGCTTCGACAATGGCCACAGCGCGCTGGCGACCATCAGCAGCGCCACCAACAACGTCATGCGTGGCCAGCGCAGCACGGCGTCCAGCGCCGGTTGATAGAGCTTGATCAGGCCGCGATTGAGCGGGTTGCGTTGTTCATCGGGAATCCGCCCGCGAATCCAGTAGCCCATCAGCACCGGGATCAAGGTCACCGACAACCCGGCCGCTGCCGCCATGGCGTAGGTCTTGGTGTAGGCCAGCGGGCCAAAGAGCCGGCCTTCCTGGGCCTGCAAGGTAAACACCGGAATAAACGACAAGGTGATGATCAGCAGGCAGAAAAACAACGCCGGCCCTACCTCGACCGCTGCATCGGTCATGACCTTCCAGTGCTCGTCGCCTTTCAATTCACGACCGGAATTGGCGTGATGCCAGGCTTCGATCTTCTTGTGCGCGTTTTCGATCATCACCACCGCCGCATCCACCATCGCGCCAATGGCAATCGCGATACCGCCCAGGGACATGATGTTGGCGTTGATCCCTTGGAAACGCATGACGATAAACGCGATCAGCACCCCCACTGGCAACGAGATAATGGCGACCAGTGACGAGCGCAAATGCCACAGGAAAATCCCGCACACCAGCGCCACTACCAGGAACTCTTCCAGCAGTTTGTGGCTGAGGTTGTCCACGGCACGGTCGATCAGCTTGCTGCGGTCGTAGGTGGTGACGATCTCTACGCCCGGCGGCAGGCTGCTTTTCAGTTGCTCAAGCCTGGTCTTGACTGCGGCGATGGCTTCGCGAGCATTCTTGCCGCTGCGCAGGATCACCACGCCGCCCACTGCCTCGCCCTCGCCGTCCAGTTCACTGATGCCTCGGCGCAGGTCTGGGCCCAACTGAAGGGTTGCCACATCGCCGAGGGTGACCGGCACGTTGTTAGCGTCGAGGCGCAGGGGAATCGCACGAAAATCGCTGAGGCTTTGCAGGTAGCCGGACGCACGCACCATGTACTCGGACTCGCCCATATTCAGCACCGAGCCACCGGTTTCCTGATTGGCCTTGGCGATTGCCTCCTTGACCTGCGCCTGGGTGATGCCGCGACTGGCCAGCGCCAACGGGTCGAGTTGCACCTGGTATTGCTTGACCTGACCGCCAATGGTGGCGACTTCTGCCACATTGGGCAGGGTCTTGAGTTCGAACTTGAGAAACCAGTCCTGCAGCGCGCGCAATTGCGCCAGGTCGTGCTGGCCGCTACGGTCCACCAGCGCGTACTGGTAGATCCAACCCACCCCGGTAGCGTCCGGGCCCAGTGCCGGTTTGGCCGACGCAGGCAGCCGCGCCTGCAATTGGCTGAGGTATTCCAGCACGCGCGAACGCGCCCAATACAGGTCGGTGCCTTCATCGAACAGCACGTAGACGTAGCTGTCCCCGAAGAAGGAGAAACCACGCACGGTCTTCGCCCCCGGCACCGAGAGCATGGTGGTGGTCATTGGGTAGGTGACCTGGTTTTCCACGATCTGCGGCGCCTGGCCCGGGTACGGCGTGCGGATGATCACTTGCACATCCGAGAGGTCCGGCAATGCGTCGACCGGTGTGTTCTGCACGGCCCAAACGCCCCACGCCGTGACGAACAACGTAGCCAGCAGTACCAGGAAGCGGTTGGCCACCGACCAGCGAATCAAAAAGGCGATCATGGCTGGGCTCCCGGCTGCATGTTCATCGCCGCTTCGGCGGCGGTTACGCCTTTGAGGCTGGCTTCGGAGTCGAGCAGGAACTGGCCTGATGCGACCACCTGCTGGCCTTCCTGCAGGCCGCTGAGAATGACGGTCTGCTCCTGGTTTTCGGCCCCGGCCTGGACTTCCACCGGACGGTAATGGCCGCCCTCCTCGGCCAACATCACCAACACACGCTTGCCGGTGCGGATCAGCGCCTCACTGGGCACCTGCAACACCGGTTGCCCGCTGGATTGCGCCAGGCGCACCTGGGCGGTCATGCCCGGGCGCAAGTTGCCATTCGGGTTGGGCAGTTCGACGCGCACCTGCACCGTACGGCTGTCCATCGCGGTGGCCGGCAGGATCGCGCTGACGGTGCCGTTGACCACCTGGCCGGGCAAACCAACAAACCGGCTCTGCACGGGTTGCCCCACCTGCAACGCGGCACCTTGAGCTTCAGGCACCGCAACCTGCAGCCACACTCGTTCCAGGCCATTGAGCCGCGCCAGGGTTTGCCCCGCAGCGACGGTCATGCCCTCGCGCACCTCAAGGTTTGCAGAGCACCGCTCAGCGGACTGCTGACCGTCAGCACCGACTGCACCTGACCACTGCGCTCCATCCGGCTGATCAACGCCGCCGGCATGCCGCTCAAGCGCAGGCGTTGACGGGCGGCGGCGATCAAGCCGTTATCGCCGCTGTGACGCAGGGCCAAAATTCTTCCTGGGCCGCCGCCCATTCCGGTATCAGCACGTCTGCCAAGGGCTCGCCCGCCTTGAGCACATCCCCCGGTGCGCGTGCGTAAACCCGCTCGACAAACCCCGCCGCACGCGCCTGCACCACCGCCACATCACGCTCGTTGAAGGCCAGGATGCCCGACACGTCCAGCGTCGACGCCAGTACACCACGGGTGACCGATGCCAGACGCACGCCGATGTTCTGCGCTTGGCGCGGGTCGATCTGCACACCCGGCGTCTGCATCGCCGTGCCTTCGGCGTAGCGCGGCACCAGCTGCATGTCCATGAACGGCGATTTGCCAGGCTTGTCGAACTTCTGTTGCGGGTACATCGGGTCGTACCAGTACAACGCCGGCTTGTCCTCTTTGACGCCAACAGCCGCGGCCGGATGCAACTGCGCCACCCCGTAACCGACGCCCAGCCCCGCCAGCACTAACGCGGCGACGATTCGATTATTCATTGGCAGGTTCCCCATAAGCGAAATACAACTGGGCGCCAACCAAGGCGCGTTGTTCGATGGCATCAATCTGTTTGAAACGGGCTTCGACCAGCTCCCGGCGGGCACTGACCACCGTCATCAAATCGCCCTTGCCTGCCCGATAGCCGGCCAGGCTCAGCGCGACCTTCTCTTCGGCCAACGGCACCAGGCTGTCCTGGCTGCGCTGCACGGCACGATCCAGGCGCTGGTAGTCCGCCAAGTCATCGTCAAGCATCTGGATATGTTCACGGGTGGCGGCTTCGCGTTCGGCATCCAACTGGTCCAGCTCGGCCTGCTTGGCCGCGATGCCAGGGTTTTGCCGGCGACCGGCGAAGATCGGCAAGTCGAAGGTGAATTGCAGGTTGACCATGTCGCCAAACTCACGACTGCGATGCCCGTAGTCGACTTCCCAGCTCCAGTCCGAAGTCTTTTGTGCCTTGGCTTCCTGCAATCGCGCCTGCGCTTCACGGGTGCGCGGCACAAAGGCTTGCAGTTCCGGGTGCTGGTGCAGGTTGTGGCCCAGGCCGCGACTGTCGATGTTCCAGTCTGGCAACTGCCCGCTGGGGCTTCATTGGCCGCTGGGCCGATCCAGCGTTTAAGAGCGGCGCGGGCCTGGGCGCGCTGTTGGGTCAGCTCATCTTCGCGCCCGGCCAGCTCGGCCGCTTCCTGCTTGGGAAGCACCGCATCGGCCGCTTGGCCACGGCCACCGGCCAATTGCGCGCGCACGCTGTCTTGCAACAGGCGATTTTGTTGATAAAAGTCCTTGAACAAGGCCTCTTTGCGTTCGACCGCATAGGCGCGAATCCACGCCTGGGCCGTGGCTTGGCGCACGTTAAGGCGTTCGATCCGGCCTTCGGCGGCAGTCCGTTCGATGGTCGCGTCGGCCAACTCGACCCGCGCCTTGCGCTTGTCGCGGCTGGGCACCTGTTGCTGGATGCCGATCATCTGCTGGGTCATGTCATCGCCATACAACGTGCCGCGATTAGGCCCGCCAATGGGGGAAACTTTGCAGGCCGACTACCAGCTTCGGGTCCGGCAGTTCACCGGCCGGAATTGCCGATTGCGTGGCGGCTTGCAGCTTGGCCGCTTCAGCCGCCAGCGACGGAGCGGTGTTTTGCGCCAGGCGCAAGGCGTCGTCCAGGGTCAGCGCATTCGCCAACGCCGGCCACGCCAGCACGCCCACCACCAAGGCGCGCATGTAGAGGGAATTCATGGTGAGATTTCCTGATCTGTTGCGCTGCGCGTCGCACTAAGCGACCCACAGCAAGGCCATCCCGGTTTGGGGATGAGTCTTCAGGTGCAACAGGAATCAGGCCCGGGGTGGGCGCCAGACGCCGGACGGCGTGCGGTCGGGGATAAAGTTGTTGGCGCCGTTAAGCGCTAAGGGGTGTGCCAGGGTCAAAGGCGCCTTGAGCACAGGCATTGCCAGTTGCAACACGCCACCGGTCTTGCATTCCTGGCCGGGTTTGCAGGCCTTGCCATGGTCGACGCCGTCCTGGCAGCAGTCGGGCGACATGTCGCTCATCATCTGCATGTCGGCCATCTTCATCGGGCACGGTTCGGTGCTCGACGGCACACCCGCCATCCCGGTCAGGGGAAGCGTGAGGCTTAACAGCAAGACCAGGATTAAACGCAGAAGGCGGCTCATGGGGTGCGAGTCTAGCCAAGCACGGGTTAAGCCGCTATTAACAATTGCGTGAGAACTCGACCGTGATAACGGATCTGCGCCAGGGTCAGCGCGGTGTAGCCGATGATCACCGCCGGAGACAGGGTCACCTGGGCGCAGAACTTGCCCAACGGCTGCAACGTCAACCCGACTGCGGCAGCACGCTCGCAGAAATCGCCCTCCGTAACGCCAGGCGGCAACCACAACACGAAATGCAAACCCGCCTGCTGGCCGCTGACTGCGCAGTTGTGCGGCAGGCATGCGAGCAACGCATCGCGGCGTGCCTCATAGGCCTGGCGCGACGCGCGCAGGTGGCGCACAAAAGCGCCACTGCGCAGAAACTCCGCCAACCCCAACTGATCACTCGCCCCACCGAATGCCCAGTGAGTTGCAACGTGCGCAGCAGTGACCGGCGCAGCGCCTTGGGCACCACCATGAAGCCCACGCGCAAACCGGGGAACAGGTTCTTGTTGAAGCTGCCGCAGTGAATCACCCGGTCGGCGTGATCCAGGGATTTAAGCGCGGCCAGCGGCGCGGTGTTGTAGTTGTACTCACTGTCGTAATCGTCTTCGACCACCCACGCATCGGCGCGGGCGGCCCAGTCCAGCAGCGCCAGGCGACGGGACACCGACAGTGTCATGCCCAGCGGCGCCTGGTGGGCTGGAGTGACGTAGGCCAGTCGCGCAGTTTCGGGCAGTCGGGCCGTGTCGAGGCCTTCGGCGGTAACGGGAATGGCGTGGATTTGCGCACCTGCCAGCGCGAACAAACGACGGGCCGGCAGGTAGCCCGGGTCTTCCACACAGGCGGTGTCGCCAGGCTTGAGCAAGGTACGGGCGATCAAGTCGAGGGCATGGCGGATACCCGTGGTGATAATCACCTCGTCGGCTTCGCAGCGCAGGCCGCGATAGCTGCGCAGGTAATCGGCAATGTGCTCGCGCAGATCCGGCAGGCCTGCGGGATGGTTCGCCTCCAAAACACCTGGCCCCACGGCAAGCAAGCCGCGCGAAATACAGCGCGCCCAGGCTTTGAGGTCGAACAAGCTGGCATCCGGGCGCCGTGCGACAAAGGGCACATGGCTTTGTACACCCGCAGAGGGAGGGTCAGGTTCTACCGGGCGGCGCACCATGACCGAAGCCACCGGGGCAGCAATGAATTGTTCGGGGATCACCGCACACACCCGCGTGCCGGAGCCCGCCACCCGCTGCACATACCCTTCGCTGTGCAGGCGGTCGAACGCGGCTTCCAGCGTGCCACGGGACACCAACCAGCGCTCGGCCAGGCTGCGAGTGGACGGCAAGCGACTGCCCGCCGGCAACTGCCGATCGAGGATGGCGGCGCGCAAGGCGTCATAGGCGCCCTGCTGTTTGCCGGCGTCCAGACTATCGGGCCGTGGCAAGTCCAGGGCGGATGGGGCTTTCCTCGGCTCATAGTGGTCCAGTCTATTTAGGCTTAAGTGGCTCTAAGGATTAAACCACAAAGCCACTAGAGTTCGAGCACTACCCCTTGCGAAGGAACGCCCCATGACCCAACGCGCCCTTACTTCCGGTTTCTGGCTGGTGCTGCTGACCCTGCTGATCGCCCTGCCGCGCATCACCCTGGACCTGCACTTGCCAGCCCTACCGGCCATGGCCGACTACTTGCACAGCAGCGACAGCCAACTGCAACTGACCCTCACGCTGTACACCGTAGGTTCGGCCATTTCGCTGCTGGTCGCCGGCCCACTCACCGACCGTTTTGGCCGCCGTCCGGTGTTGCTGACAGGGCTGTTTCTGTATGTCGTGGCCACGGTGGCCTGCGCCTTGGCCGAAAGCCTGCCGGTCCTGATCATCGCCCGCCTGTTCCAGGCCTTGGGCGGTTGCTGCACCACGGTGATTGGCCGGGTGATCGTGCGCGATCATTTCGATCGTCACGAACAGGCACGCTTGCTGGGGCTGATCTCCATGGCCATGGCCGTCTCCCCATGGCCGCACCGGTACTGGGCAGCCTGATGCTGCCGTTGATCAACTGGCGCGGGCTATTTTTGGTGCTGGGGATTGTGGGCGCGGGGCTGTACCTGGTGGTGTATCGCCGGCTGCCTGAAACGCGCCCACCGCAGGTCGCCGCAGCGCCGCCGAGCAATCTACTGCACATTTACAGGCAACTTCTGCGTGACCGCTATTTCCTGCGCTATTCGCTGGCAATCGGCTGCGTCTACAGCACCTACTTTCCGTTTATCGCCGAGTCGTCGGCACTGCTGCAGCGCGGTTTTCATCTCTCACCCACGGCCTACGCACTGGTATTCGCGGCGACCATCAGCGGCTACATGCTCGGCGCGAACATATTCCGCCGTCTGGTGCTGCGGTTCGAGCCGGATCGGGTGATTGCAGGCGCTATCGCGCTGAACGTGTTGGGCAGCCTGACACTTGCTGCTGCCACCGCAGCGTTACCGAGCCAATGGCTGGCGATTGTGCTGCCGATGGTGGTGATCATGGTGTCGGTGGGGATGGTGATTCCGGCCTGCCAGTTGGCGGTGTTGCAGCCCTACGGCGCGATTGCGGGGACGGCGTCGGGGTTGTTCTTTTTTACCCAGATGTTTTTGACGGCGCTGAGCAGTTGGGCGACGGGGTTGTTGTCGGATGGTACGTCCACGCCATTGATCATCATGACTGCATCGGCGAGCGCGTTGCTAGCGACCAGTTGGCTGACCCTCCACACAACCAAAAGTGGGAGCGGGCTTGCTCGCGAAAGCGGCGTGTCAGTCGATGCATCCGGTGGCTGACACACTGCCTTCGTGAGCAAGCCCGCTCCACAGGGAACGGGCCAGGCTCAGGTTTAGTGCATGAAGATCGCGATCAGGATGATGACTGGGATAGGTACACCGAGGAAAAAAGCAGAATTGAGCGCATGGTGATTTCCTTGAATTAAGAGGCCTTGAATTAACGTACGAAGTGTTCGGTTTCGACATACACCACTGCATCCCGACGACGACCGCCATAGGTTGCAGCGAAGCTGGCGAAGAACGCACCGATCAGCAGGGAAATAAAGGTCCACAGCGAGGCATACGCAGCGACCTTCGCAGCCGTGTCGGCGGCCTGCTTGGCTTTGAGCTTCGCGTCTTCGATCGCTTTACGGGCGTCGCCGTAGACCTTGTCGATACGCGCTTCGGCGTCAGCCTGGCTGAGGTTGGTGCGCTGGCTGATCAACTGGGCCAGGTAGGTACGGTCTTCGGGCGCCAGCTGGCCGTCGTTGGCCAAGGTGCGGGTGAAGATACGTGCAACCACGCCGTGCGCTGCGTCATCGCTGACGGCAACCGGACGGTCGTCGCGGAACAGGCTGTCGACGTAATAGCCGAAGTCATCGCCCTTCACGCCCTGTGCAGCACTGCCCACGGCCTGGGCTGCACCCGACGCCACGCTGGCACCGGCTTTCACACCACCACCGACTACACTGCTGACGGAGCCAACTACCAGAATCGCCGTCACCAACGTCGCCACGGCCCAGGCCAGGAAGCCGTGGGCGGTATCGCGAAAATACACCTCATCACCATGCATATTGGCCCACTTCACCCGCAACCGACCGGCGATGTAACCGCCCAGCCCCGATGCAACAATCTGGGTAAACGCCAGCCAGATAATCGTGGAAATACCCAAGCCCTTTGCACTGATACCGCTGTCGGCCCACGGCGACACCGCCGAGAAACCCAGGCCGAAACCCAGCAGCACCAGAATCAAGGACAACGCAGCCGCCGCAGCGGCACCGGCAAAAATCGCCCCCAGGAAACCCCGGAGAGCGTGCTCGACTCTTGTAGCGTGGATGAGGATGTGATCATTGTTGTTGTGCTCCCGGCAGGAAAAATGATGTTACAAGTCACGGAAGGGACAGTGCAGGCACCATGCCAGTCGCCACAAAATTAAATCTGCTTGTATTTCAACAAGTTAAATAAGTTGAACTTCCTAGGACCATGCAACTTGCAAGAAATGACCGTTATGAGCGGGCGTTCTGCATTCCCTGCCCCATAGCAGACACCCAATAACGGACCTTGTAGTGAGCGGGCTTGCCCCGCGCTGGGTGGCGCAGCCGCCCTAAACCCAGGCGCCTCGGTGTCTCGGAAACACCGCGGCGCACTGATTGGGGCGGCTGCGCCCCCCAGCGCGGGCGGTGCGACGATTCGACAAGCCCGCTCACTACAAGCTTTTGGGCATTCGCCTAGGGCCAGCGCAGCAGAAATTTGTGTTGGTTTTGCCAAGATGAAGTTTAATTTAGGAAGCATTCAGGCATTTCTTGGCAAAATGCCCTCACTTTCAGTGTGAATCGCTCACCAGGTAATCCTATGACCCGTATTTTGACCATCGAGGATGACGCCGTAACAGCCCGCGAGATCGTCGCCGAGCTGAGTAGCCATGGACTGGACGTAGATTGGGTAGACAACGGCCGCGAAGGCCTGGTCCGTGCCGTGAGTGGCGACTACGACCTGATCACCCTCGACCGCATGCTCCCCGGAACTCGATGGCCTGGCCATCGTTACCACCCTGCGCACCATCGGCGTATCCACGCCGATCCTGATGATCAGCGCCCTCTCCGACGTGGACGAGCGCGTACGCGGCCTGCGTGCCGGCGGTGATGACTACCTCACCAAACCCTTCGCCTCCGATGAAATGGCGGCGCGCGTGGAAGTGCTGCTGCGGCGCAAAAGCACCGTCAAGGAGTTCGAAACCGCGCTGCGCGTGGCTGACCTGGAACTGAACCTGATCAGCCGTGAAGCCAGCCGTGCCGAGCAGCCCCTGAGCCTGCTGCCCACCGAATACAAACTGCTGGAATTCCTGATGCGCAACACCGGGCAGATCCTGTCGCGGATGATGATCTTCGAGGAAGTCTGGGGCTATCACTTCGACCCGGGCACCAACCTGATCGACGTGCACATCGGCCGTCTGCGCAAGAAAATCGATCCACCGGGCCTCACGCCGCTGATCCGCACGGTACGAGGTTCCGGTTATGTCATTGCTGAACCCCTCTAAGGGCTGGCGCTCTTCCAGCAGTCGCTTGCTGGCGCTGTACAGTTCGTTGTTCGTGGCGTGGAGTTGCATCCTGATGGGGTGCTGTACTACGAAGTCTCCGGGTACCTGGGCGACTTGTCGCGCCACTCCCTGATGCAGCGCCAGCACCTGTTCCAGCGCTTCGACGGCGAGGAACTGGTGGAAGCGCTGACCACCAGCATGACCTTCGACATGAAAGGCGTGGACGCCTATGGGCTGTTCGACGAGCAGTTCAAGCCGTTGAGCGGGCCGATCCGCGCGATCCCACCGGACCTGCCGCTGGACGGCAAGATCCACGCCCTGGCCAATTGCGTCGACTCCGACGACCCCAAACTGCCCAAAGACAGCTGCGACGCCGTGGCTACCCATACCGACGACGGCCGCTGGCTGGTGCTGGTACGCGCCAACGGCTCGCTGTTTGGGGTGACCCGCATCATTTGGCACGCGCTGTTGTGGGCGCTGTCGTTGACCATCATCCCCGGTGCTGCCGGCTGGCACTTGTTGCGGCGCCGTCCGTTAAGGCGAATTCGCGGTATTCAAGCCAGTGCCGAAGCCATCGTCGCCGGCGACCTGACCCACCGCCTGCCGCTGTCGAACCGGCGGGATGAGCTGGACATGCTCGCGGCCATCGTCAACGCGATGCTCGACCGTATCGAAAAGCTGATGAACGAGGTCAAGGGCGTGTGTGACAACATCGCCCACGACCTGCGCACACCACTGACCCGCCTGCGGGCTCAGCTTTACCGTATTCGCCAGGAGGCTGAAGAGGACTCGGGCTATGCGGTGAAGCTGGACGATGCGATTGCGGAAACCGACACCCTGATGGCGCGTTTTCGCGGGCTGCTGCGCATCTCGGAACTGGAAGACCACCAGCGCCGCTCAGGCTTCCTGGTGATGGACCCATTGCCGCTGCTGCGCGAACTGCATGACTTCTACCTGCCCCTGGCCGAAGAAGGCGAATTGCACCTGGTGCTCGAAACCCCGGACTCCCTGCCGTGGATCACCGGCGACCGCGCATTGTTGTTCGAAGCGCTGGCGAACCTGCTGAGCAACTCGATCAAGTTCTCCCCACCGGGGGGCGAGGTGATCCTGCGGGCGGTGAATGACGCCGGTAGCACGCGCATCGAGGTGCACGACTCGGGGCCGGGAATACCGATCGCCGAACGCAACGCGGTGTTCCAGCGTTTCTATCGCGTGGATGAAAGCGACCAGCAAGGCGGGTTTGGATTGGGTTTGTCGATTGTGGCGGCGATCATCAACTTGCACGGGTTCAAGTTGGATGTGGGTACCAGTGAGCGCGGGGCGCGCGGCTGGTGCTGGAATGCCGCCAGCAGCTGATGCCTGAGGCCTGAGATTCACACATATCCAAATGTGGGAGCTGGCTTGCCTGCGATAGCGTTAGATCAGTCACTTCTTCTATCGACTGACACACCGCCATCGCGGGCAAGCCCGCTCTCACATTGGAGCGGGTTAGAAGTTCGCCCGCAGTGCTGCAACACCACCGCTGTAGACACCGGCAAACAGCTCTTCCACCGCCTCATCCGTCACACCCGCCACCGGGGTGAACACGCCGGACCAGGTCACCTTCGCCGACGAGTCGGTCAATGCCTCAACCTGCAACGTCGCCAGGTACGCGCTCACCGGAAACGGTGATTCTTCGATGGTGTAGCTGTAAGTGCGCGCCACGTTATCAAAGGTCTGCAAACGCTCCACCACCACACCGCCATCAGCGGTCGCCAGGTGGCGCACGCGGCCGCCTTCGCTCGGCTCGCTTTTGACAATCAGCGGCAGCCATTTGGGCAGGTCGTTGAAGCCGCCCACCAGTTCCCAGACCTTGTCAGCGGATACCGGAATTTCAATTACTGCGGATGCTTTTGGCACGGTAAATCTCCAGAAGTCGTAGGAAAACGCCGTCCAGCCTGCCACGCCAGGCGCGTCAATGCATCAACTCCCGCAACCGATACCACAACATTCCCAATGCCAGCAGCGGCGAGCGCAAGGCTTTACCGCCGGGAAAGTTCATGTGCGGCACCCGACTGAAAATATCCAGGCCTTGGCTGTGGCCAGCGTGTATCGCCTCGGCTAGCAAGCGGGCGCACCAGTGGGTCACGTTCAACCCATGGCCCGAATAACCCTGGGCGTAGAACACATTGGGGTACTGCTGCAATCGCCCCACCTGCGGAAAGCGATTGGCGGTGATGCCGATCTTGCCGCCCCACTGGAACTCGATAGCCGTGTCTGCCAATTGCGGGAACACCTTGAGCATTTTCGGCTGCATGTAAGCGGCAATGTCTGCCGGATCACGCCCGGAGTAGTGACAGGCGCCGCCAAATAATAGGCGACGGTCGGCGGACAACCGGTAGTAATCCAGCCCGACCTTCTGGTCGCACAGCGCCAGGTTTTGCGGGTTCAACTCACTCGCCAGTGCTTGCGGTAAAGGCGCGGTGGCGATGATGTAACTGCCCGCCGGCAGCACCTTGCCGCCCAAGCGTGGTTCCAGCTCGTCAAGGTGCGCGTTGCAGGCCAATACCAGGCTGGCGGCGCGCACCGTGCCACCCGCGCAGCGCACATGCACGGTGTCGCCGTGGATCAGTTCCAGCACTTCGGTCTGCTCGAAAATCCGCACGCCAAGAGACTCGGCCACCTGCGCCTCGCCCAGCACCAGGTTCAACGGGTGCAAATGCCCGGAACCCATGTCCACCAGCCCTCCGGCGTACACCGTCGAGCCCACGACCTGTTGCATATCCTGCGGACCCACCAAGCGGGTTTCATGGGCATACCCCATGGCCGCCAGGTGTTCCTGTTCGCCCTGGAACGCCGCAAACTGCGCCGGGGTATTGGCCAGTTCGCAAAAGCCCCAGCGCAAGTCGCAGCCGATAGCGTGTTCGCGAATGCGCTCGCCCACCACCGCCACCGACTCGATCCCGGCCCGCTCCAGGTAGCGCACGCCCTCCTCGCCCACGTATTTGGCGAACCCCGACACATCGTGGCCGATGCCGCGAATCAACTGCCCGCCGTTGCGCCCGCTGGCGCCCCAACCGATGCGCCGGGCCTCCAGCAGGATCACCGACAACCCGCGCTGGGCCAACTCAATGGCAGTATTCACCCCGGTGAACCCACCGCCGATCACACACACATCGGCGCTCAGATCAGCGCCCAGTGACGGGCGCTCCGGCATGGCGTTGGCGCTCGCCCGGTAATAGGACCGGGCGTGGTCGCTGGACGGGTTCATTTGTTGGTCTTCACTTTGCTCCAGGCGCGGGTCATCAGGCGCATGGTCGCCGGTGTGGGCGTGGTGGAAATATAGAGTTTGTCGAGCACTTCCTGGGACGGGTACACCTCAGGGTTGTTCACCAGTTCCGGGTCCATGAAGGCCTTGGCTGCCGGGTTGGCGTTGGCGTAACCCACCGAGGCGCTCACCTTGGCGATCACCTCAGGGTCCAGCAAGTAGTTGATGAATGCATGGGCTTCTTTCGGGTTGCTCGCATCCGCCGGGATGGCCAGCAGGTCGAACCACAGGTTGGAGCCTTCCTTGGGAATCGAGTAGGCGATGTTCACGCCGTTCTTGGCTTCCTTGGCGCGGTTGGCGGCCTGGAATACGTCGCCGGAATAACCGAAGGCTACGCAGATATCACCGTTGGCTAAGTCCGAGATGTACTTGGACGAGTGGAAATAGGTGATGTACGGCCGCAGTGTCAGCAGCTTGGCCTCGGCCTGTTTGTAGTCCTCGGGGTTCTCGCTGCGCGGGTCTTTGCCCATGTAGTTGAGGATCGCCGGGAACAGCTCATCGGCTGAGTCGAGGAAGGCTACGCCGCACTCGTGAAGCTTCTTGATGTTTTGCGGTTCAAAGAGCACTGCCCACGAGTCGATATGGTCGATGCCCAGCACTTGCTTGACCTTGTCGACGTTGTAGCCAATGCCGTTGGTGCCCCACAGGTACGGCACCGAGTGCGCGTTGCCCGGGTCGTTTTTCTCCAGCAGCTTGAGCAGCTTGGGGTCGAGGTTCTTGAAGTTGGGCAATTGCGAACGGTCGAGCTTGAGGAACGCACCGGCCTTCACCTGGCGCGCCAGGAAGTGGTTGGACGGCACCACCACGTCATAGCCGGTGCGCCCGGCGAGCAACTTGCCCTCCAGGGTTTCGTTGGAGTCGAACACGTCATAGATCGGCTTGATCCCGGTCTTGGCCTGGAAGTCAGCCAAGGTGGTTTCGCCGATGTAATCGGTCCAGTTGTACACACTGACCGTCGGCGCCGCCTGGCTGGTACTGCTGAATGCGGCCACCAGGGCCAGCGGGAGAAGCTTGTTCACGAGACGCATATCAACACCCCTTTTGATTTTTTAGACGCTCAACAGCAGGAACTCACGCTCCCAGGAACTGATTACCCGCTTGAAATTCTCATGCTCGGCGCGTTTGACCGCGACGTAGCCACGCACGAACTTGTCGCCCAGGTACTGCTTGACCGTGTCGCACTCCTCCATCCGTGCCAAGGCGTCCTCGATGGTGATCGGCAGGCGCAGGTTACGGCGCTCGTAGGCGCGGCCTTCGACCGGTGCACTCGGTTCGATCTGCTCGATCATCCCCAGGTAGCCACACAGCAGACTAGCGGCAATCGCCAGGTACGGATTGGCATCGGCGCCCGGCAGGCGGTTTTCCACGCGCATCGCATCGGGGCTGGAGGTGGGCACGCGCAGGCCGACGGTGCGGTTTTCTTCGCCCCACTCCACGTTGACCGGTGCCGACGTGTCCGGCAGAAAGCGACGGAACGAGTTCACGTTGGGTGCAAACATCGGCAGCAACTTGGGAATGTACTTCTGCAAGCCGCCGATATGGTTGAGGAACAGTGGGCTCATCTTGCCGTCGGCATCGACGAACACCGGCTTGCCGGTGGCAATGTCCACCACGCTCTGGTGCAGGTGCATGGCGCTGCCGGGCTCATCGGCCACCGGTTTGGCCATGAAGGTGGCTGCCACGTTGTGCTTGAGCGCGGCTTCACGCAGGGTGCGCTTGAACACGGTGATCTGGTCGGCCAGGTCGAGGGCGTCGCCGTGGCGGAAGTTGATCTCCATCTGTGCCGGGCCGTCTTCGTGGATCAGCGTATCGAGGTCCAGGCCCTGGGCTTCGCACCAGTCGTAGACGTCTTCGAACAGTGGGTCGAACTCGTTGGCGGCGTCGATGGAGAACGACTGGCGACCGGTTTCGGCGCGGCCGGAACGGCCTACCGGGGTTTTCAGCGGCAGGTCCGGGTCTTCGCAGCGTTGGGTCAGGTAGAACTCCATTTCCGGCGCGACAATCGGCTGCCAGCCTTTGTCGGTGTAAAGCTGCAGGACTTTTTTCAGCACGTTGCGCGGCGACAACTCAATGGGGTTGCCCTGCTTGTCGAAGGTGTCGTGGATCACAATCGCGGTGGGCTCGATGGCCCAAGGCACCACATACGTGGCGTTGGACACCGGACGGCAGATCATGTCGATGTCGGCCGGGTCCAGCAGATCGTAGTAGATATCGTCGTCGACAAAGTCCCCGGTCACCGTTTGCAGCAGCACACTTTCCGGCAGGCGCATGCCTCGCTCATGCAGGAACTTGTTGGTGGGCGCAATCTTGCCGCGTGCGATGCCAGTCAAATCACTGATCACGCATTCGACTTCGGTAATCTTGTGTTCTTTCAGCCAGGCGGACAGCTGATCGAAGGGGCGTTCATAAGGACCTCGTCATGGGTGGGATACGTGCGCCGGCTTGTGCTCCCGGCGCATTGAGGTCTATCTTGGGCCGGCCTTCGAACGGCATCTATCCACTTTGCACGAACCACAACGCACCAATAGAGTGCGCACGGATCACCATGACACAGGCAACCGCTTTGCGCGTACAGGCCTTCACCACCGGTGATGTGGCCGCCCAATGCAGTGCGACACCCGGTTGGGTGCAGCAATACCAGCAGATGTCCCCGGGGCATTTTGCCGGGCAGATCCGCTACCTCGACCTGCAAGGCGTGCACGTGTACGAAGAGTGCATGAACACCCGAGTGGAGCAGCACTTCAACGCGCCACCCGGCTCGCTGGCATTTTGCTTCGATGGCAGCGACAACGCGCTGTACATGCTCAATGGCGAAAGCCGCAACACCTGGATCACCCCGGAAAACTACCGCGAAGTGGCGGTGGTGTTCGGCCCGCAGTTCGTGCAACGCCAGGGGCTGGATGTGGCGAAACTCGAAGGCCTGTTCATGGCGCCGCTGAGCTGCCAGCAGAACTCGCTGTTTACCCGTTGGCTCAGTGGCACGCTGACGCGCCTGCCTAGCGTGATCGACCCCATCAGCCTGACCCAGCAACTGCTCGACGACTGCCTGTTTATCCTCGACAACGCCTGCGTGTGCCTGGACCGCAGCTCATTGCAAAAACGCAGTGAAGAACGCCGTTTGATGGCGCGCATTGGCGAATGGGCAGCGGATGCGCCGGATGAAACCGTCAACCTGCTGGAGCTGGCGCAGATTGCCGGTGTGCCGTTGCGTCAATTGCAGCAGGGGTTCAAGACCTACACCGGGATGAGCCCGGCACAGTGGTTGCGGTTACGCCGATTGAATGGGGCGCGCCGGGAGTTGTTGAGCGCGACTGACGCCACCGTCGCCGAAGTGGCGATGAATTGGTCGTTCTGGCATTTGGGGCGGTTTTCCAATAGTTATCGGGCGCTGTTCAAAGAGCTGCCCAGCGAGACCCTCAAGCGCCACTGCTGAAATGCGGTCAAAAACTGTGGGAGCTGGCTTGCCTGCGATAGCGGTGTATCAGTGGAAGATGTGCAAACTGGCCCACCGCTATCGCAGGCAAGCCAGCTCCCACAGGTGGATCTTGGTCAGGCTTGGGATTTGAGAAAGGTCGCCATGAGTTGGTTGACCTGCTCCGCCGCCTCCAACTGCACCATATGGCCTTGACCGGGCAATACCTCTACCTGAGCCTCCAGCCCCTGCGCATGCCGCACCGGGATGATTGCATCGTCACTGCCCCAGATCACCAGACTCGGTTGACGACTGACAACATTGCGCAGATCCACCCTTTGCCGCCCGCCTTCAAACAGCGCCGTGTTGAGCTGGCGCAACGCCTGATCCACACCCTCCAGGCGCTTGAACTTGAGCATGTCCTCCAGCATCTGCCGCGTCACCAGCGCGGGGTCGCTGAACAGTTGGGTCAGTTGCGGCTTGAGGGCGTTGCGGTTATTGGCCTCGGCAAACCCTTGCAGATAGTCACCGTTGATATCCTCGCCCAAACCGGCGCTGGCGATCAGGGTCAGTGAGGCGACGCGCTCGGGCGCTTGGTTGGCCACTGTGAGTGAAATCAAACCGCCCATGGAATGCCCGGCCAGGTGCACACGCTCCAGCTTTAGATGATCGAGCAGGCCGAGCACCGCCTGGCTCAGCTCGGCCGCATCGCCGCTGTGCAACTGCTTGCCCGACTCGCCATGCCCCGGCAGGTCCAGGGCGATCACCCGGCGCTCAGCGGCCAGCGCCGGTTGGTTGAACAGCCAGTTGTTCAAGTCACCGCCAAACCCATGCACCAGCACCAAAGGCGTGCCGCCCTCGCCCAGGTCCAGATAGCGCAGCAGGCGCCCGTCGATCTCGACTTTCTGCGCACTGGGCCCGGACGATTCGGCTTCGGCGGCACTGGAGACGAACCCGGCATTGAAGCTCTCGATTACCGCATCAATCTGCGCTTCCGTGGCCTCGCCTTCGACGACGATGCCCAGCAACGCTCCCACCGGCAGGGTTTCATCACTCAGCGCCAACACCCGGCGCAGCACCCCATTGAACGGGGCCTCCACACTGCTGGAGATCTTGTCGGTCTCCACATCCACGATTTCCTCGCCCTTCTCCACCCGGTCGCCGGGTTGCTTGAGCCAGACATCGATGCGGCCCTCGGTCATCGACAGCCCCCACTTGGGCATGGTCAGGGTATGGATCATGCGGCATTCCTCTTGTCGGCGATCTTCAGCACGGCGGCCTCGATCTTCGCGGCGTTGGGGATGTACAGGTCTTCCAATGCATCCGAGAACGGCACTGGCGTGTGCGGCGCGGTGACCATTTCAATCGGCGCGCGCAGCGAAGAAAACGCCTGCTGCGCCACCAATGCGCTGATATCGGTAGCAATGGAACAGCGCGGGTTGGACTCGTCGATCACCACCAGGCGCCCGGTTTTCTCCACGCTTTCGAGGATGCTGTCCTCGTCCAGAGGGCTGGTGGTACGCAGGTCCAGCACCTCGCAGTCGATGCCCTGACGTGCCAGGTTGGACGCGGCTTCCAGGGCGATGTGCACCATGCGGCCGTAGGTCACCAGGGTCACGTCCTTGCCTTCGCGCACGAAGTTGGCTTCGCCGAAAGGTACGGTGTAGAGCTCTTCCGGCACCTCGTCTTGCAGGCTGTAGAGCATCTTGTGTTCGAGGAAGATCACCGGGTCGTTGTCGCGAATCGCCTGGATCAGCATGCCCTTGGCGTCATACGGCGTGGCCGGGCACACCACTTTGAGACCCGGGATATGTGTCCACATCGAGGTGAGCATCTGCGAGTGCTGGGCCGCCGCGCGCAGGCCAGCGCCGTACATAGCGCGGATCACCAGCGGTGTGGTGGTCTTGCCGCCGAACATGTAGCGGAACTTGGCCGCCTGGTTGAGCAGTTGGTCGAGGCAGCAGCCGATAAAGTCGACGAACATCAATTCGCACACAGGGCGCATGCCTCGGGTAGCAGCGCCAACGGCCATGCCCACGTAGCCGACTTCGGATAACGGCGCGTCCAGCACGCGGTCGGGAAATTGCGGGTACAGGCCCTTGGTGACGCCAAGCACGCCGCCCCAGGCGTCCTGTTCGCCGGGGGAACCGGTGCCGCCGGAAACGTCCTGGCCGATGATGAACACGCTCTGGTCACGGCGCATTTCCTGGGCCAGCGCTTCATTGATTGCCTGCTGGTAGCTGATTTTGCGAGCCATGGGATTCTCTCCGGATATTGTTGTTATGAGTGGTAGGCGACGTAGACGTCACTGAGCAGGTCGGCGGCCTGAGGTTTGGGATCGGACTTGGCGCGGCGCACGGCGTCTTCGATCAACTGCGCGACTTCGCTGTCGATGCGATCGAACTGCGCCGCCTCCAGCCAGCCTTCGGCGTTGCAACGCTTGCGAAACAGCGCCAGGCAATCGGCGCTTTCGCGCAGGTTTTTCACTTCATCGGGGCCGCGATAGGTTTGTGCGTCGCCTTCGAAGTGGCCGTAGAAGCGGCTCAACTTCACTTCAACCAGGGTCGGCCCTCGCCTTTGCGCGCCCTCGAAACGGCAACCCCAAGCGCCTCGTGCACGGCAAAGAAATCATTGCCATCGACAATCACCCCCGGCATGCCAAAGCCCACCGCGCGCTCGGCGATGTCCTTGCACGCCACTGACCAACCGGACCCGGTAGCCTCGGCATAACCGTTGTTTTCCGCGACGAACAGACACGGCAGTTTCATGATGGCGGCCAGGTTCATGGCTTCGAATACCGCGCCTTCGTTGGAGCCGCCGTCACCAAAAAACGCCACGGCCACGCCCTGGCTGCCCTTGAGCTTGGCCGCCAGTGCCGCACCCGCCGCCAGCGGCGCGCCGGCACCGACGATGCCGTTGGCACCGAGCATGCCCTTCTCCTGGTCGGCAATGTGCATGGAGCCGCCCTTGCCGCCGCACACGCCGGTTTTCTTGCCGTAGATCTCGGCCATCATGCCGAACACATCCACGCCCTTGGCGATACAATGGCCGTGGCCACGGTGGTTGGAGGCGATGCAATCTTCATCGTTGAGGTGGGCCATGACCCCGGCGGCGCTGGCCTCCTGACCCGCGTAGAGGTGCACGAAACCGGGGATCTCACCGGTGGCAAATTCCACGTGCAGGCGTTCTTCGAAATCACGGATGGTGCGCATCACGGTGTAGGCATGGAGCAATTGATCGGTGGACAGGTGAGTGGACATCTTGTTGTTCTCCAGGTTGTCTCGACACACAAAAGGCTGAGGGTGTTCAGCTAAAACCCCTTCAGCACAGCCTGTGCCAAGGTGTTTAAAAACCTGGCAAAACCTTGACCCAGAGCGGTTGCCGCACCAGAGCGGCCATCGCAGAATGAGACCGGGCATTGCAACACGCAGGCCGCGTCTCAAGCCAAATGAGACGCGGCGTCTCAGGCTGGCAGTTGGTCAGGCTGCACTTGTCCCTCCCGACGCATGCGCGCTTAATGGCGGGCATAACAACAAAGATCGAGAACCGGAGGCCTTATGCTCGCCGCGAACTCCAGAGAGCACGTCGACTGCGTCAGTCGCGTGGTCCGCAATGCCGACCGCCTGCCCCAGGCGCCGGTGCCGTCGCTGATTTTCGATTCCTGGCGGCGCTCCATGGAGCAACACCACTTGGACCCTGGCTCGCTGCAGGGGCCGCGCATCCTCACCGAACCCTTGCTCAAGGAATGCCGCGACCGCGCCGAACTGTTCATGCGCATCGCCGGTGAAGCGGTCGGGCAACTGCATCATCGCGTGCGACAAGCCGACTACTGCGTGATGCTCACCGACGCCCAGGGCCAGACCATCGACCACCGCGTGGACACGGCGATTCGCAACGACTGCCGCAAAGCCGGCCTGTACCTCGGCACCTGCTGGTCAGAAGCCGAAGAAGGTACCTGCGGCGTGGCCACCGTACTCACCAGTAAGGCCGCCGTGACCGTGCACAAGCGCGATCACTTTCGTGCCGCGTTCATTGGCCTGACCTGCTCCGCCGCACCAATCTTCGACCCGCAGGGCAATCTGCTGGGGTGATGGACGCCTCGGCGCTCAAGTCCCCGGATGACCGACGCAGCCAACACCTGGTGCGCCAAATGGTGGCGCAAAGTGCCGAGGCCATCGAAAACGCCTTCTTCATGCACAGCGCCCGCCAGCATTGGGTACTGCAAGCCCACAGCACCCCTGGCTTTGTCGACAGCCAACCGGACCTGTTGCTGGCCTGGGACCAGGACGGTCGCTTGCAGGCCTTGAACTGTAAGGCGCGCCAGGCTTTACGCCTGCGTTTTGGCCAAGTGCCGGAGCACATCGGCGAGGTGTTCGACCTGGATGCCTTGCGCGCCGTCACCGATCAATCCGCCCAGCACCTGCATTGGCTGGGGGAACCGGGCGCCTTGCACGTGCGGGTCAACGCGCCACGTCGCAAACCGACGCGGGCAGCGGTGATGCCTGTGGTGGATGCGCGCGTGGAAGAACACCTGCGCCTGGCCGTGCGGGTCAAGGACCGTAACCTGCCGGTGCTGGTGCAAGGCGAAACCGGCGCCGGCAAGGAAGTCTTCGCCCGCCAGTTGCATGAACGCAGCGCCCGCCGTGGGGGGCCGTTTGTGGCGGTGAATTGCGCGGCCATCCCCGAGAACCTCATCGAAAGCGAGCTGTTCGGCTATGTCGCCGGGGCCTTTACCGGTGCGTCCAGCAAAGGCATGCCGGGGCTGTTGCTGCAAGCGGATGGCGGCACCCTGTTCCTCGATGAAATCGGCGACATGCCGTTGGCCTTGCAGACTCGCCTGCTGCGGGTGATGGCCGAAGGTGAAGTCGCACCGCTAGGTTCAGCGAAAACCCGCACGGTGGATATCCAGGTGATCGGCGCCAGCCACCGCGACTTGGCGGTATTGGTGAATGAAGGCCGCTTTCGTGAAGACCTTTACTTTCGCCTCGGTTGCGCACGCTTCTGTCTGCCGCCGTTGCGCGAACGCACCGACAAGCTGGCGTTGATCAACCGTCTGCTGGAGCAGGAAGCGCGCAATAGCGGGGTGTCGGTGGGTATCGGCCAGGCGGCGCTGGGGTTGCTGTTGGGCTACGCCTGGCCGGGGAATGTGCGGCAACTACGGCATGTGTTGGCGTATGCCTGCGCGGTGTGCGAAGGCGACACGCTACAGGTGGCGGATTTGCCGGTGGAGGTGCGCGGGGATCAGATGGAAGCGTTGGTTGAACAGAGCGTTAGCCCGGAGCGCCAAGTGGTGTTGGATGCGTTGATTCGCCATCGCTGGAAGCCATTGCCGACGGCGCAGGCGTTGGGGATTTCCAGGGCAACCCTGTATCGCCGGGTCAACCAACTGGGGATCGACATGCCCAACAAAGCCTCCTGACACAATGGGATCAAAAATGTGGGAGCTGGCTTGCCTGCGATAGCGGTGGGTCAGCGCTCTGATTTGGCACTGATACACCGCTATCGCAGGCAAGCCAGCTCCCACAGTAGACCGAGCACAACTGGAGGTTTAGCGGTAGACCAGACCGCCATCAATCAGCGGCGCCTGCCCGGTCATGTAGTCCGCATCCGGTCCGGCGAGAAACGACACCAACCCCGCCACATCCTCCGGCGTTTCCGCCCGGCCCAATGCAATACCATCCACATACTTCTTGTACGTCGCCCCCACTTCAGCGCCGGTAATTTCAGCCATGCGCTTATCGATCTCCACCCACATATCGGTGCCCACCACACCCGGGCAATAAGCGTTCACGGTGATCCCGCTGCTGGCCAATTCCTTGGCCGCTGCCTGGGTCAACGCACGCACGGCAAACTTGGTGGCCGAGTACACGCCCAGCAACGCGAAGCCTTCATGGCCAGCGATGGAACAGGCATTGATGATCTTGCCCTTCTGCTTCAGCGCCTTGAATTTCTTGCCAGCGGCCTGGATGCCCCACAACACGCCCTGCACGTTGATGCCCAAGGTGCGCTCGACCTGTTCCGGGCTCACGTCCAGCAGTGAGTCGATCTGCGCGACCCCGGCGTTGTTGACGATGATGTCAAAGCCGCCAAGGGTCTGGTGAGCGTGCTCTACCGCCGCAACTACTTGCTCACGCTTGGACACGTCGGCGATGAACACCGAGGCTTTACGACCCAGGGCCACCACTTCGGCAGCCACCGCTTCGAGCTTGGCGCCATTGATATCCACCAGGGCGATATCGGCACCGTCTCGTGCCAGCCGCAACGCAATGGCCCGGCCGATGCCTTGCCCGGCGCCGGTGACCAGCGCGACTTTTCCAGCAATAGCCATGACACTCTCCTGCAATGATGAGGGAAGCCTTGTCTATCGCAGGTGCATGCCAGGGCTGTCGAGGGCCGGATGAATCGGCGCGGGGGCTGAGACGGGTTGTCTCAAGCCGCGAACCATTCTCGAAAACTTGTAAAAGTGCGCACTTATGCCTAGCTTATGCGCCCCCGCCCTGCGCTTTAAGGCCCTGCCCCCATGGTTTTGCGTTTTCGTCCCATCGTCACTTCACGTTTCGCCCTCGGCTTGCTGCTCAGTGGCGGTATCGGCGGCAGCTTCGCGGCTGAGCTGGAACTGCCGGCAGTGAAAGTCCTGGGCCAGGATGAGTCCGGCCTGCGCAGCGAAACCGCTTCGGTGGCGGGCTTCGACGAAGCCCCCTGCTCGATACCCCGGCCTCGATCACCGTGATCAACGCGGCGCTGATCAAGGACCAACAAGCGCGCCTGCTCAGCGAAGTGCTGCGCAACGATGCCTCGGTGGGCGACAGCTATGCGCCTATCGGCTACTACGAAAACTTTGTAGTGCGCGGGTTCTCGCTGAATGCGGCCAGCAGCTACAAGATCAACGGGCGCACCATCACCGGCGAGCAGAACGTGGCGCTGGAAAACAAACAGCAAGTGGAAGTGCTGAAGGGCCTGGCTGGTTTGCAGAGCGGGATCTCGGAGCCGAGCGGCGTGATCAACTACGTAACCAAGCGCCCGGAAGATGTGCGTTCGGTGACCGTTTCTACCGATGACCGGGGCAGCGGCTACGTCGCCACCGACGTCGGCGGCTGGTTTGGCAGCGAGCAGCAATTCGGCCTGCGCGCCAACGTCGCCCATGAAGATTTGAATGCCTATGTGGAGCACGCCAACGGCCAGCGCGGCTTCGTGTCCCTGGCGTTCGACTGGAACATCAGCCCCGACGCGGTGCTGCAATTGGATGCCGAATACCAGAACAAGCAGCAGCGCTCGGTGCCCGGTTACCAATTGCTGGGCGGTACCGAAGTGCCCCATGACGCCTCGCCAAAAAAACTGCTGGGGCACCAGAGCGGTTCCAAGCAGGTGGGGATTGATTCGCTGAACCTCAACGGTAAGTTTGAATACCGTTTCAGTGATCAGTGGAAAGGCAGTGTCAGCGCGGCGCGCAGCAAGGTGGTGATTGACGATTACAGTTCGTTTGCCTGGGGTGGCGATACCAATGGGGTCGGCAACTACTTCACCCCAGAAGGCAATTACGACATCTACGACTACCGCAGCCCCGACGACACCCGCCGTGACGACGAAGTACAGGCAGCCATGACCGGGCTGTTCGACACCGCTGGCCTGGGGCATGAACTGACCTTCGGCACCAGCGCGTTCCGCCGCGTGATCGACAAACGCAAATCGGTCAACGAGTGGATCGGCAGTGGCAACATCAACGCTGACGCACCGACGTTTACGCCCACCGATGTACCGTTGAACGACAGCCATCGCAACCTGGACAGCCGCCAATATGGCCTGTTTGTCACCGATCGCATTCGCTTCAACGAGCAATGGCAGACCATCCTGGGCGGACGCGAAGTGCGCCTGGATGAAAAAAGCCTTCGACGGCGCCACTGGCAACCAGACACGCCACACCCAGCAATACGTGTTCCTGCCTCAGGCTTCGTTGATCTACAAGCCAGTAGAAAACATCTCGCTGTACACCAGCTACAGCAAAGGCCTGTCCCTGGGCGGTACCGCGCCGTGGTTTGCGAAGAACTCGGACGACACGCTGGCCCCCACTACCTCGCGCCAAATCGAAGCCGGGGTGAAATACGACTGGCGCCGTATCAGCTTCGCCGCCGCCATGTTCCAGACACGTCAGGCGTACCAGTACGCCAAGCCCGACGGCGCGGGTGAGTTCACCTACGTGCAACAGGGTCAGCAAAAAATACGGGCCTGGAATTGTCGGCCAATGGCTGGGCCACCGAGCGCTTGCAGATCGCAACCAGCGTGGCAGCGATTCGCGCCCGGGTCACCGGCAGCGGCACCCCGGAATACGAAGGCCACCAAGCGATCAACGTGCCCAAACTGCGCGCCAGTGTATATGCCGATTATGCGTTGCCGTGGGTCAACGGCCTGGCGGTGCTGGGCGGTGTGCAATACAGCGCCAAAAAGTATGCCAACCGTACTGGCAATGTCGAAGTGGGGGATTACGCGGTGGTGAATGTGGGCAGCCGCTACACCACAAAGGTAGACGGTTATGAAACGGTGTTCCGCCTCAGCGTCGACAACCTGTTCGACAAGCGCTACTGGCGCGACGTGGGCGAATACATGGGCGATGACTATCTGTTCCAGGGCGCGCCGTTGACGGCGCGCCTGAGTGCTTCGGTCAACTTCTGATTACTTAGGCATCTTGCGGAAACCCACCGCCAAACGGTTCCAGCTGTTGATGGTGGCAATCGCTACGCTTAGGTCGATCTGTTCCTGGGCGCTGAATTGCTCGGCCAGTGCGTTGAAGTCTTCGTCCGGGGCGTGGGTGTGGCTGATCAGGGTCAGGCTTTCGGCCCAGGCCAAAGCGGCACGCTCACGCGGGGTGAAGAACGGCGTTTCACGCCAGGCCGACACGGTGTACAGGCGACGCTCGGTTTCGCCACCCTTGCGGGCATCGGCGGTGTGCATGTCGAGGCAGAACGCGCAGCCGTTGATCTGCGACACACGCAGGCGCACCAGTTCCAGCAGCGGCAGTTCGATGGACAGTTTGCCGACTGCGGCTTCCAGGGCCAGCATGGCTTTCATGGCATCTGGGGAGGCGGTGTAGAAATCGGTACGGGTTTGCATGGTGAAACTCCAGAACGGTGGGGATTGGTGACTAGATTAGTCACCGCACCGCTCGGGAGAAATATCCAATTGTGCCTAAGAACAGGTGACCAATCCGCCTACAGGCCGCGCTTGCGCAACCACTGCAGGAAGCCCTTTTCACCGGCACCACCGGGGCTTCCTGGGTCAGGGTCTGGGCCGCATGTAGGCGAAAATCCAATAACGCCTTCATCGCCTCGCCAATGTCATGCCGCGCGTCCAGGCAGGGCTTGAGGTATTCCTTTTCGATGCGATAGAGGGTGCAGAAGGTCTTGGCGGTGAAATCTGCAAGCGCCGCCTGGTCGGACAGGATGCCTGCCTCGCCAATGACCTCCCCCGGCCCCATGCGCCCGGCTTCGAACTTATGGCCGTCCTTGATCAACATCACCGAGACCACACCGGTCTCGACGATAAACAAATGATCGCTGACCTCCCCGCCGGCAGGATCATCTCGCCGGTGCGGTAGGTGTGCAGGGTCATGTTGTGGCTGAAGGTGTCTTTTTCTTCCTGGCGCAGGGTGGAGAAAATCGACGATCGCTCCAGCAACGCCCGCGCTGCCGACATGGTCGGCGGCGCACTGCTTTCAGTGGCAGACAGCAGGCTCACCCCGGCGGCCTGCAAGTGCCGGAAGGCCAAATCGTAAAGCTGGTTGCGTACTTCACGCTTGAGGGTCATGGCCGGCACAAAGCCGCTGATTTCGTATTCCACGCCGCCACTGCCACTGGTTTTGAAGGCCACGCTGGGCGCCGGCTTCGCCAGTAACGGCCGGCACCCCTGCATGGCCCGCTCCAACGCTTCGATCACGGTTTGCGGCCGCGCATGCGGGCTGACTTGCAGGCTGACTGCCAAGCCGAACATATCCGCCGGGCGCGAGTAGTTGATGATCTTGGCCTTGGCCGCCAAGGAGTTGGGAATCACCGCCATGCTGCCTTGGGAAGTCTGCAGGCGCGTGGCACGCCAGTCGATATCCGTCACCCGGCCCTCGGTGCCGTCGATGGAAATCCAGTCATCCAGCTGATAAGGCTTGGTGGTGTTGAGCACGATCCCGGAAAACACATCGCTCAACGTGCTTTTGCAAAGCCAGGCCGACGATGATCGCCACCGCGCCGGAGGTGGCGAGCACGCCCTTCACTGGCAGGTCGAGCACGTAGGCCAGTGCGGCGATGATCGCAATCAGGAAAATCACCGCGCCCATCAAGTCCTGCAACAACCGCCCGGTGTGCCCGACGCGCTGCATCATCAGCGTGCCAAGCAACACCGTCAGCGTACGCGCCGCGAACAACCACCAGCCGATCTGCAAGGCCGTGGCCGCCAAGTGCAGCGCGGTGTTGTCGGCGTAAGGCGCGACGAGCATGGGGTTCATGCCATCGTTGAACAGCACGGCGCTGAACACGGCAAAGATAACCAAGCGTGCGGCGAGCTTCCAATTGGCAAGGTTGACGGAGATCAGGCGCCAAACGGCGATGTCGATGAAGATCAGCGCCAACGCGCAGAGCATCGGGTGATCGGAGATAAATGACGGCATCCAGGCGACTCCAGGGCGAATGTCGTGAAGATCGCATGAAATGGAAGTGCCGGAAACAAATTGTATTTGTGCAGGGTTTTGTAGTGAGCGGGCTTGCCCCGGTACAGACCGGGGACATCGTTTACATTTCTAACCGGGGACATGGTTTACAGGTTATTACGCATGATCAGGAGGTAACTGATCATGCCCTGGAACCAAGAGTCTCCCATGGATCAACGAATCAAACTGGTCATCGACTGGCTTTCTGGTGACTTCACCAAAAGCCAGTTAGCTCGGCGCTTCGGCGTCAGTCGACCGACTGTAGATAAATGGATCTCCCGTCACGTTGAAGGAGATTTAAAGTCGTTGGCAGAGCTATCTCGACGACCCCATAACAGCCCAAACAAGACTGACGATGAGATCTTGGCTCGCATAGTGGCGATGAAAGAAGCCCACTATGAATGGGGGCCGAAGAAGCTTGTCAGGCTATTAGGAATCGATGATTCGTCGGTCGCCTGGCCATCTCCAAGCACGGCAGGCCAATGGCTTGACCGTCTTGGGCTGGTCAAAAACGACGCTTCAAACGACGGCACAGTACCGGTCACAGGGAAATGCGCGAAGCCAACGAGCCCAACAATACGTGGTGCGCTGACTACAAAGGGCAGTTCAAGATGCTCAACGCCCATATGTGCTATCCCTTAACCGTTACAGACCATGCCTCTCGTATGATTTTTGGCGTGCAGAGCTCACTCCAGGATCATGACCAAGCCTGTAAAACAAGCATTTGAGAGGCTTTTCCATGAGTACGGAATGCCTGAAGTCATTCGGTCTGACAACGGCGTTCCTTTTGCGTCTCCAGGCCTGGCAAGAATGTCCACACTGGCCGTTTGGTGGATCCGTTTGGGTATATATCCGGAGCGAACAATGCCAGGAAGACCGGACCAAAATGGCCGACATGAACGGATGCATCGCAGTATGAAGTTAGAGCTGCCGATCGGGAAAAACCTGGTTGAGCAGCAGCTTTTTCTAGAGCACTTTCGACATGAATTCAATTACATACGCCCCCACGAGGCGCTCGGCATGAAGCGCCCAGGAGAGCTGTATGTGCCGTCTAATCGACCTTATCCAGGATGCTTGCCGGATGTGGAATATGCGGCGGAAATGAAAGTACGAAGCGTAAGGAAGAACGGCTCGATCATGTGGAAAGGAAAGTTGGTGTTTGTTAGCGAAGCGCTATCAGGAGAACGGATCGCGCTCAAGGAAGTTGAAGAAGATGTTTGGGATCTTTACCTGTGTGATTATCCCCTGGGGAGGCTTGGACGAGGAATGAGCCGCGTCCAAGCTTCAAATGTGTAAACGATGTCTCCGGTTTCAGATGTAAAGGATGTCTACGGTTCTACACCCGCGCCGGGTAGCGAAGCTGCCCCAAGTCCAGACAACTCGGTATTCCTAAAACACCGCGGTGCCAGTATTTAGGGCGGCGTCGCTACCCAGCGCGGGGCAAGCCCGCTCACTACAGAAGCCCATCTGGATCAAGTCGTTAATCCTGCATCTGCCCAAACCTACCCGAGTGAAAATCCTCAAACGCCTGATGAATCTCCTGCTCGGTGTTCATCACAAACGGCCCGTGCCCCACGATGGGTTCATCAATCGGCTCACCGCTGAGCAACAACACCTTGGCATCGTCGTTGGCTTCCAGGCTGAGCTGACTGCCATCACGTTCAAACAACACCAACTGGCCCTGGCGCGCGACTTCTTCGCCGTTGACCAACACCGTGCCGCGCAGGATCACCAGGGCAGTATTGCGCCCTGCGTGCAGGTCCAGGGTCACTGGCTTGCCGGCGTTGAGGCGCAAGTCCCACACGTCTATCGGGGTAAAGGTGCGCGCCGGGCCTTGCACGCCGTCGAACTCGCCGGCGATCAGGCGTAGGTGCCCGGCGGCATCGGCCAGCGGCAGCACGGGGATGTCACCGTCGACAATCGTCTGGTAACCGGCGTCGGCCATCTTGTCCTTGGCCGGCAGGTTGACCCACAGTTGCACCATCTCCAGCGCGCCGCCTTTGCGGGCGAAGGCTTCGGAGTGGAACTCTTCGTGGATGATGCCTCGGGCAGCGGTCATCCATTGCACGTCGCCAGGACCGATGGTGCCACCGGCGCCGGTGGAGTCGCGGTGTTCGACTTCGCCGTCGTAGACGATGGTCACGGTTTCAAAGCCGCGATGGGGGTGCTGGCCTACACCGCGACGCTCAGTGGTCGGGGTGAAATCCGCCGGGCCTGCGTGGTCCAGCAACAAGAATGGGCTGATGTGCTTGCCCAAATTGTCGTAGGAAAACAGCGTGCGCACCGGGAAACCGTCGCCGACCCAATGGCCGCGAGGGCTGGTGTAGATGCCGATCAATTTTTTCATGGTGTACCTCCAAAGTGGGTACACCTTAAATCCGTTGCTGCATTAGCACTAGCGGGCAAAAGCAGCCTGGATCGTTCTATGTATAGGACAATCCATTGGCCTTGCGTTGACGCAACAGGTGAAATGCCACAAAGGCTGTCACCGCAAAGCTCGCCTGGATGAGGATCATCGGCGTGGCGCTGCCGTCACGCAGTTGGCTCAGCAACAGACCGCTGCAAGTGGCACCGAACATCTGCGCAAACCCCATCAAACCTGCCGCCAAACCCGCGCGGTGCGCGTTGGGCATCACGGCACCCGTAACCGACCCGGGCAAGACCAGCCCACCGCCAAGGGTGACCAAGGCAATCGGAATATCCAGGCCCAGCACCGACAGCCCGAACAGCTCGTAAATCACTACCGCCGAAATCCCACCGACCGCCACCATCGTCACGCCCATCGCCACAATGCGCTGCGGCCCCAAGCGCAGAATATTGCGCCGGGTGTAGGTGGAACCCACGATCAGCATCGACACGATCAGGCCAAAATTGATGCCGTATTCCAGGCTGCTGAACCCCAGCAGATTGATGAACACCGCCGATGAACCGGCGATCACCGCGAACATCGCCCCGTAGGTGCACGCCAGCGCCACGGCGAACGCGCGGTATTGGCGGCCCTTGAGCAGGTCGAGGTATTGCCCGCCGAGCGTGCGCCAGTGGCCGGCCTTGGGGTCGAGGTAATGGTTGCTTTCACGAAAGAACAGCAGCGCCAACAGCAACACCACGCTGCCAATCACCAGCGCGAGCACGATCGGCGCATGCCAACCGAACAGCTTGATCAGCAGACCGCCAACCATCGGTGCCACCACAATGGCGTAGAGCATGCCGATCATGGTCAATGCCAACGCAGGCCCCGCCTCGGCCTTCCACACATCGCGCACCACGGTGCGCGCCAGCACCAACGCGGCGCATGCGCCCAGGCCTTGCAGCACGCGAGCGGCGATAAATTGGTGGATATCGCTGACCAACAGCATCGACAGGGTCGCGAGGACATACAGCACCAGGCCACCGATCAATACCGGGCGACGACCAATACGGTCCGACAGCGGGCCGAACAGCAATTGCCCCAGGCCAAAAGCAGCAACAAACGCCGACAACGCCATCAACGCCGAACCCGTCGGCGCCCCCAATGCCTGCTCGATGATGCCCAGGCCAGGGATGATCAATTGGGTCGAGACTTCACCCAGCGCCGTAAGGGCCACCAGCAAAAACAACAAGTTGCGTGAAGGAACAGGAGCATTTGCCATGGTGATCATCCGGGGCTGGATTAATTTATATTTCGACCATAATATTAGTAAAAAATTATGTCCATAATTTTTTGCCCAATGGTCACCCCCGGAGCCCGCCATGCACCCTCTTCCCCTGCGTCTTCTCACGCCCCTGGCCCTGTTGATTGTGCTCAACGGCTGCAACAGCCAGGCCGACACCGCCGCCCAAGTACCCACGCCACGCCCGGTTTTGGCGGCCAAAGTTGAAGCGGCCGGCACCCAGCAAAGCGCCTATACCGGCGTGGTGGCTGCACGAACTGAAAGCGACTTGGGCTTCCGGGTCAGCGGCAAGGTCATCGAGCGCAAGGTCGACCCTGGCCAGCACGTCTCCCGCGGCGACACCTTGCTGGTGCTGGATATCGGCGATTTCGAACTCGCGCTGCGCTCGGCCAAAAACCGCGTCAGCGCCGCCCAGGCCCAACTGCGCCAGCGCCGTGACGATGAAAACCGTTACCAGCGCCTGGCCAATACCGGCGCCGTGTCGCGGCAGATCTTCGACCAGTCGGCGACCAACCTGCGGGTCGCCGAAGCCGAGTTGGCCTCGGCGCAATCCGACGCCAGCCAGATCGAAAACCGCCGCACCTACTCGGTGCTCAAGGCGGATGGCGACGGCATCATCACCGACGTACGGGTGGATCGCGGCCAAGTGGTCGCCGAAGGGCAGATCGTGGCGCGGCTGGCCCATGACGGCGCCCGTGAAGCCATCGTCAACCTGCCGGAAAACCAGCGCGACCAAGCCTCGCAAAAGCCCTCGCCTTCCCCTTCGGCGCACCCGATCAAGCGGTGACTGCAACCTTGCGCGAACTGTCCGCCAGCGCCGATCCCACCACCCGCACCTACCGCGCCCGCTATGTATTGCACGGCACCTTTGATCGCTTCGCTCTCGGCTCGACCATCACCGTACGCCTGCAAGGCAATGGCCAGGCCCAGCAAACCCGCGTGCCTATCGGCGCCTTGCAGGATGCAGGGCAAGGCACGGGGGTGTGGCTGATCGGTGCAGACGACAAAGTCAGCTTCGCCCCGGTGAAAGTCGCCAGCCTCGGCCAGGAAGACGCCCTGCTCGACAGCGGCGTGGCCCCCGGCCAAATCATCGTCGCCCTCGGCGCGCACCTGTTGCACAGTGGTGATGCCGTGCGCCTGCTGCCCGCCCAGGAACTGGCCCTCAACCGTAAGCAGGATCGCTGAGCATGCGCGGTATCAATCTCTCAGAGCTGGCGGTCAAGCACCGCGCAGTCACGCTGTTCCTGATCCTTGCGATCCTCGCCGCCGGGGTCTTCTCGTTCGGCAAGCTGGGGCGTGCCGAAGACCCGTCGTTCACGGTCAAGGTCATGACCATCACCGCCGCCTGGCCTGGCGCCACGGCTCAGGAAATGCAGGAACAAGTGGCCGACCGCCTGGAAAAACGCCTGCAGGAACTGGACTACTACGACCGCGTCGAGACCATCGCCCAGCCGGGTTTTGTGTCGATGCGCATGACCTTCAAGGAGTCCACTCTCCCCAGCGAAATCCAGGACCTGTTCTACCAGACCCGCAAGAAGCTCAGCGATGAAGCCGCAAAACTGCCCAAGGGCGTCATCGGGCCGTTTTTCAACGATGAATATTCCGATGTGTACTTTGCGCTGTACGCCCTGGAGGCCGAACACCTGCCCCATCGACAACAGGTGCAGATGGCCGAGGAACTGCGCCAGGGCTTCCTTAACCTGCCGGGGGTGAAGAAGGTCAATATCCTCGGCGAGCAGCCGCAACGGGTGTTTGTCGAGTTTTCCTATGAGCGCCTGGCGACGCTGGGCATCAAGCCGGATCAAATCTTCCAGGCCCTTGCCGCCCAAAACGCCGTGGCACCTTCGGGCTTTGTGGAGACTGCAGGGGCGCGCGCCTATATCCGTATCGATGGCGCGTTCGACAGCCTGTCGTTGATTGAAAACGTGCCGCTGGAAGTCAACGGCCGCGTGCTGCGCATCGCCGATGTGGCCACCGTCAGCCGAGGCTATGAAGACCCGCCCAGCTATCGCATCCGCCACCAGGGCGACCCGGCGCTGATGCTCGGCGTGATCATGGAGAAACACTGGAACGGCCTGGAGCTGGACAAAAGCCTCAAGGCCCAGGAAGCGAAAATCCAGGCCGATTTACCGCTGGGCGTGAACTTCGCCAAGGTCTCCGACCAGGCGAAAAACATCAGCCTGGCGGTGAATGAATTCATGCTCAAATTCTTCGTCGCCCTGGCGGTGGTGATGGTGATCAGCCTGCTGGCGCTGGGTTTTCGCGTGGGACTGGTGGTGGCCGCCGCAGTGCCGCTGACCTTGTCGGTGGTGTTTGTGATCATGCTGCTCACCGGGCGTGAATTTGACCGCATTACCCTCGGCGCATTGATCATCTCCCTGGGCCTGCTGGTGGACGACGCGATCATCGCCATCGAGATGATGGTGGTGAAACTTGAAGAGGGTTTTGACCGGATACACGCCGCGACCTTTGCCTGGAGCTCCACCGCTGCGCCGATGCTGACCGGCACGTTGGTGACCATCATCGGCTTTCTGCCGGTGGGGTTTGCACGCTCCGGCGCCGGGGAATATGCCGGCAATATCTTCTGGATCGTAGGTTTTGCGCTGATTTCTTCCTGGCTGGTCGCAGTGGTGTTCACCCCTACCTCGGCGTGAAATTGCTGCCGCAGATCAAACCGGTACCGGGCGGCCATGATGCGATCTACGCCGGGCGTTACTACCAGAAACTGCGTGGGCTGGTGGAAGCCTGTGTACGCCGGCGCTGGCTGGTCACCGGTTTGGTGGTGACGGCGTTTGTGTTGTGCGGGCTGGGCATGGGTGTAGTCAAGAAACAGTTCTTCCCCAATTCCGACCGTTCCGAGTTGATCCTTGAGGTGTATATGCCGCCAGGCAGTGCCTTCAAAAGCACTGAAGCGGTGGCGGCGCAGTTGGAAAAAGCACTGATGGAAGAACCGCAGACCACCCTGGTCGACACCTATGTGGGCGGCGGCGCACCGCGCTTTTTCCTGTCGCTGAACCCTGAGCTGCCGGACCCGGCGTTTGCCAAACTCATCGTACAGACGCCGGATTCCCATGCCCGTGATGCCTTGAAAGTGCGCATGCGTGAGCGCATTGCTGCCGGGGAATTTCCCTCTGCGCGCGTGCGCGTGACCCAACTGCTGTTCGGCCCGCCCGTACCGTTCCCGGTAGTGTTCCGTGTTTCGGGGCCCAATGTGGAGGTGCTGCGCAGCGTGTCCGAAGACGTGCGCAAAGTCGTCGCCGCCAACAAACTGACCAAGGACGCCTTCCTCGATTGGGGCGAGCGCACCAGCGGCTATCGCCTGGTGCTGGACCAAGACCGTCTGCGGCTGCTGGGTTTCACCCCTAACGAGGTCAAATCCCAGCTCAACGCCCTGCTTAGCGGCAATCCGATCACCGAAGTCCGCGAAGGCAACCGCACGGTGTCCGTGGTCGCCCGCGCCCAAGGCAGCCAGCGCGAAAACCTCGGTAACCTCAATAACATGACCCTCACCAACAGCGCGGGTACCTCAGTGCCGCTGGCACAGGTCGGGCATTTCCAGGCGGTGATGGAGGAGCCCATCCTCAAGCGCCGCAACCGCGCGGCCACCGTGGAGGTGCGTGCCGACATTATCGACGGCGTACAACCGCCCGACGTGGAAATGGCCGTGTACAAGGACCTGCAACCGCTGATCGCAACGTTGCCCGCCGGCTACCAGATCGACATCGGCGGCCCGGTGGAAGAAAGCGCCAAGGCCAACGTCGCACTGGCGGCGTTGTTCCCGATCATGATCCTGCTGACCCTTACAGTGATCATGTTCCAGGTGCGCTCGTTCGGCGTGATGTTCATGGTCTTCGCCACCGCGCCATTGGGCTTGATTGGGGCGGTGCCGACCTTGTTGCTGTTCAACCAGCCATTCGGCTTCAATGCGATCCTGGGGTTGATCGGGATTGGCGGGATTCTGATGCGCAACACGCTGATCTTCACCGACCAGATTCGCCAGAACCAGGAACAGGGCATGGCGATTCGCGAAGCGATCATCGAAGCCACGGTGCGGCGAGCGCGACCGGTGATCCTAACCGCGTTGGCGGCGGCGTTGGCATTTATCCCGCTGACGCTGTCGGTGTTCTGGTCGTCGCTGGCCTACGTGCTGATTGGCGGGGTGTTGGTGGGCACGGTGTTGACGCTGTTGTTCCTGCCAGCGTTGTGCAGCCTGGTGCTGGGCCGGGCCAAGACGAAAACTGCCGAAACTTCCCACATAACCGCCGGATAAGCTCTACTCCCCTGCCCTGACAACCTCTGCAAAGTCCCTCGCCTGAATACACAGTGCGAGGGATTGCAGATGGTTTTTCTTGTGAGCGTTTTTGTTGACCGGGTCCTTTCAGACGCCGCTCCTGTAGGGAGCCGTCAAGGATGACCAACGCTTCCCACATTACCCATATCGAATTTGAACTCGATGGTTTTCATCAGAGCCTGGCGATTTATCGCCAGCAGATGAATGCCTGGTATTCGCGCGCCTTGGATTCGGTGAGCCATGCAGCGGATTTGCCGTCATTGCTGGGGATGGATCGGGTGTTGCGGGTGGGGGATTCGCAGCGGTCGGTGAGCATGAGCGATGCTGATTTTTCGACCGTAGCCCGTTGCCCGGTGGCTGGTGAGCTGAAGATCGAGAGCAAGTTCGAGTCAGCGTACGACGTGCCGATCGGCGAGATTCCGGTGGAGGTGATCGGGCTCGACGATGGCAGTACCACCGTGATCATGCTCGATGAACAAGGCAAGGGTTCGCACCACTGCGCGGCGGGCGGGCGTTATCAAGTGCGGGTTCAAGGCGGCGTTTCGGCGGAGCAAGTGGAGGCGTTGTTTGCATCCTACGACGGGCTGACGGCGGACCTGGAGCAGTGGCTTCGCCATGAGTGGAAAGGCTTCAAGCCGCATTGGCAGCAATCAACCGCCAGCGCAATTGGCAGCGGTCTCCTGGCCGGTAGTTGGGCCGCGATCCGTGATGTGTGGGACAGCATCAAGCTAGTGCAGGCGATTCTTGCAGACCCGTTGAAGTACGTCGAAGAGCTGGGAACTGAGGCAGCCAAACTCGCACAAATTGCAACGGATGCACCCAAGGTCATCGAGCAGGCGATGCTGCTGGCCAGCGATGAAGCGGCGCTGTTCCTGATTCTGCGCACGGCAATGGTGTGGCTCGACGCGTTGCCGCCCAGTGAGATTGCCGGGGTGGCGGCGGGGTTTGTGGTGTCGTTATTGATCGACCTGGTGATTGCGGTGGTGCTGACCATCGCGTTGCCAGCGGCGGCTGTGGCGTATTTGACGTTGCGGTTGGTCAGGTATGGCAAGCAGATCCTTAAGGCGGCAGTGGGCTTTGTTAAGGGGTTGCTGGAGATCCTGACGAAGTTTATGCAGGCGGTGGATCGCTACAAGGCGGTGGCGGTTCGCGGGATGGTGGGTGGGTTGAAGCAAGGCACCATGCAGATGCGCTGGAAGGCGCGGCAGAACGCCGTGTTGAAGCACAAAGAGCACGTGGATGATGTGCCTGTTTCGGGGAAAAACCTGAACGGCGAAGCGGCTTCGAGTGCGGATAAAACCGCAACTAATGGCTGCCCGGTGTCGATGGTGACCGGGGAGGAATTGCTCACCCTGGTTGATGGTTCGTTGGACGGGATTTTGCCGTTTGAGTGGACCCGGTTGTATCGCACCAGTGCGGTGGAAGTGGATTGCGGGCTGGGGTTTGGTTGGAGTCACTCGCTGGCGCATCGGTTGAAGGTCGCGGGTGATTCGGTGGTGTGGACGGATCATGAGAACAGGTCGACGGCACTGCCCTTGCCCTCCTCTGCTCGGCCTGCGATTACCAATAGCTTGGCCGAGGCGGCGATTTATCTGGGCGCTTTGCCGGATGAGTTGGTGCTGGCTCAAGCCTCGTGTTTCTACCATTTCGTTAAGGGTTCGCTAACGGCAATCAGCGATGTCTACGGCAATCGGCTGCGTATTTCCCGGGATTACTCGGGGCGCATCGAACGGGTGGATAACGGTGTTGGGCGCTCGCTTTTTTGCGTTATGAACTCGGACATATCGTCGCCGTTGATTACCAGATTCAACGGGCAAAGGGTTATGAGCCCTACGTCTGGGTGACTGAACAGAGTGTTGTTTCCTACACCTATGACGACCTTGGACGGTTGGTTTCGGCGACCAATGCCGTCGGCGAAAGTGAGACTTACCGGTACGACGAGCAACACATCATTCTTGAGCGTGGTCTGGCTGGTGGCGCGAGTTTCTTCTGGGAGTGGGAACGGTCCGGCAAGGCGGCGCGATGTGTCCGGCACTGGGCGAGTTTTTCCCAGATGGACACGCGGTATGCCTGGGATGACAACGGTCGCGTCACCGTTTTCAACGCCGATGGTAGCCAGGAAGTCTACGTGCATGACCAGCGGGCGCGGCTGGTGCAGCGGGTGGATCCCGATGGTGCTGAACACTTCAAGTCCTACGACGACAAGGGCCGGCTGACGGTTGAGCAAGACCCGTTGGGAGCGGTGACGGCGTATCAATACGACGAAGCTGGGCGTTTGGTGGCGTTGTTTCCCGGAGATGATGAGCCAACGACCTACGAACATGACAACGGTTTCGTACGGGTTGTGCGGCGTGGCGAGGCAGTCTGGAAATACGAGCGTAATGACCAAGGCGACGTCACCCGCAAGATTGATCCTGACGGCCATATCACCGACTACACCTACAACAAGCACGGACAACTGATTGGGGTTTGGTATCCCGATCACAGTAGCCAACGGCTGGTGTGGAATGAGCGTGGGCAGTTGCTTGAAGAGCAACTGCCCAATGGTGGCATCAAGCGTTATTGCTATGACGACGTTGGGCGGCAGGTTGCTCGGGAGGATGAGCACGGCGCGCTGACCCAGTATCAGTGGGATGGCGTTGGGCGGTTGATGCGTGTGGTGCTGCCTGGTGGGGCCTGTAGGGAATACAGCTACAACCCTTACGGAAAGATCACGGCTGAGCGCGATGAACTCGGGCGCGTGACCCGCTACGAATATGCGGATGGCTTGCACCTGATCAGCCGTCGCATCAACGCGGACGGCACCCAGGTCAAATACCGCTACGACAACGTTCGGTTGTTGCTGACCGAGATTGAAAACGAAGTCGGCGAAGTCTATGGGCTGCAATATCACCCCAACGGCCTGATCCAGCAGGAAACCGGGTTTGACGGCCAGCGCACCGCCTACGTCTACGACCTTAACGGCAATCTGCAGGAAAAGACCGAACATGGTGATGACGGCAGTCAGCTAGTCACCCGCTACGAGCGTGATCATGCCGGGCGACTCGTACGAAAAACCCTTCCCGACAGCAGCATTGTTGGCTATGCCTACGACCGCCAGGGCAACCTCCTTAGCGTCGACGATAGCCACTGGTTTCTGGCCTACGAATACGACACCCAAAACCGCCTCACCGCCGAGCACCAAGGCTGGGGCACCCTGCGCTACGGCTACGACGCCTGCGGCCAACTTCAAAAGCTGCGCCTGCCCGACAACAACCGCCTCGTCTTCAACCACGCAAAGGTGGACACCTCGCCACGGTTGAACTGAACGGCTCGCTACTGACATCCCACCTCTTCAAATCCGGCCAGGAACATCAACGCCAACAAGGCCAACTCCTCAGCCATTACCACTACGACGACCAACAGCGCCTGCATGCCCACGCCGTCACTCAACAAGAGCACTACCTCTACCAACGCCAATACGACTACGACAAATCCGGCAACCTCACCCGCCTGATCGACACCCGCAAAGGCGAACACCACTACCAGTACGACCCACTGAACCGCCTCACCCGCGGCGACCACGCCCAAGACCTGCAAGAACGCTTCGCCCACGACCCGGCGAGCAACTTACTCATGCAAGACCGCCCCGGCCCTGACATCGTGGCCGGCAATCGTTTGATTAGCCAAGGCGACAACCACTACGACTATGACGCCTTCGGCAATCTGATCCGCGAACGGTGCGGCAAAGGCCATTTACTCGTTACCGGATACCGCTACGATTGTCAGCATCGGTTAATTGGAATCACAAAACCTAACGGCCAAACCGCCAGCTATCGCTACGACCCGTTTGGCCGTCGCATCAGCAAAACCGTTGACGGCATCACCACGGAGTTTTTTCTGGCAAGGCGACAAGCTCATTGCCGAACACCACAAAGATAAACACCGCAGCTATCTCTACGAACCCGACAGCTTTCGCCCACTGGTAATGCTGGAAGGCTACGGCCCAAAGAAACCAAGCCCTACCACTACCAACTCAACCATCTCGGTACCCCACAGGAACTGACCAACCCCGACGGCGAAATCGTCTGGTCCGCCCACTACCGCGCCTACGGCGAAATCTCCCGCCTCGACATCGGAAAAATCGACAACCCGCTACGTTTCCAAGGCCAGTATTTCGACCAAGAAAGCGGGCTGCACTACAACCGCCATCGCTACTACAATCCGGATATTGGTCGCTACCTGACCCCGGATCCGGTGAAGTTGGCGGGAGGGATCAACGGGTATCAGTACACGCCCAATCCTACAGGGTGGGTCGACCCATTAGGGCTGAGCACATGCCCAGGTGGAGATGGCTGTGAGCCTGCTAGTTCCGGTGCCCATCCGAAGCCTAGCGTTAATGAGGGCACACCTGCACTACCTCAACTGACGCGAGCTGAGCGACAGGCGAAAATAGGTGAGCTTGCAGAGAGAAATGCAAAACGAAAGGTACTCGGCTGGGAACAGGAATACGACATGCATGCGGTTGAAAAGCATGGCCCAGAGATACCAGATAACGCTTTGAAGCAACGATCTATAGATGGAACAAACCCAACCACTGGTCAAAGGGGAGCTATCAATTCCAGTTCTCAATTTAAATCCTGGAGAATGCAGCTTCATGCGATAAATAAAGCCATAGGTAGGATGCAGGGTGATTCGCCATCTCCTACGGGGTTTGATAGAAATGGTAATCCAGTGGTGGTGGTGGACCTGCCTGGCGCCGGTCGAGGTTACAAACCTAACAGCAGGAACGTTAACAACCCCAGATACATTGAGAACATGGACAGAGCCGAAATCAGATTTGATAGAAGCAATCCGACTCGGCCATTTACCGCGTTCCCTAAGTGAGCAGACAATGATCAAATGCCCTTTCGTGAAAACCCCATACACCCCTAACATTTCCCACATATTGGGAGCGCTATCAATATATGACCTTGAAGATACAATTGGAAAGAACTATGGAAATACGACCCCAACAACGAAGAACACAGAAAAACAATTATAGTTTCTTTTATCCTGAAAGATCTTATGCACCTATCATACAGACATCGCTTCCTGTTGATATCTGCGCTAAGAAATGCACTAGACAACCCCAACTTCAATTTTTCGAAAGAATTCGAAAGCGATTACGACGAATATATAACCATGGCTTGGGACGAAACAGAGATTGTCGACCCCCGCGGTTTCTTCGCTGACATCTACCAACTCGCCAATGAAGTCTGGAAAGATGATCTCCAAAAAGCCAGCCTCGAAGACCAATCAACGTGGTAGGAATATCTAGCCTTCTTCTCAAACTCTGAATTCTTGGAGAGTTTGCCCACGAGTGCTGGGCTATGAAGCAGCCCAGCCGAAATTTCTGTCAATCTGAAGTACTAGCTACTAAAACACTTAGCGTTCGCTTCCTGGGGTTCCACACAGTGAGACACCAGATACCCCACCACTCCAATCCCCACTCAAAATACTCTCCCCAAGGACGCTCCTGAGGGGTATTACCCTCAAGTCGCCCCCATTTCTCCTCATAATTGTCCACCCAATTTATGACCACGACATCGTCCTGCGCTTCGATACCTAGCAGTTGCAACCACTCTGAATAGAGGGCCTGTGCTTCGCGTTCCCCATTTTTAAACCGGGCGCTGTAGGGCGGGTGACAGAAAGCCAGGTAGAGCGCTGTCGGGCCTGACATATCTTTTGCATAACGGTAAGATTGCGAATCTCATCCAATGTCAGTGGCGTAGCTACCGCGCCCTCAACATCCCAATCCCAGCCTGGAATCGGGTCAAAGTGAGAAGGGAGATAACTTCCAGCCTCTGCAAGTTCAGGAGCCTTGTACTCGGCGACTTGAAAGTACTCCATACCCAATAGGGCATGCCGATGAAGGCTCTCATTAATGGGGGCATTGCTGATTGGCGAAAATACTACGAACTCAAACACACAACCTGCAGTTCGCATTTGTTTACGCAATAGCGTTGATTGCTCTTGCTCAACGACTTCCAGAAAAATGGGATTTTCATTTTTCAACCTCAACTTAGATGCGCAACACTTTGCGCAAAATACCTAAACACGCCACAACGGCACAGAATTTAATTCATGAAGCACAAGAAATGAAAGGCACTAGCATACCTATACAACTCAACACCTCCGAGAACCGAAAAAGACATCAAGTCGGCACTTTACATATTCGATTACGCATTTCACAGATGAAATATCTGACAAAGAGAATCTATGAAGACACTACTTTAATCGCTCTTAAGTTGACGCAGAAGTAACGTTTAGCGAGTAAAAATGAAAATTCCCACGCGCACAAATTTGCCCACTGTAGTGAGCGAGCTTGCTCGCGCTGGGCCGCGAAGCGGCCCTCCACGCAATGGGTTTCTTCAGGTGGATTGCGATTGCTGTATTGGGGCTGCTACGCAGCCCAGCGCGAGCAAGCTCGCTCACCACAGGGGGTCGGTTACACCCTCGCGAGGGGGGGGCAAACCACCCGATCCGATCAACGTTTGCTCAACTCCATAATCATACGGCTAAGTAAATAAACCCGCGGCGCCACACTCTCCACCTCCGCATATTCCTCCGGCGTATGAATATTGCCCCCACAATCCCAAACCCATCCAACGTCGGTGTCCCCACCCCAGCCGACAAACTCGCATCCGCCGCGCCACCGCTGCCTTCAATCGTCAACTTCTTGCCCAACTCCCCATAGACCCCCTGGGCAATCGCTACCAACTTGTCCGACTCCGGTGTCTGCGGCATCGGTGGCAGACCACGTTGCAGGCTGGTTTTCACCTCGGTCTCCGGGATCAACTTGTTGGCCGACACCCGTGCCAGATCCTTCTCGATACGATCAAACTCTTCCGGCAACGCCGCACGCACGTCGGCTTTTGCCGTGGCTTGATCAGGAATCACGTTTACCCGATCCCCTGCCTTAAGCACGGTAAAGTTGATGGTGGTTTTCTTCTCTTCATCCCCCAACTTGCCCAATTGCAAAATCTGGTGCGCCGCTTCCATCGCGGCGTTGCGGCCCAGTTCTGGGGCGACGCCGGCGTGGGCGGCTTTGCCTTTAACCTCCACCACCGCAGTCGCGCTGCCTTTGCGCCACACCACCAAACCATCGGCTGGGCGGCCAGGTTCAAGGTTGAGGGTCACGTCGTGGCCCTTGGCGGTTTTGCGGATGAGGTCGGAGGCGATGTCGGAGCCGGTTTCTTCGCTGGCGTCGAGCAAGAAGGTGATCTGCGCGTAGTCCTTGAAGCCCTGGTCCTTGAGGACTTTAAGCGCGTAGATGCCGGCGACGATGCCGCCCTTGTCATCCATCACGCCGGGGCCATAGGCGCGGCCGTCCTTGATATGGAATGGGCGCTCGGCGGCGGAGCCTTCCTTGAACACGGTGTCCATATGGGCCATCAGCAGGATCTTGGCCTTGCCCGTGCCCTTGAGGGTAGCGATCACATGGCTGCTGTTGGCGGCCGCATCCGGCACGCGTTCAATCTCGAAGCCCAGTTGTTTCAACTCATCGATGGCAATGTCGCTGACTTGGGTCAGGCCGGGCCCGTAGCCCGAGCCGGAGTCGATGTTGACCAGACGCTCCAGCAGTTTCAGGGCATCGGCCTTGTAGTGTTCGGATTGGGCCTGGATCTGTTTGTGCGGTTCGGCGCTGTAGGCCGGCAGGGCGAAGGACAAGGCCAGCGTGGCGGCCAGGAGGGTGCGGGGGAAGTTGAAGAGCATGAACCGATCCTTGTTTTTTGTTGGAAGGTGCCGCCACACCCTACCCCACTAGATCGATCGCAACCAACTCCCCTGCACCGAACTGACGCGATTGCGCCCGCTGCTCTTGGCCTCGTACAACGCCTGGTCGGCGTCGTTCAGCCAACTGGTCGAGTCAGCATGGGCCGGTTGATACGGCGCCAAACCGATGCTCAGGCTGGCGCGCAAGGTGGGGTCCTGGGCATAGGCCAGGGCGTTGAAACGGTCGCGCAAGGCGTCCATTACTTCGGTCGCGCGGTTGAGCGGCATGTCCGGCAGGATCACGCAAAACTCATCACCGCCATACCGCCCGGCGAGGTCAGTGGCCCGCAGGTTCTGGCGCAGCACCTTGCTCAGTTGGCGCAGGACGATATCGCCGGTGACATGGCCGTAGGTGTCGTTGATGACCTTGAAGTGGTCGATGTCGATCAACGCAATTGCAGCCCCTGCCGGGCCTCGGCGGCAGCGCTGGAATTCGATTTCAAGATGGTCCTTCCAGGCACCGTGATTGAGCAGGCCGGACAAGCTGTCGGTGCGACTCAGGGCCAGCAGTTCGCGTTTGTGCCGGGCCAGGGTCACGGCTTGGCGATAACAGATCCAGCCCAGGGCCAGCGGGTACACCATCAGGATCGGCAGGCACGCATACAACTGGGTCTGGGTGGTTACCGCGATAAAGGCCGGGGCGAAGATCAACAGCGACGCGCCGACACCCAGTCCCTGCGCGACCCAACCCGCCAGCATGAAGCGCGGGCCGCCAATGGCCACGTTGTTCATGGTCATCATCGACAAGGTGGTCACGCTGGGCAGCGGATTGAAGTGCATGGCACCGACCCAAAACCCACCGCAGAAGGAGTCGAACAGCAGGTTACGCCGTTCACTGCGCAACGTATTGCTCGTTCGTAGCGAGGATTGAAACGCCAGATGGGGCCAGACAAAAGCGTTGATCACCATCCACACCCACACCCAGATCGGTGGGTGCAGCGGGTACATGCCAAACACCACGCACACAAATCCGAGCGACAGCCCCAGGGTGCGGGATTTATACAAGCGTGAAGCGAGCGGAAGTCCCTTTCCTCCGGCGACTGGCATGGTCTGGTGTGATCCTGGATTGATGCGTGGAGTCTATCAGGGCAACGGCAAATAGCCACTACCGCTCATAAGCTCAGCCCGCTCACAACCCGTCAATGGGAGAAACCTCGGGCCAACATGAACGCCACCCCAGCAACAACACCGCCGTGGCCCGCTGCAACAGCACTCGACGCTGAGGGTTTTCCAGCACGTGCTTGATGCGCTGGCCGAAATAGCAGTACAGGCAGCCACTGGCGAATTGCAGCAACAGGAAGGTCAAGCCAAGGATGGCGATATCCACCGATGAGTTGCGCCCCCCTGCCCCGGCGAACTGCGGGAACACGGCGCTGAACATGATGATCGCCTTGGGGTTGGAGAACCCGGTCAGAAAGCCCTTGCCGAACAGGCTTCGCGCGCCTTCTACGCCTGCGCCCTTGTCGATCGACACACCGCTGCTGGTCCACTGCTTGTAGGCCAGGTAGAGGATGTAGGCCACGCCGACCAACTGGATGCCTTGGGTTATGGCCAGGTTGCCCTTGATCAACTCCGAGAAGCCTACGGCAAAGATCAGGATCGAAATCAGGTACGACACGCTGGCGCCCACCTGCGCCGGAACTGAACGGCGCAGGCCGTCTTTCAGGCCCAGGCTCAATAGCAGCAGGGTCATCGGGCCAGGACTGAAAGTGATGGTGGTGCAAAACAGCAGGAAGTACAGGAACGACGAAAGGGTCAGCGCGCTGGTCATGGGCGGGGGCCTGGTGGGAAGAGCTTGCAGTCTAGGCAAGTGCCATTGCACACGGCAGGTAAAGTCAGGCCTAATCCGCCCGGACTTTACCGGTAAAATCACCAGCAAACACAAGGACGCATCATGTTTGTCTCCGCCATCGCCTTTGCGCCTGGCACGCCCAAGGTGCAACAGATTGTCGAGGCGTTCAGCCAGGCCATTGAAACCGGCGAATGGGCGCCCGGCAGCAAGTTGCCGTCGGTGCGCGAACTGACCCAGACCCTCGGCGTCAGCAAGTTCACCCTCAACGAAGCACTGGACCGCCTGCGCGGGCGCAACCTGCTCACCTCAAGCCAAGGCCGTGGCTATTTCGTGGCGATGGACACCGTGCGCCCCGCTTCGTCGACCTGGGTGGACCTGCTGCCGCAAGACCTGCTCAGCGTGTTACGCCGCCCATTGGCCATCGCCCATGGCGACCGACGCCCCGGCGGCGGCCACCTGCCGGAAGACTGGCTCGACAACGACGCCATCCGCCAGGCCATGCGCAGTGCGGTGCGCGCGCCGTCGTTGCGCATCGCCGGGTTGGGCACGCCCGCCGGGCTGCTGCCACTGCGCCAGGCCCTGCAACAAAAGCTGCACGGCGAAGGCCTGTCGGTACCCGTCGAACAGATCATCACCACGCCCAACACCGTGCAAGGCCTGGACATGCTCATGCGCCTGCTCGCCCGCCCTGGCGACACGGTGCTGCTGGATGCACCGTGCTACTTCAACTTCCACGCCAACCTGGCCTTGCACGGGGTCAAGGTGGTGACGATCCAGCGCCGTCCCGACGGTTTTGACTTCAACGCCCTCGAACAGCTGCTGGCCGAACACCGCCCCAGCCTGTACCTCACCACCAGCGTGTTGCAGAACCCTATCGGCCATTCCTTCAGCCCAAGCCAGGCGTTTCGCCTGTTGCAACTGACCCAGCAGTATCACTGCCATATTGTCGAGGACGACCTCTACGGCGACCTGCACCCCAATCCGCCGCCACGGCTGGCCGCCCTTGCAGGGCTGGAACACGTCACCTACCTGTCGGGGTTCTCCAAAATCCTTAGCGCCAACGCACGCGTCAGCTACGTAGTGGCCGCACCGCAACTGGCCGCCAACCTCACCAACATGAAGTTGATGAGCGGCGGCATTACCTCGGAGCTGTTCGAGCAGATCGTGTACCGCATGCTCAGCGAAGGCAGCTACGCCAAGCACCGCAAGCGCATGGTCCAACGCCTGATGGAAGCCGGTGGTCGCGTGGAGCAATGGCTCAAGCGATGCGGCTGCGAACTGCCGATGGCGTATGAAGGCGGGATGTTTATCTGGGCACGCCTGCCCCAAGGGGTGGACGGCGAATGGCTGGCCCAGGAAGCGTTGAAGCAAGGCATGGTCCTGGCACCGGGGGCGCTGTTCGGCTACGACCCGGCGCACCACGACTCAATGCGTTTCAACGTGGCCCACAGCGATGAAACCCACACCCAGCGACTGTTCGAGGCATTGTTGCTCAGGGCTTCGCGCGCCCCTTGAGCATGCCGTGGTTGACCAACAGTGTGCGCATGGCGTTGCGGGTAATGCCCAACAGGTCCGCAGTGCGCAGCTGATTGAAACCACAAAACGCAAAGGCTTCGCGCACGATCAAATCTTCGATGTCGTGCAACAAGGTGTCCCCCGGTACTTCGAACAAACGCAACAACTGCTCACGCATCACCTCCTGAGGGATGCGCGGTGCACCGCTGTTGGCGCTGGCGTGCATCGCACTGAGCCCGGCGGAGAATTTGAGATGGCTGGGCATGATCGGCTTGTCACCGGCTACCAGCAACGCCAGATGCACCACGTTTTCCAACTCGCGGATATTGCCCGGCCACGGGTAGTCCAGCAGCGCCTGGGTGGCGGATTCGGAGAGCATCGGCTCGGCAATTTTCAGCTTGGCGCTGTACAGCCGGCGAAAGTGTTCCACCAGCGGCAGGATGTCCAGCGGTCGCTCTCGCAGGGGCAGCACCTGCACCTGGGCGACGTTGATGCGGTAGAACAAATCGAGACGGAAGTTACCCGCCTCCACCGCTTGTTCCAGGTCGATGTTGGTGGCGGTGACCAAGCGGATATTGATCTTGATCGGCTTGCGTGAACCCACCCTCACCACTTCCTGCTCCTGCAGCACCCGCAGCAACTTCACCTGCAAAGGCAGCGGCAAGTCGCCGATTTCATCAAGGAACAAGGTGCCGCCATCGGCCTCTTCAAACCAGCCGCCGCGCCTGCCCACGGCGCCGGAAAACGCACCTGCCTCATGCCCGAAAAACTCGCTTTCGGCGAGGGTCTCACTGATAGCGCCGCAGTTCACCGGTACAAACGCACCGGTACGCCCACTGGCGCTGTGGATGTAGCGCGCTACCAACTCCTTGCCGGTGCCGGTCTCGCCATTGATCAACACCGGCGCGTCGCTGGGGCCGACGCGCTTAAGGTAATCGAGCAACTGCAGCGAGCGCGGGTCGGCGAACACCAACGCCTTGGCGCGGATCGACAGCGGGTCTTTTTCGCCTTGGGGCAGGGTCAGGATCGGCGTGGGTTGCCCGAGGGGACGGTTCATGAACAATTTCCCGGCGGCGAGATAAAGGAAGTAACGGTGACTTTACCCAGCCGCGCATATAACTAGAAATATTAAAAATTCATTAGTACATAACCGTTTATCGGCGATGGGCCAACGACCTCACGCACCGGTCCCCCAGGCTCTGCACGCCCTGCACCAGCAACACCAGCACAATCACCGTCACCACCATGATCTGGTTATTGAAACGCTGGTAACCATAACGAATCGCCAAGTCCCCCAACCCGCCGCCGCCGATCACCCCGGCCATGGACGAAAAGCCGATCAGCATCACCAGGGTCAAGGTCACCCCGGCCACCAGCGCCGGCAGGGCTTCGGGCAACAGCACCTTGAGGATCACATGGCGAATATCGCCGCCCATGGCCACGATGGCTTCGATGCGGCCTTTGTCCACCCTCATCCAGTGCGGTTTCGACAATGCGGGCAAAGAACGGAAAGGCCCCGATAGTGATCGGCACCACAGCGGCGGTGCTGCCCAAGGTGGTGCCGACGATCAGGCGCGTCAGCGGGATCAGCGCGATCAACATCACCACAAACGGCAATGAACGCCCCAGGTTGATCACCGCCCCCAAGCCACGGTTCAAGCGTGGCAACGGCAGCAGGCCATCGCGTCGGCTGACAAACAGCAACACGCCCAACGGCAGGCCGATCAACAGAGTAAACAGCCCGGCCAGTAGCACCATGTACAGGGTTTCGCCGGTGGCGTTGAGCAGCAGTTGAACGATGTCATTCCAATCGGTCTTCATACCGCCCTCACCACTTGCAGGCTCGGTGCCAAAGAACGGCCCAAACGCGAGGATGGATCGGCCTGGAGCTGCACCAGCGTGCCGTTTTCCACCACGCGCCCATCCGCCAGGGACACCGCGCTGTCGCAAATGGCCTTGACCACCTCCAGTTCATGGGTAATTAGCACGATGGTCACGCCGAGCTGACGGTTAATGTCGCGTAGCAGTTCGAGGATCGACGCGGTGGTCTCCGGGTCCAGGGCGCTGGTGGCTTCATCCGACAGCAGATACGCCGGGCGCGCCGCCAAGGCGCGGGCAATGCCCACGCGTTGTTTCTGCCCGCCCGACAACTGCGAAGGAAACGCCTGGGCCTTGTCGCTCAGCCCCACCAACGCCAACAGCTCTGCCACCCGTACGGCGCGTTCGGCCTTGGGGACGTTGGCGATTTCCAGCGGCACCGCCACGTTGTCGGCCACGTTGCGCGAATGCAGCAAATTGAAGCCCTGGAAGATCATGCCGATGCGCTGGCGTTGCTCGCGCAATTGCTTGTCGTTGAGTTGAGTGAGGTCCTGGCCATCCAGCAGGATGCGCCCGGACGTCGGCCGTTCCAGCAGGTTGAGGCAGCGCAGCAAGGTACTTTTACCCGCGCCGCTGCGCCCGACGATGCCAAAGATCGAGCCGTCGGCAATCTGCAACGACACGTTATCCAGCGCAGCAGGCTGGCCGTTTGCGTAGGTTTTGCTGACGCCCTCGACGATGATCATTCGACCGCCACCGGGATCACCGAACCGGCGTATTTCTCGGTAATGAACTTGGCCACTTCCGGCGAACGCAGGTCCTTGGCCAACTGCTGGATGCGTGGGTCGTCCTGCAGTTTCGGTGTGGTCACCAGGATATTCGCGTAAGGGTTGCCCTTGGCCGCTTCCAGGCCCAATGCATCCTTGGCTGGCGACAGGCCCGCTTCCAGAGCAAAGTTGCCGTTGATCACCGCCAGGTCCACGTCATCCAGCGCACGCGGAATCTGCGGTGACTCGATTTCGAGGATCTTCAAGTGCTTGGGGTTTTCAGCGATGTCTTTGGGCGTGGCCTGGTCCTTGGATGCGTCATTGAAGCCCGGCTTGAGCTTGATCAGGCCATTGGCTTGCAGCAGGTACAAGGCGCGGCTGAGGTTGGTGACGTTGTTTGGCACCGCCACTGTGCCCTTGTCGGGTACCTGGGCCAGGCTGGTGTGGCGATGGGAGTAGATGCCCAACGGCTCGATGTGCACAGTGGCGGCCACCGCGAACTTCTGGCCGAGGGCCTGTTCCTGGGAATTGAGGTACGGCAGGTGCTGGAAGTAATTGGCGTCCACATCACCATGGGCCAGCAGCTCATTGGAGTTCACGCCGCTGGGGATCTCGATGATTTTCAGCTTCAGGCTCGGATCGAGCTTCTGCACGTATTCAAGGATCTGCGCGTGGGGAATCGGGTCGGCGGCAACGCGCAAGGCATCGGCGGCCGACACGGTGAATGAGGCCAGCAACACTGCCAGGGTAAGGGCGGATTTCTTCAACATAGTGAGCTCCAGATCAGGCGGACAGTGCTTGGGGAAGTGTGGCGTCGGCGTAGAAACGTTGGGCGACATCCGGGTGGGAACGCAGGCGGCCTTTCAGGTAGTTCCAACCAACGTCGCGCAGCAGCGGGTTGCGCGGGTCGCTTTCGGGGCCATGGGCATCACGCAGAAGCTGCGGCGCCAGTTGGTACACCGGCACCACCGCGTCCAATTGCGCGCCCAGGAAAAACGCCAAAGACAGGCGCTCGCTGCCTACTGGCGGCGACACCACCCGGTGCACGGTGGCACGCAGGTAACCGTTGCTGGCCAGCTCCAACAGTTCGCCAATGTTCACCACCAATGTGTCGGGGCGCGGCAGCGCATCAATCCAGCGGCCCTCTTCCACCTCCACCTGCAAGCCGGCTTGCTGGTCTTGCAGCAGGAAGCTGAGGAACCCGGAATCCTTGTGCGCTCCCACACCTTGGCGACTCTGCTGGGCATGCCGGCCGGGGTAGCGGATCAGCTTGATATGTTCGTTGGGTTTGTCGCCGTACAGCGCATCGAACGCATTTTCCGGCAGCGACAAGGCCTGGGCGAATGCGCGCAGCAGGCACAGGGCCATTTGCGTCATCGCCTGTTGCCAGCCCAGCACCAACGGCTTGAGGTCGGGCAACGCACTTGGCCATTGGTTCGGGCCTTGCAGCCGGGCCCAGGCGTCGGGGTATTGATCGACGGCCAAGGGCTCACGCTCGGCGCCAACGTCGAACTGTTCGCGCAGGTCTGGCTGACCGCGGGTAATTTCCGAGGCGGCACGGTTGTAGCCGCGAAAGTGCGGTGAATTGATCATGCCCACGTCCAGCTTGTCGGCCTCGGGCAAGGCAAAAACGCCCGCGCCTGTTGCTGCACCTGGGCCAGCAACGCCGGGTCGATGCCATGGCCGGTAAGGTAGAAAAAGCCGATATGCCGCGCCGCCAGGCGCAGCTTATCCAGAAATTGCTGGCGCTGTTGCGGGCTGCCATCGAGCTGCGACAGGTCCAGCAATGGCAAGGTGGTGATCGATTGCACGTGAGACATCAGCGGCTCGCTCCCTGAACAAATGCCTGTAGAAGCGTCCAAGCTAAACGATCTTAAAAACATCCAATAAATATCTTTTTAGAATTAGCTTAGGCGCGCCGGTAGATGCTTCAAGGCGTCGCCATGCCTAGTTTTTTGCTTCGTCGTGTATCTCTTTATCGCCAGATACACTGCAATACAAAGGGCACAAGGCAAGCGCGTCGACAGTGGCTAGACTGCGCGACAACGAGTATTCAACGAGGAAGGCAGCATGGATCATGTCGATCACATCCTGATCGTCGACGACGATCGGGAGATCCGCGAACTGGTGGGCAACTACCTGAAAAAGAACGGCATGCGCACCACCGTGGTCGCCGACGGCCGGCAGATGCGCAGCTTCCTCGACACCACGCCGGTGGACCTGATCGTGCTGGACATCATGATGCCCGGCGACGACGGTTTGCAGTTGTGCCGCGAGCTGCGGGTGGGCAAGCACAAGGCCACGCCGGTGTTGATGCTCACCGCCCGCAACGATGAAACCGACCGCATCATCGGCCTGGAAATGGGCGCCGATGATTACCTGGTCAAACCCTTCGCCGCCCGCGAATTGCTGGCGCGCATCAACGCCGTGTTGCGCCGCACGCGGATGCTGCCGCCGAACCTGGTGGTGAGCGAAACCGGGCGGCTGATCCGTTTCGGTCGCTGGCGCCTGGACACCACCGCCCGTCACCTACTGGACGAAGACGACACCCTGGTGGCCCTGAGCGGCGCCGAATACCGCCTGCTGCGGGTGTTCTCGACCACCCGCAACGGGTGCTCAACCGCGACCAGTTGCTCAACCTCACCCAAGGCCGCGATGCCGACCTGTTCGACCGCTCCATCGACTTGCTGGTGAGCCGCCTGCGCCAGCGCCTGTTGGATGATGCGCGCGAGCCGGCCTATATCAAGACCGTGCGCAGCGAGGGTTACGTGTTCTCCCTGGCCGTGGAAATCCTCGGGGCGGATCAATGAACATCCGGCTCTGTTGGCCCCGCACCCTGGCGTCGCAGTTAACGCTGATCTTTCTGATCAGCCTGGTGTGCGCCCACGGGCTGTCCTTCAGTGCGCAATTCTATGAGCGCTATATCAGCGCGCGCACCGCGATGCTGGGCAACCTGGAAAACGATGTGTCCACTTCGGTGGCGATCCTCGACCGCCTGCCCGCCAACGAGCGGGCCAACTGGCTGCCGCGCCTGGACCGGCAGAATTACCAGTACCTGCTCAACGCTGGTGAAACCGGCGAGCCGATGGGCGGCGACGCGCCCATGGCCGCCAAGTCGATTTCCGATGCGCTGGGCGAACACTACGCGCTGACGTTTCGCGATATTCCAGGCGTACAGAAGCATTTCCAGGCGCACCTCACCCTGGCTGACGGCAGCCCGATCACCGTTGACGTGCGCCCCGCCGCACTCCCCCGTCGCGTATTGGCTGCCGGTGGTGTTGCTGCTGCAACTGGCGCTGTTGCTGGGCTGCACCTGGTTCGCCGTGCGCCTGGCAGTCCGTCCGCTGACGCGTCTGGCACAGGCCGTGGAAACCCTCGACCCCAACGCCCACCCCACGCCACTGGATGAGCAAGGACCGACCGAAGTGGCCCATGCCGCCGCTGCGTTCAACCAAATGCAAAAGCGTATCGCCGAATACCTCAAGGAGCGCATGCAGATCCTCGCGGCGATTTCCCATGACCTGCAAACGCCGATCACCCGCATGAAACTGCGTGCCGAATTCATGGACGACTCCGCCGACCGCGACAAACTCTGGAGCGACCTCAGCGAGATGGAGCACTTGGTGCGCGAGGGCGTGGCCTATGCGCGCAGCGTCCACGGCGCCACCGAAGCCAGCCACCGTATCGACGTCGACGCGTTTCTCGACAGCCTGGTATTCGACTATCAGGACATGCACAAATCCGTCAGCCTCAGCGGCAAGAGTGCGGTGGTTCTCGACACCCGTCCCCACGCCCTGCGCCGGGTGCTGGTGAACCTGGTGGACAATGCCCTGAAATTCGCCGGCGCGGCGGAGCTGGAGGTCGGGTCTACCGCTACGGGAGACCTGTCGATCAAGATCCTGGACCGCGGCCCCGGCATCGCCGAGGACGAGCTGGTACAGGTGATGCAGCCGTTTTATCGGGTGGAAAGCTCGCGCAATCGCGGCACCGGCGGTACCGGGCTGGGCCTGGCGATTGCGCAGCAGTTGGCGGTGGCAATCGGTGGGTCACTGACCTTGAGCAACCGGGTCGGTGGTGGGTTGTGCGCGCAGGTGCGCATCGCGCTGTGATCAACCCGGCAAGGGAATCACCCGCAACGGCCGCACCGACTTGTAGGAAAAACTCGAATAGATCTCTTTGACACAGGGCAGGGTCTGCAAGACCTCCCTGGCGAATTCACCGAACGACTCCAGGTCCTTGGCAACCACCTCCAGCAAAAAGTCATAACGCCCCGACACGTTATGGCACGCCACAATTTCCGGAATATCCAACAGGCGTTGCTCGAACGCCCGGGCGATTTCCTGGGTGTGGCTCTCCATCATGATGCTGACAAACGCGGTCACCCCGTACCCCAGGGCCTTGGGCGAAAGGATGGCCTGGTAACCGCTGATCACCCCGCTTTCCTCCAGGTTCCTGACCCGCCGCCAACACGGCGAGGTTGTCAGCGCGACGCGGTCGGCCAACTCGGCGACGGTCAGGCGCGCATTGGCTTGTAATGCGTTTAAAAGAGCTTTGTCGGTGCGATCCAAACTCACGGGCATATCTTGCCTCTGTTCATTGTTTTTATGAGGTTTTCATCCCAGAACGCGGGATTTAGCAGCAAATCTTGCAACGTTTAACTTTGGTTATGAGCATAGCATTGTAGGAAATAAGGAGCGTCCGACATGAACAATAAACACAATGCATTCGGCTTTTCCACCCGCGCCATCCACCACGGCTACGACCCCAAGGACCACCACGGCGCACTCGTACCGCCCATCTATCTGTCGGCGACCTTTGCCTTTCCCACCGTCGAATATGGCGCCGCGTGTTTTGCCGGCGACGCCAACGGCCACTTCTATACGCGGATCTCCAACCCGACCCTGGCACTGCTGGAGTCACGCATGGCCACCCTGGAAAACGGCGAAGCGGCTGTTGCGTTCAGTTCGGGCATGGGCGCGATTGCCGCAACGTTCTGGACCCTGCTGCGTCCCGGTGATGAAGTGATCGTCAGCCAGACACTCTACGGCTGCACCTTTGCCCTGCTGCACCATGGCATCGGCGAATTCGGCATCAAGGTGCGGCATGTCGACCTCACCGACCTCGACGCACTTAAGGAAGCGCTTTCCCCGCCACGCGGATGATCTACTGCGAAACCCCGGCCAATCCCACCTTGCGCTTGGTGGATATCACCGCCGTGGCCGCCCTCGCCCATCAGCAACCCAACATCACCGTGGTGGTGGACAACACCTACTGCACGCCCTACCTGCAACGCCCCCCTCGAACTAGGCGCCGATGTGGTGGTGCACTCCGCCACCAAATACCTGAGTGGACACGGCGACATCACCGCCGGTATTGCCGTGAGCAACCAGGCATTGGCCCAGCGTATTCGCCTGCAAGGCCTCAAGGACCTGACCGGCGCAGTGATGTCACCCCAGGACGCATCACTGCTGATGCGTGGGCTCAAGACCCTGGCCTTGCGCATGGACCGCCATTGCAGCAACGCCCAGGCGGTGGCCGAAGCGTTGCAGGCGCACCCGGCGGTGCAGTGGGTGACCTACCCTGGGCTGCGTTCTTTCCCACAATACGAGCTGGCAACGCGGCAGATGAAAATGGCCGGCGGCATGATCGCCTTTGAACTCAAGGGTGGCATCGATACGGGCCGGCGCTTCATGAATGCACTCAAGCTGTTTACCCGCGCAGTCAGCCTGGGGGATGCCGAATCACTGGCCCAGCACCCGGCCAGCATGACCCACTCCACCTACACGCCAGAGGAGCGCGCAGCGCACGGCATCAGCGAAGGGTTGGTGCGTTTGTCGGTGGGGCTGGAGGACGTCGCCGACCTGCTGGCGGACGTGCAACAAGCCCTGGCCAAATGCACCCGCGCCCTGCCGCGAGCGGCGGAGATGGCCGCCCATGCGCTGAAGTAGGCGGTCCGTTCCACGTTATCCTTTCCTACAAACGGTGGTCGGATTGGTCTGATCACCGTTTCGCATTTTTAATCCGGATGTTTCCAGATTGGATCCCCATGCCTCTGCGACGCTGTACTAGGATGAGTCCTGGCGTGTGCTGAAAACCCGCCGCTCTACGGACCAATACCTGCACTTGAAACTCATGGACGAACTGATGAACTCACACCTGTTCCCACACATAGGCAAGGTCATCGCCAGCACCGGCAGTCGCCATTTCCCACGCATGCTGCATGACCTCATCCTCACCCAACTGGCAGTGGACGCCACGCACATCACCCAACTTAAAATCAGCGCCGACGGGCAAACCCGCCGCAAGATCAGCCCGGTCTATACCGATTCGGTAGCCGCCCTGGGCGCCGAACAACCTGCCGCACAACTGCACCTCACCCGCCACAAGGACGATTCGCACTACGTGTTGTCGGTGTACCGTTCAACCCCGTCCGACAGCTTCTCGCCCCAGGAGCAAAGCATGCTGCAGGACTTCTCCACCCTGTTGCTGCCTCTGGTGGAAAAACACATCGCCGCGATCCAGCCGTGCCGCCAGGATGGCGACGCTCCAACCCCGCAAAACCAGGGCCTCGAAACCCTGCGCAGGCGCATCGAGGAGCGTTTGGTGCAGTCGGGGTTGACCCTGTCCAACCGGGAGCTGGAAGTGTGCGTCGGCCTGCTCGCCGGGCGGACCGCCCCGGAGCTGGCAGAACACTTGGCGTTGAAGGTCAACACCATCGAAAGCTACCTGAAACGCGCGTCGATCAAACTGGGGATCAGCGGGCGACACTCATTGCTACGCTGGATGTACGCCCCGAAGCCAACCCGGTCCTGTAGTGAGCGGGCTCGCCCGCGCTGGGGGGCGAAGCCGCCCCAATAAGGACGCCTAGGTGTTTCAGAGAGACCGAGGTGACTGGTTTTAGGGCGGCTCCGCCACCCAGCGCGGGCAAGCCCGCTCACTACATGCGGGCGTACCAGGGGCGTCTTGGTATGCGTTTGAACAGGCCTTTGAGCACGTCTTCATCGGCGCTAAAGGTGATGCGCAACGCCAGCTTCATGGTCTCGGGGTCCATTTCCATGGACTTGCCGATCTGCAATCCCGGTGTGGTGCTGCAGCCATGGGTGTCCGGGCCCAGCCACGGGTCGTCCACTTCCACCCAGCGTCCCGGGGCAAACCAGGGCACGCCGTTGACTTCCAGGCGGCTGACCTGCCCCGGATTGAAGCGCTCATGGGCACGGAACCAGTCTTCAATACGGTCGTCGATCCAGCCATGAAAGTGCCAGAACACCGGGTTCACGTGTGACGAAAACGGGTCGCCCAAGAAGTCGTTTTCCGGCCCGAACCAGCGTCCGGCGAAGTCGGCCGGGTCTCGCGCCAAGGGAGCTGGTGCGCCGTTGGCCGGGTCGCGGGGTACCGAAGCCCAGCGCATGTGCAACCAGTCATGCAGGCCCAGTTCTATTTCGGAACCAAACTGGCCCAGGGTCAGGCGCGACAGGTAGGCAGGGTCGCGGTATTGCGACTCCCATACCTGGAAGTTGCTGCTGTAGGTCTCGGCACTTTTGATATCGCTGACCCACTGGGTAAAGGTGTCATCGCCACTGGAGACCCAGGTCGGGGCACTGCAAACCCATCGTGGTTATCGAAATAGCGGATGAATCCCTGGCGGTCACGCACCAGTTCGGGTTGCGGCAAGGGAAAGCGCGACCAGGACGGTAAATCCTGCAGGCCACGCGCGGTGCCGAGCATGTGCCGATGCATGAAGAAGAAGTCGACGCCCGAGCCATTGCGGTCCTTGCGCGGCCCGCGAGCGTCCCGCTCGTTGTCGCGTGGCCCGGGCTGCCAACCAATGCCGCGCAGGGCGTCGCGCTTGTCGTCGGGCAGTTTGTGCCAGCGGTCACGCGAGGCATGCCAGAGCTGATGGAACAAGCGATGTTCCGGAGAAATCAGCCACGCTTCCAGCGCCGGGTTGAGCAGCGCACGTTCGCGGGCTTCAGGGAACCTCTGCTTGATCGCGACGAAACGGTTTTCGACTTCCGGCAAGGCCAACGGCCTGTCGAGCCGTAATACGCGCCCGCTGAGGGAAACAACGCCGGCATTGCCAAACGCTGCCCACACTTCGTCCAGCACAACCACACACTCGTAGCAGACAGTGCTGTTGCGACTGTCCACCAGGCGCCAGCTGAGATGGCCCTGCTTGACGTCCGCCAGGTCACCCAGCACTTCATAACGAGGGCTGCGTCGCTGCGCAAAGCAGCCGCACTGTCGAGATAGCCCCGCACTCCGCGCCCACGTGCAGCGATGTCGAGCAGCATTTCCAGGCCTTCGGCAGGCACGCCGTCGAGCCCTGCATCGCGGCCTTCAAAGCGAATAGTCCATACGCCGCGCAAGGCGTTGGCCAACTGCTGGCCGGCCTTGTCCGCCAGCTGTACCGACGCTTCACCGGGCGTAATGGGCTCGTCCGGCTGCGTCAATTGGCGGTGGGCGTAATAGGCCGCCGGCACCGCAGCACCGGTGAGTGCCAGGCCCGCGATGAAACCTCGTCGAGAAATCGTCATTGCCCTACCTGTGTCAGCCCTGAAGCAGGCTTTATCCAAGCTAGAACGAGCGCTGGCACGGGAAATTTAGGCGGCTAAATTTCCCGCCTCGCCACTCGTTCCTCCCAGATAGCAAAGGCCTCGCCTGTACCTTGACCCTGGAAATCGACACTGAGATGGCAATGACCAAAAAGCGCTCGAAAAAAACCCTTCTGATCGGCCTGCCCCTGGCGCTGGCCATTGCCGCTGGCGGCGGTTTTCTGGGCTGGAAGTACCTGTTCGATAACGCTGGCTACTCACACAAGGTCATGAAAGAAGCCAGCGAGATGCAGGACCGAATCATCTCCTTTGACAGCCATATCACCCTGCCCCTGCGCTTCGGCGGCGAAGGCGATGAGGCCGATAAGGATGGCCTGGACAAGTTCGACCTGGTCAAGGCCCAGCGCGGGCGACTGTCGGGCGCAGCACTGACGATCTTCGGCTGGCCGGAAATGTGGAACGGCCCCAACGCCCCGCATAAACCCACGCCAGCGTTTGTCGACCAATCCCGCCAACAGCAGGAAGTGCGCTTCAAGGCAATCACCAGCATGGTCCGCGACTTCCCCAACCAGGTAGGCATCGCCTACACCCCGCAGGACTTCCGCCGCCTGCACGGCGAAGGCAAGTTCGCAGTGTTCATCAGCATGCTCAATGCCTACCCACTGGGCGAAGACATCACTCAACTGGACCTGTGGACCGCGCGCGGCATGCGCATGTTCGGCTTCAGCTACGTGGGCAACAACCCGTGGGCCGACTCGTCGCGACCGCTGCCATTTTTCAATGACACCCCGGACGCCTTCAACGGCCTGTCAGACCTGGGCAAACGCGCGGTGCACCGGCTCAACGACCTGGGCGTGATCATCGATGTGTCGCAGATGTCGACCAAGGCACTGGAACAGGTCGCGCAACTCAGCCGCACCCCATCGTCGCCTCGAACTCCGTGCCCCGCGCGCTGGTGGATATTCCGCGCAACCTCAGCGACAAGGAAATGCAGCTGATCAAGAACAGTGGCGGCGTGGTACAGATCGTGGCGTTTCCTGCGTATCTGAAGCCCCTGAGCCAGACCACCCAAAACAAGCTCAACCGTCTGCGCGCCAAGTTCGACTTGCAGCCCCTGCCCAACTTGCACGTGGCACTGATGCCCGGCGACCCGATCATCGCCGCGTGGCCCGAGCAGAAGTTTGGCCAGTACGCCAGCGCGCTCTACGACATTCTTGAGGAGGAACCCTTGGCCAGCGTCAAGGACCTGGGGGACGCCATCGACTATGCCGTGAAGAAAATCGGCATCGACCATGTCGGCATCGCCTCGGACTTCAACGACGGCGGCGGCCTGAAAGGTTTCAAGGATGTCAGCGAAATCCGCAACGTGACCGCCGAACTGATCACCCGTGGCTACTCCGAAGCGGACATTGCCAAGTTGTGGGGCGCCAACTTCCTCCGGGTCTGGGATGAGGTGCAGAAAGCCGCCCAACCTGTCGCCCTCACCACGCCTTGAATCAACAGCGAAGCCTCGTCATGACTGATCGCCGCACCTTTTTGAAAACCGCTGGCGTGCTGGCGGCAAGCCTGCCACTGACGCACCCATGGGCTCCCGCCACAGCCGCCGCTGCACCGCCGCCACCAAAGGACAAATGGCAAGCCCTGCGCAGCCTGTTTGCCCTCGACCCGGACTGTGCGCACTTCGCCAACTTCCTGATCACCTCGCACCCTCGGCCAGTGGAGGAAGCGATCCAGCGCTTTCGTGCCGAGCTGGACAGCAACCCGGCCAAATGGCTGGACTGGGACAGCCAGATCGAATGGAAGCGCGAGCACGACGTGCGTGAATGGGCGGCTCGTTACCTGGACGTCAAACCCGCGCAGATCGCCCTTACCGGCAGCACCACCGAAGGCCTGGTGATGATTTACAGCGGCCTGCGGCTCAACGCTGGCCAGGAGATCCTGACCACCGAGCACGAGCATTACTCCACGCGCAACACTCTGAATTTCCGGGTCAAGCGCGAAGGCACCCAAGTGCGCAAGATCACCCTGTTCAAGGACCCACGCCATGTGTCCAGCGATGAAGTGCTGGGCAACATTGCGCGCAACATCCGCCCCAACACACGGGTACTGGGCATGACCTGGGTGCAGTCGGGCAGCGGCGTGAAGCTGCCGGTTGGAGAGATCGGCGATCTGGTGCAAGAACACAACCGCCAGCGCGACGAGAAAGACCGGATCCTCTACGTGGTCGACGGTGTGCATGGCTTTGGTGTCGAAGACATGAATTTCGCCGACTTCAAGTGCGACTACTTTATTGCCGGCACCCACAAGTGGATGTTCGGCCCTCGCGGCACCGGGATTATCTGCGCCGCCTCGGAGCAAATGAACGACCTGATACCGACGTTTCCGACATTCTCTGAAAACAAGAGTTTCGGCACCATCATGACGCCGGGTGGCTACCACGCCTTCGAACATCGCTGGGCGCTGGGCAAGGCGTTCGAACTGCACCTGGGCCTGGGCAAGGCCGACGTGCAGGCGCGTATCCACCAGCTCAACACCTACCTCAAGCAGCGCCTGCTCAAACACGCCAACCTCGAACTGGTCACGCCGCAAAGCCCGCAATACTCGGCGGGCTTCACCTTCTTCCGGGTCAAGGACCAGGACTGCGATGAGGTCGCCGCCTACCTCAATCAACACCGCATCGTGGTGGATGCCGTGGACCGCGACGTCGGCCCGGTGGTGCGCATGGCACCCGGCCTGCTCAACACCGAACAAGAGATTGACCGTGCGGTGGCGGTGCTTACCCAGAAATATCGAATCCTTTCCTGACACTGACGAAAAGGCTGTAGACCATGTCTCGAACCGCATTTTATCGCCTGTCCCTGGGCGTCATGCTTGCCGGCCTCGCTGCCGGTAGCGCCTACGCCGCTGCGCCTGTTCCGGGCAAGGTGTTCAAGGACTGCAAGGATGGCTGCCCCGAATTGGTGGTGTTGCCGGCCGGCAGTTTTGTCATGGGCACACCCGACGACGAACAGGGCCGCCAGCCGGACGAAGGCCCGCTGCATACCGTAACCTTTGCCAAACCATTCGCCATCAGCCGTTTTCAGGTCCAGGCCAGTGAATGGGATGCCTATATCCGCCAGAGCGGGGTCAAGATCGCCGATGGCGACACCCGCCCCGGCCGCGCCTGCAAGGCCAGCAAGCCGACCTATGCCCAGGGACCGAAGCAGCCTGCCGTGTGCATGGACTTCCAGGACGTCGAAAACTACGTGGCCTGGCTGTCGAAAAAGACCGGCCAGCATTACCGCATGCTCAGCGAAGCCGAACGTGAATACGCCGCGCGTGCGGGCAGCACCGGGCCTTTCCCGTTTCCCATGGACCCGGACACCGAATACGGCATCAGCCGGCACGCCAACACCTATGGCCCCAAGGATGGCTACAGCTTCACGTCGCCCGCCGGCAGCTACCCGCCCAACGCCTTTGGGGTCTACGACATGCATGGCAACGTCTACGAGTGGGTTGCCGACTGCTGGCATGACAGCTATGTGGGCGCACCCACCGATGGCAGTGCCTGGCAGGACAAAAACTGCGAAACCCGGCATATCCGTGGCAACGACTGGGGCGAAGCGCCGATCTTCTCGCGTTCGGGCAATCGCAATGACCGCCCCGCCACCACACGCGGTGACTGGCTGGGGTTGCGGGTCGCGCGCGAGCTCTAAAAGCGCTGAGCGTCGCTAAATAACCCCCGCCATCACTCGTTCTTAGGTTAATCGCCTCGATTCCCATCGAGGCGTGCACTGTGCGCCCGGCCATCCGTCCATCGCTGATAAACGCCGCGCCCCGCACTGTCTTTTGTTCACCCCTGCCTGAAACGGGAGACTTGAATGTCCAGCAAACCTCGCGGCGCCGTCAGCGAACTCTTCGGCCTGCTCAAACCTTTCTGGCCTCTGGTCACGCTGTCCATCGCCCTGGGCATGATCGGCGGCCTCAGTGTCACGGCGCTGCTGGCGACGATCAACACCGCGCTGCATTCCCAGAGTGGGCTGACCCAAAACGTCGTGCTGCTGTTTGCAGGGCTGTGCCTGTTGGCACTGACCAGCTCGATTTTCTCCGACATCGGCACCAACTACGTCGGCCAGCACATCATCGCCAAACTGCGCCGCGAGCTGGGTGAGAAAGTGCTCGCCGCCCCCATCGACCAGATCGAACGCTACCGCAGCCACCGCCTGATCCCGGTGCTGACCCACGACGTCGACACCATCAGTGACTTTGCCTTCGCCTTCGCCCCCCTGGCCATTTCCCTGACCGTGACGTTGGGTTGCCTGGGCTACCTGGCGATGTTGTCGTGGCCGATGTTCCTGATGATGCTGGTGGCGATCGTGATCGGCACCGCCGTGCAGTTCATCGCCCGCTCGCGGGGCATGCAGGGTTTCGAGTCGGCGCGGGAAGCCGAAGATGAGCTGCAGAAGAACTACAGCGCCATCGCCGAAGGTGCCAAGGAACTGCGCATCCACCGTCCACGCCGCCAGCGCATGTTCGTCAAGGGCATCCAGGACACCGCCAACCGCATCTGCGCGACGCAGGTCCGCTCGATCAATACCTTCGTGGTGGCCAAGGCCTTTGGTTCGATGTTGTTCTTTGTGGTCATCGGCCTGGCGCTGGCGATGCAAACGTTCTGGCCCAGCGGCGACCAGACCGTCATGAGCGGCTTTGTGCTGGTGCTGCTGTACATGAAGGGCCCGCTGGAACTGCTGATCGGCACCCTGCCGATCGTCAGCAAGGCGCAGATTGCCTTTCGTCGCATCGCCGAGCTGTCCAAGCAGTTCTCCTCGCCCGAACCGCACCTGCTGCTCAGTGACACAGGGGCTGCAGCACCGGCGGTGCGCACCCTGGAACTGAATAACGTCAGCTACACCTTCCCGCGTGTCGAGGGCTTTGAGCCGTTCCATCTGGGCCCGGTAAACCTGCGCATCCAGGAGGGCGATATCACCTTTATCGTCGGCGAGAACGGCTGCGGCAAAACCACCTTGATCAAACTGCTGCTGGGCCTCTATGCGCCGCAAAAGGCAGCATCGAGCTCAATGGCCAACTCATCGAAGCCGCCAACCGCGACGACTATCGCCAGTTGTTCACCACGATCTTTGCCGACTACTACCTGTTCGATGACGTGATCCAGGGCGACAAGCCGATCCCGGCCGACGCCGACCGCTACCTCAAGCGCCTGGAAATCGGGCACAAGGTGACGATTACCGACGGTGTATTCAGCACCACCGACCTGTCCACCGGCCAGCGCAAACGCCTGGCCCTGGTCAACGCCTGGCTGGAAGAACGCCCGGTGCTGGTGTTCGACGAATGGGCGGCCGACCAGGACCCGACCTTCCGGCGGATTTTCTATACCGAGCTGCTGCCCGACCTCAAGCGCCTGGGCAAGACCATCATCGTCATTTCCCACGACGACCGTTACTTCAACGTCGCCGACCAGATCGTGCGCATGGAAGCCGGGCGCGTCGCCACCGAGCTGCAAACCGCCTGACAGCGTCACTGCAAACCCGGAGATAAATATTTTTCCGGTTTTGCGGAGGACCTGCGTCTTATTGGTACTTAATACGAATCACTATCATTATAAACGCCACTTAAGAGCCCACGATGTCAGCCACTCACAACTTCTCGCCCCTCACCAAGGCCCTCATGATGCGCCGCGTGTTCCAGCCGCGCCTGCTGAGCGCCACCTTGCCCTGGCCCTGCCCTTCGCTGCACAGGTACAGGCCCAGACCTTCAACTTCAATGTGCCGGCGCAGCCGTTGGCCAGCGCACTGCAGGCTTTTGGCCAACAAGCCAACCTGCAAGTGCTGTACAGCCCTGATGACGTGCAAAACCTGCGCAGCCATGCGGTCAATGGCGCACTGAGCCCCCAGGCCGGCATCGAGCAGCTGCTGGGGAGCAGCCGCCTGGCCTACAGCCTGGAAGGCAACACGCTGACCCTGAGCAACCGCAGCACCACCGGGTCCCTGGAGCTGGGCGCAACGCGTATTTCCGGCCAGGCCCTGGGCGCCGTCAGTGAGAACACCGGGTCCTACACCACCGGGTCCACCAACACGGCCACCAAGCTGAACCTGAGCCTGAAAGAAACCCCGCAGTCCGTCAGCGTCATCACCCGCCAGCGCATCGACGACCAAAACCTGCGCAGCATCGGCTCAGTGCTGGAGCAAACCCCGGGGATCAACGTGCAAAGCCCGGGCAGCGACCGCCTGTATGTGTTCTCCCGTGGCCTGGCCATCGACAACTACCAGTACGACGGCATGCCTACCACCTCGTTCGCCTTCAGCCAGGCATTGCCCCAGGCGCTGTCGGACATGGCGATCTATGACCACATCGAAGTGCTGCGCGGTGCGTCCGGCTTGCTCTCAGGTACCGGCGACCCATCCGGCACGGTGAACCTGGTGCGCAAGAAGCCAACCTCGACCTTCCAGGGTTATGTCAGCGCCGGCCTGGGTTCCTGGGACCTGTACCGCACCGAAGCCGATGTGTCCGGCCCACTGACCCCCACCGGCAATGTCCGTGGCCGTGCGGTGGCGGCCTATCAGCAAGGCAACAGCTTTACCGATCACCTGTCGACAGAAAAGACCATCGTCTACGGCGTGACCGAATTCGACCTGAGCGACACCACCTTGCTGACGGTGGGCGCCGAATACCTCTACAACGACCCGCGCGGTTTCTCCACCACCGGCCTGCCGATGCTGGACAACAAGGGCAAGCAGCTGAACCTGTCACGCAGCGACAACCCTGCCAGCCGCGACAGCACCAACCGCCAGGAGTCGGTGAACGCCTTTGCATCCCTTGAGCAAAAGCTGGACCACGACTGGACCTTGAAAGTCGCCGCCAACTCCATGTACGGCACCCGCGAGTACGATTCGGTCATCGTCGGCACCACCACCGGTTTCGTCAATTCGCAAACAGGCGCAGGCCTGGGCTACACCGCGACCAAGGGTGACAACACCCAGGAGCAACAAGGCCTGGACGTGTCGTTGTCAGGTCCGTTCCAACTGCTGGGTCGCGAGCATGAGCTGGTGGTGGGCTTCAACTACCAAAGCTACGAAAACCGCCGCAACGGCTTCGGCAACCTGCTGGCCAACGGCACCAGCAACAATGGCGTCAGCGGCAAGCCGGTAAATATCTACACCTGGAACAACTACGCGCCTCGCCCCTCGTACAACTTCAACCGCGAAGACGACAACATCGACCAATGGCAGAACGGCGTCTACCTGGCGACCCGCCTGAAGCCGACTGACGACCTGTCGGTAATCCTCGGTACTCGGGTCAGCAACTACCGTTACGACGCCATGCTGCATTACAACGTCGCGAACATGAAGGCCTTTGAAACCAACGACACCCTGCGCGTCAACGGCAAGGTCACCCCGTACGCGGGCGTGGTCTACGACCTGACCCCCAACCACTCGATCTATGCCAGCTACACCAGCATCTTCAAGCCGCAGCCTTACCGTGATACCGCCGGCCACATGCTCGACCCGCGTGAAGGCGACAACTACGAGATCGGCCTCAAGAGCGACTACTATGATGGCCGCCTGAACACCTCCATCGCGTTGTTCGAGGTCGACCTGGAAAACGATGCGATCGCCGATGGCACGGTGGCTGGCAACAACAACATGAGCGCCTACAAGGCGGCTAAAACCAAGACCCGTGGCATCGACATGGAAGTCAGCGGTGAACTGCTGCCGGACTGGAACATGAACGCCAGCTACAGCCACAGCGTGGTCAAGGACGCCGACAACGAGCGCGTCAAGACCATCATCCCGGCCGACATGGTCAAGGTCTGGACCACCTACCGCCTGCCTGGCGAGCTGGACCGCCTCACCGTGGGCGGTGGCGTGAACTGGCAGAGCGGTATCCACATGACCGTGGACAGCTGGCAGCTGACGACCCCGGCCAAAGTGAAACAAGGCGACTACGCGACTGCCAACCTGATGGCGCGCTATCAGCTGTCGTCGCAATGGTCGGCCACCGCTACCATCAACAACCTCTTTGACAAGAAGTACATCAGTTCCCTGGACGAGAACTTCTACAGCGGCTCCTACGGCGACCCGCGCAACGTGATGCTGAGTACCAAGTACCAGTTCTAAACAGCAGCAACAAAAAATGGCGAACCTGAGTGATCGGGTTCGCCATTTTTCATGCCTATCAAATCTTTAGCCGGCGGTGGTGACTGCCCACTGCAAGGCGCGGCGGTAGATATCGTCCACCGAGGCCACAATCCCGCCCATGCGCAAGAAGTCATGGGACAACCCGCGTTCAACCCCAACGCCACAACGGTCTCGCCCGATGCCAAGGCTTCGGCGTACGCCATCCCTTCATCGAACAACGGATCGTATTGCGCCAGGCTGATATAGGCCGGAGCCTGGGCTGCAGCCAGCGGCGCCAGCAACGGCGAAGCGCGCCAGTCTTGGCGTGCAGCGGCATTGGCGTAATGCTGATAGAACCACTCCAGAGTCTCGCTCTCCAGCAAATAGCCTTCGGCATAGGTGCGATGAGAGGTACGTTCGGTGGTCATGTCCGTGACCGGATAGAACAGCAATTGCGCCACGGGCTTGAGCGCGATGTCGGCAGGGTGATTGGCGGCGGTAATCGCCAGCACGGCCGCCAACGTGGCACCCGCGCTGTCCCCCGCCACCACGAGCCGCTGTGGGTCCAGGTGCAACTGCTCGGCCTGTGCCTTCAACGCCGACACGCTGTCGAGCGCATCGTGCACCGCTGTAGGGAACGGGTACTCAGGCGCCAACCGATACGCCGGCGCCAGCACCGCGAACTCACCGCTCAGGGCCAGGCGACGGCAGACCGAATCATGGGAGTCCAGGCTGCCCACCACATAACCGCCGCCGTGGAAGTACAGGATCGTCGGCAAGACCTGATCGGCACCCGCCGCCAATCGATAGAGGCGCCCTTCCAACACGCTGCCATCGCGGGTCGGCAGTTGCACGGTGCGCACGGTGATATCCCCGGCGGGTTGGGGTCGAGAATCTGCGAAGTCCGTTCAAAATCGCCACGGCCCTGGGCCAATGGCAACGCGTGCAGGGTTGGCTTTTGCCGGTCAGCCGGCCGAACTCCGCCAGTTCCAGGAACGCGGACAGGTCAGGGTGTACAGACATGGTGGTTATCCCATTGAAGAAAGACAAAACGGGCGACGTCAGACGACGTCGCCCGTGGGCTCAACCCGCGACAGGGCTGAGTGACGATACGTGTTGCTGCAACTGCGCCAGCAACGCCGGGTGCTTGACGATGGCGTAGTGGTCCGCGCCGATGCGCTCGCTCGACGCCACCGTCAGGCAGGCTTCGAACGCGCGCACCGAAGCGTGGGGTAAATCGGCACGCCACCAGCACAACGCCTGGCTGTGGGTCGCCGGCAACGACGATTGGCGACGGGACAAGGCCTTGAGCCGCAGCCCGACCTGGAACGCCCGGGCTGATTCTTCGCTACCAAAGGTGGCGGTGCCTTGCGCACCCTGCGCCAGACCGGCAAACAGGCCTGTGAGTGTCGCCAGGTCGGGCTCGGCCTGTGGCAAACGTTCTGCAAGAAACGCTGCATCGGTGTGCACGCCCAGGGTTTGGCGCAAGAACGCCGGCATGCCTTCACGCCAATCGCCATCTTCCAGCAACGGCTGCGGTGCCGGAATGAAGCTGTCCACCAGGCCCAGCAACGAAACGCGCTGCCCCTGTTTTCCAGCTCACTGGCCACCAGCACCGCCAGGGTGCCCCCCAATGACCAGCCCAGCAGGCGATACGGCCCGTGGGGCTGTTTCTGGCGGATGTACTGGGCGTAATCAATCGCCATGGAAGCCAGGGAGTCGTCTTCCCAGTGACGGTCGAGCAACATCCGGCATTGCAGACCGTACACGCTGCACTGGCCCTCCAGTTGCCGGGCCAGCGGCTCGTAATCGAACACCGTGCCAAACCCGGCATGCAGGCAGAACAACGGCGCGGCCCCGGTAACGCTGGTGTTGAGCAACAGCAGCGGGTCCAGGTCAGCCTCTTGCCCGGCATCGAACCCGGAAAGCTGGGCGATGGTCGGCTTGGCCAACATGTCGCGCAGTTTCAATTCAAACCCGGGGATCGCCTGGCTGCGGACCTTGCTCAACACCTTGAGGGTGCGCAGCGAGTCGCCCCCAAGCTCGAAGAAGTTGTCGGTCACGCCCACCGTTTCAAGCTCCAGCACGTCCTGCCAGATCGCCGCCAACTGCTGTTCAAGCGTGTTACGCGGCGCCACGTATTGCTGGCCCTTGAAGTCCGGGTCTGGCAACGCCTGGCGATCCACTTTGCCGCTGGGGTTCAACGGCAGCGCCTGCAACACCAGCAATTGCGCGGGCACCATGTAGTCCGGAAGCTGACGGTGCAGCGCCTGGCGCAACTGTTCCGCCAGGCCGGCCTGGGCGTCTGCCACGACGTAGCCGATCAATTGCTTGCCGGACGCACAGTCACGCGCCACCACCACAGCGTCACGCACGTCTGGCAGGGTGCGCAGGCGCGCCTCGATTTCCCCAACTCGATACGGAAACCGCGAATTTTCACTTGGTGATCCAACCGGCCGAGGTAATCGAAGACCCCATCGGCACGCCGCCGCACCAGGTCGCCGGAGCGATACAGGCGCCCGCCCGCTTCAAATGGGCTGGCCACAAAACGTTCGGCGGTCAGCCCCGGGCGCTGGTGATAGCCCCGCGCCAGCCCCTTCCCCACCGATGTACAGCTCGCCTGCCACACCGTCGGGCAACGGGTTCAATTGATCGTCCAACACGTACAGGGAGCGGTTGCCAACCTGCACACCAATCGGCGCATACGCGGCCTGGCACAGTTGGTCGGCGTCGGCAGTCCACAACAACGGGGTGACCACGGTTTCCGTCGGGCCGTAGCCGTTGGTGATCCAGGTCGGGCGCAAGGTGCGCTTGACCTGTTCGAAGGTTTCGTGGGCCACCGCATCGCCACCGAAGCAGTACACACGTACGGCGGGCGGCGTGTCCTGGCCCTCGGCGTAGTCAGCCAATTGCTTGAGATAGGCCGGCGGGAAACAGGCGATGTTGATCGCCTGCTCGTGCAACACCCGCCAGGTTTCTTCTGCCGTCCACAAGCTGTCGTCGCGCAGGACCAGGCAGCCACCGGCCAACAAGGTGGTGAGCCAACGTTCCTGGGCACCGTCGAAGGCGAACGACATAAATAGCAATTCGCGGGTGGTCGTATCCATGGCGTAGCGCTGGGCAATCGCCTGGCAATGCATGCTCAACGGGCCCCGCGCCACCGCCACGCCTTTTGGCTTGCCAGTGGAGCCGGAGGTGTAGATCAGATAGGCCAGGTGGTCGGGGTCCATCGGCAACGCCAGGCGGGTATCGGCGTAACGGCTCAAGTCGAGCGTGTCGATATCCAGCACCTGCACCTGCCCGCCCACCGGCAGGCGTTCACGCAGTGCGGCCCGCGTGATCAGCACCGCCATGTTGGAGTCTTCGACGATCCATTGCAGACGCTCCTTCGGGTAGTCGATATCCATCGGCACATACACGCCGCCCGCTTTGTGCACCGCGTAGAGCGTGACGATCATGTCCACCGAGCGATTCAACGCCACGCCGACGCGCACTTCCGGGCCCACGCCTTGCTCGCGCAGCCGATGAGCCATGCGGTTCGCGCGTTGTTCCAGTGCCAGGTAGCTCAATTGCTGGTCGCCACACACCACCGCCGGTGCCTCGGGCTGACGCTGCACATGGGCCTCGATACGTTCCAGCAACGACGCAGCCGTCGCCTGCGGTGCAGGCAGCACATTGTTGCGGCGCAACTGTTCACGCTGCGGCGCGGTGAGCATGCACAACTGGCCGACCGTGCTGTCGTTCGCGTCCAGCATGGCCAACAGCAGCGCCTCGAAACTGCCGCGAATACGCTGCACCGATTCGTCACTGAAGCGGTTACGCAGGTAGAGGAATTCGATCACCAGCGACTCGGTCAGATTGACCGCCAGGTCCATCGCATAGTTGGTGACATCACGGCCCGTGGCGGCGCCGAACTTCAGCGCGCCTTGTTCCATTGCCTGCAGGCGGTCGTCCACCGGGTAGTTCTCAAACACAATGATGCTGTCAAACATCGCCCGGCCACTTTGCCCGGCCCAACGCTGGATATCCGCCAGGGACGCATGCTCGTAATCGCGCGCATCCAGGTTGAACGCCTGCAACTGAGCCAGCCATTCGGTGAGCAACTGCTGGGGTTGGGGCGTCTGCACGATGGGCAGGGTGTTGATGAACAGCCCAAGGATTTCATCGGCCTGAGGCAGGCTCGCGGGGCGCCCGGCCACGGTGGCGCCGAAGCACACCGTGGCCTGCCCGGTGTAGCGCTGCAACAGCAGCAACCAGGCGGCCTGGATCAAGGTGTTGGGGGTCACGCGCCAGAGTTGCGCACGCTCGCGCAGGCGGCGGGTCTGGGCCGGGTTCCAGTCCAGGTAAATCGCCTCGTGCCCGCCGGGCTGCTCGGTGGGACGCGGGTACACGTTGCCGGCCAGCTCGGTGGGCCCGGTAACGCCTTGCAGCTGGGTACGCCAGAAGCTTTCCAATGCCGCCGAACCCTGGCGTTGCAGCCAGGCGATGTAATCCTGGTAGCGGCTTTGCCGGGTCGCGGCCTGGCCGTTATACGCCTGGAACACCTCGCCCAATAGGCGCGAGCTGCTCCAGCCGTCCATCAGGATGTGGTGACGGGTCCAGATCAGGTGGCAACGGAACTCGTCCAGCCACACCAGGGTCACGCGCATCAGCGGCGCCTGGAGCATGTCGAAACCTTGGCGACAATCGGCGCTGATCAACTCGGCCAGGTCATCCGGGCCGACCTCACGCTGGCGCCAGTCCACGATGTGGACCGCCGAGGCGGCTTGGCGGCTGACGACCTGCAGCGGCTCCGCCAGCTCGCTGGCGGTCCAGAAACCGGTGCGCAGGATGTCGTGACACTGCTGCACCTGATCCCAGGCCGCAGCGAAACGCTCGACATCCAGCCCCTGCACCGGCACGCAGGTCTGGTTGATATACAGGTCGCCCTCGCCGGCTTCCAGGCTGTGGTACAGCATGCCCTGCTGCATCGGCGACAACGGGTACATGTCCAGCACATTTCGGGCCGGCAGCGGCAGGCCGTCGAGTTGCGCCTGGGTGACACGGGCCAGGGGAAATCGGCGGGCGTCAGGCCCACCACGTCAGGCGTCAGGCAGTGCTCGACCAGCGCTTGCAACTCCTGACCATAGTCATCGGCCAACGCCTGGATCACCGCGCTGTCGAACATCGCCCCACTGAAGGTCCAGCCCACATTCAACACGCCACCGTACACCTGGCCGTTGAGGCTCAACAGATTGCCCAGCGGCGCTTCGCTGTCGCGTTCACTGCCCGCCGCCTCGCTGGACGGCACGAACAGCGCGCCCTGCGCCTGGTCGAAACTGGCATCGAATTGGCCCAGGTAGTTGAACGTCACACACGGCAATGACTGGCTGCGCAGGCGTTGTTGGTCGACATCCGTGCCCAGGTAACGCAAGGCGCCAAAGCCCAGGCCCTTGTTGGGCACGGTGCGCAGCTCTTCCTTGATCGCCTTGATGCTCTGCGCCAGGGTGGCGCCCGGCGTGAGGCTTACGGGGTATTTGTGGGTGTACCAGCCGACGGTACGGGTCAGGTCCAACTCGTCGAACAGGTCTTCGCGACCGTGCCCTTCCAGCATCAGCCCCAGGCTGGCGCGCCCGGTCCAACGGCAGATCACCCGACTCAAGGCCGCCAGCAGCAACTCGTTGATGTGGGTACGGTAGGCCGCTGGCGCTTGCTGCAACAGTTGTCGGGTCAGCACCGGGTCGAGGCGCGTGGTGACGGTGATCGCTTCGCGCATCAGCGCGGCCGGTACGTCGCGGCGCCCTGGTAAATCACTGTGCATCGGCTGCAAACGGGCTTGCCAGTACTCGACTTCCTGGCTCAGCCCACCTTCGCTTGCCAGCGCGTGCAGACGTTCGCTCCACGCCTTGAACGGGCTGGTCTTGGCCGGCAGCCGCAGCGGCTGACCGCTGTGCAACTGCTCGTAGGCCAACTGCAAGTCTTCAAACAGGATGCGCCACGACACGCCATCCACCACCAGGTGGTGCACCGCGAGCAGCAAGCGCTGCCCACCCTCGGGCAAGGTCAGTAATACACCGCGCAGCAAGGGGCCGTTGCGTAGGTCCAGGCTGCACTGGGCACGTTGGTAGATCGCCAGGCATTCGGCTTCGGTGTCGGCCGATTCACACCACAGCAACCCCTCGGGCGATTGCAGGGCTCGATGCTCGGCACGCCAGCCCTGGGCGTCCTGGTGAAAACCAGGCGCAGCGCATCATGATGATTCACCAGCGCCTGCAGCGCCTGTTCCAACAGCGCGGCCTGCAACGGCCGCTGCGGCGCCAGCAACACCGACTGGTTCCAGTGATGACGTGCCGGAATCGGCGCCTCAAAAAACATCTGCTGGATCGGCAGCAAGCGCAGCGGGCCACTGACTGGGCCTTGGTCGATGAGGATGGCGGTATCGCCAGTCTGTGCCACGCGGGCCAGGCTTTGCACGGTCTGGTGCTCGAACAGGTCCCGTGGCGTGAAGCGAATGCCCGCCTGGCGGGCACGGCTCACCACTTGGATCGAGATGATCGAATCGCCGCCCAGTTCGAAGAAGTTGTCCTGCGCGCCGATCTGCTCGCGCTTGAGCACGTCTTGCCAGACCTGGGCAATCCGCTGCGCCAGCTCGCCCTGCGGGGCCTGGTAGCGGTCGGCGGAGTCGAGGCAGACCGGCGCCGGCAGTGCCCGGCGGTCGAGCTTGCCGTTGGCGGTCAGGGGCAGTTGCGGGAGCACCTGCACATGGGCCGGCACCATGTAGGCCGGCAAGCGCTCGCGCAACTGCGCAAGCAAGCCAGTCACCGGCTCGTCGGAGACCACGTACGCCCACAATTGCGCGCCGCTGTCAGCCATGCCGACCACTACCGCTGCGTCACTGACCCGTGCCAGGCTGCGCAGGCAGGCGGCTACTTCCCGGGCTCAACCCGATACCCACGGATCTTGACCTGGTCATCGATACGCCCCTGGTACTCGAAAGCCCCTCGTGCACCCGAACCTGGTCGCCACTGCGGTACAGCCGTGCGCCGTCGCGGGAGAACGGGTCCGGCACGAAGCGTTCCGCCGTGAGCGCCGGCTGTGCCAAATAGCCCGCCGCCAAGCCTGTGCCACCGATGTAGAGCTGGCCACTGCCGCCATTACCCACCCCTTGCAGGCTGGCGTCGAGCACATGCACGCACGTGTTGGCCAGCGGCGTGCCCAGCGGCACTGTGTCGCCGGTCAAGGGCAGCGGTGCCGCCAACACGCCAACGGTGGATTCAGTCGGGCCGTAGTGGTTCATCAGCACGCAATCGGGCGCCAGTTGGCGCACGCGATCGCGCAGGCTCGGCGAGCAAGCCTCGCCGCCCAGGATCAGTACCTTGCGCGGCAGCACGGCCGCAGGATGATCAGCACTGAGCAGTGCTGTGAGGTGCGACGGTACGATCTTCAACACATCCACCGCGTGAGTGGTCATGTACGCCGCCATGGCATTAGCGTCCATTGCCAATTGCGTGCCGATCAGGTGCAAGGTGCGCCCCGAGCACAACGCGCCAAACAACACGGTGTGCCCCAGGTCGGCGGCCACTGTGGAGATCATCGCCATGCGCGTGCCACTGTCGGCCGGCAAGCGCTGCAGCAGCGCCTGCACATAGTTGGCCAGCGCGCCGTGGCTGACCATCACGCCTTTGGCGGCACCGGTGGAGCCTGAGGTGTAGATCACATACGCAGTCTGCTCCGGCAGTGGCGCCTGCGCTCGCACAACGGGCAGCGCCTGGGCGGAGCGCTGGTTGACGTCGATCACCGTGAACGCGGCCCTAGCTGGGCCAGAGGCGAGTCGGCCAGCACCACCTGCACATCGCTGTTGCGCAGCAGATCATGCATGCGCTGAGGCGCGGTGTCCGCTGCCAACGGCAGGTACGCCGCCCAGCCTTGAACACGCCGAGGATCGCCACCACCAACGCCACCGAACGCTCCACTACCACGCCGACCCGTTCATGGGGCGTACACCGCCCAGGCGCAAGCGCGCGGCCAGTTCTTCAGCCGCCCGCTCCAGCTCACGGTACGTCAGGGCGCCCTGCTCATCGACGACTGCGAGCGCGTCGGGGCTTTGTCCACTTGAGCGGCGAACAGCGCCAACACGTCCTGCTCGGCGAACGCCACGGGCTCGCCCACGCCCCACTCGCGCACCTGCAGCTGATCGTCGGTATCCAGCGCCGGCAGAGCTTCGATACGTTGTCGTGGGTTCTGCGCGACGGCCGCCAGCAAGCGCTGCCACTGGCCGGCCAAGGTGTCGATCAGCGCGGCGTCGAACAGCTCACGGCTGTAGATGATGTTGGCATCGATGCCTGTCGCGTGTTCGAAGGTATTGAGGGTGAGGTCGAACTTGGCGCTGCGCACCTCGGTCGCCAGGTTCTCGACACGCAACCCGCCGTCCAGCGCTCGCGCCTGGCTTGGCGCGTCATGCTGGTGGTTGAACATCACCTGGAACAACGGCGAATGGCTGAGGCTGCGTTCCGGCTGCAGCGCGTCCACCAATTGCTCGAACGGCAGGTCCTGGAAGGTTTGCGCCTTGAGGGCCGTGTCGCGCATCTGCGCCAGCAATTCGCTGAACGTGTCTTCGCCGCGCACCTGCGCCTTGAGTACCTGGGTGTTGACGAAAAGCCGATCAGCGCTTCGGTTTCTGCGCGGGTACGGTTGGCCACAGGCACGCCCACGCGTAAATCCGAGAGACCACTGAGGCGGTGCAGCAACGCCTGGAAACTGGCCAGCAGCAACACAAACAGGGTCACGCCCTCTGCGGCGGCCAGGGCCTTGAGCTGTTCGGTCAGCGCCGGGCTCAAGGTGATCCGCGCCTGCCCACCGTCGTGACTGCGTGGCCCCACTGGCACGCGCTGCCCAGGGAGGCGCAGCGGCTGCGGCGTATCCCCAGGTGCCCAAGCCAATAAGCCAGTTGGCGGTCGCGCTCGCCATTGTCCATCCACTGACGTTGCCAGGCGGCGTAGTCGGCGTACTGGATGGGCAACGCCTTGGGTTGCGGCACCTGCCCACGACTGAACGCCCCATAGGCCGACAGCACCTCATCGACCATCACGCCCATCGACCAGGCGTCAGAGACGATGTGGTGCTGGGTCACCACCAGCACGTAATCATCCTCTGCCACTTGCAACAGCGTGGCGCGCACCAAAGGTCCGGTTGCCAGGTCAAAGGTTGCGCCATTTGTGCTTCGACAACGCGGTCCAGTGCCTCGGGAGACGCGTCGGGCAGCGCTTGCACCGTCAGCGATAACGCGGACGGTGGCTGAATCTGCGGGCTCACCCGGCCATCTTCGGCCTCGACGAACACCGTGCGCAGGCTCTCATGCCGGGCCACCAGCGCGTCGAAGCTGCGCTGTAAGGCCGGCACATCCAGCGAGCCACGCAAGCGAATCGCCAAGGAATGGTGTACGCACAACTGTGGGGGTCCATTTTCCACAGGAACCACTGGCGTTGCTGAGCGTAGGACAGCAGGAGCGGCTCGTCCTTATCGCGCTGAAACACCGGGGCAATCCCATACAGGTTGATCCCCTTCTGCTTCAGCAGGACGGCCAACGCTTTCCTTTCCGGCACGGAAAGCGCACCTACAGACTCTATTAACTTTTGCACGCCAGCTACCTCGTCAGGAAATCAGTTTCTCAAGCTCTTCAGCAGATAGACGTTTGAGAGCCCCCAACGATTTAGTCAGCTCATCCTCCAGGCTTTGGTGCCCCGATTGCAGGGCGCGTACTTGTTCGCAAAAGGCTTCCAGGTTCGGGGTCTCGAACAGCAACTTGAGCGGCACTTCCACCCCTTGCTGCTGGCGCAGGCGCATCACCACTTGAGTCGCCATCAACGAGTGACCACCCAACTGGAAGAAGTTATCGGCCAAGCCGACCTGTGTGACACCCAGCACCGTTTGCCATACCTCGGCAACCGCCTGCTCATGTTCATCCCGAGGCGCCTGGAAAGCGCCGCGCGACAAGGCGAGATCCGGCGCTGGCAACAGCTTGCGGTCGAGTTTGCCGTTGGCGCTGAGTGGCATCTGCGCCAACACCACCAGATGCGCCGGCACCATGAACTCCGGCAAATGGCTGCGCAACGCCGCCCGAACCTCATCGAGCACCAACGCACCGTCGCCCACCAGGTAACCCACCAGCATCTGCTGGGCACCGGTGCCCGTCGCGACCACCACGGCTTCGCGCACCTGGGGAAGCTCCACCAGGCGCGCCTCGATTTCACCGAGTTCAATGCGCAAGCCACGGATTTTGACTTGATGGTCGATACGCCCGGCGTATTCGATTTCACCCGCCTGGCCAAACCGCGCCAGGTCGCCGGTGCGGTACATGCGCTGGCCCGCCACGAACGGGTCGACCACGAAGCGTTCGGCGGTCAACGCCGGGCGCTGGTGATACCCCCGCGCCAGCCCTTCGCCCGCCAGGTACAATCTCGCCCACCACGCCCACCGGCAACGGTTGCAGGTTGGCGTCCAGCACGTAAGTGCGCAAGTTGGCGATCGGGCGGCCGATGGGCACGCTATGACGGTCGTCATCGCGGCAGGTCCAGTGCGTTACATCGATCGCCGCTTCGGTAGGGCCGTAGAGGTTGTACAAGCCGGCGCCCGGCAAGTGCTTGAAGACCTGCTGCGCCGCTTCCGCCGGCAACGCTTCGCCACTGCAGACAATGCGGGTCAATGAACGGCACGCCTGTACATTCGGGTCCTGCAGGAACACCTGCAGCATCGACGGCACAAAGTGCAAGGTGCTGATCTGCTCGCGGGTGATCACTTCGATCAACTGCGTGGGGTCGCGGTGCACACCCGGCGCGGCCATGACCAGGCGGGCACCGGTCAGCAACGGCCAGAAAACTCCCACACCGACACGTCGAAACTGAACGGGGTCTTTGCAGCACGCTGTCCGCCGCCGTCAGGCCATAGGCCTCTTGCATCCAGCACAAGCGGTTGGTCAGCGCGCTGTGACGGTTGCCCGCCCTTTGGGCTGGCCGGTGGAACCGGAGGTGTAGATCACGTAGGCCAGGTGCTCGCCTTCCACCGCCACGCCAGGGTTATGCTCAGCGGCGCCGGCCAGTGACAACTGGTCGAGCAACAGCCGTTGCACGCCGGGCACCTGCGGCAACGCGTCGGTCAACGCCGAATGGCTCAACAGCCAGCGAATGCCGCTGTCGGCTTGCATATAGGCCAGGCGTTCGGTGGGGTAATCCGGGTCCAACGGCACATACGCACCGCCCGCCTTGAGCACCGCCAGCAGGCCGACCACCATCTCTACCGAACGCTCCAGCGCAATGCCCACCAGCACATCCGGCCCTACGCCCAAGCCGATCAAGTGATGGGCCAGTCTGTTTGCACGACCGTTCAACTCGCGATAGCTCAGGTGCTGCGTGCCAGCCGTCAGCGCCACCGCGTCGGGGCTGCGCAGCACCTGCGCCTCGATCAGTTGCTGCACGCTGGACTGCAGTGGGTACAGGGTTTGCGTGGCGTTCCACTGATCCAGTTGCTGGGTATATTCCTGCGGGCCCAGCAACTCCAGCTCCCCTACGCAGCGCTCACTGGAGCCGCTGCAGATAGCATCGATCAAGCGCAGCAGCTGCTCGGCCAAGGCCTGGATGGCGATCCCATCGAACTCGGCTTCGGCGTACTTGAAGGTCAGCGTCAATTGCGCCCCCGCGTCCACCAGCAAGGTCAGCGGGAAGCTGGTCTGCTCGTGGCCCAGCACCTCGCCAAACTGCAAGCCGGCAGGCGCACCGGCCGCCAGGGCTTCGGACACCGGGTAGTTTTCGAACACCAGCAAGTTGTCGAACAGCGCTTCGCCGCTGCGACCGGCCCATCGCTGGATCTCATACAGCGGCGTATGTTCCTGTTCGCGCAGGCTCAGGTTGAGCGCTTGCAGGTCCTGCAACCACTCGCCCACCGGCTGGTTGGCCTGGGGCTGGCTGATGACCGGCAAGGTGTTGATGAACAGGCCGATCTGCCCTTCGATGCCGCGCAACTCCGCTGGACGCCCCGACACGGTGGCGCCAAACGCCACGGCCTGTTGGCCGGTGTAGCGTTGCAGCAGCAATGCCCAGGCTGCCTGGACCAGGGTGTTGAAGGTGATTTTCTGCTGGCGGGCAAAATGGCTCAGCCCTTGAGTGGCAGCCTGATCCAGCGTTCTGCGGTGCTCACCGCGCCCGTTGGCGCCCTCGCCTTGTGCGTGACGCGGGATCGCCGCTGCCAGCAACGTCGGCCCGGACAACGCAGCCGTCTGCTGCTTCCAAAGGCTTCGCTGGCGTGCATGTCGCGGTCTTGCAGCCAGGCAATGTAATCGCGATAACGACCGGTGTTGGCCGGCGTGAACGTCCCCGCGTAACGCTGCAAGACTTCCCCGAGCAACTGCGCGTTGCTCCAGCCATCCATCAGGATATGGTGGCTGGTGTAGATCAAGTGATAACGACTATCGGCTGTGCGCAGCAACGCCAGGCGCAGCAGCGGCGCACTGTCGAGGGCAAACCCGGCCGCCTTTTCCTCTTCGGCAAACCGGGCGAGCCGGTCCGCCTGATCGGTGGCACCGCGCACGTCGTGGGCGCTGAACGGCAGCACCACCTCATCGAACACCACCTGCACCGGTGTGCCCTGCTCGCCTTGCCAGTAGAAACCGCTGCGCAGCACATCATGGGCCTGCAACGTGGCTTGCCAGGCGTTGCGGAATGCGTCGACATCCAGGCCGTCGATGTCCACCCGCAACTGGTTGATGTAGGCGCCGGACTCGGCCTCGAGCAAGCCATGGAACAACATGCCCTGCTGCATCGGCGACAGCGGGTAAAGGTCGCTGACGTGACGCGGCTCCAGCGGCAACTGGTCGAGTTGCGCCTGGTCCAGGCCGCTCAGGGGAAAGTCTGACGGCGTGAAGCTGCTGTGTTCTGGCTGGCTGCAATGCTCGATCAACTCCAGCAGTTGCGCGGTAAACGCGTCGGCCAGTTGCTGCACGGTGTCGGCGGCGAACATTTCGCGGCTGAACGTCCACTCCAGGCTCAATTCGCCGCCGTACACCTGGCCATTGATACTCAGCCAGTTGCCCAGCGGGGCGTCGTCACCCTGCTCGGCGCCGGCACTTTCCCTGGCCGGGGCGAACAAGGCAGCGTCGTCGTCAAAACTGCCGTCGAACTGCCCCAGGTAGTTGAAGGTGATACGTGGCACCGGCAAGCGTGCCAGTGCCGTCTGCTGCTCAGGCGCGCCCAGGTAGCGGAGGATGCCGAAGTCCAAGCCTTTGTTGGGGATGGCCCGCAGTTGTTCCTTGATCGACTTGATCGATGTGCCCAGTGCCGCGTGGGGCGTCAACTGCGCCGGGAACGCGCTGGTGAACCAGCCGACCGTGCGGGTCAGGTCGATGTCGGTAAACAGCTCCTCGCGACCGTGACCCTCCAGTTGTACCCATGCGTGCGGCGCGCCGGTCCAATGGCAAATTACCCGCGCCAGGGCCGTGAGCAGCAAGTCATTGACCTGGGTGCGGTAGGTGGCAGGAGCCTGCTGCAACAAGCGGCTGGTGTGCTCGCGACCCAGTCGGGTGCTGACACTGGCAGCGTGCTGCTTGAGCAAGCTGGCCTCGGGATGCTCACACGGCAAATCTGCGCTATCACGGCTTGGCAGGTTCATCCAGTAGGTGGCTGCGGCCTCGCCCGCTGCACTCAGGTGATACGTGCCCAGGCGTTCGGCCCAGGCCTTTAGCGAGCTGGTCTTGGCCGGCAACGCGGCGCTGCCCTGGCGATAAGCGGCTTGCAGGTCTTCAAACAGAATCCGCCACGACACGCCGTCCACCACCAGGTGATGCACCACCAGCAGCAGTCGCTGGGAGCCGTCCGCCCTGTCGAACAGCACACCACGCACCAGCGGGCCCTGTTCGATATCCAGGCTACGCTGGGCCCTTTCACAGGCCTCGAGCAATGCCGCGTCGTCACTCACCGACGCGTGCCAGAGCAACGTCGGGCCGCTGTGGGGGGCACGGTGCTGGGCATGCCAGCCTTGTGCGCCCTCGGCAAAACTCAAGCGCAGCGCGTCGTGGTGATTGACCAACGCAACCAGCGCCTGCTCCAACGCGGCGGCTTCCAGGTGCTGGCGCGGCTGCAACAGTACCGACTGGTTCCAGTGATGACGGTTGGCGACGGCAGACTGGAAAAACATCTGCTGGATCGGCAACAACGCCAACTCACCGCCGACCGGCCCTTGGTCGACCCGCGCCGCAGCCGCGCCCTGCCGCGCAACACTGGCCAGGCCTTGGACGGTCTGGTGTTGGAACAACTCCTTGGGGTAAAGTCGATGCCCGCCTGGCGTGCCCGGCTCACCACCTGAATCGAGATGATCGAGTCACCGCCCAACTCAAAGAAGTTGTCCTGACGCCCGACCTGCTCGCGCTTGAGCACGTCTTGCCAGATCTGCGCGATGCGTTGCTCCAGCTCGCCCTGCGGCGCGCTGAAAGCCGCGCCTGCGTGCACGGCATCGGGCAATGGCAAGGCCTTGCGATCCAGTTTGCCGTTGGGCATCAACGGCAACGCCGACAGCAGCATGATCTGGCTCGGCACCATGTAGGCCGGCAACACCTCGGCGAGCTGCGCCTTGATACGCTCGGGCAAACCGCTGGTGTCGGTGCCATGGGCGACCACATAGGCCACCAATTGCGTGCCCTGGGCCACCTCCTGGGCCAATACCACAGCCTCACGAACGGCCTCTAGCTCGCCGAGACGCGCCTCGATTTCGCCCAACTCGATACGCAGGCCACGCAATTTGAGCTGGTGATCGAGCCGACCGATGTAGTCCAACACTCCCTCGGCGCGGTAGCGCACGCTGTCGCCGCTGCGGTACAGGCGCGAGCCCTGGCTGTCGAACGGGTTGGGGACAAAGCGCTCAGCCGTCAGCGCGGCGCGATTGAAGTAACCACGCGCCAGGCAGTCGCCGGCAATGTACAGCTCACCCGCACCGCCCACCGGGCACACCGCCAAGCCGTCATTGAGCACATAGGTGCGCACGTTATCCAGTGGCCGACCAATCGCGATGATGTCCTGCGCCGCCTGTGGCGTGGCCACGAAGCTGCAGCTGTCGATGGTGGCTTCGGTGGGGCCGTATAGGTTGATCAGCGTGCCTTGCCATACCGCGTCCAGCTGCGTGACCAGGCTGGCCTTGAGCGCCTCGCCGCCGGCCAACACGTAGTTGAGCGAACGCAATTGGGCCGCGTCCGCCTGCGGCAGAACCCCTGCAGCAACGAGGGCGCCAATTGCAGCACGCTGATCTGCTGTGCGGCCACCAGCGGCCAGAGGCTGGCCCAGTCCTGGCTCAGGCTCGGCGGCGCCATGACCAATTGCGCATCGCCCATCAATGGCAACCAGAACTCCCATACCGACGCATCAAAGCTGAACGCGGTTTTCTGCAACACGCGATCGGTGGCCGTCAGCGGCAGTTGCCCGCGCATCCATTGCATGTGGTTGCCCAAGGCGCGATGGCGAATCGCAACGCCCTTGGGTTGCCCGGTGGAGCCGGAGGTGTAGATCACATACGCCAGGTGCTCCGGGTCCAGGGCCACGGCTGGCACACCGGGATCAATCGCCGGTGGCGTGCCGGACTCGTCCAGCAGTTGCAGCTGCACACCCGTCAATTCGGGCAGCGCCGTTACCACCGGCGTGTGGCTGAGCAGCAAGCGGATGCCACTGTCGGCAATCATGTAGGCCAGCCGCTGCTGGGGGTAATCCGGGTCCAGCGGCACGTAGGCGCCCCCGCGCGGTGCACCGCCAACAGGGCCACGACCATTTCCACGCTGCGCTCGAAGGCCACGCCCACCAGCACGTCCGGGCCCACGCCTTGCTCGATCAACTGGGCTGCGAGGCGGTTGGCGCGCGCGTTCAACTCGGCGCAATCCAGGCTTCGCTCGCCGACGTGCAGCGCCGGCGCCTTAGGGTCTCGGCGAGCGACCCACTGGTGAACGAACACCTCGGCGGGAGGCGCGACCTGGGTCTGGTTCCACTGTGTAAGCATGCGCTGTTCTTCATCACGGCCCAGTAGCGGCAGGTCGTCGATGCGCACGTGCGGGGAAGTGCTGAAGGCCTCCAGCAGGTTACGCCAATGCGCCGCCATCGCCTCGACGGTGGCGGCGTCGAACAGGTCCACGGCGTAGGTCATCGAGGCCCACAGACGCTGGTCATCTTCAAAGGTGTCCAGGTTCAGGTCGAATGGCGCGGCATGGTTGTCCCAGGTCAGGGCTTCGACCCGCAAACCGGTACCCGCGCCTTGGTCGACTTGCGCCGGGCCTTGTACCTGGTGGTTGAACATCACTTGGAACAGCGGGTTGTGGCTCAGGCTGCGCTCGGGCTGCAAGGCTTCTACCAACTGTTCGTAGGGCAGGTCCTGGTAGGCCTGGGCCTGCATTGCCGTGTGCTTGACCTGTTGCAACAGCTCACTCACGGTATGGGCGCCATTGACCTCGGTCTTGAGCACCTGGGTGTTGACGAAAAAGCCGATCAGCCGCTCGCACTCGGCACGGTTGCGGCTGGCCACAGGCACGCCGACACGGATATCGGACTGCCCGCTGTAGCGGTACAGCAACACCTGGAATGAGGCGAGCAGCAGCACGAACAGCGTCACCCCTTCGCGCCTGCTGGCGTGCTTGAGGGCGTCGGCCAAGGCCGCGTCGACGGCGATGTCGCAGCGCTGCCCACGGTAGCTGCTGATGGCCGGGCGCGGGCGGTCATGCGGTAATTGCAGCAGGGTTTGCTCACCGCCCAGTTGCTCGGTCCAATACGCCAGTTGCCGCTCGCGCTCGCCGGCTTCCATCCAGCAGCGTTGCCAGATCGCATAGTCGGCATATTGGATAGGCAATGCAGGCAGACTCACAGGGCGCCTTTGGCTGTAGCCCTGATACAGCTCGATCAGTTCGCGCACCATGATTTGCATCGACCAACCATCGGACACGATGTGGTGTTGGGCAATGACCAGCACCTGCTCCTCAGGTGCCAGGTGCAACAACCGAACCCGCAGCAACGGGCCGTTCAACAAGTCGAACGGCTGCTGTAGCGTGGCATCGATGAACGCCTTGATCTGCACCGGGCCGCCATTGGCAACCGTATGCTGCTCGATCACCAGCGGCTGGGCCGGCTGTACCACTTGCGCAGCCTCGCCATCCAGGGTTTCGAACACCGTGCGCAGCGCTTCGTGGCGCACCACCAGTTCGCTCAGCGCACGCTCCAGCGCTGCGATATCCAGGGCGCCCCGCAGATGCAGCGCGGCAGGAATATGGTAGGCGCTGCTATCGGGTTCCAACTGCCACAAAAACCACTGGCGCTGCTGGGCATACGACAACGGCACGCGGGCCTCGTCATGCCGGCTGACCGGTATGGGCAACTGCGCCAGGGTGATGCCTTTGCTACCGAGTTTTTCCAGGAACAGCCGACGCTGGGCCGCTGGCAACTTGATGAATCGCTGAACCAGCGAGGTGTTGTCCAATGCCGCCATGTCAGTTGCTCTCCAGTTCAGCGAGGAAGTCGTGCATATCGCTCAGGTCTTGATCCAAATGGGTATTGAGGCTGCCGGCAACCAGCTCGGCATAGGCCTCCAGGGTTGAGGCTTTGAACATCAGCTCCAGCGCCAGGCTGCCGCCCAGTTCCAGCTGGGCTTGGGCCGTGGCCTGGGTCGCGAGCAAGGAGTGGCCGCCGAGCTCGAAGAAGTTATCGTCCAGGCCGACCTGCTCGCGCTTGAGCACGTCCTGCCAGATGCCCGCCAGCGTGCATTGCAAATCACTGACCGGGGCCACGTAGCGCGAACGCCCGTGTTCCAGGTCGGGCAATGGCAGGGCCTTGCGGTCGATCTTTCCGTTGGGGTTGAGCGGAAAACGCTCCAGCAGCATCCATTGGGTCGGCACCATGTAGCCCGGCAATGTCGCCTCCAGCGCAGCCTTGAGTTCGCGACCAAGGGCGGCCGCCAGTTGATCCGCAGACTCGGGCACCACATACCCCACCAGCACCTTGCCGTGGTCGCCGTCCTGGGCCATGACCAATGCATCGCGCACACCGGTCTGACGCTTGAGTTGCGCCTCGACTTCGCCCAGTTCGATGCGGAAGCCGCGAATCTTCACTTGATGATCGATGCGCCCCAGGCAGTCGATCACCCCGCTTTCACGCTGGCGCACCAGGTCGCCGGAGCGATAGAGCCGCCCACCGTTACGGCTGGCAGGGTCTGGCACAAAGCGTTCGGCGGTCATGCCTGGGCGGTTCAGGTAACCCCGCGCCACGCCATACCCACCCAGGTACAGCTCGCCGGACACGCCGTCGGGCAGCAGGTTGAGTTGCAAGTCACGCACTTGCAGGCTGCGTTCGCCGATACGGGTACCGATGGGCGCGTAGGCGGCTTCGCATTGATCGGCCGTGCCCGCCTTCCAGATCAGCGGCGTCACCACCGTTTCTGTCGGGCCATAGCCATTGATGATGAACTGCGGCTTGAGCGCGCGACGTGCCAGTTCGAAACTGGCCTGGGGCACCGCATCACCGCCAAAGCAGTAGATGCGCACCGCCGGCGGGTTGCCGACCTTTGCGCGTGCTCTGCCAACTGCTGCAGGTACACCGGCGGGAACGCCGCCACAGTCACGCCATGGCGATGCAGCGCGTCGAAGGTCTGCTCCGGGGTCCACAGCACCTCGTCACGCAGCAGCACACGGCCGCCGTGGGTCAAGGTGGTGAGCCAGCGTTCATGGGCACCGTCGAAGGCAAATGACATGAACAGCAATTCGCAATCGGCCGGGGTCATGCCATAGCGCTCGCCGATACGGGTGCAATGCATCGCCAGAGGGCCGTGGGTGACCGCAACACCCTTGGGTTGGCCGGTGGAGCCGGAGGTGTAGATCACGTAGGCGAGGTTGTCCGCGTGCACGGTGACCGCAGGGTCGGACGACGGCCAGGACGCGAGGTCCAGGCGGTCGATCTCGACGACGCGTGCCGAGGTGGCCCGGTTCATCTGTACGGTCAGGCTCGAGTCCGTCAGCAGCAACGCCGCCGCGCAATCGCTCATCAGGTAGGCCAGGCGTTCAGCTGGGTGGGTAATGTCCAGCGGTACATAGGCACCCCTGCCTTGAGCACCGCGAGCAAGGCCACCAACAGGTGTTCGCTGCGCGGCAGGGCCACCGCCACGCGCACCTCTGGGCCGACGCCTCTGGCGATCAGCGCATGCGCCAATCTGTTGGCCCGGCGGTCAAGGCTGGCAAAATCCAGGCGGTGTTCGCCCTGGATCACTGCCGTGTGCGTCGGTGCCTGCTGGGCGATCTGCGCAATGCGTTGGTGTACCCACAGCGCCGGCTGTGTGGCAGGTGCCGAACTGGCCGCGATTGACGCCGCTTCCTGCGCCGGGCTCAGCAGCGAAATCGTCGCCAAGCGGGTCTGCGCGCTCTGCACCAGTTGCGCCAGTACGTTGAGCAAATGCCCTGCCAAGCGCTCGATGGCCTGGGGGCTGAACTGGGCAGTGGCGTAGTCGAAGTTGAGAATCAGCGTGTGCCCTGCCTCCACTGCCAACGCCAGCGGATAGTGGGTTTGCTCATGGCTGATCACCTGGCCAAACGTCAGCCCGGTGGCAGCGCTTTGCTGCAAGGCTTCGGCCACGGGGTAGTTTTCAAACACCAGCAAGGTGTCGAACAAGGCTTCGCCCCCAGGCCCGCCAGGCGCTGGATTTCAAACAAAGGCGTGTGTTCGTGTTCACGCACGGCCAGGTTGATGTGCTGTACCTGCTGCAGCCACTCGCCGACGGTCTTCTGCAAGGTCGGAGCGGCAATGATCGGCAGCGTGTTGATAAACAGGCCGATCTGCTCCTCGGCACCTCGCACCTGGGCCGGGCGCCCGGCCTGGGTGGCACCGAATGCCACGGCGGATTGACCGGTGTAGCGCTGCAACAGCAACAGCCAGGCAGCCTGCACCAACGTATTGACCGTGACCTTTGCCCACGGGCAAAGGTCGCCAACTGCTCACTGGCCAGCGCATCCAGTTCACGCATGTGCGCCGCGCGGCGTGCACTGCTGTCGAGGCGGCCAAAGGTGGCCAGCGCCGGTGCCAGGCGGCTCGGCGCATCCAGGGCCTGCAACTGTTGTTGCCAGAACTGCTCGCTGGCCCCGCGTCCTGCGCCAGCAGCCAAGCGATGTAGTCGTGGTAACGCCCGGCAGGCGGTGCCACAACCTGGCCGTGGTAGCGTTGCAGCACTTCACCCAGCAAGCGCGAATAACTCCAGCCGTCCATCAGGATGTGGTGGTTGGAGTAGATAAAGTGCCAGCTGTCATCACCGGTTTGCACCAGCACCAAGCGCAGCAGTGGCGCCTGGGCCAGTTCGAAACCGCGCTGGCGTTCACTGAGGGCCTGCGCGTCCAGCGCGGTGTTCAGCTCGGCACGCCCACGCCAGTCGTATACGGCAAACGGTAGCGCCGGTTGCCTGTGCACCATTGCAGCGGGCGCGCCAGCTCGTTCTGCCAGATAAACCCGGAACGCAGGATGTCGTGGGCCTGCACGGTCGCCTGCCAGGCCGCCTTGAAGCGCGCCACATCCAGGCCGTGCACATCAACGCGCATCTGGTTGATGTAGTCGCCGCCGTCTTTCTGATACAGCGAGTGGAACAACATGCCCTGCTGCATCGGCGACAGCGGGTAGAGGTCATCCAGGTCCGCCAGCGGCAAGCCGATGGCGTCCAGTTGCGGCTGGGTCAAACCGGCTAGCGGTACATCCGAAGGCGTCAAGCCGGCCACAGTGGCATCACAGCAATGCTCGACCAGTGCTTCAAGTTGGCGACTGTATTGCTCTGCCAGTTGCGAAATGGCGGCCTGGTCGAAGACTTCGGCGCTGAAGGTCCAGCCAAGGCTCAACTCACCGTCGTAAACCTGGCCGTTGAGGGTCAGCAGGCTGCCCAGGGCCGCCTCGTCGTTCTGGTCGCCGCCTGCGCTTTCGCCAGCGGGTACGAACAGCGCTTGTTCTTCGTCAAAGCTGCCATCGAACTGCCCCAGGTAGTTGAAAGTCACTGCCGCCGGCACACCTTGCAGCGCAGCGCGGCTGTCGGCGTCGCCCAGGTAGCGCAGCACGCCATAGCCGATGCCTTTGTTGGGCACGGCGCGCAGTTGCTCCTTGATCGACTTGAGTGCATCACCCAGCGCCGGTGCCGGGGTCAGGCGCACTGGAAACAGGTTGGTGAACCACCCGACGGTGCGGGTCAGGTCGATGCCATCGAACAGCTCTTGGCGACCATGCCCTTCCAACTGCACCACCGTGCTGGCGTGGCCGGTCCAGGTGCACATAACCTGCGCCAGCGCCGTCAGCAGCAGGTCGTTGACCTGGTGCGATAAGCCGCCGGTGCGTCCTGCAACAGGCGTCGGGTCAGGGTTTTGTCCAGGCGGCTGTGCACCGTCACTGCATGGCGATTGAGTTGCCCACCGGCCAGGTTCGCGCCGGGCAGTTCCTGCGGTTGGGTGTCCAGTTGTGCCTGCCAGAATGCACGCTCGGCCTGTAACGCGGGGCTGGTGGCGTAGCGCGCCAAGTGCTGGCCAAAGGTTTGCAGTGCAGTGGTCTTGAGCGGCAAATTTACCGGTTGGCCGGCGGCCAGTTGGCGGTAAACGGTTTGCAGGTCTTCGAACAGAATGCGCCACGACACGCCATCCACCACCAGGTGATGAATCGCCAGGAACAGCTTCTGCTGCCCGTCCACCAAGGTCGCCAACACGGCGCGTACCAGCGGGCCGTGGGCCAGGTCGAGGCTGCGCTGGGCCTTGTCGCACAGCGCTTGCCAACCTTCCTGCGTGCAGCCTTCGGCATGCCACAGAATATCCGCCCGGGCAGCCTGCTGCGGGTAAAGTGCGCGCCAGCCTTCGCCTTCGACAAACCCCAGGCGCAAGGCGTCGTGATGGCCGATCAGCGCTTGCAGGGCGTGTTCCAGGTGCTGTGGTTCAAGGGGTTGTCGGCACCGCAACATCACCGATTGGTTCCAGTGGTGACGCTGGCTGCGAACCTCCTCGAAAAATACCTGCTGTACGGGCAGCAACGGCTGCTCACCCTGCACCGCGCCCTGGTCGATGTGCTGCACGCCTTCGCCTAGCACCGCAACGCGCGCCACACCCTGGACGGTCTGGTGCAGGAACAGGTCCTTGGGTTTGAAATGGATACCCGCCTGCCGCGCCCGACTCACGACTTGGATCGAGATGATCGAGTCGCCACCCAATTCGAAGAAATTGTCTTGCACCCCTACCCGCTCAAGCTTGAGCACCTGCGCCCAGATTTCGGCGAGCTGTTGCTCCACGGCCGTGTGCGGCGCCACATACTGCGCTTCGGCCGGCTGCAACTGCGGCTCCGGCAGCGCTTGGCGGTCGAGCTTGCCGCTGGGCATCAACGGCAAGGCGTCCAACAGCACCCAGTGTGCAGGTTGCATGTAGTCCGGCAGGCTGTCGGCGAGCCCAGCCTTGATCGCGTCCAATGCCGACTCATTGTCCAGCACCAGGTAAGCCACCAGTTGCTGCGCAGCCGAGGTCCGCACGACAACTTCGCGCACGGCAGCTTGCGCCTGCAGGCGAGCCTCGATCTCACCCAACTCAATACGCAAGCCGCGAATTTTGACTTGATGGTCGACACGCCCCACGTATTCAAACAGCCCTGCGGCGTCGCGGCGCACCCGATCGCCGGTGCGATACAGGCGAGCGCCGGTCGTGCTGAAAGGGTCCGGCACAAACTGTTGCGCAGTCAGCCCCGGTCGCCCCAGGTAGCCACGTGCAAGGCCTTCGCCACCGATATGCAACTCACCGACACCGGCATTGGGCGGTAGATTGCCGCTGGCATCCAGCACACAGGCCGAGCGTGCGCCAACCGGCTCGCCGATGGCGGCATAGGTGCCTTGTGCAAGGCGTTGCGCTTCGCACGCCCAGATCAACGGGCTGATCACCGCTTCGGTAGGGCCATACGCGTTAAACAGTTGTGCAGGGCGAATCACGCTCAATGCCGCCAGTTGGCCCGCGCCCCAGGCTTCGCCCCCAGGATGCACACGCGCACATCGACGCCCTTTTCAGCGGGGTCGGCGTGTTGCGCCATCGCGTTCAAATAGGTCGGCGGCAGGTCGAGGATGCTGATGGAATGCTCACGAATCTGGCCCAGCAACTGCTCGAACGACCACTGCCCCACCTCCCCATGACCAGGCGAGCACCGTGGATCAGTGGCATGAAGATCTGCTCGGCGGCCGCGTCAAAGCTGATGGACGCGAACTGCAAATGGCAGTCCTCAGGCGTCACCCCATAACGTTCGCCCGCCGCGCGGCAATGCATGGCCAGCGCGGCGTGCTCGATTGCCACACCCTTTGGCTGGCCCGTCGAACCCGAGGTGTAGATCACGTAGGCCAAGCTCTCGCCACGCACGCTGTGCACCCGAGGTGCGCTGGCCTGTTCTTCGGCACCGTCCAGCAGCAAGCGCTGCACACCTGCGATCACCGGCAGGTGCTCCACCGCATCGGCCTGGGTCAGCAGGACGCTGATGCGACTGTCGCTCATCATGTAGGCCAGGCGTTCGGCGGGGTATTTGAGGTCCAGCGGCACAAAGGCCGCGCCGGCCTTGAAAATCGCCAGCAAGCCCACCACCAGTTCAGCGCTGCGCGGCAATGCCAGGCCGACCAGGGTTTCGGGGCCGACGCCCATGTCGAGCAGACGTTGCGCCACATGGTTGGCGCGCGCATCCAGCTGGCGATAGCTAAGGTGCTGCTCGCCGGCAATCACGGCGATTGCATCAGGCGTCTGGCGCACTTGGCGTTCGAACATGCTGATCACGCTGACAGCATCGCCCGCAGGCCGCTGGCCATGGCTGATCAGGGCACGCTGTTCGGCGGCCGTTTGCAGCGACAGTTGGCCGATTGCCTGGTGCGGGTTGGCGACCATCGCGGTCAGCAACTGACGCCAGTGCCCGGCAAGGGTGTGCAAGGTGGCGGCGTCGAACAGGTCGGCCGCGTAGATGAACGACGCCCGCAGGCCTTGGTCGGTCTCCAGGGTTTCCAGGGTCAGGTCGAACTGCGCCATGCCGCCTTCCAGCACCACTTCTTCGGCTTGCAGGCCGGGCAAGCTGTCGCTGCCAGCAGCTCCCACGGTGTTGAGGTGGTTGTACATCACCTGGAACAACGGGTTGTGCTGCGCGCTGCGCTGTGGGTTGAGCGCCTCCACCAGTTTGTCGAACGGCAAGTCCTGATGGGCCTGGGCGCCCAGCGCAATGGCCTTGCTCTGCTGCAGCACGTCCAGCACCGACTGCTGCGGGACCAGTTGCAGGCGCAGCACCAGGGTGTTGACGAAAAAGCCCACCACACCTTCCAGTTCCTGGGCATTGCGATTGCTGACTGGCACGCCGATGCGCAAGTCGTCGGTGCCTGCATAGCGTTGCAACAACAGGCCAAACGAAGCAACGAACAACTGGAACAGCGTCAACTGGCTGCGCTGGGCCAAGCTGCGCACGCCAGACGCCAGCGCCGTATCGAGGGTGAAGTCCACGCGTCCTTCGCGGTAGCCCTGCCCTCACGGCGTGGGTGGTCGGTTGCCAGTTCCAGCAGCGGGTGTTCAGTGCCCAACTGCGCTCGCCAGTAGTCCAGTTGGCGTTGCATTTCGCCTGCGGCCAACCAGTCACGCTGCCACTGCGCATAGTCGGCGTATTGCACCGTCAGGGCCGGTAACGCCAGCGTCTCGCCCGCCTGGAATGCGGCATATAACGCGGCAAACTCACGCCCCAGCACGCCCATGGACGCACCGTCGGAGATGATGTGATGCAGGGTCACCACCAGCAGGTGCTGTTGTGGCTCGACCTTAAACACCTTGACCCGCATCAACGGGCCTTCAGCCAGGTCGAACAGCGCATGGGTTTCGGCGAGCACTGCCGACTCGACCGCCCCGACAGGGCTTGCCATTGCACGGTGACGCGGGACTCGGCATCGACCTGCTGGCACAAGACATCGCCATCGAGGACGAAGCGGGTACGAAACGCTTCGTGGCGAGCCGCCAGGGCAGCAAAGGTCTGCTCCAGCGCCTGGTGATCCAGCGTGCCGCTCAGCTTGACGATGATCGGTGTGTGGTAGGCGACGCTTTCGGGCTCCAGTGTCCAGAACAGCCACTGGCGTTGTTGCGCAAACGATGCCAGGCGCGGTTGTTGGCCGCTCAGACGGGCCAGGGCCGGGCGCGTGCTGGACGGATCCCCAGCGCCACCGCCGCGCAGAACTCACCGAAACTGGCGGTTTCGAACACCGTGCGCAGTGCCACATCCGCCCCAACACACGGCGTGTGCGGGAGATGATCTGGGTGGCCAGCAAGGAATGGCCGCCCAGCGTGAAAAAAGTTGTCGTGCAGGCCGACCTGCTCCACCTTCAACACGTGCGCCCACACCTCAGCCAAGCGTTTTTGCAGGTCGGTGACCGGCGCCTGGTACACCGTTTGCGGCAGGTCATGTTGCAACGCGGCCAGGGCTTGCAAGTCGAGCTTGCCATTAAGCGTCAGCGGCAGTGCCTCCAGGCAGACAAACACGGCAGGCAGCATGTAGTCCGGCAACTCGGCGCCCAGCGCCAGGCGCACTTCATCCGTGCTCACGCCGGGCTTGAGCACTACGTAGGCGGTGATGTGTGGATTGTTCGTCGGGCCACCTACCAGCGTGACCGCCTCACGTACACCCACGTGCAGACGCAGACAGGCGTTGATTTCGCCCAACTCGATGCGATAGCCGCGCACCTTGACCTGGTGGTCGACTCGCCCTTTGAAGATGAAGGTGCCGTCGACCGCCTGGCGCGCCAGGTCTCCCGTGCGATACAGACGTTCACCCGCCCCACCGAACGGGTGCGGCACAAAACGCTCGGCGGTCATTGCCGCACGCCCCAGGTAGCCACGGGCAAGGCCTGCGCCGCCCAGGTACAACTCGGCAGACGCACCAACCATGGCCGGTTGCAACCCGTCTTCGAGCACCCACGCCGTGGTGTTGGGCAGCGGGCGCCCGAGGGAGGCCATGGCCTGTGCGGGCACCTCGTTTGCCGTGGTGAGTACGCCGACCGTGGTTTCGGTAGGGCCGTAGTGATTGATCACCCGGCAGCCTTCGCCAAGTTCACGGATGCGCGCCAGTAATGCCGGTGATGCCGCCTCGCCGCCCATGATCAGGCACTGGCGTGGCAATCCACTGGCGCGAGGGTTGTCACTGAGCAGCGCCTCCAAATGCGAGGGCACAATCTTCAGCACGTCAATCTGCTGGTCGGCCATGTAGGCTGCGAATCGCTCGGCATCCAGGGTCAGGTCCAGACCCAGTACGTGCAAGGTACAACCGGAACACAACGCACCAAACAAGGTGGTGTGCCCCAAGTCGGCGGACAGCGTCGAGACCACTGCCATGCTGCGCGCCTCGGCCAGCGGCAACGTGTGCAGGATGCCTTGGACGTAGTTGACCAAGGATCGATGGCTCAGCCCCACACCCTTGGCTTTGCCGGTAGAACCGGAGGTGTAGATGACATACGCGAGGTGATCGGGATCGAGCGCTACGTCAGGGTTGCTGGCTGGGAACTCCTCAGCGGCGTCGATCAGCAGCGACTGCACGCCGTCCAGCGTGGGCAGGCGATCACACACGGCACGCTGGGTCACCAGCAACCGAATGCCGCTGTCCTCAGCCATATGCACCAGGCGCTGTGCGGGAAACTCCGGGTCCAGCGGTACATACGCCCCGCCCGCCTTGAGAATGGCCAACATGCCGACCACCATCTGCAGCGAGCGCTCGACGGCAATCCCTACGGGCACGTCCGGCCCTGCGCCGGCAGCGATCAAGCGGTGCGCCAGGCGGTTGGCCTGCTCGTTTAACTGCCGATAGCTCAAGGATTGTCCGGCAAACGCCAATGCGACCGCATCAGGCACAGTGGCCGCCTGGCGTTCGATCAGGTGATGAATGCACAGCGCCGGGTCGCGTGGGCTCAACAGCACCGGTGCAGTATCGGCGGCCCGCAGCGGCAGATCGCCGATACGCGCATGAGGATCGCGAACCAGGCCCGCCAACAGCGTTTGCCAGTGAGCGGCCAGGCCCTCGATGGTGTGCGCGTCGAACAAGTCGCTGGCATAGGTGAACGCTGCGCACAATTGACCGCCGCGCTCGAACGTATCGAGGGTCAGGTCAAACCGCGTCGTGCGGCTGGCCCATTGAATCGGGCTTAACTGCAAGTCGGCGCTGACCGTCAGGGTTTCCAGGTCGGCAACTTGCGGTTGGTGGTTGTACATCACTTGGAACAACGGATGATGGCTGGCGTCCCGGGCCAGGTTCAAACCTTCGACCAAGCGCTCGAACGGCAAATCCTGATGGGCCTGGGCACCCAGCGCGGCCGCCTTCACATGCTGCATCAACTGGTCGGCTGGCGTCAGGGCATCGAACGGGATGCGCAGCACTTGGGTGTTGACGAAAAAGCCGATCAAGCCTTCGATTTCAACGCGGTTGCGGTTGGCAATCGGCACACCGATACGAATATCGGCCTGGCCGGTGTAGCGATGCAACAGAGTGCCGAAGGCGCCCAGCAGCAACATGAACAGCGTGACTTCCTGCTGGCGCGCGCACTGGCGCAGGCCGTCGGCCAGGCCCTCTGGGATCACCCATTCATGACGCGCGCCGCGCTGGCTTGGTCGTGCCGGGCGCGGGTGGTCAGTCGGCAAGTTCAGAACCGGGTGCTCATCCCCCAGGGTTTCACGCCAGTAGTCGAGTTGGCGCTGTTGCTCCCCGCTTCCAGCCAACGGCGCTGCCACAGGGCGTAATCGGAATACTGGATCGGCAATGGCTTTAGATTGGGCACCAGGCCGGCGTCCAGGGTTCCGTACAGCTGGGTGAACTCTTCGATCAGCACACCCATGGACCAGCCATCGGAAACGATGTGATGCAGGGTCAGTAGCAGTACGTGTTCCTGCTCGGCCAGCTTGATCAGTTGCACGCGCAGCAATGGCCCCTGGCTCAGGTCAAACGGCTCCAGCGCTATTCGCTCGGCCTCGGCCTTGACCCAAGCCTCCCGGGCTTCGGGCGACAGATCTGAAATGTCCGCGCGGGCGATGTGCAACGGCTGCGTCACCGGCACTTGGCGAGGCTGATCGTCTGCGTCCTGGACAAACACCGTGCGCAACGTCTCGTGGCGCTCGATCAACAGCGCGAACGCCTGCTCCATGGCCGACGCATTCAACCGCCCGCCAAGCCGCACCGCCGTCGGCAGGTTGTACGCACCGCTGCTTGGGTCCAACTGCCACAGAAACCACATGCGTTGCTGCGCATAGGACAGCGCCTGGCGATCCTCCACCTCCACCCCTGCCGGAATCGGGAACCGGGAAAAATCCACCCCTTCCTTCTGCAAGGCCTGCAGGAACAACTGGCGTTTTTCCAGGGGCAACCCGATAAACCGGCGAGCAAGTTTCAAGGAGTCTTCAGCATTCATTTGTTGGGATCCGGAGCAATAGGCAGGAAGCACAAAGGCACGTCGTCCCTATAAAACGAATCGGGCGGGGAAAAATTAGCGGGGGGATGGGGCGGCGGCTATTCATAGTGAATGCTGAGCTTCGGGAGCCGTCCTACAAGAAACCGGTACACCACTGATAGTGCTTGAGGCACTCAATGCCTAGGGTTGGGAGCCCCAGAACCTCGCGCAATTACCTGAGGAAATGCCTAAGTGAAAGGCCAACTGAAATACAAACGCCATGTCGGCTCGGTGGAAACCAGCCTCGAAGACAATTGCCTTTTGGAAGGCTATTGTCTGTCGATGCACTGGTTAGTTACGAAGGGCAGAACGAACAAGAGCTGGAGCTCGCATTTCGCCAGGCTGTTGACTGCTTCCTTGGAGAGGGTGATGAACTGGCACTGTTACCCCAACCGCCGATACCCCAGCACCGCTGACCCCATTACCACCGCCCCGCCGCCAGCGCCACCCAGAACCCGCTGGTGGCGCCGAAGTGGTCGATCATCCAGCCGGAGCTGGCGGCGCCGATGGCCACGCCGATGCTGAGGCCGGTGATGAGCCAGGTCATGCCTTCGGTGAGGCGGCTCGGTGGCACAACTTTCTCCACCAGCGCCATGGACACGATCAAGGTTGGTGCGAAGAACAGGCCGGAGATAAAGATCGCCACCGCCAGCCCGGGTATGTTTGTCACCAGCAACAGTGGCAACGTGGTTAACGCTGTAGCGACGCCGCAGAACAGAAATTGTCGGGGCAACGGCGCTTTGAGCTTGAGCGTGCCGAAGGCCAAGCCCGCCAGGCATGAACCGATGGCGTACACCGACAACACGATGCTTGCCGCCGCCGGTTGGCCCTGATGCTGGGCGAAGGCGACGCTGACCACATCCACCACACCCACGATCACGCCCATGGCCAACAGCAGGATCATCAGGATCAGCACCGAGGGCGAAGCAATCAGCCAACCGCTGTGGTGCGCCTGATGGGCGTGTACCGGCGGCTCTGTCTCGCGCTGCAGCACAAAGGTGGTGACACCCACGGCGAGCAGCAACGCCGCCACCAACGGCCCGGCTTCCGGGAACAGCACCACACACAACCCCACCGAGATCGGCGGGCCGATGATGAAGCACACCTCGTCCAGTACCGACTCCAGTGCAAACGCGGTTTGCAGCTTGGGCTGGCCCCGGTACAACTCGGTCCAGCGTGCCCGCACCATCGCCGACATGTTCGGCATGCAACCGGCCAGGGCGGCAAACAGGAACAGCGTCCAACTGGGCGCCTGCAAGCGGGTGCACAGCAACAACATCAACAACGCGCCGCCGCCGATCAGCGCCGCGATGGGCAATACGCGTCCCTGGCTATAGCGGTCCACAAGGCGTGAAACCTGCGGCGCACAAAACGCCGTGGCCAGTGCAAACACCGCCGCTACCGAGCCCGCGAGACCGTAGCCACCATGCACCTGCGCCAGCATGGTGATCAGGCCGATACCGGTCATGGACACCGGCATGCGCGCAAGCATGCCGGCCAATACAAAAGCGCGAGCGCCAGGGACCTGGAACAACTCGGCGTAGGGGTTTGCCATCCTGCTGACCTCTTCCTGAATGCCCTTGAACTTGCTATCCGCAATGATCAAGGCAAAATACATACGGTGCGTATGTGACAAATCATGCGTAACATACGTAGCGTATGTCAATCACTCACTGACCCACTGCGAGCCATAACCATGAGCCGAGCCCGTGCCGAAATGATCGAAGACACCCGCGCCCGACTGATCGCCAGCGCGCGCCAGGCGTTCGCCACGCAAGGTTACGCCAACACGTCGATGGACGACTTTACCGCCCGTGCAGGCCTGACCCGGGGTGCGTTGTACCACCACTTCGGTGACAAGAAAGGCCTGTTGGCCGCCGTGGTCGCACAACTCGACAGTGAAATGGACGCCCGCCTGCAGCGCATCACAGATGAGGCCGTCGACCCATGGAGCGGCTTTGGCGACCGCTGCCGCGCCTATTTGCGCATGGCCCAGGACAGCGAGATCCAACGCATTGTGCTGCAGGACGCACCGGCGGTACTGGGCGACACGGGCTCCCAACAACACTGCGTCGATTCATTGTGCCAACTGCTGGAAACGCTGATGCAGTGCGGTGTCATCCACCGTGCCCCGAGTCTCGCGCTGGCTCAGTTGATCAATGGCAGCCTGGTCAACACCGCCCTGTGGATCGCCCGGGATGAACACCCGGACGAGCGACTGGAGCAAGGCTTGCAGGGCCTGGAGTTATTGCTGCGCGGCCTGCCCTCACACCAACCGTGTGATCTGCTTGTGCCGCCACACCAGCCGGTAATACGCCGTCTGCAACGCCAGCATCGCCAGGTAAGTCACCGGAAACGCCATCCACACCCCTTCCAGCCCGAAGTGTGCATTGAGCAGGTAGGCCATCGGCAATTCAACACAGAGCACGCAGAAGATCGAGATGGCGACCGGCATCAACACCACGCCACTGGCCCGCATGATTCCGCCCACCACTGCCTGGAAACCGAACACCAGGATGCTCCACAACATGATGTGCAACAGGTGCTCGGCCTTGACCCGCGCCGCGTCGTCAGTAATGAACAGGCCCAGCAACCAGTGGGACAACACATAGCCAAGCACGATCAGGCCACCGGTCAGGCAGGTGTTGATCAACAGCCCTGTGCGCAGGATCGGCCCGATACGCTCCAGGCGCCCGGCGCCAATGGCCTGAGCACCAAGGATCGAGGCGGTGATGGCAATCGACAGCGCCGGGAACTGCACGTAGTTGACGATCTGCGTCACCGCGCCATAGGCCGCCGTGGCCTGGGAACCATGACTGTTGACCAGGGCGAGAATCACCAACTCCGACAACGACAACACCACCATCTGTAGGCCGGTGGGCAAACCGATGCGTAGAACCTTTCCTAAAATCACGCGATCCAGGCGCAACGCCGCTATCAGTTGTCGATCCGGCGCCATCACATGGTTTTTATGCCGCAGGCGCAGCACCAGAAACAGCATTGCCAACGCGTTACCCACCAACCCGGCGTACACCGCACTCTGGATGCCCATGGGCGGCAGGCCGATCCAGCCGCGAATCAACGCCGGCGTCAGCAACAGACCGACCAGGGTCGAGACCATCAGCGCCAGCAACGGCGAGACCGTATCGCTGACACCGCGCAGCAACTGGGTGTAGAGGATGAACACCAACAGCAGCGGCATGATCAGCATCATCCTCTGCGCATAACCCACGGCATCGTCCAAGACATCAATGGGCGTGCCCAACGCTTGCAGCGCCTGGCGCGCAAACAGGCTGCCGAGCACCGCTGCAATCAGCCCCACCAGCGCGCCGAGGGTCAGGGTCGCACCGGTAATCACCTTGACCAGCCCGGTTTCCTGGGCACCCCATGCCTGGCCGATCAACACCGACGCGCCGGCCCCCAGGCCGATCACCAGGGCGATAAAGAAAAACACGATGGGGAACATGCCCGACACTGCCGCCAGCGCCTGGGTGCCGAGCATTTGCCCGACGTAGATGCCGTTGAGGGTGCCGGAAAAACTTTGCAGGAAGTTGGACAGCACCATGGGTGCCAGAAAGATCAGGTAGACCTGCCACAGCGGGCGTTGCACAGGGCTTTGCATGAAAAACAGGGCCTCGGTTAACTAAAGCGTCCGAGGGTTATACCGTAAGTGGATCCCATCTTCCTGTGCTTTCGGGTTCCACCACCAGGCAGGCGTTGCGCACCGTTGCAGTCAGGTGCCGAGCGTTGCCTTGCAACAGGCATTCGGCAAGTGCCGGCTCCAACTCCACTCGCAGGCGCCTGGCCAGCGCCCGCGCACCAAAGCGCACGTCGTGCTGGCGGCACAACCATGCCCGCGCCTGCTCATCTACGTCCAGGGAACGTTGATGTGCAGCTAATCGTTGGTTGAGCTTGATCAGTTCCACATCCAACAGCGCATCCAACCAGTGCGCGTCAATGGGTTCGAACATCAGGATACGGTCAATGCGGTTGAGAAACTCCGGCTCGAAATGACCGTGCAGCGCCTCTTCCAACACTGCTGATTCATTGCGCACAAACCCGCGCACCAGTCGCCGCCAGCCCTGGGCAAACCGCTGGCGGTGACGACGGGCCTGTTGCGCGCCGATATTGCTGGTCATGAAGATCAGGCTGTTGCGAAAGTCCAACGTCCGCGTACCGCCCGCCAACGTCAGCTGGCCGTTTTCAAGGATGCCCAACAGGCTGCGCACCACTTCCTGGCTGGCTTTTTCCAGTTCATCGAACAACACAATGCCCGGCCGACTGTAGGTCCCCTGGATCAACTCGCTGTTGAACAGGCTGATGCCTTCTTTGCTGCCCACATAGCCCGGCGGCGCACCGGTCAGTGCGGCCGCGTAATGTTCCTGGGCCAGGGTATGCATATCGATGCGGCAAAACCCGTCCGCGCGACCGTGCAGCGCCTGGGCCAGCAGCCGCACGATCTCGGTCTTGCCCACCCCGGTCGGCCCCATGAACAGGTTGACGCTCAGTGGTCGATCACGCTCGCCGATATCGGCCTTGACCACCTTGAGCAAGCCTTCCACCTGGGCCAACGCGGCATCCTGGCCGACGATACGGCTGCGCAACAAGGCCATGACCTGAGCCGGTTCAAAGGTAAAACGCATGCCCTACCCCGCGGTCTTTTCTTTGCCGCCATGGGGCAACTGCCCACCGGGCACTCGGCGACACCTACGGTACTGCGAGTGATTTTTCCACATTCTCCTGGGCCTTTTGCGCATCCAGCACCCAGGTGCGGTAAAACTCGAAGGGCAGTCCGCTACGCCCTTGTCGCCGTCGCCCGAGGCATGCATACCGGTGTAGCCACGGTGCAGCAGCTTGAACAGGTGGTTCTGCGACTGGTCATTGGCCCGTGCGTCGCGGATCTGCGACACCGACAACTGCGCATACTGGATGCCCATTTCCTCCTCGCCGCACTCGCCCAAGGTGCGCCCATCAAAACCGATGATCGCCGAGTGTCCGAAATACGAATACACCCCGTCGAACCCCGCCGCGTTCGCCACGGCCACGTAGCAGTTGTTCGCCCAGGCCATGCTCTTGGACATCTGCACCTGCTGTTCCTTGGCCGGGTACATATAGCCCTGGCACCGCACAATAAGTTCGGCGCCCTTCATCGCACAGTCGCGCCAGATCTCCGGGTAGTTGCCGTCGTCGCATATGATCAGGCTGATCTTCATGCCCTTGGGCCCCTCGCACACATAGGTGCGGTCACCCGGATACCAACCCTCGATGGGGCACCAGGGGATGCACTTGCGATACCGCTGGACGATCTCGCCGAGGTTATTGATCAGTACCAACGTGTTGTACGGTGCCTTATGGGGATGTTCTTCGTGGCGCTCGCCCGTCAGGGAAAACACGCCCCAGGTATTCGCCTGGCGACAAGCTGCCGAGAAGATCGCGGTTTCTTCACCAGGAATGCTCGCGGCAGTCGCCATCATTTCATCGTGGTCATACATGATCCCCATGGTGCTGTACTCGGGGAACACCACCAGGTCCATGCCGGGCAAGCCCTGTTTCATGCCGATGATGATCTCGGCGATTTTCTTGGCGTTATCGATCACCTCGGCCTTGCTGTGCAGGCGCGGCATCTTGTAGTTCACCACCGCTACACCGACGGTGTCCGGGCTGCTGGAAATGTCGCCATGGCGCATTGCAACGCTCCTGTTCTAGTGACTGATCATCCACGGCCGCGGGCCGGTCTTGATCTTGAGGCCCAAGGGGTTTGCCTTGCTTGGCAGGACTTTTTTGCTGGTGCCACAGCAGCTGCAACCGGCCGGGTGTTTGCGACTCTCTTGGTATTCGCCAACCGTTTGCGGAGCATGGGCGCTGCGTTCATTGCCGGCGATGGCCTTGCGTTGGTTGGCCGACAACGTCTGCAGCGCCGGGGCGGACACCAGCAGGTGCCCGCCCGGTCCTTCGCAGTACGGGCACTGGCTGGGTTCGTTGCGCTGGGCGATGGGCCGCAGCAGGGTGAAGGTGCCGCACGCGGCGCACGCGTATTCGTAGGTCGGCATGGCTACAGGTCCGGTGCGATAGGCAGGTCGATGCTGCCGTCGAGAAACTTGGTCGGGCCGTTGGCATTCGGGTTGATGTCGAATTCGAAGATTTCCGTGGGCAACCACAAGGTCGCGCAAGCATTCGGAATATCCACCACGCCGCTGATATGCCCCTGCACCGGCGCCGAGCCGAGCAGTGCATACCCTGGGCTGGCGAGTAGCCGAACTTGGTCAGGTAGTTGATCGCATTCAGGCACGCCTGGCGGTAGGCGACGTTGACGTCCAGGTAATGCTGCTGGCCCTGCTCGTCCACCGAGATGCCTTCGAAGATCAGGTAGTTCTTGTAGTTCGGTGTGATCGGGCTGGGCTTGAACACCGGGTTCTTGATCCCGTACTTGGCCATGCCGCCCTTGATCAACTCGACTTTCATGTGCACCCAGCCGGCCATTTCGATAGCGCCGCAAAGGTGATTTCGCCGTCGCCCTGGCTAAAATGCAGATCGCCCACCGACAAACCGGCACCGTTGACGTAGACCGGGAAGAAGATCTTCGAGCCCCGGGACAAATCCTTGATGTCGCAGTTGCCGCCATGCTCACGTGGCGGCACGGTGCGCGCCCCCGTTGCTGCGGCATCGTCGCGGGCCTGGCCCTGCATCTTGCCCATGTGCGCCGTAGCAGCCAGCGGCGCGTTGGCCAACGGCGGAACGCGGGTCGGGTTGGTGTCGATCAGTTCCTGTTCGCGACGGTTCCAGTCGGCAAGCATCACCGGGTCGGGCAGGCAGCCGATCAGGCCGGGGTGGATCAGACCGGCGAAGTTCACGCCCGAATGTGCCGGGAACTGGTGAACATGCCCTTGAAGTCCCAGATGGCTTTTTTGTGCGCTGGGGAAGTGATCGGTCAGGAAGCCGCCGCCGTTCTGGCGTGAGAAGAAACCGTTGAAGCCCCATTGGGAATCGGCCTTGGCGCCGATGTCCAACAGGTCCACCACCAGCAAATCACCCGGCTCGGCGCCGTGCACACCCACTGGGCCCGAGAGGTAGTGCACGGTGGACAGGTCCACATCACGCACATCGCTGGCGTCGTCGTTGTTCTTGATCGCGCCGGCGGTCCAGTCGTAGGTCTCCAGGATGAAGTCATCACCCGGCTTGACCCAGCACGCCATCGGGATATCCGGGTGCCAGCGGTTGTGGATTTGCTCGTTTTCGGTGACAGGTTGGTTGAGGTCGACTTTGATCAGCGTTTCGGTCATGGACTGGCTCCTGGACGGTTGGCTTGGTGCGTTGGAACCAGTCTCGTGGAGCGTGCAAAAACGGGAAATACGTTGGATGACGTATAAAAATCCGGTTGAACGCGATAAAAAAGTGGGAGCGGGCTTGCTCGCGAAAGCGGCGTGTCAGTCGATGCATTCATCAATTGACAGACTGCATTCGCGAGCAAGCCCGCTCCCTGTTGGACGGCGCTGCTTAGACGGAGAGGTATCGGCTTATGGTCGCCTCATCCACCCGATCGCGGGTCTCTTCAATCACGAAGCGGCCCTTCTCGATCACCAGGAAACGGTCGGCAATTTCCAGGGTAAAGGACAGCACCTGCTCCGACACCACGATGGTCAAGTCCCGCAGGTTGCGGATCTCTTTGAGCGTGCGTGCAATGTCCTTGATGATCGACGGCTGGATGCCTTCAGTGGGCTCATCCAGCAGCAGCACCCAGGGTTGGTCGCCAATGCCCGGGCAATCGCCAGCTGCTGTTGCTGGCCGCCGGACAGGTTGCCGCCCTTGCGCGATTGCATGTCGTAGAGCACCGGGAACAACGCATACAAGTCTTCCGGCACCTTGCCGCGTGCCGAGGCCGGCAGGCCGGTCTGGATATTTTCCAGCACCGTCATGCTCGGGAATATCATGCGGCCCTGGGGCACATAGGCGATGCCACGCTCCACGCGTTCATGGGTTTCCAGTGCCGACACATCGTGGCCGTCCACACTGACGTGGCCTTTCCACTGCGGCAGGATGCCCATCAGGCTCTTGAACAAGGTGGTCTTGCCCATGCCATTGCGGCCCATCACCGCGACGATCTCACGCTTGGCCACGTTCAGGTCCAGGTCGTGGAGGATCTGGCTCTGCCCGTAGCCGCAGGACAACTGGTCGATCTTGAACATGCCTGCTTCCTCAGTGGCCCAAATACACTTCGATGACTTTAGGGTTGCTTTGCACCGACTCCATGCTGCCCTCGGCCAGCACCTTGCCCTGGTGCAGCACCGTGACTTTGTGGGCGATGCTTTTGACGAACTCCATGTCGTGCTCGATCACCAGCACCGAACGGCCCTGGCTGATGCGGTTGAGCAATTCGGCGGTTTGCGCGCGCTCGTTGACGCTCATGCCCGCCACCGGTTCATCGAGCATCAATAACTCCGGGTCTTGCATCAGCAACATGCCGATTTCCAGCCACTGCTTTTGCCCGTGGGACAACAGGTCCGCCTGCTGTTGCAGCAGGTCGCCGAGGAAGATTTCCCGTGCAACCTCCTCCACCCGCGCAATCACTTGGGCGTTGCGCTTGAAGAACAGCGCGCCCCACACTTTGCGACCGGCGGGATAAGACATCTCAAGGTTTTCGAACACGGTGAGGTTTTCGTAGATCGATGGGTTCTGGAACTTGCGCCCCACGCCCGCGCGCACGATGTTGTACTCGCGCATCTTGGTCAGTTCCTGGCCGTCGAACTGGATACTGCCGCTGGTGGCGCGGGTCTTGCCGCAGATCAGGTCGAGCACGGTGGTCTTGCCGGCGCCGTTGGGGCCGATCACCACGCGCACTTCATTACGGTCGATATACAGGTTGAGGTTGTCGACCGCCTTGAAGCCGTCGAACGACACGGTGAGGCCTTCGATGGCCAGCACCGGTTTTTTCATTTCAAAGCCGACGGCGGTCATGGCTGGGTCTCCAGGATCTTGGTTTTGGCCTTGGCCTCGACTTTAACTGGGGCTTTCACCACCGGTTTGCGCCGTAACAGTTTTGCCAACGCCTGGCGCCCATGGCTCTCCCACAAACCGGCCAGGCCATTGGGGAAATACATCACCACCGCAATAAACAACCCGCCCATCAGGTACAGCCAGAGCTCGGGGAAGGACTCGGAAAAATAGGTCTTGCCGTAGTTCACTAGCAATGCGCCATACACCGCGCCGAGCAGCGACATGCGCCCGCCCACCGCAGCGAAGATCACCATTTCGATAGAGGGCACGATGCCGACGAACGAGGGCGACATAAAGCCCACCTGCAAGGCAAACATCGCCCCGCCAATCGCCGAGAATGCAGCAGCCACGCAAAACACGAAGATCTTGAAGCTGGCTACGTCATACCCGGAAAAACGCACGCGCTCTTCCTTGTCGCGCATCGCCATCAGCAGCCGACCCAGCTTGGACGCGAGAATAAAACGCCCGATAAAAATGCAACCAAACAGCAAGCCGGCGTTGATGAAGTACAGGATCATCTTCGCGCTATCGGTACGCAGGTCCCAGCCCAACAGGGTCTTGAGGTCGGTAATACCGTTGACGCCGCCAGTCAGGCCTTGCTGGCCGACGATCAGTACGGTGAGGATCAGTGCAATCGCCTGGGTGACGATGGAGAAATACACATCACCCACCCGCCGCTTGAACAACGCCATGCCGATGATGAACGCCAGCAGTACCGGCACCGCGATCACGGCGAAAACGGTAAAGCTGAAACTGTGAAACGGCTGCCACAACCACGGCAGTTCGGTGATCTGGTTCCAGTCCATGAAATCCGGAATGCCCGGTGTGGATTGGATCTTGGTGCTCTCCGGGTCCGAGGCTTCGAGCTTGAGGAACATTGCCATGCAGTAGCCGCCGACACCAAAGAACACCCCTGCCCCAGGCTGAGAATGCCCCGTAACCCCAGCACAACACCAGGCCCACCGCGACGAACGCATAGGTCAGGTACTTGCCCACCATGTTCAGGCGGAACGCGTCCAGCGTGAGGGGGAATACCACCAGGATCAACAGCGCCAACAACACGATGCCGATCAGGTTTTGCTGGCCGCCCAGCAGCTTGTCTAAAGCCTTCATCCGGTCGCCTCTACTTGCGCACTTTGATGGAGAACAACCCTTGCGGGCGCAGCATCAGGATCAGAATCACCGAGGACAAGGTCAGCACCTTGGCCATCGAGCCACTGAGGAAAAACTCCGACAGCGATTGGGTCTGGGCAATCACGAACGCCGAGGCGATGGTGCCGAACAGGCTTTGCGCGCCGCCGAACACCACCACCAGGAAGGTATCGACGATGTATTGCGAGCCCGCCGTCGGCCCAGTGGAGCCGATGGTGGTGAACGCAGCGCCCGCCACACCGGCCACGCCGCAACCGAGGGCGAAGGTCATGCGGTCGACCTTGCGCGTATTGATGCCCACGGCGCGGCTCATCAAGCGATTCTGCACGGTGGCGCGCACCTGCAGGCCCCAGCGTGAGCGGTACAGCATGATAAAGATCGCACCGGTCAGCAGCAGGGTCAGCCCCATCATGAACAGGCCGTTGCGCGGGATTTCGATGGCGTCGGTGAAATTCACCGAACCCATCAGCCACGCCGGCGGTTCGGCACTGACTTCGCGGGCGCCGAATACCGAGCGGAAGGTTTGCTGCATCACCAGGGACAAGCCCCAAGTGGCGAGCAAGGTGTCTAGCGGGCGCTTGTACAAGCGACTGATCATCGCCCATTCCACCAGCCAGCCAATGGCACCGGCCACCAGGAATGACAGGGCGATGGCGAAGAAGAAGTAATAAGGTTGGAAGCTTGGCGCAAAGTGCGCGGTGAGGCTGGAACACACGTAGGTGGTGTAGGCGCCGATGGTCAGGAACTCGCCGTGGGCCATGTTGATCACGCCCATCTGGCCAAAGATGATCGCCAGCCCTAATGCCATCAGCAACAGCACGCAGAACACGGACAAACCGTTGAACCCCTGCATTGCCGCGATGGCTCCAAATTCCGATAGCCATTCCATGATGATGGTCTCCTGAGCGGGAGGTTGAAATGCAATCTGCTTGTGCTTTATGTGGGAGCTGGCTTGCCTGCGATGCAGACACCTCGGTCTTTCAGTGACACAGAGGTGATGCCATCGCAGGCAAGCCAGCTCCCACAGAAGCCCGGTTTACATACAAAGGGTTACTGGTAGCCTTTAGGAAACGGATTCGGCTCGATCAGATCCGACTCATAGATCACCTTGAACTGCCCGTTAGGCTGCACTTCACCAATGCGCGACTTGCTCCACAGGTGGTGATTCTCGTGGATCTTCACGTAGCCTTCCGGCGCGGTTTTCAGCTCGATGCCTGGGGAGGCAGCCACCACTTTATCCACGTCGAAACTGCCCGCCTTCTCCACCGCCGCTTTCCACAACCATGGGCCGAGGTACGCCGCCTGGGTCACGTCGCCGATCACCGCATCTTTGCCGTATTTGGCCTTGAAGGCTTCGACGAAGGCTTTGTTGTTCGGGTTGTCCAGGCTCTGGAAGTACTTCATCGAGGCATAGAAGCCAGCCATGTTCTCGCCGCCGATGCCGAGCAGTTCGTCCTCGGTCACCGACAGGGTCAGCAGGGTCTGCTTGGACGAATTCACACCCGCCGCATTGAGCTGCTTGTAGAAAGCCACGTTGGAGCCGCCCACCACTGCTGCGAACACCACGTCAGGCTTTTTCAGCTTGACCTTGTTGATCAGCGAGCCGAACTGCGTGTTGCCCAGCGGGTAGTAGTCTTCGCCGACCACGGTGCCGTGCAGCACGTTTTCAATGTGCTTGCGCGCGATCTTCATCGAGGTGCGCGGCCAGATGTAGTCCGAGCCCACGAGGTAGAAGGTCTTGGCGCCTTTGGTCTTGGCGATCCAATCGAGGCTGGCGAGGATCTGCTGGGTCGCTTCCTGACCGGTGTAGATCACGTTTTCGACTGTTCCAGGCCTTCATAGAAGGTCGGGTAGTGAAACAGGCCGTTCTCTTTTCGAAGATCGGCAGCACGGCTTTGCGCGAAGCCGAGGTCCAGCAGCCGAACACGGCGGCGACCTTGTCGTTGACCAGGAGCTTCTTGGCTTTTTTCGGCGAAGGTCGGCCAGTCGGAGGCGCCGTCTTCCTGGATCACCTTGATCTGCCGTCCCAGGATCCCGCCCGAGGCGTTGATCTGTTCGATGGCCAGGCGCTCGGCCTGGATCGAACCCGTCTCGGAAATCGCCATGGTCCCGGTGGCCGAGTGCAATTGGCCGACGGTGACTTCAGTGGGGGTCACGGCCAGGCCTTCGTTATCGGCCAGCACGCCCTGGCTGAACAGAGCGGCGGCCAGTAACGACAAGGCCAACAGCGGTTTGGAGCGGATCAATCTTTGTGCCATGGGGCGACTCCTCTGCAATGAGGGGTCCAGCATGGCGGCCTGGGGCCAGCGCGGGTATACGCAGCCTGACGTAACGGCATACGTCATTTGACGTATGCCGCTGCGCACCATTTTCGAGCAAGATCGCGCCCGTCCAAACACCGCCGGTCAATGTGGGAGCTGGCTTGCCTGCGATAGCGGTGTGTCAGCAGACCTCTCCAGTGCCTGACCCACTGCTATCGCAGGCAAGCCAGCTCCACATTTTGAATCGGGGCATGGAACTTGCTCACCCAACCTCGCCCACCTCCCGGAGCCTCCCACCGTGCACCCTCCTTCAGGCACCCAGCGCATCGTCAAGATCCGCCGCGACTACAACACCTGGGTCGCCGACGAGACCATGGAAGACTACGCCCTGCGCTACACCCCCAAGTCCTTTCGCAAATGGTCGGAGCTGCGCATTGCCAACACGGCGCTCGGCGCGGTGTCGTTCCTGGCGTTGGAGGCCATCGGCGGCGTATTGGCATTGAGCTACGGCTTCACCAACACCTTTTGGGCCATCCTTGCCATCAGCCTGGTGATCTTTCTCACCGGCCTGCCCATCAGCTATTACGCGGCGCGCTACGGCGTGGACATGGATTTGCTCACCCGTGGCGCCGGTTTCGGCTATATCGGTTCGACCATTACCTCGCTGATCTACGCCAGCTTCACGTTCCTGTTCTTTGCCCTGGAAGCGGCGATCATGGCCCTGGCCCTGGAGTTGTATTTCCATATCCCGCTGGCCTTCGCCTATGTGATCTGCTCGCTGCTGGTGATTCCGCTGGTGGCCTACGGCGTGACCCTGATCAGCCGCCTGCAACTGTGGACGCAACCCCTCTGGCTGCTGCTATTGGTGTTGCCCTACGGCTTTGTGTGGTGGAAAAACCCCGACGCGTTCAGCGACTGGACCAGCTTCGTCGGGCGCAGCGGCGATGGCGGCGGGTTCAACCTGCTGGCGTTCTGCGCCGCCTGCACCGTGGCGCTGTCGTTGGTGACGCAGATCGGCGAGCAGGTCGACTACCTGCGCTTCCTGCCGGAGAAAACCGCTGCCAACCGCAAACGCTGGTGGGCCGCCCTGCTCTGCGCCGGCCCCGGTTGGATCATCCCTGGCGCGTTGAAGATGTTCGCCGGTGCGTTCCTGGCATTTCTCGCCCTGCAACATGAAATCCCCATGGAGCGCGCCGCCGAGCCGACGCAGATGTATCTGGTAGCGTTCCGCTACGTGTTTAGCTCGCCGGAATGGGCCCTCGGCGCCATGGTGCTGTTCGTGTTCATCTCGCAGATGAAGATCAACCTGACCAACGCCTACGCCGGCTCCCTGGCCTGGTCGAACTTTTTTGCCCGCGTGACCCACAGCCACCCCGGCCGCGTGGTGTGGCTGGTGTTCAACGTGGCCATTGCGCTGATGCTGATGGAGCTGGGCGTGTTCGATGTGATCGACCAGGTGCTGGGCCTGTACGCCAATATCGCGATTGCCTGGATCGGCACGCTGGTCGCCGACTTGGTGATCAACAAGCCATTGGGCCTGTCGCCCAAGCACATCGAATTCAAACGCGCGCACCTCTACGACATCAACCCGGTGGGCGTCGGTTCGATGCTGATCGCCTCGTTGCTGTCGATCCTCGCCCACTTCGGCCTGTTCGGCACGCTGGCCCAGGCGGCGCCGCCCTTTGTCGCGCTGGGGACGGCCCTGATAATGGCGCCGTTGCTGGCCTGGCTGACCAAGGGCAAGTACTACATCGCCCGCACCAGCGATGCGCAGTTGATTCACCCGGTGGCACCCGTTACCCACGCGGTGTGCGGGCTGTGCAGCAACCCGTTTGAAACAGCGGACATGGCGTTCTGCCCGGCCTACAGCACGCCGATCTGCTCGTTGTGCTGCTCGCTGGATGCGCGCTGCGGTGACCGCTGCAAACCCCACGGACGGCTGGTGAGCCAGTTTGAGGGCGTCCTGCGCTGGTTGCTGCCCAATACGATGATGCCGCGCCTGCACACGCGGTTGGCGCACTACCTCGGGTTACTGCTGGCGCTGGTGCTGATGCTCGCCGGTGCCTTGGCGTTGATCTACGTGCAGGCGGCGCAGGGTTTACCCCACTCGGAGACCTTGTACCAGGCGTTCTTCAAGGCGTTCCTGACCTTATCCGTGTTGGCCGCCGTGCTCGCCTGGTGGGTGGTGCTGACCCGCGAAAGCCGTGGTGTGGCCCAGGAAGAATCCGACCGCCAAACCCTGCTGCTGATGCAGGAAATCGACGCCCACAGCCTGACCGACCAGGCCCTGCAACAGGCTAAGGAAGCCTCGGAGGCCGCGAATGCCGCCAAAAGCCGCTACGTCACCGGGCTGTCCCACGAGCTGCGCACGCCGCTCAATAGCATCCTTGGGTTCACCCAGATTCTGCAGCGTGACAGCGCCATGCCCGAGCAGCATCAAGACGCCCTGGCGACGATATTGCGCAGCGGCTCGCACTTGGTGTCGCTGATCGATGGGCTGTTGGATGTGGCCAAGATCGAGGCGGGCAAGTTGCGCCTGGAACTCACCGAAATCCCCTTCCCGGAACTGCTCCATGACCTGGAGCAGATGTTCACGCCCCAGGCCCAGGACAAGGGTTTGCGCTTTCGCCTGGACTGCGTGGGCAAGATCCCGGCGGTGGTGCGCGGCGATGAGAAGCGAGTGCGGCAGATCCTGATCAACCTGTTGGGCAACGCGGTGAACTTCACCGACAGCGGTGAGGTGCGCCTGCGGGTCAGCTACATGCGCGAGACCGCCAACTTTGAAATCATCGACACCGGCATTGGTATCGACCCAGGGCAACTGGAGCGAATTTTCCAGCCGTTCGAACGCGGCGACCTGATGCGCCAGGACAACGGCGTAGGCCTGGGCCTGACCATCACGCGCATGCTCACCGCCTTGATGGGTGGCGAGTTGCGGGTGACCAGCGAACTGGACAAGGGCACCTGCTTCCAGGTGCGGCTGTTCCTGTCGCAGTACGCGCACCGCAAGCGGTGGTGCATGTGGAGCACGACATCATCGGCTACCAGGGCGAACGCCGGCGCATCCTGGTGGTGGATGACCACGTGGACCATCGCAAGGTACTCGCCGGCATGCTTACGCCCCTGGGTTTCGAGGTGATCCAGGCGAGCAACGGCCAGGATGCGATTCGCCAGGTGGCGCTGCTGGCACCGGACCTGATCCTGATGGACCTGTCGATGCCGACGCTGGACGGTTATGAAACCAGCCGTCTGATCCGCCGTAATGCGCTGTCCACCGCGCCGATCATCGTGATCTCCGCCAACGCTTTTACCGACGACCGCGAGCGCAGCATTGCCGCCGCCTGCAACGACTACCTGGCCAAGCCGGTGCGCACCCCGGAACTGCTAGGGCGCGTACAGCAGCATCTCGGCTTGCAGTGGCTGCGGCGCACCCAAAGTCGCGTGCCCCGCCACCGCCGAGCGTATTGCCCAGCCCTGAAGACCTGACCGAACTCGCCGAACTCAGCGCCATCGGTTATGTGCGCGGCCTGCACGCCAAACTCGACAGCATCCTTGCGCAGCGCCCGGACACCGAACCGTTCATCAGCAAGGTGCGCGGGCTGCTCAAGGGCTTTCGCCTGGATGAACTCAACCGAACCCTCAAGGAGGCCGAACATGAATGCGCTCACCCCCAGCATTGAACCCGGCGTGGTGCTGATCGTCGACGACACGCCAGACAACCTGGCCATGCTCTCGGATGCCCTCGATGACGCCGGCTACATGGTGCTGGTGGCCCTCGACGGCCTCAGCGCACTGAACCGCGTGCAACGCCGGCGCCCGGACCTGATTCTGCTGGACGCGATGATGCCCGGCCTGGACGGCTTCGAAACCTGCCGCCGGCTCAAGGCACAACCGGCCAGCGCGGATATTCCGGTGGTGTTCATGACCGGCCTGACGGACACCAAGCATGTGGTGCAAGGCTTCGAAGTGGGCGGCAGTGACTATGTGACCAAGCCGATCCAGACCGACGAAGTGCTGGCGCGGGTGGCGGCGCATTTGCGCACCTCGCGCATTTTGCTGTCGGCGCGGGAGGCCCGGCAGCCGAGTGTGTTGACGCTGGAGGATGAGCCGGCGCATCGGTTGTTGTCGGCGCGGTTTGCGCTGACGGAGCGCGAGGTCGAGGTGCTGCGGTGGGTGGCGTGCGGTAAGACCAATCGGGATATTGGCGATATTTTGGGGTTGAGTCCGCGGACCGTGAACAAACACCTTGAACATGTGTATGTGAAGCTCGGCGTGGAAACACGCACAGCGGCGACATCAGTTGCGTTAGCCGCACTCTGAATGTGGGTGAAGTTCTTTTGTGGGAGCAAGCCCGCTCCCACATTTGATCTGCAGTGTTATGAAAACCGGTTACCCGCCGAAAATTTGGGAGGGCCTGCGCAACGTCGGATCAAACGGATTGATCCTCGGCCCGATCGCCGCCGCTTCGCGCTTCAACAACTCCACCACCATCGGCAACCGGCTCGGCCCCAGCCGATCACTGATGGTCGCCACACTCAGCGCCGCCACCGCGTGCCCATCGCGATTGAGGATCGGCACCGCCAACCCGGCCATGCCTTCCAGCACTCCGGTATTGCGCGCGGCGTAACCCAGGTTGCGCACGTTCTCCACCTCCGAGCGCAACAACACCTCGTCATACAGGTGAAAGTCCTTGAGCCGTGGCAGGTTGTAGCGGATCACCGTTTCGCGCTCTTCCTCCGGCAGGAACGCCAGGATCGCCAAGCTGCCCTGCCCCACGCCCAATGCGACGCGGCCGCCAATATCGCCGGTGAAGGTGCGGATCGGGTACGGGCCTTCGCTGCGGTCCAGGCAGATCGCGTCAAAGCCGGAGCGCGCCAGCAGGAACAACGAATCGCCCAACGAAGCACTCAGGCGCAACATGCTCGGCCGAACCAGGTCGCGCAGGTTGCCGGTCTTGCCTGCGTTCGCCGCCAGCGCGAAGAACTCCAGGCTCAGGCGATAGCGTTTGCTGCGTGCGTCCTGTTCCACCATGCCTTCGTCCATCAGGCTGCGCAGCAGCGGTGGGTGGTCGGCTGGGACAGGCCCACCTGTTGCGCCAACTGAGTCACGCGCTCGCCGCCTTCGGGCACCTCGCCCAAGGTGCGCAAGAGCGCAAACAAACGTGACACCCCGCCAGCACCGACTTCTTTGCTGCCGTCATTTCGATCAGTGGAATCCATAGCACTCGTTACCTTGGTAAATTCCGGTGAGTGAATAAAACTGAAAATAATAGTCCGATCAGTGAAATTCCATCTTCCGCCCATCCTAGTCTTCGTCCTAATCTGCGTCCACAGGGGCGAAATGAACAACAACGGCAGCCGACTTCGAGATCGAGCGCCAACGCACCCGCAACACCCTTTTCGCATCTGCCCAAAACAACAAAGCGCGTTTCGACGCGACTTAAAAAAGGTGGAACGCACCCATGGCATTTCTCCAACTCAACGCCTTGAGCAAACGCTACGGCGCCGTCGACGCGGTGGTCGCCACCGACCTTGCGGTGGAAAAAGGCGAGTTCGTGTCCCTGCTCGGCCCTTCGGGCTGCGGCAAAACCACCACCCTGCAAATGATCGCCGGCTTCGTTGATGTCAGCGGCGGCCAGATTCTGCTGGACGGACGCGACATCACCCACGCCAAGCCCGCCAGCCGTGGCCTGGGCGTAGTGTTCCAAAGCTACGCGCTGTTCCCCCCACATGACCGTGCGCGACAACGTTGCCTTCGGCTTGAAGATGCGCAAGGTGCCGGCCACCGAGATCGCCAGCAAGGTCAAGACCGTGCTGGAGCTGGTGCGCCTGGCCCAACACGCCGACCGCTACCCACGCGAACTCTCTGGCGGCCAACGCCAACGCGTCGCACTGGCCCGCGCCTTAGTGATCGAGCCGCCGGTGTTGCTGCTGGATGAACCGCTGTCCAACCTCGACGCCAACCTACGCGAAGAGATGCAATTCGAAATCCGCCGCATCCAGTGCGCCGTCGGCATCACCACCTTGATGGTCACCCACGACCAGGCCGAGGCGCTGTCCATCAGCGACCGCGTAGTGGTGATGCAAGCCGGGCGCGTCACCCAGATCGACGCGCCGTACAAGCTGTACGAACACCCGCGCACTCGTTTTATCTCGGACTTCGTCGGCAAGGCCAACCTGCTGCCCGGGGACTACGACGAGCTGCGCATCCCGCAAGTGCGCCACGCAGGTGGCGACGGCGAACTGACCCTGAGCCTGCGCCCGGAAAAATCCAGCTGGTGGACGCAGGTACAGGCCGCCTGCAAGGCCAGGTGATCAACCGCTATTTCTTCGGCAGCCAATGGCTGTACCACGTCGACACCGCCTTGGGCGAAGTCACCGTGGTGCGCAGCAACGACGGCAATGCACCGCTGCGTTGCGGCACGGCAGTGGGCCTGGATTGGCACGCGAGCCTGCTGCGGGTATTGGCAGCGGATGAGGTGCACCCATGAGTCGAGGGTATTTGCTGTCGCTGCCGGCCCTGGTGCTGTTTATCGGGCTGCTGATTGTGCCGCTGGGGCTGACATTGGTGCTGTCGTTCAACGTGTTCGACTACCAGGTAGGGGTGAAGGCCGATGAGTGGACCTTTGCTCACTATTGGTCGCTGCTGAGCGATTCGTACTTCTACGGAATTTTCTGGCGCACCTTCTGGATCAGCGCCCTGGTCACCCTGCTGTGCGTGGTGATCGGGGTGCCCGAGGCGTACATCCTCAGCCGCATGGGCACGCCCTGGCGCTCGATTTTCCTGATCCTGATCCTCACGCCACTGCTGATCTCGGTGGTGGTGCGTGCCTTCGGCTGGAGCCTGCTGTTGGGGGCCGATGGGCTGGTGAACCAAACCATCCAGTTCCTCGGCGGGCGCCCGGTGAAACTGCTGTATACGCCGTTCGCGGTGATCATCGCGCTGGTGCACGTGATGCTGCCGTTCATGATCATTCCGGTATGGACTTCCTGCAAAAGCTCGACCCTTCGGCTGAGCAGGCGGCGTTGTCACTCGGTGCGAGCCAGGCCACGGTGATGCGCAAAATCGTCTTGCCGCAAGTCATGCCCGGCGTGCTGTCCGGCACCTTGATCGTGTTCGGCCTGGCGGCCAGCTCTTTCGCCATCCCCGGCCTGCTGGGCGGACGGCGCCTGAAAATGGTCGCCACCGTGGTGTACGACCAGTACTTGTCGGAACTCAACTGGCCCATGGGCGCGACCATCGCGGTGGTGCTGCTGTTGGTCAACCTGCTGATCATGCTGAGCTGGAACCGCATGGTCGAAGGCCGCTACAAAAAGTCCCTGGGGGTTTAAGCGCATGTCCAGAAACGGTCCTTTGGCCCTCGGTTTCCACGGTTTGGTGGTGCTGTTCATGATGGCCCCGCTGGTGGTGGTGTGCCTGGTGGCCTTCACCCCGGAAAACACCCTGAGCCTGCCCACGTCGGGCTTCTCCCTGCGTTGGTTTCGCGCGGTGTTCGAGCGCGCTGACTTTATCCAGGCGTTTTATAACAGTGTGATCCTGGCGTTCACCGCCGCGAGCCTGGCGACGTTGATCGCGGTGCCGGCGGCATTGGCGATCAGTCGCTATCAGTTTCCGGGGCGCAACTTCTTCAGTGCGTTGTTCCTGTCACCGATCATCATCCCGCACCTGGTGCTGGGGTGGCGATGCTGCGCTTGTTCGCGCTGATGGGCGTCAACGGCAGCTTTACCTGGTTGATGCTGGCGCACGTGGTGATCATTACCCCGTACGTGCTGCGCCTGGTGTTGGCCGCCGCCATCGGTATTGACCGCAGTGCCGAACAGGCCGCGGAATCACTGGGTGCCAGCCGCTTTACGCTGTTTCGCCAGATCACCTTGCCGATGATCCTGCCCGGCGTGGCTGGCGGTTGGTTGCTGGCGTTCATCAATAGTTTCGACGAGGTGACGCTGTCGATCTTCGTCAGCTCGCCCGCCACGCAAACCCTGCCGGTGCGCATGTACGTGTACGCCACCGAATCCATCGACCCGATGATGGCGGCCGTTTCTGCGTTGGTGATCGCGCTGACCGCCGCCACCATGATTCTGCTGGACCGGGTCTACGGCCTGGACCGCGTTATGGTGGGGAAACATTGATGGCCTTGTTCAAACGCCTGACTGAGACCCAGCGCCCTGCCGTGGCCTTCACCCTCGACGGCCAACCGGCCAGCGGCCTGCTCGGCGATACCTTGCTGACCGCCGTGCTGACCTGCGCCGAGCACCTGCGTGGCAGTGACTTCAGCGCCGAACGGCGTGCCGGGTTCTGCCTGATGGGCGCGTGCCAGGATTGCTGGGTGCGGCTTGAAGATGGGCGGCGCGTGCGCGCGTGCTCGACGCTGCTGGAAGAAGGCCAGGCGATCAGCCGCGACCTGGGGCGTCAGCCATGAAGCCGGTGGTGATTGTAGGCGCAGGCCCAGCGGGGATCAGCGCGGCGCGCACCCTGCTCGACCACGGCGTCAAACCCTGTCTGGTGGATGAGAGCCTGCGCGGCGGCGGGCAGATCTATCGCCGCCAACCGGCAAATTTCCAGCGCTCGGCAAGGCAACTCTATGGCTTTGAGGCGAGCAAGGCCGAGGCCGTCCACCGCACCGTGGATGAGCTGGCACCGTTGATCGACTACCGCCCGGAAACCTTGGTGTGGAACGCCGAAGATGGCCGCCTGGATATGCTCAACAACAGCCACGCCACGAGCATCGAATACGCACAGATCATTGTTGCCACAGGCGCCACCGACCGCATCCTGCCGGTGCCGGGCTGGACCTTGCCCGGCGTGTACAGCCTGGGCGCGGCGCAGATCGCCTTGAAATACCAGGGCTGTGCCATTGGCGAGCGCGTTGTGTTTTGTGGCAGCGGGCCGTTGCTTTACCTGGTCGCGTATCAATATGCCAAGGCCGGTGCCAAGGTCGTCGCAGTCCTCGACAGCGCGCCGTTCAGCGCCCAGTGCCGCGCGTTACCGGCGCTGCTCGGGCAACCGGCGACCTTGGCCAAGGGCGTGTATTACCGCGCCTGGTTGACCGCCCATGGTATTCCTGTGCATCAGGGCGCGACGCTCACGCACATCGACGGTGAGCAGCGGGTCAGCGGCATTCGTTGGGGCGATCACACCCTTGAATGTGACGCCGTGGCCTTCGCCCACGCCCTGCGCAGCGAGACCCAACTGGCTGACTTGCTCGGCTGTCAATTCACCTGGAACGCACTGAATCGCGCCTGGTTGCCGCAGCGTGACAACGCCGGACGCAGCAGTGTCGAAGGCGTGTACCTGGCCGGCGACGGCGCGGGGATCATGGGCGCCGACGCCGCACAGATGGCCGGTGAACGTGCAGCGTTGGCGGTGTTGGAGGACTGCGGTATCGCGATAGATCATCGCCGCCCCGCTGTGCTGGAACAGCAATTGGCGGGCATCCACCGTTTTCGCCAGGGCCTGGAAACCGCGTTCCCCTTCCCCGAACAATGGGCAGCGCAGGCGCCAGACGACCTGATTCTGTGCCGTTGCGAAGAAGTCAGCGTCGGCGATGTGCGTGCGGTGGTGGATGAAGGGCATTGGGAGATCAATCGGGTCAAGGCCCATTGCCGTGTCGGCATGGGCCGCTGCCAAGGGCGCATGTGCGGGCTGGCGGCAGCGGAAATCGTGGCTGAACGCAGTGGTCGAGCGATTGAACAAGTGGGTCGTTTGCGCGGCCAGGCACCGATCAAGCCACTGCCGTTTGGCGTGGAGGTGCAGCCATGATCGACGTGATCGTACTCGGCGGCGGCATTGTTGGCGCGTCGGCGGCGTTGATGCTCGCGCAAAAGGCCAACGCGTGGCGCTGGTGGAGCGCGACTTCTGCGGCGCCCATTCCAGCGGCGTGAATTATGGCGGTGTACGGCGCCAAGGGCGACCCTGCACCAGTTGCCGCTGTCGCAGCGTGCGCATGAACTGTGGGCCGACTTGCCGGGGTTGATCGGCATCAATGGCGAATATGTGCGTTCAGGCCATTTGAAGTTGGCGCGCAGCCACGCCGATTTTGCCGCGTTGCAGGCCTATGCCGAACAGACTCGGGGTTTGGCCTGGGTTTGCAGTTGCTGGACTACGCCGAGTTACGCGCGCGTTTCCCCTGGGTCGGTGATATCGCCGTGGGCGCCTCGTTGTGCCCGGAGGACGGCCATGCCAACCCACGCCTGGTCTCGCCCGCCTTCGCCCGTGCCGCGCAGCGCTGCGGTGTCGACGTGTACGAACAGGCCGAAGTGACTCGCATCGAACATGAAAGCCGCCAGTTTCAGGTGCACTGCGCCAATGGCCTGCACCTGCAAGCGCCGTGGTTGCTGAACTGCGCCGGGGCCTGGGCCGGCACCGTCGCCGCGCAGTTTGGCGAAGCGGTGCCAATGACCTCGGCGCACCCGGCGATGCTGGTGACCGAGCCGCTGCCGGTGGTGATGAACGTGAGCACCGGCGTCGAAGGCGGCGGTATTTATGCGCGCCAGGTTTCCCGGGGCAATTGCATCCTGGGCGGTGGTCGCGGTTTTGCCTTGGGCCCTGCGCAAGCGCGACCGGGACAGGCCGCCGTCCTGGAGATCCTGCGTAATGCCGGCGAACTGTACCCGTTCCTCAAAGGTGCCCAGGCCATCCGTACCTGGAGCGGCACCGAAGGTTACCTGCCCGATCATGAACCGGTGATCGGGCCCAGTAGCACCAACCTGGCCTGCTCCACGGTTTCGGCTTTGCCGGCGCCGGGTTCCAGCTTGGTCCCGCCGTCGGTGAAGCCCTGGCAGAGATCGTCTGCACCGGAGCCAGCCGTCACCCCATCGAAGCGTTTTCCATCCGTCGTTTCCAAGCCTGAGAGGAAAAACACCTATGAACCCACGTATTGCGCTGTCCTGCTTGTCCCTCGCCCTGCTCGCCTCCACCGCCCATGCAGCGCCCACGCTGTACCTGGGCATGAACGGCGGCACCATGGAACGGGTGTACGCCGACAAGGTGCTGCCCGCGTTCGAAAAGGTCAATAACGTCAAGGTGGTGATCGTGCCCGGCACCTCGTCGGACATTCTCGCCAAGGTCCAGGCCAACAAAGACAACCCGCAGATGCACGTGATGTTCCTCGATGACGGCATCATGTACCGCGCGATTTCCATGGGCCTGTGCGACACGCTCGCGCCAAGCCCGACCCTGGACCAGATCCCCGCCAAAGCGAAGATCAAGGAACAGGCGGTGGCCGTCACCCTCGGCGTCACCGGCCTGGGTTACAACGCCAAGATGTTCAAGGAAAAGGCTGGGCCCCACCCACTTCCTGGATGGACCTGGCCGACCCGCGCTTCAAGGAAAAGTGGTGTTCCAATCCCTGGCCTCGTCCACCTTCGGCCTGCACGGTTTCCTGATGTTCAACCGCATCCAGGGCGGCGATGAGACCAACGTCGAGCCCGGCTTCAAGGCCTGGCCAAAGACCATCGGCCCCAACGTGCTGGAATACATCGCCAGCTCGGCGAAAATCTCCGAGATGGTGCAAACCGACGAAGCGGCGATTTTCCCGCTGACCCCAACCCAGGTCACCACCCAGAAACTGCTGGGTATCCCGATGGAATATGCGCAACCCAAGGAAGGCGCGGTGGTGCTCAACGTGGCCGAATGCGTGATCGCCCGCAACGACCAACCGGAACTGGCGCAAAAACTCGCGGCCTACCTGCTCACCGCCGAGGCCCAGGCACCGGCGCTGGAGGAAGGTGACCAGATCCCTTCGAACCCGACCACGCCGACCACCGACAAGACCCGCGCGCGGGTGGAAGCGATGCAGGGTTACCTGCAGACCGCGATCTCGATTGACTGGGACCAGGTCAACCAGGCGCGGCCCGAGTGGAATGCGCGGTGGAGCCGTTCTATCGAGCGCTGATCAGAGCGGCGCAAGCGGCAGCGCACGCTTGTGCGCGGTCTTGCCGTACGCGTCCTCCACAATCACCCTCACCCGCTCGCTTACCGGTTCGCCCATCAGGTACGCGTCAATCTCTGCGTACGTGCAACCATAGGCATGCTCATCCAGCTTACCCGGCACCAATTCTTCAAGGTCGGCGGTGGGGTGTTTGTGGACCAGGTTATCCGGTGCGCCAAGGGCCGTGGCCAGCAGGCGGACCTGTGTCTTGGTCAGGCCTGACAGCGGCGTGAGGTCGCAGGCGCCATCGCCGAATTTGGTGAAGAAGCCCATCAGCGCTTCGGCGCCGTGGTCAGTACCAACCACCAAGCCGTGGTGCAGGTTGGCCACGGCGTACTGGGCGATCATCCGCGTGCGCGCCTTGACGTTGCCCTTGATGAAGTCGACATGGGCGGCGCTGGCTTCGCTGGCAGTGAGGCTGGCCATGAGGCCGTCGACGCTGGCGGCGATGTTCAGGGTGTCGACCTGATCGGGGGTGATGAAGTCCAGGGAAGCTTGGGCATCGCTTTCGTCGGCCTGGGTTTTATAGGGCAGGCGCATGGCGATAAAGCGCGCAGCGTAACCTTCACTGCGCAACTGCTCCACTGTCAGTTGGCACAGGCGGCCGGCGGTCAGAGAGTCGACACCACCGCTGATGCCCAGCACCAGGGCCTTGCAGCCAGAGCCACGCAATGTGGCTTTGATAAAGTCGATGCGCCGCTGAATCTCTTCGGCTTCACCACCTTGAACCAGTTGCCGATTGATATTGAGCTCCCGTGCGATACGTTGTTGCATGTCACACCTCCACATTGCCGACGTTGAACACCTGGGCTGCGTAGTGCAAAAACGAGGCGTCTTCGCAGACATTCTTGATCGGGTCGTCGGAGAACTTCACCACCGGTTCACCGTGCACCCGCACCAGTTTCATCACGATGCTCAGCGGTTCCACTCCCTCCACATCGCACGCCAGGCTGGTGCCCATACCAAACCCGAACTTGGCCTTGCCCCGCACGTGACGCAGGATCGGCAAGCATTTTTCGAAGTTAAGGCCGTCGGAGAACATCAGGTCCTTGGTCATCGGGTCGATGCCCAGTTGCTTGTAGCGGGCCAGCACCTTGTCGGCCCAGGCGATAGGGTCGCCGGAGTCCTGGCGCAGGCCGTCATAGAGCTTGGCGAAGTACAGGTCGAAGTCCTTGAGGAAAAATTCGGTGCTGATGCAATCGGTCAAGGCGATGCCGAGGCGACCACGGTATTCACGCACCCAGTTTTCCAGTGCGGCGTTCTGGCTCTCGCGCAGTCGTCCTAGTTGCTGGTGCACCATCAGCCACTGGTGGGCCATGGTGCCGATCAGTGGCAGGTCGAATTCGTAGGCCAGGTGTGCGTTGCTGGTGCCGACGAACTGGCCCGGAAAGTCGCGGCGCATGATGTCGACCACTTCGCGCTGGGCCTTGAACGACAGGCGCCGGCGGGTAGAGAAGTCAGATACGCGCAGGTCAGCCAACTCGTCGCGGCTGAGGTTCTTCTCCAGCCAGTCGAACTTCTGGTAGAGCTTGCTGGTGACGTCCTCCAGGGATACGTCCGGGTATTTGTCGCGGTTGCGCAGTTCGCTGACCAAGGCCAACACCGGCTGTTCGAACATGATGCAGTGCAGCATCGGGCCGATAACGCGGATGTTCAGCTGGCCGTCGATTTCGCTGACGTGGATATAACGCAGGTTGAAACGAAACAGGCCCAGGAAGCGCTCGTAGTCCGGCGTGAGGTATTCGCGAAAGCGCGGGTTGAACAGGAAGCGCAACTCGCCCTCACGCATGTGCAGGCCCGCGAGCTTTTCCAACTCGTCGCGCAGCTGTGGAATCAGGTGGCCGAGCTTTTCCCTGGAGCGCACGATGAAGTTGTATTCCACATCGACGTTAGGGTACTGATGCAACACGGCCTGCATCATGGTGAAGGTGTAGTAGTCGGTGTCGAGCAAGCCCTGGATCACCGGGGACTCGTAGTCGTAGGCACTTTCCATGGTAGGTCTCCTTAACGCGTGGCCTGTGTTGCCAGTTCTTCACGGGTGCGGCTGATGACGGCACCCGCCTTGAGCAGATCGTTGACGGCCTGGATACCGCCCTCCTCGCTGATCCCTCGGCAAGCCGGCAGGTGCAGTACCACCTCGAACCCGGCCTTGAGCAATTGCAAAGCGGTGGTCTTGACGCAGTAGTCCAGGGCCAGCCCGCCGACGATCACCCGAACCACACCGTGGGCTCTCAGGTATTCGATAACACCCGTCGACAGCTTGTCGTGCAGGTCGTGGAAGCACGCGCCATAAGGGTGCAGGTCGGGCTCGACACCTTTCCAGATGAAATAGTCGTAGTCGTACGGAGTGGGCAACTCATCGAGCAGGGTGAAGCCCTCGGTGCCCGGTACGCAGTGGCTCACCCAGGTGACATCGGCGTGGGCCAGGCCGGTGGGTTGCAGCATCTCGCTGTGCTGCGACACCACCCAGGGCGCGTGCGGGGTGTGGGCGTCCTTGCTGCCAACACGGTGACCGGCGAGGCTGGCCATGTAGTTGAGTTCAGCGCCGATCTGGTCGCCGCCGACCACCGGCAACTCGTTGGGGCACAGGGGCGTGAAGCTCTTTTGGGCGTCGACGTCGAATGAAGCAAGGGCGGTTTTCGCGAGGGTCATGGCGGTTCTCCTGTGGCCTGGAAACAAAAGTACACGTCATGTACTTTCATTGCAAGATACATTTAGTTATCTATGCTGGTGGCAGTACATGACATATCTGCTCGATCCGTTAGACTGTGCCCCGCCACTGTTCATAAGGACCCCACATGCCACTTAGCGCCTACCTGCACACCGTCGACCTGTGCGTGTTGTTCTACTGCCGCGTCTCCGGCGAGTTGAAGCTGTTGCTGAACAAGCGCGACGCCGAACCTTTCGCCGGGCATTGGGCGTTGCCAGGCGTGGTGGTCAATGGTGGCGTGCAAGACCTGAGCCTCAAGGATGCGGTGGAGCGCTTGCGCGCAAGTGACAAGGTGGGCTTCAAGCTGGCCTGGAACGAACAGGTGGGCACGGTGGGCGACGCGTTTCGCGACCCGCGCTGCTGGTCGTCGTCCACTTACTACCTGGCGATCGTGGCGGATGAAGTGGAGTTGGCTGAGCACCAGGCCTGGTTCACGCTGGAGGCCGTAGCCGATGGCAGCATCAAGCTGCCGTTCGATCACAACCTGATCGTCGCGGCGGTGCAGGAGCGGCTGTTGTCCAAGTCGCTGTACAGCAGCTTGCCGCTGATGTTCCTGGGCAATGAATTCAGCGCGCCGGAAGCCACCGCGATTTTTTCCCGGGTGCTGGCACGGCCGGTGTTGAAGACCAGTATTCGCCAGCGACTCTTGAAACTGACCGAGGCCGGGTATTTGCGTGAGACGGGGCGCAAGAAGCAAGGCGAGGGAGGCCGGCCGCAGGCGACGGTGGAGGTTTTGAAGCCTGGCGACATCTACTTCTTTGATCGCAGCTTCGCTGACTAGCCCAAACCTCAAGAACAATGAAAATCCAGTGTGGGAGCGGGCTTGCTCGCGAATGGGGTGTGTCAGCTACAGATCAGTGGGCTAATCCACCGCATTCGCGAGCAAGCCCGCTCCCACAGTGGATCTCCTTTGCCTGGACGGCCGTTAGTTCATCCAGTTGCCGCCATCGACGTTATAGGTCTGGGCAACCACATAATCGGCATCGGTGGAGGCGAGAAATATCGCCATTCCAGTAAGGTCCTGCGCTGTGCCCATTCGCCCAAACGGCACCTCCTCCCCTACCCGCTTTTTTCTTCTCGCCCGGTGCCAACCCTTCATGCCGGGCGAACAACGCATCCACGCCATCCCAATGTTCGCCATCCACCACACCGGGGGCAATCGCATTGACGTTGATGCCCTGCTTGATCAGGTTCAACCCGGCCGACTGTGTAAGGCTGATCACCGCCGCCTTGGTCGCGCAATACACCGCCACCAACGGCTCACCACGGCGCCCGGCCTGGCTGGCCATGTTGATGATCTTGCCGCCATGGCCCTGGCGAATCATCTGCCGCGCCGCTGCCTGTAGGGTGAACAGCGTTCCGGCGACGTTAATCGAGAACAGCCGATCAAAGCTGTCGCGGGTGATGTCGACGATGGGTGCCAAGTCGAACAATGCGGCGTTGTTGATCAGGATATCCAGCTTGCCGGCATGGGTAACCACCGCGGCAATCGCATCGTCGATAGAGCCTTGGTCGGTGACATCCATCGCCACCGCGTAGGCCTGCGGCCCCAACTCAGCGGCCGTGGCCTGGGCCCGCTGCAGGTTGATGTCGGCAATGGCGACCGTCGCGCCTTCATCGATGTAGGCCTGGGCAAAGGCCCGACCAATTCCGCGCGCAGCCCCAGTGATCAGCGCGCTTTTCCCTTCAAGTCGTTTCATGGCGAGGTCCTGTAAAAATCACTTGGGATAACCGGCGCGTTTCATCTCGCGCTCGGTGGTGGACTGGGCTTCCAGCAAGGCCTGGTCAACCGACATGCCGCCAGTGAGCGCCGCCGAGAACAGTTTGCCCACCGAGGTGCCGATGGCCTGGAACTCGGGAATGGTCACGTACTGGATACCCACGTACGGCACCGGTTTGGCCGACGGGTGCGCGGGGTCGGCGTGTTTCATCATCTCCAGGGTCACCTGCGCGAACGGCCCGGCCTTCAGGTAGGCGTCGTTGTAGGTGGACTGGCGAGTGCCCGGCGGTACGTTGGTGATGCCCTCTTTTCGGCGACCAGTTGGATGTAGTCCTTGGAGGTTGCCCAGGTGATAAAGGCCTTGGCCGCGTCCTTGTGCTTGGACGTTGCCGGGATCGCCAGAGACCAGGCGTACAGCCAAGACGAGCCTTTGTCGGTGACTTCGGTCGGCGCGGCGGCGAAACCGACGCTGTCGGCGACCTTGCTTTGGCTCTTGTCGGTGGTGAAGGAGCCGGCGACGCTGGCATCCACCCAGATCGCGCATTTGCCGCTGTTGAACAGCGCCAGGGTTTCGTTGAAACCGTTGCTGGACACGCCAGGCGGGCCGTATTGCTTGAGGGTATTGACGTAGAAGTTGGCGGCGGCGGTCCACTCGGGGCTGGTCAGCTCAGGCTTCCATTGCTCATCGAACCACCGCGCGCCAAAGGCGTTGGCCATGGTGCTCAACAAGGCGATGTTTTCACCCCAGCCCGCTTTGCCGCGCAGGCACATGCCGTATTGGTCCTTGTCCTTGGCCGTGAGCTTGGCGGCGAACTCACCGAGCTGGGACCAGGTGGGGTGCGTGGGCATGCTCAGGCCGGCTTGCTTGAACAGGTCGGTGCGGTAATAGGTGACAGTGCTTTCGCCATAGAACGGCAAGGCGTACAGGGTGTTGTTGACCGACAGGCCTTGGCGCACCGAGGGGAAGATATCGTCGGCGTCATAGTCGGCCGGCAATTGGGTCAAAGGCTCCAGCCAGTGCTTGGCCCCCCATAGCGGGGTTTCGTAGGTGCCGATGGTCAGCACGTCGAACTGGCCGCCTTGGGTGGCGATGTCGGTGGTCAGGCGCTGGCGCAGCACGTTCTCTTCGAGCACAACCCAGTTGAGTTTGATGTCTGGGTGCTGCGCTTCAAAGACCTTGGACAGGCGCTGCATGCGGATCATGTCGCTGTTGTTGACCGTGGCAATGGTGACGGTGTCGGCAGCGTGGCTGGGCATGGCCAGCGCCAGGCCGGAAAGCAGGAACAACGCTTGCGGGAACTTGAACATAGCGGTTTCTACCTGTTGTTTTTGTTGTTGAGGGCCGATTACAGCAGCTTGCCTGGGCCCTTCACAAACGCCTGGCGGATGCTCGACTGATACTTTTTTAACCTACGCCTTCGAGTTAAAAAGTATCAGTTCCGCGTGAAAAGGGGTAGCGCACACCGGAGCTGGGCGCGTATTTTGAAGCGATTCCAAGAATCATAAGAAGCCTCGCCATGCCTGCCAGCCGCGCCCAGCTGTTCGAGCACCGCCCCGCCGAACTCGAAGTGATCCTGCCCGAACCGGACCACTGCTTCCGCTGGTTCGAACACGACTACCCCTACGACCTGGCGCGCTGGAACCACCATCCCGAATTCGAAATCCACCTGATCCGCCAAGGCAGCGGCAAACTGGTGGCGGGCGACTACATCGGTGCATTCAGCGCCGGGCATGTGGCGCTGATCGGCCCGGACCTGCCCCACGACTGGATCGGTGAACTGGCGCCTGGCGAATACCTGAGCGGTCGCGACGTGGTGCTGCAATTCGATGGCGCCGCCCTCCTCGCCTTACGCAAGGCCCTGCCGGAGCTTGGCGATTTGCAGCCATTGTTCGAGCAGGCCCGGCGCGGGCTGGAATTCAGCGGCGACACCGCAACGCACGCGGCGCGCCTGATGGAAAGCATCGGCCACGCCCACGGCCTGCAACGGTTGATCCTGTTCCTGCAACTGCTCGACGTGTTGAGAAATGCCCCGCCCGCGCAAACAAAGGCCCTGGCCAGCCCTTGCTACGCGCCGACGCTGGATGCGCGCAGTGCCGAGCGTATCAACCAGGCGTTCGACTACCTGATGCGTGAACTGACCGGCGACGTGCGCCTATCCGTCATCGCCCAGCAATTGGAGATGAGCGAGCCGGGCTTCTCGCGCTTTTCAAGCGCAACACTGGCCACGGGTTTATCGACCTGATGCGCAAGTTCCGCGTGCAGCGTGCCTGCAGGCTGTTGCTGCAAAGCGAGATGTCGGTGGCAGCTATTTGCTTTGAAGTGGGTTACGCCAACCTGTCCAACTTCAACCGGCACTTCCGGATAGAAATGGGCCAGACACCTAGCGAGTATCGACGATCTTGAAAAACTGATCTTCTTGGAAAAAGGCGTCCCGAAGCCAAATAAAAACCAAAATGTGGAAGCTGGCTTGCCTGCTCCCACATTTTTCACCGTGTCAGGGCAGGAAGATGATTTTATCTGCGCTGCCGCTGTTCACTTCGCCATAGCTCTGCAAACCCTCCGCCAAGGCCACTTCCCGTAAACCAGTCGGCAACGGCAACGACCCTTCATCGAAGAACCGCCCAAACTGCTCCAGCATCACCGCGCATTGCTCGCAGTTGTAGAGCAATGAATTGATCCCCACCACCGAACCACCCTTGCGGTACAGCGCCAGGGCCGGCAGTTGCACATGCCCATCCACGGGCGCTGCGATGATGGCGATGCGACCGAACGGTGCCAGGCCTGCGACCGCAGCGGGCAACCAAAACCCGGTGGTATCGAAGATCACATCGGCGCCGCCCTTGAACACGGCATTGACTTGCGCACCCAACGCTTCAGGCTGGCCCAGGGCAATCGCTTCAAACCCCTGGCCCTGCAACACCTCGACCTGCTCCGGCCGACGCACCGCCGCCAGCACCTGGGCACCGCGGATTTTCGCCAGGGCCAGGGTTGCACTGCCCACGGCTCCATTGGCCCCGATCACCAGCAACCGCGTACCCTTTGTCACGCCGCTGCGCTCCAGGGCATCCCAAGCGGTGGTGTACGGCACACCAGGCTGGCGGCCTGGGTAAAACTCAAATGGGTTGGCTTGTGCGCCACGCCCTTGGCCGACACGGTGAGGTACTGGGCGTGGGAACCGTCGGCAAAAAAGCCCAGGTCGCGACCGGTGCCCCAAACTTCCTGCCCAACCAGCGCCGGCGGGCCCTCGACCACAACACCCGCGAAGTCACGACCGGGAATGCGCGGCAGTGTGGTGTAGGAAAACGACCCAGTACGTTTTTGACATCGCTGGGGTTGAGTCCAGCGGCTTTGATCTGTACCAGGACTTCATCGGCAGCCGGTACCGGAGTGGCGACGTCGACGAAACTGAGGTGGGCGAGATCGCCAGTGGCGGAGAATTGCAGTGCTTTCATGGCCAATATCCATCGAAGGGAAAAGAAATCAGGACAACCAACCGCTGACCAACTGACGCCCCATGGGCCAGAGCTTTTCGCCCAGCAGCATGCCCATCAGGCCCACCAGGGCGATGGCCGGCGGTGCGGGTGAGCGGAAGTCCAAGGCGCCGTAGATCACGCCGACAAACAGGCCGATGGCGAGGGAGATCAGGTAGTTCATGAGAGCAGCGCCTTGTGGGTTGATGGGCTCAGTGTAGAGAGCCCAATCCTGAAGTACCGGCCAAGTACTTCAGGATTTCGGCCAAATCTTCAACCCCGGTAGTGCGAGGGTGCCACCCCAGCTCACGCCGGAACATGTCGCTGAAACTGCTGGGCGAATAGCCAAGGGAGCGGGCAATGCCGCTGACGGGCTCGCCCTGGATCAACTCCGCCACCGCCGTGGCCAGTTGCACTTGGCGACGCCATTCGGCAAAGCCCATGCCCAAGGTGGTCTGGAACAGCCGCGCCAAGGTGCGCACGCTGGCACCGGCTGTTTCGGCGTGGTGCTCGAAAGAAATCTCCAGGGACGGTGCGGCCATGACAGCCTGGCAGGCATTGATCAGGCGGCGGTCGCCGTCTACTGGCATGGCGATGCGGATTTGCGAGCGGCGCGCCCGTTGCAGTTCCAGCAGGGCCAGGCCAACCACCGCGTCGTAGTACGCCGAATCCCCGTTATCACCCTCGTCCACCAGCGTGACGATCAGCTCGCGCAGCAGCCCACCCACTTCTATCACCTGCACCTGGCTGTCCAACGTTGCCGCCAATGCCGGGCGCAGGTAGATGTTGCGCATCTGCAGATCCGACACCACACGAATCCCATGCTCCACGCCAGGCGGCAGCCACACCGCACGTTGCGGCGGCACCACCAGCGCTTCGCGCGGGGTCTCGACCCACATCACGCCACTCATTGCATAAAGCAACTGGCCCCAGTCGTGGCTATGGGGCTCTATGTGCAAACCACGCGGGTAGGTGCGCGCCAAGGGCTGCACGGGGACGGCGTGATCACTGAGGTCGGGGGGCGCAGCCAAGGCCATGGGGAGCACATCTAGCTAGGGTGAGCGGCCATGGTAATGACCGCCACCCGACAAGCCGAGAGAATTTTCAGCCATGCGCCGACTTGGCGCACTCACAGCCGGTCGCAGCCGCGCAGGGCTCACCATGGGCATGGTGCTCGGCGCAGCCTTTGCAGCAATAACTCTTACCGTCTTTCATTACGGCGCTCTTGCCCACCACACATTTGCAGTGAGGGCAGGCACAGGTCTTATCAGGCATGGTCAGACTCCTTTTTCATGGTCGTCCAGGTGCGGCGAGCGCCACACCCTAAGCAGTGACTATAGGCAAGGAATCACGCCGCACCGGTCAATCCGCCCGGCGGGTATTGCTGCGGTACATGAACACCAGCGCCAGCGCCAACAAGAGCATCGCCACGACACGGCTGCCGGACAATTCGATGGCAGGGTTGCCCAGCCAACCAAAGTTGTCGATGAGCATGCCCATGCCCAGTTGCCCGACAATCACCGCCACCGTGGCGACTGCCGTGCCCACGACCGGCACGGCGCCGACCATGACCATCATGTACACAACGCCGAACAAGGCGCCGGTCAACTGCCACTTTGGAACATCCAGCAGGCTGCTGGCCTGGGCGGGCTCGAAGAAGAAAATCAACAACGCCGTCGTCAACGCGCCCACTGCGAACGTCAACAGGCTGCTGCGCAACACGCCCACGGTCTGGCCCAGGCGCCCATTGATCGCCGCCTGCACACTCAATACCGCGCCGGCGGCAATCACCAGTACCAATAATAGAATCAGATTCATCGCCTTACCCTCGTGCAATCAGAACAAGTGCCGCCACAATCAACGCCAGGGCGATCCAGCGCTCACCGTTGACCCGTTTGCGAGCCGTGCCGAACCAGCCGAAATGGTCGATCAACACGCTCTTTCCGACTTGGCCCGAGAGGATCGCGATCATGGTCATGGCAATGCCGATATGGGGCGTGGCCAGGGTCAGCACCACCACGTACATCGGCCCCAGGAACCCGCCGATCAGTTGCCAGCGCGGCAAGTCGGTCAGCGCCGGGCCCTTTGCGGGCCGCTGAACAGCAACAGCAAATACAGGATCGCCGAGCCCACGCCGAAGATGCTCAAGGTCGCCCACAAATGCCCGACCTGTACGCCCAATGGCCCAAGCAAACCGGCCTCGACCGACAAGCCCATGCCCGCCAGGATCACCAACGGCAACAACAGCAACCGCAAGCCGTTTTTTTTCGGCGTGGCCTGCGCCACGCCCTCGATGGAACTCGCCTGCATACATCACCTGCACTTCAATAAAGGAAACATGGCGCGCATTATCCGGTGGCCGTGCTGTGCGATAAATGGGAGCATACGGACAACACCTTTGCGCAAAACGCACAGAACGGAGCCACGATGCAGGGTTTGAATGAAATGAGTTTCAAGGCGCTGCGCCTGTTTGTCGCGGTGCTGGACCTTGGCAGTTTCTCCGAAGTGGCGCGCCGCGAAGGCCTGGCGCCCTCCTCTATCTCGCGGCAAATCCAGTTGATGGAGCAGGCTCTCGGCCAACAATTGCTCTACCGCCACACCCGTGCGGTCAGCCCCACCGAGGCCGGTCGACTGCTAGGAAAGCACGCGCGGCTGATGCTGGAACAATTGGAAGCCGCCGGCCAAGCGTTGCAAGAGCAGGAAAGCGAACCCAGTGGCCTGGTGCGCATCAATGCGCCGATGGTGTTTGGCCAACGCCACCTTTCACCGTGGCTGGGTGAGCTGTGTCGCCGCTATCCAAAGTTGCAACTCGAGATCCAGCAAACCGACACCTACGTCGATCCCCTGCAAGACGGCACCGATTTGCTGTTTCGCATCGGCGTGCTTAACGACTCCAGCATGCAGGCACGCATCTTCGCGCCCCAGCGTTTTCGCATCGCCGCAAGCCCTGCCTACCTGGCCAAACACGGCACGCCCCAGCACCCCGATGAACTGGCCCACCACCAATGCCTGGCCTACAAAGGCATCACCGGCCAACAACGCTGGTTCTTCCGCCGCGACGGCAGCGACTGGACGCCCTACAGCGTCAAGGGCCCCATCACCGGCAACCACGCCGATACCCTGACCCACGCCGCCGAACAAGGCCTGGGGCTGGTGGTGTTTCCGTCCTGGCTGATTGGTGAAGGCCTGCGCGCAGGCACATTGCAGGCGGTGCTCACGGAATATGAAGTGGCGACGACGCTCGAACCGCAGCAGATTGCGGCGCTGTGGCCCGGCAGCCGGCGGTTGTCGCTGAAGGTAAGGACGGTGATTGATTACTTTGTGGAGTGTTTTGGGCGGGTGCCGTATTGGGACCGGTGAAGTGCACAGCTGAGGATATTTCCTAGTTGGGAAAGTAGGTTCGGTCTGATTTTCGGGGCCAGTATTCCATGCCAGATCTGGCTACCCGCAAACTTCAGCGAATTGCGCTAGGAAGATACGTCATGAATGCGACACCTGCAGCCATTAAAGTCACCATAAGCCAAGCGAGAGCTAGGTTTTCAAAATGGGTCAATCAAGCCAGTGAAGGGAAAGTCATCACTATCACGCGGCATGGGCAAGCAGTTGCCCTTCTCGTTGCTGCGGAAAAAAATAGTAAGAGCCGGATTGGCACAATGAAAGGGAATATCGCGGTACCAGATGATTTTGATGCCTCACTCCCTGACGACCTGTTGAATGCGTTCGAAGCTTGATCTGGACCAACGCTCAAAACACCCACTGCGCAATCAACCACGCATTCGCCCCGCTGATCACCGCAAACAGAAACCACGCCAGCGCCTTCGTAGGCAGCCGATTAACAAACGGTCCCATCAACTGCTTATTGCCCGTCATGCGGATCAACGGATACAGCGCAAACGGCAACTGCAGGCTGAGTACCACCTGGCTGAGGATCAGCAGCTTGCCGATAGCATCGTCGCCCATCAGCCAAACGCCCAGAAACGCCGGGATCAACGCCAGCCCGCGGGTGATCAGGCGACGTTGCCAGCAGGGAATACGCAGGTTGAGGTAACCCTCCATGATTACTTGCCCGGCGATGGTGCCGGTGAAGGTCGAACTCTGCCCCGAGGCCAGCAAGGCAACGCCGAACAAGATGCTGGCGAACGCGCCGCCCACCAGGGGGTCGAGCAGGTGGTAGGCGTCCTGGATCTCGACCACGTCAGCATGGCCAGTGTTGTGGAACGCCGCAGCGGCAAGGACCAGGATCGCGGCATTGACCAGCAAGGCCAGCGCCAGCGAACCGATGGTGTCGATGCGTGCCAGCTTGACCGCATCCTGCTTGCTGGCCAGGTCCTTGCCGATCAGGCGGGTCTGCACGATGGAGGTATGCAAGTACAGGTTATGGGGCATGACCGTGGCCCCCAGGATACCGATGGCCAGGTACAGCGGCGCGGCATCGCTGATGGCCGACAACGATGGGGTAAAGCCGCTGAGCACATCCGGCCAGTAGGGCTTGATCAACACCAGCTCGATGAAGAAACACACACCGATAGTTGCCACCAGCGCCAGCATGATCGCTTCCAGGCGACGGAAACCTCGGTTTTGCAGGGCCAGTATCAACAGGGTGTCAAAGGCGGTGATGACGATGCCAGTAGTCAGCGACACGCCGAGCAACAGGTGAAACGCCAGGGCACAACCCAGCACTTCGGCCAGGTCGGTGGCGATGATGGAGATTTCCGCCAGCAGCCATTGGGTACGTGCCGAGCGTTTGCTGTAGCGTTCGCGGCACAACTGCGCCAAGTCCTTGCCGGTGGCGATACCCAGCCGCGAACACAGGCACTGCACCGCCATTCCGGCCAGGCTGGCCAGCAGCACCACAAACAACAGGTTATAACCGTAGCGTGACCCGGCCTCGATTGCCGTGGCCCAGTTGCCCGGGTCCATGTAGCCAATGGAGATCAACAGGCCGGGGCCGGCGAACATCAGCATGCGCTTGAAGAACGAAGCCTTGGGGTCAACGGCGACGGAGCCGGCCACTTCCGGCGGGCAGAACGGGGCGGTAGCGATTTTCGGCAGGCTGAATTTCACGCGGTATCCCAGGCAAACACACTCGATAGGCACGCAGCTTATCAGTCCGATGCAACCGTGCGCATTACCGTATCCCGAGGCAGATCGAATGCCTCGACCACTTGCACCACCAGGTCCATCTCCTGATTGAGCGCATCACGCTCCATGCGCTGGCGAATCACCCCGATCACCAGCACCGCCAAGGTAGTGATTGAATACGCAGGGCCGGAAAACGCCCGCACGCCAGTCACCAACAGCATCGCCGCCGCCAACGCCTGGCCCACCACCGGGATCGCCGTTGCGGCACCCCGGCGCAGAATAAAGCCGGTCAGCCCCGCCAACGCCGTGCCACTCAAGGCGGTGGTAGCTGAGCGGCCCATGTCGAACCGGCTGAACAACCCTTGCTCTTTTTGCGCGGCCGCCTGGAGTTCTGCGTCGAATACCTGCCGGTCGGCATGGCTGAGTTTGTCCTTGTACTGTTCGATCAGTTTTTCCGCGACGTGGGTTTCCAAGTCCTCCAGCGCAACGACCTCCAGGGCACCATCAAACTTGATCCCCAGCCGCTGGGCGACATCTTCGGCGATTTGCCGGTAACTGACGCCATGACCACGGGCCAGATTCATAAAGGTATCGCCGCCCATGCGCTGCAACTCGACCGCCAGCTTGAGCGGCTCGCGCACGCTGGCATCGATGGATGCACTGCGTTTCTGGGCCATCAGTTCGGCGAGGAACTTCAACTCTTCCGGCCGCGCCTGCACCAAAGGCGGGAACAGGTCTGCGTCCTCTTCGGCAAAGCGCACTTCGCTGCTGCGCTGATCGGTGCGGATCATGCCGCGTCGCTCGTGCAACAAGTCGGTGTACTGCACCACTGTCTGCAATTGCGGCCAATAGGCGGCGTGATCAAAGGTCGCTAGATGCACGTTGGTGACCTTGGCCTTGAGTGCGGGTGTCACGGGGATCGCATAACGGCCGATGCAGCGCTCGGTATCCGGTTTCATCGCCAGCGCCCAGTCCTTGCTGGAGTGGCAATTGATCACACGCCCCTTGAGCGGCGCCGCCACGGCATCCCATGGACTGGATGTACAGATCGCCCCGCCCATCAGCAACAGATTGTCCAAGGGCAGTTCACGGGCGGTTTCAGGGCTGGCCAGCAGGCTCTTGACCAGAATGCGTGCGCCCAGGGAATGACCGATCAGGTTGATACGCCGTACCTGCAGAGACTCACCGCGCAGATAACCGGCCAGCTCCGGCAGCAAGCTCTTGGCCACTTCGTCCACCCGCGCCTCGACGCTTTTATAGTGGTCGAGAAAATAGGCAATCGCCTTGCCCACGCCAACCGTCGCAGCGCCCAGGCTGCCGCCACCCAGCATTGCGCCGATCACATCCTTGAACGGTGCAAACAGGTTTTCCAGGAAATGCCCCGCCGGCCAGAACAGCATCAGGTTGGTCGAGCCTTCGATCCCGGCCAACTGTTGCGTGAACTGGCCCAGTTGTTGTCGGTTGAAGAACGCCGAATAACCGTGAACATAGAGATTGAGCACATCGCCCTGAGGCTCGCCGCACAGTACGAACGTGGGCTTGCGGGTGCGGTGCATTTCATCCCACTGGTGCTGCATGGGGCGGTGACTCCGGGTGACGAGGGGTCGCAATAGTAACAAAGGGTGGCCCAGCCCAAGGTGAAAACCTGATGAAGGCCACGCGTCAACGCCGTACGGGCGAGGGAAAAGGCACCGCGTTGGCGCCCTCCTCCTTTCAGAACATCGAGGCCGCCTTGGACTTGGCCAGGTAGCGCGCCGGGGAATCTCCCAGGTTGCGGCGAAACACCGAGGTGAACGCGCTTGAGCTGCTAAAACCCAGTTCGAACGCCACGTCGGTAATGGACGAACCATGACTGAGCCGCGCGGTGGCCTCTAGCAGGCACACCTGCTGGCGCCACGACACAAAGGTCATGCCGGTGCACTCGCGAAAGTTACGCGTAAAGCTGCGCCGGCTCATGCTCGACCAATCGGCCATCTCGCCAATCGAGATCTTCTGCGTGGGCGCGTCGAGAAAGCGTTGACAGGACCGGGCCAAGCGGGATTCCGAGGGCAACGGTGCGCTGAGGGGCAGTTCGGGCATTGCGCCAATCTCATCAATCAACAGGGTTAGCACGCAGCGGTCGCGCATGCTGGGTGAAACGGGCGGAATCGCCAGCGCGGCCTCCAAGAGATGGCGCAACAGCGGCGAAACACCAAAGACCTGGCAATGGTCCTGCAAACCCGCACGCCGGGCCGCGTCGTCATCCAGGTACGTATTCCGCGCATGTGCATCTCATGCGACACACCACCTGGCACCCAGATCGCCCGTTGCGGCGGCACCACCCAGTTACCCAGGTCGGTAAACATCTTCAGCGCACCGGTGGAGGCATAGGCGAACTGCCCACGTCGATGGGTATGCCGTGGAAACACCGTGCCGGACGGGTACTCGCGCAGCGTCACCACCGCTTCGGGGCTGTCGGGTTCATAAGGCGAAAAAGTGAAGGTCGGCGGCATGGCCCGATTTTGTCAAAGTATGACCTGACATAGCAAGCGGGCCACCAAGCCCCACCTATCATCGTTGCTCCCCAAGCTGGGTTCATCTCGAAGGGATATTCGGAAAATGAGTGTCAAAAACTACTTGGATGTACGAGTAGACGGCGCCGTTCTGATGGTGGGACTCAACCGCCCGCAGAAGCGAAACGCCATGTCTCTCGAAGTCATGCACGAACTGCACGACACCTTCACCAACATTCCCGAAGGCGTTGGTGCAGCAGTGCTATACAGCACCAGCCAGCATTTCTGTACGGGGCTGGACCTTTCGGAAATTCGCGACCAATCGGTCATCGATAACGTCCAGGCTTTCCGCGAATGGCACAAGACGTTCGAACTGATCCAGTTCGGCAAAGTCCCCGTGGTGGCCGCAATCACCGGCGCGGCCATCGGTGGCGGCCTGGAAATCGCCACCGCCTGCAGCCTGCGTGTGGTCGATGACAGCGCCTTCTTCTCGCTGCCCGAAGCCATGCGCGGTCTGTACGTAGGCGTTGGCGCTTCAGTGCGCTTCCCGCGTATCGCCGGCATCGCGCTGATGACCGACATGATGCTCACCGGCCGCACGCTCTACGCCAAGGAAAGCTACGAGCGCGGTGTTGCCCAGTATTTGGTGCCGGTAGGCCAGGCAGTGCTCAAGGCCACCGAATTGGCCCACAAGATCGCGGGCAACCTGCCCATGACCAATTACGCGGTAACCCACGTACTGCCACGCATTGTCGACCAGAGCCAGCAGGATGGCCTGATGACGGAGGCGTTGATTGCCGCAGTGGTGTCTTCCGACACCCGCACACAGGATCGCCTGGCGGACTTCCTGGATCGCAAGAAGGACAAGATCCAGACCGCGCCAGCGGTGTAACTCCCGGTCGTGAAAGTTGCCGGGCGCGCCTCGGCAAACCATGGATGGCCTTCACAGCACATTATCAATCCGGTGAAACCATGTTTCAGCACAGCACTCAAGACGATCTTTATCGCAGCAATGACGCAGCCGATGAACGATTGATCAAAATCGAACGCAGCTGGCACAAACGCGCACAGATCAAGCTGGACTCCCAACGTCCGGATATCCAGCTCGACCTGCAAGCGCCGGACTTTCTCGAGGCACTGCTACCCTTCGCACATGATCCGCAGTACCAGAACTATCCGCACGCCCTGAAACTGCTGATCCTCTCGGCCGGCTGGGTCATCTACAACCAGAAAACCATCGCCATCGAAACCGAGATCATCTGCCCGTCGTGCATCGACCTGCTGCAGCTGGGCTCACGCCTGAGCTCCGCCAGCGCCGCGACGATTTCCGAAACCCTGGCAGATGAGGCCTACCACACGTTGTTCTCGATCAACATGTGTGAACTGGCGATTACCCAGCGCGGCATGCGCATCAAATGGCCAGAACTGGAGCTGACCCGGCACTTGAGCCAAGCCCAGGCAACGATGTCCGAGGCGGACTTCAAGATCTACCGCCTGGCCTTCTCGCTGGTTTCGGAGACGTTTATCAGCGACTACCTGGCCGACCTCAGTGACGCGCCCGACATCCAGCCGGTGTTTCGTCACGTGGTGGCCCTGCACAAAAAAGACGAGCTGGTGCACAAGCACATCTTCCCGCTGTTCGTGCAGCAGGTGGTCGGTGACTTCACGGCGCAGCAAACCACCTTGTTTACCCGGGGCATCGCCAACTCCATCCGGATCTTCCCGATGCGCGAGATTTCTGCGTGGCGAATCATCCTGCCCCAACTGCTCGAAGTGTTCGGCGATCGCTCGCTGCTGCTACCGACTCAATTTATCGAGACCGGCGAAGCGGACTACTCGGCGATGCCCGACATCCTCAGTTCCATTGGCATACATCCCGCAGCCGTACTGCCAGAACTACAAGTGATGACAGAGCCGGTCATCACCGTTTGAACCCAGCGTGCCGCTGATCACTACAAATTCAATCGAGAACTTTTTATGTGTGGATACATTGGCGTCTTCGCCAAACAACCTCGTGCGTTCGACCCGAACATGTTCGATGCCGCCCTGCGCGCCATCCATCACCGCGGCCCGGACAGCTCCAGCCAGTGGTTCGACCCCAAGGGCCAGGCCGCTTTCGGCTATGTACGCCTGGGTCTGGTCGGGCTGGGCAACGGCACCCAGCCTATCGTGGCCGATGAAGGCGACCTGGTGATGATGGTCAACGGCGAGTTCTACGACTACCAACGCATTCGCGCGGAGCTGGAAGGCCACGGCTGCCGGTTCAAGACTTCCTCGGACAGTGAAATCGCCATGCACCTGTACCGCCGCCATGGCGTACGCGGCCTGAAGCAACTGCGTGGCGAGTTCACCATCCTGATTTACGACCGCCTGCACAAAAGCTGTTTGCGGTGCGTGACCGAGTGGGCGTCAAGCCGCTGTACTACACCGAACATGAAGGCGCCTGGTACTTCGCTTCCGAGATCAAAGCCTTGCTCGCAGCGGGCGTTCCGGCGCAGTGGGACCACGAGTCCTACGCTAACCGGGGCTTTATCCTGCGTGACCGTACCGTGTTCAACAACATCCGCAGCGTAAAGCCGGGGTGCTGGATCATCGCCGACGAAAGCGGCCTGCAAACCGAGCAATACTGGGACTGGGACTTCCCCGACGCCCAGGCCACCGAGCAACGCAGTGAAGCCGAGATGATCGACTCGCTGCGCCACACCATCGAAGAGTCCGTGCGCCTGCGCCTGCATGCCGATGTGCCGGTGGGCGTCTGCCTCAGCGGCGGCCTGGATTCCTCGGCCATGCTGGGGATTGCCACCGAGCTGACCGGCCAACCGTTGCAGGCGTTCCACTTGTCCTTCGAAGGCGAGCAGGCCTACGACGAACGCCAGTACGCCGAAGTTGCCGCGCGGCATAACCGTGCGCACCTCAACGTGTTGTCGGTGAACTCCACTGACATGGCGGACAACTTCGAAAATGCCCTGTGGCACGCCGAAATGCCCTTCGCCAATGCCCATAGCGTGGCCAAGTACCTGCTGTGCAAATACGTGCAAAGCCAGGGCATGCGTGCGGTGTTGACCGGTGAAGGCGCCGATGAGGTCTTCGGCGGCTACCCGCACTATCGCCGCGACATGGTGCTGTACAACCACGAACACCAGGACCCAACGGTGATCGCCGAACTCACCCGCCGTCTGCACGCCAGTGAAGACCGCTACCTGCCCGGCGGCAAAATGACGTGAAGTGGGTCCAGGACGAACTTGGCCATGGAGTGTCCTGGCTGCAAACCCAATCGGCGCTGTTCGGCCCGTTGGCGCAGTTGTACAGCGATGACTTCCGTGAGCGCTTCTGCAATGTCGATGCCTATCGCCAGTTCTACGACCGGTTGAGCCCACGGGCGCTCGACGGTTGGGAGCCGGTCAACCGTTCGCTGTACATGGTTGCCAAGTCCAGCCTGCCCAACGTGGTACTGACCGCCTTGGGTGATCGCATGGAAATGGCCGGCAGCCTGGAAGGCCGCCCGCCGCTGCTGGACCATCAAGTGATCGAAGCCGCCTGCCGCCTGCCGGTCAACATGAAAGTGCGCGGCGCCACCGAGAAGTACGCCCTGCGCGAAGCCATGCGCCCTTACGTGCCGCAGGCAGTGCTGGATCGCAAGAAGCAATACTTCCGCGCACCACCGGCGTCGGAAAGCCCGCAATCGAAGCTGTTCGAGATGATCAACGACGTGTTGAGCGGACCGGCGTTGAGCAACGTGCCGTTCTTCGACCCACGTAAAGTACGCGCCCTGCTGGCAACCTTGCCAAGCTTGTCCCCCGCGCAACGCGCATCGGCAGACAACCTGCTGATGGAAATTGCCGGGCTGTGCCTGATGCAACAACGGTTCGCTGTGAACTGACCTGTAGGCGGCGCGCTGCGGATGCGGTGCGTCGCCTGACCCAAGGAGGCTCCATGCTGAAAAACACTTATCACTCGCCGTGCTCGTGACACTGGTCTGGGGCGTCAACTTCCCCATCACCAAGTTGGGCCTGCGCGCGATCGACCCCTTTGTACTCACGGGCATCCGCTTTGCCCTCGCCGCCCTGCCGCTGGTGTTCTTTATCAAGCGCCCAGCCGTCAAGTTCAGTTACGTGGTGGCCTACGGGATCATCTTCGGGCTGGGCATGTGGGGCGTGATCAACTACGGCATCCAGGTGGGCGTGAGTCCAGGCATTGCCTCGTTGATCATTCAACTCAGCGTGTTCTTCACCATGGGCTGGGGCTTTTGCTGTTCAAGGAAAAGATCCGTGGTGCGCAGATGATCGGCGCGGTGTTGGCACTGATTGGCCTGGCGGGGATCATTTCGACCCAGGAAGGCAACCATGCGGTGCTGGGCGTCATGCTGATCGTGCTGAGCGCGGTGGCCTGGAGCATCGGCAACGTCATCATCAAGAAGTCCGGGGTCAAGGAGATCTTCTCGTTCATGGTGTGGGCCAGCCTGATCCCGCCAATTCCGCTGTTCCTTACGGCCTGGCTGATGCATGGCAGTGCTGCGTTTGAAGGCTTGCAAGCCAGCCTCGACCTGACGGCAGTCCTGTCGATCCTGTTTCAGGTGTACTTGGCCACGCACTTTGCCTACTGGGGCTGGAACTCGTTGCTCAAGCTGTACCCGGTGTCGACCGTGGCGCCATTGTCGTTGCTGATTCCCGTGTTTGGCATTGCCAGTTCGATGCTCATACTCGACGAGCGTATTTCTACGCCGAACCTGATCTCCATCGGGATCATCATCGCTGGGCTGGCGGTGGGCTTGTATCGCAGGCCGGTGAACGTGGTTACCACCGGACAGGACGTCGGCATGCAGCCCAGCAAATAGCGCGCCTTAGTAGTGAGCGGGGAGTCAACACGCGAAGTTGTCGATTTTCACCTGACCATCGGGAAACGTCGCAATAATTTCCAGCTCACCGCCCATTGCACGAATGTAGTCACGCAACGTGCTGATATACATATCGGTGCGCCGCTCCATCTTGGAAACAGCCGCCTGGTTGATATTCAATGCCTTGGCCAGGCTTTGCTGGCTCAATCGCTGAGCCTTGCGCAGCTCATGCAGGGCATTTCCTGCAGATGTTGCTGGAACAGCAGCTTGGCTTCCGCACGGGATTGCGGCGTCATGCGCGCTTGAAGTTCAGCGAATTTCTTAGCCATGGTTACGGCCCTCTTTACGCATTGTTTCCAGATGTATGTCATACAGCTTTTCTGCCACGGGAACATGCTCCTCATACCATCGGCGTTGTCCGGTCTTGTCACCACCGACCAGCAACAATGCGCATCGGCGTGGATCAAAGGCGTACAACACCCGAGAAGGTCTCCCTGCGTGCTGCACGCGCAGTTCCCGCAGGTTGCCATGCCGGGAGCCCTTGATATCGCTACTGTGGGGAAAGCCCAAACCCGGCCCGAAAAGCCCCAGCAGATCAACGCTGGCAGAGACCGAAATCTGCTCCTTTACCCCCAGGCCATCCCACCAGCCTCCGAACTCATCCGTGTATTCAATTTCACAGCCCATGAAATATGCCATCCAAGGAATATAATCTCAAGAACTTAAAGCTAGGAGATGAAGTGGCCCACCTTCCACCCGTGCCCCCTGGAAAATTGTTTGTACATCCTTCCGATTCGACGGCTAACCGCCCGCCCACCAACAAAAAAAGACGCGATATCCGCCTCACTCGCAGCAAAAACACAATTTTCAAAATGTAAAAAGCGCTCTAATACGCTCCTGTTGATTGGTTTTGAAGATCCTGGAGTTCCCCATGCCCCATGAAGGCAACCTGTTACAAGCAGCCGTGGTGTTCCTGCTCGCCGCCGTGCTTACCGTCCCCCTGGCAAAACGCCTGCAACTGGGCGCGGTGCTGGGCTACCTGTTCGCTGGCGTGATCATCGGCCCATCGGTACTGGGCCTGGTGGGTAACCCGCAGAGCGTGGCGCAGTTCTCTGAATTGGGGGTGGTGTTGCTGCTGTTCATCATCGGCCTGGAGCTGTCGCCCAAACGGTTGTGGGTGATGCGCAAAGCGGTGTTTGGTGTGGGCCTGGCCCAGGTGTTGCTCACCGGGTTGGTGATGGGCGTCGTGGCGCTATGGGTATTTGGCCAGTCTTGGAACAGCGCCATCGTGCTGGGCCTGGGCCTGGCGTTGTCCTCCACTGCCTTTGGCCTGCAAAGCCTGGCCGAGCGTAAAGAGCTGAACCAGCCCCACGGGCGCCTGGCATTTGCCATCCTGCTGTTCCAGGACATCGCCGCCATCCCGCTGATCGCGATGGTGCCGCTGCTGGCGGGCAGTGACCACCGACCACCGAAGCCCAGGGCCTGCAGCACGTGTTGCAAATCCTCGGCAGCATCGCCGTGGTAATCATCGGTGGGCGCTACCTGTTGCGACCCGTGTTTCGCATCGTCGCCAAGACCGGGCTGCGGGAAGTGTCCACCGCCACCGCTTTGCTGGTGGTGATCGGTACGGCCTGGCTGATGGAACTGGTAGGCGTTTCCATGGCCCTCGGCGCCTTCCTCGCCGGCTTGCTGCTGGCGGATTCGGAATACCGCCATGAACTCGAATCCCAGATCGAACCATTCAAAGGCCTGCTGCTGGGCCTGTTCTTTATCAGCGTGGGCATGGGCGCCAACCTCAGCCTGCTGCTCAGCTCGCCGTTGGTGGTGATCGGCCTGACGCTGCTGTTGATCGGCTTGAAGTTGCCGCTGTTGTACGCCGTCGGCCGCGTGGTGGGCGACCTCAATCGCGAAAGCGCCCTGCGCCTGGGCGTGGTGTTGGTGGCGGGGGTGAATTTGCCTTCGTGGTGTTCAAGATCGGTCGCGACCAGGGCCTGTTCGAACCGCATCTCTACGATGTGCTGGTACTCACCATCACCCTCTCCATGGCCGTGACCCCGCTACTGCTGTTGGTATGCCCGAAGCTGTTCAAGCCCAAGGCCAAGCCAGTGGAGGTGCCAGAGGAATACCGCACCATCGAAAGCGACGCGCCGCGCGTGGTGATCGCCGGCATGGGGCGGATGGGCCAGATCGTCGCGCGGATTCTGCGGGCGCAGAACATCTCGTTTATCGCCCTCGACACGTCGGTGGAAACCATCGAACTGACCCGCAGTTTCGGCGGCATGCCGGTGTTCTATGGCGACCCGCAACGTCCCGAGATCCTGCACGCCGCCAAAGTCGACCAAGCGGAGTTCTTTGTGATCGCCATGGACGACCCGGAGATCAACATCAAGACCGCCGAACTGGTGCGCAACCTCTACCCGCACATGAAGATCATCGCCCGTGCGCGTAACCGCCAGCACGTGCACCGCTTGGTAGACCTCGATGCTTCACCGGTGCGCGAGACCTTCTACTCCAGCCTGGAAATGAGCCGCCGCACCCTGGTCGGCCTCGGTTTGACCCAGGCCCAGGCCGACGCACGCATCACCCGCTTCAAGAACCACGACCTGCAACTGCTGGCCGCGCAACATGCGGTGTACGACGACGCAGGCAAAGTGATGCAAACCGCCCAGGAAGCAAGGGCCGAATTGGCGCGGCTGTTTGAGATGGACCGACTAGAGGAAGAGTCCGACAAGGTGTGAGGCTACACATGAACGATATTGCGAATTTTCTGACAGAATACGCCGCAATTTCGTTCATCCCCTGGAGCGCTTCATGGCCACTTTCACCAAGACCGCCGCCCTGCTGGCCCTGGCGCTTGCCGCTGGCAGCGCGTTCGCCGCCTCCAAGCCGGCCACGCAGAAAGCCGACACCCAAACCATTTCCACTTTGGGCGGCAAGTTCACCTTCAACCTGCCCAAGGCCTACGTTGCCGACACCCTGCCGTCGGGCAAGGCCGAGGATGGCACCGCCGACACTCAAGGCACGTTGTACGCCAACCAGACCACGAAAAGTGTGGTGATCGTCGCCGAAACTGTGCGTAACGACGGGGTAAAGATCCAGGATAACGATGCACAGTTCCTGGACGGCGCCGTAGCAGGTTTCATCAAGGACCAGAGCGCCGCCCTGCCGGACTTCAAGAAACAGAACGAGAAGAAACTGACCTTCAAGGGCCTGGGCCTGCGCCAGGTGGACAGCACCGCCACCCAGGGCGGCGGCAAGACCCTGAACTCCACATTCCTCGGCGGCTCGGGCAACCACTTGCTGGTGATCCAGGCGATTTCCCGGGGCGATGATGCAAAGGGGCATGCCGCGTTGGTGAAGCAGATTACCGGCGGTAAATAACCCGACCTCTTAAGCACCACACAACCAATGTGGGAGCTGGCTTGCCTGCGATAGCTATTGTCCAGTACCTCTCTGGGGACTGAAACACCGCTATCGCAGGCAAGCCAGCTCCCACATTTTAACCGCTGTTTTATCTCAAGCTTTTCTCAAACCAAGCCTTCAAGTCCTGAATCTCCGCCTCACTGATGGTATGCGGCATCCCCATATACCCATGAAACTGCGGCTTCAACCCCAGCCCCACCAACACCTCATTCGCCCGGGTCGCCGACGCATACGGCAGCGCCTGGTCCAGCGTGCCATGGCCGATAAAGATCGCCAGTTTGTCCAGTGATGCATCCGGCTTCAGCTCAGCTTTCAACACTGGCAACACGCTGCCACTCAACGCCGCAATCCCACGAACCAGCGCAGGCTTACGCAAGCCCACCTCGTAGGACATGATCGCGCCTTGGCTGAAGCCTACGAGGAACACCCGGTCAGGTTGGGTGTGGTACTTGGCGGTAGCCTGGGTCACGAAGTCTTCGATCAGCTTGGCGCTGCGTTGCAAATCTGCCGTCTCGCCGTCGTAATCACCGTCACCGGGCTTTTGGCAAACCAACGATAGCCACTCGGGTCCACCGGCATTGGCGCCCGCGCCGACAGATAAGTCCAAGTGGACGGCAACGCGTCCTTGATGCCAAACAGGTCTTCTTCGTTGCTGCCGAACCCATGCAGGAAAATCACCAAAGGTTCATTGCGCGCATCACCCTGGGTCTGTTCCAGGTACGACAGGGGCAAATCGGTGTGCAGCGTGTCGTCAGCGTGAACGACGCCAGCCACCAGGGTCAGCGCCAGGGCAAGCAGTTTGAGCATGGGGCGTTACCTCAGGGTTTGCGCAGCAGATAAGTGTCCATGATCCAGCCGTTGGCCACGCGTGCGGCCTTGCGCACTCGCTCGATTTCTTCGGCCACTTCACTGACTTTTCCGCTGATCAGGATTTCGTCTGGCGTGCCCAGGTAAGCGCCCCAGTAAATGTCCAGGTCCTGATCGGCGACGGTGCGGTAGGAGTCTTCCGCATCGAGCATCACCACCAACGTGTCGGCATCACTTGCCTGCCCCGCCGCCAGACGGCGACCGGTGGTGATCTCGATGGAGCGGCCGATGCGGTTCAGCGGCACTTTGTGCTGGGCCGCCAGGGCCTGCACGCTGGTGATGCCGGGGATCACTTCGAATTCAAAGGTGCAACGACCGCTGGCCAGAATCGCCTGCAGGATACGAATGGTGCTGTCGTACAGCGCAGGATCGCCCCAGGCCAGGAACGCGCCCACTTCACCGTCGGCCATTTCCTCGTTGATCATGCGCTCGAACGTGTGTTGCTTGTCGCGGTTCAGGTCCTGAACGGCGGTGGTGTAGTCGATATCGCCGCGCACGCGCTCGGGGCAATCGGCCTCGACGAAGCGGTAGCCGGGCTCGGTGATGTAGGTCTCGCAGATCTCGCGACGCAGGTCGATGAGCTTGTCTTTGCTCTGGCCCTTGTCCATCAGGAAAAACACGTCAGTGCGGTTCAGCGCCTTCACGGCCTGCATCGTGATGTAGTCAGGGTTGCCGGCGCCAATGCCGATGATCAGGATGCGTTTCATGGGTTGCTCTCATTGCGGGGCGTGGATTTTGCCATGTGAGTGTCCAGACGCAAGCGCCATACGTTGTTGAAGCGCAACTCGATGGCGGACAACGGTTCGACATCGATGCGGTAGAACATCGACACCGGGAACTGCAAGACGTAGAGCATCGCCGCGCGAATCACAAAGGGGTGACTAACGGCCACGACATGGCCAGGTTGGGATTCGAGGAATTTCATCCAATCTCCAATCCGCGCGCAGACCTGGTCCACCGACTCGCCACCGTGGGGCGCGCGGGTGCTGTCGCTTAGCCAAGCGCCCAATTCGTCGCTGTTCAACTGGCCGATATCCTGGCCCTTCCATCGCCCAAAATCAGCATCGCGCAGCCCGTCATCAATGACCGCATCACCGCCGAACAAGCTCGCCGTCTGCCGCGTACGCGCTTCTGGGCCGCACAACAGGCGTCGGTTTTCCTTGTAGCGGCCAGCCAGAGACAGCGCCGCACCCTGCCAATCCATTGCCACCGCCTCGTCATCGGGGAAATACCCCTTTTTCTGCAAGGGCGTAACGGCATGGCAAATCAAGGTCAGACGGGTGGTTTGCATCGCAGTTGCACTCTGTTTCGACGCGCAGTCAGCATAGACTCGCGAAGCTGTTTCGCATGTTACAACGAACATGAAACAGGAAGCTGGTTGCGTGCGGCTCTGGAAGTTCCGCGTGGTATCCCTGGGCCTGGTGTTTGGCGCGGTGGCCGAGCGCAAATTGAGCCAGCCACGCGCACGTTTCAACGCCTGACGCGCTAGATTCCGGGACGGGCCAGGTAGAACACCTGATAGCCCGTTCCGGGATGCTCAACGTCCAGCGCCTTCGCCGACAAGGTAAACCGCACCAGGCGCCAGGCTTGCACATCCAGCGCCAGGAAGACCGCGAACGTATCGCGGTTATCCGCCACCTGCTGATTGCGTTGTTTCTCCTCGGCCAATATCCCGGCCCGATCCGCCCCTGGCTCAAGTGGCCATTCTTCCCGATACACACTCAACGCACTCTGCGCCGGCCCGCGCTGCACGTCCAACGGCAGCCAACTCTCGATGTGCGGGCGACCAAAGCTGTCGAGCACTTTCTGGAAGCGCTCCCCTAGCAAAAAATCGGCGGCCTGCAGCGGGTCGGCCCACAGGTATACCGACGAATACACGTTGCCCCCGTGCTCCTGGGCGATAAACGCCTTGAACAGAAACCCTTCGGCGTGATCCCACAACGGCCCCAATTGCGCGGCACGGCGGCGGATCACGTTCATGTCGTAGTCGGCTGGCAAGCGGTGTGAATACTGTTTGGCGAACATATAAAAGCTCCCGTGCAAGATGAGGTGACAGCTTGCGCAGCAGCGATGATTTCAACAAGATATGACGCGATATAGATGCGATAAGGATCTGATATGACTGACGTATTCAAGCCCCTGGATATCGACACCGTTCAGGCCTTCGTCCTGGTGGCCGATTTCGCCAGTTTCACCCGCGCCGCCGACGCGCTCGATACGTCCCAGGCCGCCGTCAGCCTAAAACTCAAGCGCCTGGAAGAACGCCTGGGTTATCGCTTGCTGGAACGCACGCCGCGGCACGTGCGCCTGTCGCCCCAAGGCGAGCAATTCATCGTCGCCGCCCGCGCGCTGCTCAACGCCCACGAACGCGCCCTTGGGGACATGGGAGCCCACGCGCCCCGACGTTTGGTCATCGGTATCAGCGACCATGTGGCCGGGCCGGACCTGCCGCTGTGGCTCAGTCGTCTTGCGGCCTATGACCCGCTGGTGATTCTTGAAGTGCGCATCGCCTCCTCCCGCGACCTGGTAGCCGCCTTCGACCGCAATGAGCTGAACGCCGTGATCGTGCGTAACGAAGGCGACCGGCAGGATGGCGAAGTGTTGGCGGTGGAGCGCTTTGGCTGGTTTGCATCGCCGACCTGGCAACACACGCCGGGCATGCCGCTGCGCATGGCGACCATGGCGGCGCCCTGTGGGGTCCGGCATTTGGCGACGCGCGTGTTGGATGAGGCGCATATCGACTGGACCGAAGTGTTTGTCGGCGGCGGCGTGATGGCCGTCGGGGCCGCCGTCAGCGCCGGCCTCGGGGTCGCCGCCCTCGCCCATCGCGTGGCCCCGGCCGGTGCGGTGGACGTGAGCGAGCAACACGGCTTGCCGCCCCTGCCGGTGAGTGAGGTGGTGCTCTACAGCCGCATCAGCGATGCGCGCTCGCGGGAAACCTTGCGCGCGCTGAGTGCAACGTTTCGGGGTGTGCTGCAACGCTGAGCCAGATGTGGTTTTTGGATATACCCACATTTTTTTTGACCGTGTTCGACACACCTACTCAATCAAACCAATCCCGCCGCCCCTCAAACGTGCTGACGATCAACTCCACAATCATCTGCACCGCCTCGGCATGTTGCACCTGGGTATTCACAGCCAGCCACACCTGGCGCTGCATACCCTCGGCCAGCAACCCCGGCAACGCCACCAGGCCCCGGTCGAAGTTGCTCATGTAGTGCGGCAGCAAACCGATGCAGGCGCCGCAGCGGATCATTTCCAGCATCAACGAATAGGCATGCACCTGCACCACCGCGGCCAAACGTTGCTGTACCACCTGGTTCCACGGTTGCAAGGCACCGACCTGGGCATCCGGCTGCCATTGCACCAGCATGTAGTCGTCGAGGTCTTCGACGCTGTCCGGGCGTGTGATCAGGCGTGAGTAGCGCTTGGCGATATGCGGCAGATACTCCAAGCGTGCCAAGGAACGGGGCGGCTCGGTGGCAAAGCTGGGGCCGGGTACCGGACCGTCGTTGTCCGATAGCCACAGCACCACATCGACGTCTACCGCTTGCAGGGACAAATGGCTGTCGAGGGAGATGATCTCCAGCCGCACACTGGCGTTGCGCCGCAGCAAGGCGATCAAGTCGCGACCCAGAATGTCATGCAGGATCGGCTCCGCCACCGCCAGGCGAATCAGCGGCTGCTCCACCACTGGCAAGCGCCGTTCATGGGCCAGGGCGATCAGTTGCGCCTGCAATTGCAGGCCATCGCGACTGAGCACCAGGCCGTTGCCCTGGTAGGTGAAGAGCGAATGACGCAGGTGTTCTTCCAACTGCGCCAGGCGCTTGCGCAACAGCGTCGCCTTGATATTCAAACTGCGCGCCGCCTGCATGAAACAACCACAGCGCGCGCTCACCAGAAAGTAGCGCGCCACGTCCGGATCGATCTCGTTGGCCAGGGCCAACCAGGTGTTGCGCGGCTCGGCCGGCGCCCGATACGCGGCGGGCCCGTGGGGGCAGACGGTTCTAGAAATGCCATGGGAGACTCCCTGTCTTGTGGGTCTGTGCATCCAATGCGGGTTGATGCGTGTTACTCCAGCACCTTGTTCAACTCGGCACCGTCGATGCTCAAGGTTGCGGTGTTGAGCATGCCTTCCAGATAGGCCTTGGCAATCTGCTCTTGCCGCTGGGCACGCAAGGCCTGGGTCAGCCGTTCGCGCAGCTCATCAAGGGTGGCAGTGCGCGCCGGTTGCTGGCCGGTGAGTTTGAGTACGTGGAACCCGGCGGCGCTTTGCACCACGTCCGACACTGCACCGACTTTCAAGCGCGATACCGCCCCGCGCACCTCCGGCACCAATTGCTGCAAGGGCTGCATACCCGAATCCCCACCCCGTGCGGCGGTTTCCGGGTCTTGGGAAAATTGCGTGGCCAAGGCTGCGAATTCACCCGGTGCGGCCTGGGCCTTGCGGCTCAATTCCTGGGCCTGGCGGCGCACGCTGTCGACGCTTTGCGGTTCGCTCACCCCAAGGAAAATCTGGCTTACCCGGTACAACGCCGGCGTTACCCACTGGGCCTTGCCGCTGTCATAGGCTTGCTGCAGTTCGGCTGCACTGGGGTAGTCTGCCGGCACCTGGCTGACCGACAGCATGTAGTCGCGGAACACGATCTGCTCGGCGGCGGCGCGGGTCTGTTGTTCCACTTCCGGGCGTTGGCGCCAGCCCTGGGCGTCGGCCTGCTCCAGCACGGCCTTTTGCGCCAGGCGTGAACGGATCCAGGTTTCCAGCGCCCCACGGTTGCCGCGCAACTGCTCGCGGGACTCGGCTGGCAGGCTGGCCAACACGGTTTTCAGTTCCGGCAGGTCGATCTGCTGGTTGCCCAGGCGTGCCACCGCCGGGCCGCCCGCCGGTGCACCGAGCACCGGAGCCGGCTGCTGGGCCGCAACGGGGTCGCTGCCTGGGCGCAGGCTCAGACCCACCGCCACCACTAGCAAGGCCAGCGCACCCGCGCCGACCATCAGGGTTGGTTTTTTCACAGTACAGGTGCCTCTTCGCCAACCGGCTCAACCGCTGCCTGGGCTTGCAACTGCGCAGCTTGCTGACTGTATTCACGCAGGTAGACGATGAATTCCTGCAACAGGCGATCCCACAGTTCCAACTGGCTGCGCAGGTGCGTGGCGCCGACACCAGCCACCACCACATCCATCTCCATCAGCAGGAACTCACCCTGCACCGACAAGCGCGCAAAACGGCGCGAAGCGTTCCACACCTGGGCCAAGCCCTCAGGCAACTCGCCCTGGATACGCAGCGCGCAGCTGTAAGTGAAGTCCACATAGTTGCCCTGCTCTGCCGCCGGGTTGCCGAAACGCACGGCGAAACCGATGCCCTGGCTGGCGCTGAGCAATTGCACGATGCCGTTCTGTTCGGTCTGGTTGACGCGGTAGCCGGCTTCTTGAAGCAGTTCAGTCAGGCTTTGGGTGGTCACGCTGGTGATCAATTCGCTCATGGTGATCTCTTCCTTGTCTATCAGTGATTGGCAGTTGCCTGGGGCGCATCAAAACGGCTCTTGTACAGATCGTCGCCAAAGCCCTGGGCGAGTTCTTCAAACTTGACCCGGGCGCCGCTGGCGAAGGGTTGGCGAATGCTCATCACCTCGGCCACGTCGATCTTTTCGTAGGCCGCCAGCAGTTGCTGCGCTACGCCGTACATCTGTTGATTCTTGACTGAACATTGCTGCACTTGTGTGTCACGTTCGCTCAACTGGGCCTGCAAGCGGGCACGCTCGGCTTCCTTGCCCTTGGCCAGTACCAGCAACTCGTCATAAGCCTTCTTGAACTTGCCGATCTGCTCGTTGCTTGCCGCCACCTGGGCTTGCGCCTGGCTGTGCAGGCTCTGTTGCTGGCCAGCCATTTGCTCGGCCACGCCACGGGTCTTTTCCAGCTCGGCGGTCAGTTGCTTGATGTGCGCCTGGGCCTGTTTGGCCTGGGTTTCGGCGGCGATGCGCGCGGCACTGGCCTGGGCCTGTTCGCTTTGCAACGCCTGCAACTGCTGTGTAGTGCTGCGCAGTTGGGTACGCAGGCGCTCCTCCATGCCTTCGGCACTGGCGCCGGTGGCGACGAACAACAACAGCAGCCCGCAGATTCGCGTGTTCATGTGGCATCTCCTGTGCGCATCAGAAGCGCGTGTTGAGTTCCAGTTGCATCACATCCACTTCAAACGGCTGGCCGTACACTTCGGACGCACTCAACCAACGCGCACTGGCGTAGATGTTCTTGTCGATGCCGTAGTTGCCGCCGATGAAATAACCCTTGGAGTTGGTGCCACCCAAGTGAAACGAGGAGTCGTTGAAGCCGTCGGGCAAGGCGTCGGGTTGGATGTACTTGTAGCCGGCCAACACGTTCCAGTCGCCACGCTTGCGCATCTCCAGCGCACTGCCGAGGGTGAACGAAACCATCAGTGCATTGCCGCCACTTTCAAACTGGCCGCTGCTGTTGATGTTGGTGACGATCTCGCCCTGGCTGCGCCGCAGCATCTCGCCCTTGTCGTAGGCCAGGTTGCGGATGTAGTTGCCCTGGCTGCGCAGCTTGAAGTCGCCCGGCAACTCGCTGTCCCAGACCGCGTTGAGGTCCAGCACATTGAACTTGGAGGCCAGGCCCACGTATTGCGGCAGCGGGGTCTTTGCAGGGTCCGTCGGGTCCAGCGGAATATCGCGCAGCAGGAACACGGTGTTGCCCTTCTGCATAAAGGCCACCCGCGTGCCGTCGGTGTCGCAGCCGGCGGCGCCGGCCCACGGTTTGCAAGGGCTGGAGCGTTGGCCTTCGATATCCTTGAACTGGTAGTAGGCACCGGCGAGCTTGAGGCTGTTGCTGCGGTTGATCTTCCAGTCGGCGCCAATTTGCCCACCGAACAGCCATTTGGTCTCGCTGTCTTCCTTGTCGATGCCGTTGGTGCTGGCAGCGTCAGAGGTGTACTCCACCGGGAACGCGCCCAAGGTCCCGAACAGGCCCCACTCGTTGCTGAGCTTGTGGTTGAAGATCGCGGCCACACCGTCGAAGTTGAGGTCGTTGGAATACATCATGTCGGTGGAATAGAACGGGTTGCCGATACGCCCGGCGGTCAGGGTCATGTAGTCGGTGGTTTTCCAGGTCAGGTAGCCCTGGTCCAGCCAGATATCTTTTTGCCAAAACCGCCGCCCAACGTCTGGGTGGTGGACACCGGGTTGTTGTCGGAGCCGGTCCCTAGGCGAATGCCAGCGGTCCATTCCGGCGAAATCACGGCCTTCATGCCCAGGCGGGCACGCAGGCGGAACAGGTTTTCCCGGTCCTCGCGGGTATTGATCATCGGCGGGAATTTGTAGTTGGAGCTTTTGTTGACGTCATACGGGCCGGTGTCATTGACCTTGGCGTAGTCGGTGATCTGGTTGCTGTTGTTGCCCGAGAAATAACGCGACTCGTCGCGCAAACGGATATCGCCATCAAAGCTGATGCGCGAGATCCAGTCCGGGAACGTATTGGGCTGGGCCCAGTTTTCCTGCTTGGCGGTGTTCATCACTTCGGCTTTCACCTGATCGCGAATCTGGTCGCGCACCGCCTGCGGCACGTACTGCACACGCACATCACCTGGCGCTGTCGCGGGGCCTGCGGCGACCACTGGCGCGGCATTGGCCTGGCGTGCCTGCTGGGCTTCTTTCTCGGCCTGGGCGATCAGCCCGTTGGCGGTGTCCTGGGTCAATACACCTTGCTGCACCAACAGCCGGATCAGGTTGATGGTGACGTTTTCCGAGGGGGCGACCGGGGCAGCTGCCGCCTGGCCAACCAGGGTCGCGATGACCATGCCAACCGCCAGGGTCAGTCGATTCACGGGGAAATCATGTGTACGCAACTCCTGTAGAAAATTGCCAAAAATAAGGTTCGATCAATCCGGGCGACGGCCCTTGAGGGACAGGCGCACCGGCATGGTTACCGAGGCCGGCACCCGCTGCGTGGCATGGGGCGCACGCAGCGCGGCCAACACCTGGGCATCGGTCTGGGCATCGCCGCTGGACTTGGCCAGCTCTGCCCGCGTGACCTGCCCCTCTGCGTTCAACCACAAGTCCGCCTGCACGGTGTAAGCCTTCTTGCGCAACTCCGGGTCTTCGCGCAGCAGGCGCTGGAACACCCCGGCCAGGTACTGCTTGTAGGTGCCAGCACCCAAGCCGCCACCACCGGAACCTGCCATGCCGCCGCCTTTGCCGGCGCCGATGTTGAAACCGTCGTTGCCAGACTGCGCATCGCCATCGATCTGCATCGGGTTGGCCAAGTCATCGGCGGGTGAAGGCGGCGCCTCTTCGGCCGGCTTGACCTCTTCCGGCTCGGGCGTAGGCACCGGCTCCGGGACTTTCTCCTCGACCTGGGGCTCGGGCTCCTTGGGTTTTTCCGGTGGGGGCGGCGGTGGCGGCAACGGAATAATCGTCGGCACCTTCGGCGCTTCGCGGCGTACACCACTCATGTCATTGGCCCACTGCCACAAGAACCAGGCCGCCACAGCGCCCAGCAAAAGGCCCGCGCCCCACTTCAACGGGCGCAACGGCGGCTTGTTCTTCACCGGCAACGGCGTGATCGGGATCTGTGCGGTCATGGCTCAGCCCTGGCTCGGTTTGCCGGTGACCAGCCCGACCTGGGACAGCTCCAGCCGTCGCAGCAAGTCGAGCACTTCGATCACCTTCTGGTACTGCACCAACGCGTCACCGCGCACGATCACCGGGAAGTCCGGGTTCAGCGCTTTCTCAATACGCAGGCGCTCTTCCAGCTCGCCGAGGGTGACCGGGTAGGCATCCAGGAACACCTGGCCGCCATCGTTGACGGAGATGGCCTTGGTCTTGGCCTCCGACAGCGACACCGAGGCACTGGCCTTGGGCAGATGAATCTGAATGCCCGATACCTGGGCAGTGGCGGTGAGGATGAACATCACCAGTACCACCATCAGCACGTCCACCAGGGGCGTGATGTTGATGCTGTCGACGGCGGCATCATCGTCATCGTCGTGGGAGGCGTTTACGGAAGCCATGCTGATTCTCCTCAGGCCGGAACGGCAGCGTGATGCTCGCGACGGTGCGCCGCTTCACTGGACTGGCTCTCGCCGTGCATCTCCGCCAGGCGGGTGATGAACTCGTCGACGAACACCCGCATGTCGGCGCTGACTTCCTTGTTGCGCGTGATCAGGCGGTTGTAGCCAAACAGCGCCGGAATCGCGACGAACAGGCCCATGGCCGTGGCCAGCAAGGCCGCCGCCATACCCGGGGCAATCGCGTTGATGTTCACGTCACCGGCCATGGCCGTGCCGAGGAACACCACCATGATCCCCAGCACCGTCCCGAGCAGGCCGATATACGGGCCGCCGGCGATGGCGTTGGACAGGGTCGAAAGCTTGGAGCTCAGTTGCTGGTTTTCACGGGTACGCACGCCGTCCATGGAGCAACGGATGGCTTCGATGGTCGCAGCCGAGACCGACGAGGTGTCGGCGCCTTGGGCGCGACGGGTGCGGATCTCCTTGACCGCCACCAGGTACAGGCGCCACAGCGAAGAGTGGGTCAGGCGCTCACTCAGTTGGGCGTCATCGGCATACATTTCCAGGCGGGTGCCGATCTGCGCGAAGTGCTCGCGAAACACCTCGTTGGCGCTGCTCACACGGCTGACCTGACGGTTCTTGCGCAGCATGATGACCCACGACTGGAACATCATCGCCACCAGCACCAGGATGATCACCCAGGCATCCACCGGCACGGCGTTGAGCAAGAAGCCAAGGCTGCCGAAACCGAAGCCCGACTGCTCTTCATCCACACCGTAGGCCACCAGTTTTGACTCGGCGCCCTGTGCACTGGCATCGGCCAGCAGCAGCGTGGCCGGGCGTGCCACCTGGACAGGCGCAGCTCATCGATGGCACCGGCGAATGGCTGATGCGTGCTGCCCGCGTCGGGCAGGTCTGCACCCAGGGCCAGTTGAGTATTGAATGCCGGCATCGCCACAGCGAGGTTGGCGGTTTCACGACCATTCACATACAGCGTGACTTTTTTCACCCTCGGCGGTGAACGCCAGGTGCTGCCATTGGCCGGGGTTCAGCGGTTGGCTCGAGACGGCGCGCTGGCCGTCGATTTCCACAAACGGCGTGCCCTGGTTCAACCCCAACAGCAGGCTGTGAGGGCCGTCGCGACGGGCCAATACCACTTGCTCGCCACTGGCCTGGTCCAGACGCAGCCAGGCGCTAAAAGTGAATGCATCAGCGGCGGCGTGTTGCAGCGACGGGCTGGCCGGCAACATCAGCGGTTGGCCGCTGAACTGCAGGGCGCGACCGATCACACCGTCGATGCTTGCGCCGGTGGCATTGAGCGCGGTGTTGGCGTAGGCCGTGGTGTCCCGTGGCGGCGTGCCGTTGGCACCGTCAAAGTGATAAAGCGCGGTGTAGCTCGGGTCGAACGTCAGCTGGCCGTTACCGGTGGCCGGGGCCTTCTGGTTGCCGTAGTACATCCACAGTTCCTGGCGTTGGCCGCCTTCGACCTTGGGCACATCCACCCAGATCAACGCCATGCCCATCAACGGGTCGAAGCTTTCGATCTGGTGGTTGAACACGGTCTTGTCATCGGCGCTGACAAAGCGCAAATCAGCGCCGTCGTCTTTCACACCGTCAAAGGTGAAGTTGCCGGTGTGCAGGCGCACCAGCAGCGCGGTGCGGCCCAGGGCCTGGTTGATCGCGGCGCCTTGGGCGGTGGTGTCCACGGTGATCTGCTTGCGGTAATGCCAGTCGTCCTGCCACCAGGCATGGGCGGTGGCCGGGAGCGCGAAGCCCAGGCAGATCAACAGGCTCAGGAATAGGCGTTGCATGGGTGAAATCTCCGAAAGAAAAAGTCAGAAAGTCGCCTGCACACTGAAGTGCAGTCGCGAGTCCTGTTTCTGGGTGTTCGGTCCATCGAGCAGCGGGTAGCCCCAATCCAGGCTGCCGGACAACCATTTGCTCAAACTGGCGCGGGTGCCGAGGCCGACACTGGCCAGGCTGTATTCGTCTTCTTGCTCGGGCAGTGGGTCGTGCAGACGCAGGCGCGCACCTTCGGCGAACGCATAAAAGCGCCACTCCTTCACGTAACTGCCCAGGTACTTGGCCAGCGACGGCGTACGCAGTTCCTGGGAGAGCAAGTAGCCCTCGTCACCGGTGCTCTCCGCCGCCAGGTAGCCGCGTACCGAGGTGGCGCCGCCCGCGGAATATTGCTCGTTGGACACCAGTGGTCCCGAGGCCAGCTGGAACGCTGTTTTGGTTGCCGACTGCCAATCGTTGGCAAAGGTGTAGGTGTAATTCAGGTCGCCCTTGAGCACCGCAAAACTGGCGCTGGCTTTGTAGCGCTTGTAGTCGAACTCTTCGGCGTCGCTGCCGTAGCCAAAGAAGGCGCGGGTGCCTACCACCAGGTTCAGGCCCAGGCCCAACTGGGATTGCTCGGTGTAGCGATAGCCGTTGTAGCCGAGGGTGAACGGTGCGTATTTGAGAGGCACCTGGTCACTGCTGGAGCCGAATTTCATCTCTTCATCGAAGTCTTTGAAGTCGATGCCTAATGAGAACGAATTGGCCCAGGCTTCGGTGGCCGGCAGGCTGTAGATCGCCGACACGCCGTAGGAATGGCCCTTGCCCAACACGTTGCTGCCACCGAGGGTGGCGATGTTGCTGTCGGACTGGTAGCCGGAGAACTGCAAGGTCCAGCGCTCATCCAGCGGCGCACTGTAGGAGCCCGACCAGACCTTGGCGTTGTTGCTGTCCTGGGGCGCCGTGAAATAGGTCAGGGAAATGCTGTGGCCCAGTTGCCAGAGGTTGTCGTAGCCCAGGGTTGCGACCGAGCGCAGCTCTTTGGTGTCGGCACTGTAGTCGTTGTTCAGACCGAGGCTAGCGTGCCAGGGGTTCTGGTCTTCCACCTGCAAGTCCACGTCCATGGTGCCGGGGCGCTGGCCTTCTCGCACCAGCGGCGTGACTTGGCGACCGGCACCGCGATTGAGCCCGGCGAGCTGGGTTTGCACCGTGGTGAAATCCGGTACCGCGCCCTCCTTGAGCCCCGGTACTTCATCGCGAATTTCTACCGGCGAGTAATGCTTGGCACCCACCACACGCACCCGGCCGACCTTGGTTTCGCTGACCTGCAGGTAGACGATGCCGTCATCGACCTTCTGCTCCGGCAACTCGACAAACACCGACTGGTAGCCACGCGCCTGGTAGATCTTTTGCAGTGCGTCACGGGCACCCTCGATATCATCCAAGGTCTTTTGCGGGCCGAGAAACGGGTACACCGCTTCTTCAATCGCCGCCGCATCGAGCACGGTATTGCCGCGCACGAAGTACTCATTGACGTCTACCCGGCGTGCCGCAACGGCCTCTTCCGCCAACGCGGGTTGAGCCAAGGCCCCCAGCGTCAGGCAGCACAGCGCCAGCGTTGACTTGAACAGATGCTCCACACCGCCCCCTGATTCTCTAAGTTTTTGCGCCATCGCCGTTTGTACGGCGTTTGGCCTGCTCAATTGTTGGTGGTCGAAAGATGGCTGTGCCGGGCCAGCCAGGTATGCAGCAAGGCGAAGTTCAGCGAGAACTCCGGCATGTGCAGCAAGGCGCCACAAAACACTTCACCGATGATTTTCTGGATGAGTTGCACCGCACGCGGGTTGTTCAGCAGCGTGGCGATGTCGCGGGTCAGCAGGTGGGTGCTCCAGACCTTCTGGTTGAGGTCCAGGCCGACGAACCAGCGGAACAACAGGTTGTAGTTGAGCTGTTCGTGCAGTTGCTGTTCGCTGGGTACGGAATACAGCAGTTGCAGCAGCAGGATGTGCACCAGAGTGTGCGGCGCAATCGACATGCCCGGTTCGGCCAGTAGCGCGTCGCGATGTTGGTCGATGACCTCGTCGATCTGCGGGCGCAACAACACCAGCGAATGGCCTGCGGGGATGTAGTTGGAGACTTCCTTGAGGGCGCCTTGCCAGTCTTCCTGGGAGACGATCCATACCCACGGCGCGCCGTAGCGGTACACCGAAACCGGCTTTTTGCGCGCGGCTTCGACGATCTTCGACAGGCGCTGGTCGAGCTCCTGCATGCCGACTTTCGAGTAACGTTCCATAGTTCCCATATGCCCCACTCCTGGCGTCCTGCTGACGGCTTTGGAGACGACTTTTGATCGTGTCCAGCGCGTTACATAGGGGAGACGGGGTGGCTGGGAGCTACCGAACTTTTGTCATGAAAGCTTCATTTTTTGACTGGGGGGACTTTTTTGGGGGCATATCCGTTATTTAGGTAACGGCTGCCTATGGTTCCGCTCTTACAGCGGCTCACTTTTGAAAAGCGCAAAAGTAAGCAAACGCTTCGCCCCACCACTCGGTGTCTCGCCTAGGCTCGACATGCCCTCACTCCGGCTTGAATCCGTGGGCCGCCGCCACGCGCCATCCATGGCGCGGGCGGCTAACCCGGCGTCCTGCCGGGTTACCCACGGATTCAAGCCTGCGTTCGGCCAGCGTGGTTTAACGGGGCGCCTAAGATCAAGATCAAGATCAAGATCAAGATCAAGATCAAAAACAGAGCCAGAGCAGACCGCTGTCTCCCTGACAAATGGAGATCCAAATGTGGGAGCGGGCTTGCTCGCGAATGCAGTGTGTCAGTCAACAAATTCATTGGCTGATCCACCGCATTCGCGAGCAAGCCCGCTCCCACATTTTGACCGTGTCCGGCTTCCTTACCCTGTGAAATCTGCTTTTCTGTGGGAGCTGGCTTGCCTGCGATGGCATCAACCGGGTATGCCTGATGTACCGAGTTGCCTGCATCGCAGGCAAGCCAGCTCCACATTAAAGCTCCGTACCACTGACAATCTCGGTCGGCTCTAAGGCCGCCGCGCTCTTGCTTTTGATCTAGAAGCGCCCCGTCAAACACGCTGGCCGAACGCAGGCTTTGGAGCGTGGGTAACCCGGCAGGACGCCGGGTTAGCCGCGCTGGGCCAAGGATGGCCCATCGCGGCGGCCCACGCTCCAAAGCCTTCGTTCGGGCACACCGAGCCTAGGCGAGGTGCCGAGTGTTGGGGCAAGAGCCCTTTGGTTACTTTGGGGCTCTTTTCCAAAGTGACCCGCCGTAAGGGCGGAACCCATATCAGCCGTTACCTAAATAACGGATATGTACACCGTCACCCCCCATACAAAGGCAACTCATAAGACTTCTTAACCGTCCTAACCACCAACGTCGACGAATAAGTACGAATCGGAATCTCCCGATAAGTCTCCAGAAACCGATAGATGTAATCGGTGTACTCCGTGGCATCCCTGAACTTGGCAACCATCACAAAATCGAACTCCCCGTCATCAGGTAGCAGTCCTGGATCTCCGGGTGGCTGGCGAGGATGTGTTGCATCTTGCGGTCAATCCCGTTGCTGTCCTTGTCCAGCTTGATCAAAAAAAACGCGGTCACCTGGATGCCCAACTTGTGCTCATCCAATACCGCAACCTTGGCCTTGATAATCCCCACGCTTTCCATACGGCGGATGCGTCGGTAACAACTGGTGGACGACAACCCTACGCTGTCGCTCAACAAGTCCAGGCTCTGGCCGCAATCCTTTGCAGCCTGCCCAGAATTTTCAGATCCATGGCGTCTGTCATCGGTTGAAAATCGTCCTTGAAAATTGCAATGAATCCGTCGCGAAGACGGGCCAATTTGCACAAATCCTGCGCAGTGGCTCCTTAACATCGATTCAGCTTAGCAGCCCAGCCAACACCTGCCCCCAGGGCGGCATGAGAGGGATCTTATGATAGTCGCGAAACCGACATGGACCGCTGATATCCAAGGACTTTTCAGCGCGCCGTACTGGATACCCGCCGCAGAACGCGCCGCTGTGGCGGCCACGTGGGTGGGCTGCATGAATGCCTACGACGTGTTCCTGGAGGACCTCGACTCGGTCAAGACCTGGTCGCTGACGATTTACCAGCACCTCGCCTCGCGCAACATGCCGCTGACCACTGACGCACAGCAATTCTGGCCCATCGACGCGTTGGAAACCTTTCGCCTGTGGGTCAACCAGGGCTGGCGGCGGGACAGTATTTCGCCGTTTGACCTGGCCGAACGCATCCCGCCACCGGCGCTGCCACACCCTGTCAAGCGGGTGCGCCCGGACATCCGAGCCCTGAGCCCCGAACAGCTGAACCTGTACCGCGCCAAGCTGGATGATGTGATGCACATTGGCGATCCCGACAGCGGTTCACCGTGGCAGCGCTACGCCTACATCCATACCAATTGGTGCCTGCATTACCAAGAAGCCTTCGCCCTGTGGCATCGCGCCTACCTGCTGTATCTGGAGGCGTTGATCGACTGCCCGATCCCGTATTGGGACTGGATGGCCGAACATGCCAGTGTCGATGGCAGCCCCGAGGCCGGGTTGCCCCAGGCGTTTCTCGATGAAACCTACGTGCACCCGCACACCGGCGAAGTACGGCGCAACCCGCTGCGTTTTGCGGCAGCCAAGGATGGCCGCTCGAAAGTCTGCGCCAGCGGCAGCGTCGACGGTGTGGACTGCCTGTACGTGCAGCGCAATCCGTTGTTCTACACCCAGGGCGAAGTGTTCCGCGCTGAGCGCACCCAGTTGTATGGCATGAGCCGGATCTTCCAACAGCAGGTGATCGACGCCCTCGCCTTCACCACCTTCAGTCAGCCGCAAGGTGCCGGGCTATCCGTGGGCCAACATCACCACGTTCGACCCGCCGCAACCGGACAACCTGTACCCCAACCGCGCGTTGAATTTCGACGGGCTTTACGAGCAACCCCACGACAACTATCACGGCTGGATCGGCGGCGACATGGCCGACAATGCCTACACCGCCTTCGACCCGGTGTTCTGCTCCTACCACGCCAATATCGACCGCATGCTGGAGGTGTGGATCCGCGCCAACCCGGCGGCGCAGTACACCACTCAGTGCCTGTTGCAACCCTTCGCCGGTCACGCAGCAGATGAGGTGACCTTCACCAGCGCCGAAGCCTGGCGCTACACCACGCTGGGTGACATGGCCCAGGACAGCCGGCATATCGGCTACGACTACGGTACGCCGGTGGCGCCACAGTTCGGCGCAGCCAAGCCGGCGGCGTGCTGCCAGGCGCATGCGACAAACACCGGCCCGTGGGTGGTGTTCGACCATGTGCGCTGCACCCACGACACCTTTCTGATCGACGTCTTTCTCAACCAGCCCGATGCCACCGCGCAGCAGGTCAATGCCGACAACCCGCACTACGTCGGGCGTTTCAGCCGCATCGGCATGGGCCTGGTGGATGACAAGGGCCGTTGCATTACCCAGGGCGTATCGCGTGCGTTGAATGCGGCGCGCAGCGTCAAGGCGCTGAACCTGGGGCCGAGTGACGCGGCGCAGTTATCGCTGCGCGTGACCCATCTGGAAAGTGGCCAGGTATTGACCCCCGACGCCTACGCGCCGCTGCCTGGTTTTACCGCCCAACTGGTGTGGGACGACCCACGCCACACTTCTGCCGGTCCCGCCCCGGGTGCCGGTTGCTGTGCCACTGCTGCATCCACCCACGCTGGAGAATCGACATGAGCACGCCGTTCAAGCAATTCACCTCGCCCGCCGAACAAGCCCCCAAGGACTACAACCGGCTGGGCCTGGAAAATCAGCTGCCGCAGTTTGAAACGGACTGGAACAACAACGTCACCGGCTGGACCCAGATGTCGGTCATCGGCAACCCCTGGTCGAACCTCAACGACGCCCCGCGCTCGGGGTATTACAACCCGCTGGAAAGCGGCTACGGCACGCTGCCCCAGTGACGATCACCTGGCAACCGTTCCCCAATCGGCTGTGGACCTTCTTCTACAACAATGGCGCCGCCGTGGTGCCCCAACTGAATGGCCAGGCCATGACCCTGGACCAAGTGATGCAGTTGACCGACCACGGCCAGATCACCCTCAACGGCACGCTCTATTCGCTGTACCCGGACCCGGCCGCCACCCAGCTGCAGATCCCCAGCGTGCTGTGCAAGTCCATCAACTGGAACGGCCCCTACGCCGACTTCTCGCCCAATGGCCCACGGGGCTGGCTGGATGAGTATTGCGAGTGGTCGATCACCCGCGACCCCAACGGCAATATGCGCAGCATCCAGTTCACCAGTGAGAACCCGGCGTATTTCCTGACCATGTGGAACATCGACCCGAACGCGGTGCTGGGGCTGTACCAGGCGTACGTCGACCCGCAGGTAAAACTCGAAGACCTGTACCTGCGCTACACCGCCGACGGCCCCACCGGCAAAGCCGGCGACCCGGTGATCGATGAGACCACGGGCCGCCCTGCCTATGACACCGTAAACAAATGGAATTCGGGCACCGTGCGGCTGCCGGGGTGTCGGGCGGTGCGATGCACCTGACGTCCGGCCCCAATACCCTGAGTGCCGAGATCTACCTGGCCGCCGCGGCCACGATCCTGCGGCCGATCAAAAGCAGCGCCAACCAGCAAAGCCTGATCTGCTGCGCCCAATATGGGCAGAACTACCGCAACTCCGACCCGCATATCGGTTTTTCCGCCAACCAGGCGGCGGTCAAGAACCTGCTGTCCCTGACCAACCCCATCGGCCTGTACCTGCAACAACCCAAATCCTTCAGCACCTGGAAAGGCCCGCAAGGCCAGGATGTGAGTGGTTATTGGCGCGTTACGCGTGGCAGTGCCGGCACGGGGCCGAACGCGTCCGACCAGATCCTGCAGGCGGTCTTTGAAGTGCCACTCAGTGCAGGGTTCTCGATCAACGACATCACCATCAACGGCACGCCGATCGACTATGTGTGGGTGATCGCCGAGCAGCTCGACGTCGCCCTCAGCGTGACCCCGGCGCCGCTCACCGCCACGCCCGGCGAAAGTGACTGCGTGGCGGCGAACAACACCGATGCGCAACCCTGGCCGGTGCAATTGCTGCCGCTGGACTTGTTCTACGGCCAGTCGCCCACCGACTTGCCCGCCTCGTTGGCACCCGGTTCATCCGGCCAGTTCGTGCTAGTGGTCCAGGGCGCCGACCTCAAGACCACAGCGGCGAACGCACGGATACAGTTCTCCAACCCAGGGGTCACGGCCCAGGTCACGCAGTTCCTGCCGGATGCCTCGGCGATTCCCGGGCAAACCGATGGCGGCGGTACCCAGGGCTACATCATGACCATCAACGTGAGCAGCACGGCCGCGCCGGGACTGGTTACCGTGCGCGCCCTCAACCCTGCCGAAGCCGCCAACCCCAGCGCCACCCAGCACCCGTGGGAAAGCGGCCTGGCGCTGGTGCCCGACGCCTGAGTGCCACCCGCCGCCCATGCCAGGCATGGGCGGCTTCCCTAAAAGCCTTGAGCAAGGAATGCAATCATGTACGGATGGCCTCGCCCGCTTCGCCGGGCACGCTTGAGTATGTTGGGGTGGCTGGCCTGTGCGCTGCTGCCCTGCTGGCGCCACAACCGGCCAGCGCGTCGGACGCGCAATCGTGCGTCCAGCAACTGGTGTTCAACCCTGCCAGCGGTGGGTTTCTACCCGTCAATAACTTCGGTACCGAGCAAGCGTTTCTCAACTGTTTTGGCTGGCAGTTGTTTATCGCCATGAACTGGCCGGTCAACCCTGGCTGGCCCGCCAACCCGGCCCTGGCGGGAGAGCCCGACCCCAACAGCAGCGCCGCACACTTCGGCGTACCGCCGACGCCCGGCCAGCCGATGAGCAACGCGCCGGTATGGGCCAGCTACAAGGACGCCAGCGACATCTTCCTGCCCGGTGCTGCCAAGCCCTCCGGCTGGGGCGTGCAAACCCTGGTGCCGTCCAATTGCACCGCCAGCAACACCCTCAAGGCGTTCTCGTCGGGAGCGCGCAAGTTCATCACGGCTACCTCGGAAAGCGCGATCAACCGTGCGCATCGCTTTCACCTGTCCAGCGGCACGCAGGTCACCTTGCCCGATTCGATCATGGAAGCCTCCGGTGGCTGGCTGACGGATCAGGCCGGCAACCTGGTGTTTTTCGAGCGCAAAGTCGGCAAGGCGGAGTTCGACTACATCGTCGACAACGGCCTGTACGACGCCGCCAACCAATTGATCGTGGCGCAGAACAGCGACAACCGGCACCCGGCAGGCCTGTCGTTGCCAGCCGGCAAGCTAGTGCGTGAACTGCCGACCAACGCCCTGCCCCAGGAAGAACTCGGCGCCCTCGAGCTCAAGGCCGCTTGGCGTGTGCTCACCAACCAGCCGCAATTGTATGGACGCTACCTGACCACCGTGGCCTGGCTGCAACGCCCCGACACCCTCAAATGCACCCAGGAAGTAGTAGGCCTGGTGGGCCTGCACATCATCAACAAGACCCAGACCCAGCCGAATTTTATCTGGACCACTTTCGAGCAAGTCGACAATGTGCCCGACGCCGGTGACACGCCGCCGCCCCAGGGCTACACGTTCAACAACCCTGCCTGTACGGGCGACGCCTGCACGCCGAACGTGGCGCGGGTGCAATGCGACGCCACCCACGCACCGCCCAATTGCACGCCACTTGAGCAACCGGTGCAGGCCACCCGGGCCAATGCCTTGCCACAGGACATGCAGGCGCTGAATGCGGCAGTACAGCAGACGTTTGCCCAGCAGACCCAAGGGCAATCGGTGTTCCAGTACTACAAACTGGTGAATGTGCTGTGGTCCAAGACGCCCAACGCCCCCAACGAACCAGGGCCGGGGCCGAACGTGAAGACGCCGTTGTCCTATGGGCCGTACGTCAGCGATCAAAGCGTGCCCGTGGCCAACACCACCCTGGAAACCTACGTGCAGAACGACAACTGCAACGACTGCCACCAATACGCGGCCATTGCCGGTAAATCCAACCTGGCCTCGGACTTCTCGTTCCTGTTCGGCAATGCCGATTCGGCGAAAAACACCCGCCTGATCAAGCGCATCGAAGGCTTCAAGACCCTCAAGGATGATCACTAAAAAAGGGGCGATCATTGATCGCCCCAAAAGGTTACATCGAGAGGTCCTTCAAAAGTCCTACAGGCTGATTTGCTTGCGCTCCTCATCCGTCAACCGTGCTCGCGCCTGTTCACCCAGCGGCCCGGCACCCAGCACTTGCACCGGGCTGTTGGGGTTGTAGCCCGAGGTTTTCTGGCCTTCCTGCGGGCTGCGCTCAACCGGCTCGCTGCCAAAGCTCAACACTTCCACCGTGACAATCGAGGGGCGGCCTTGCTTGGCCGCTGCCTGTTGGCTGCGCGCCGCGTCTTCGGCTGCCTGAGACGCCGCTGCGCCCGCAGCACTGGCCGAGCTCATGGCGCCGGTGTTGACGGCGGCTGTCACCGGCACCCCGGAAGACTTGCCCTGAGTCTGGATGTTCGCCGCGTTCACCACCCGCAACGCGGCGATGTTGATGTTGCCCGACACCCGGATGCCCGCCTCGCCCGCATCGATGGTGCCCAACGGGGCGATCAGGTCGATGTCCCCCGCCGGCACTTCCGGAATCGGGTTCAACGTGGCGATCCCCGCGCCGGTGCTCGGCACCGATGGCGACAGGCTCACGTTGCCCCAGTTGTCATAGACCCGCTTGGGTGGCGTGTACACCACGGTGGTCTTGGAACCCCGCCCGGCGTTGATATCGCCCTCGGCGGTCCAGCCCATGATCGAGCCGCCAAAGGTGGTCATGATGCGGCTTTGGCCCAGCAGGATGCTGCCCAGGGAGTACAGCTGGATATCGCCTGCACCCTGGGTAATCACCCCGCCGTCGACGGTGGTGCCGCACCTTCGATACCGAAGGTCTGGCTGCCACCTGGGGTGAGCATCTGGATCGAGCCACCGAAGTTGGTGTGCACGCCCGCGCCGCCGAACATCGTGATGTCGCCTTTGTAGGTGATCGGGTTGCCCGCCACGTCGCGCTCGGGGAACAACGCTGCGATCGCCGCGCGGCCACGCAGGTAACTGCCCTGGCGCACACTGCCGTCCTGGTTGTACTCACGCCCCGCCGCCTTGAGTTCGGCGAAGTACACATCGCGGGCAAACACCCGTTGCTGCTCGGCAGGGAGTGCTGCGTAGTAGCCGCGAGCCTGTTCGGCGGTGCCGGCAAAACCGAAGCGCTCGGCGAGCCAGCTGACCAGTTCGTTTTCGTAAGTCTTGGCCACTTTGCCGCCCTGGATCGACTCACCCGGTTGCGCCAGGTTGGCAGGGTTCAGGTAAGCCTCGACGAAGCGCTGATAATCCGGGCCGTTGGGACCGACACCGGCTTGCATGACGATGCTTGCGCCGGGGCGGGTGTCGCCGGGTGCCACGGCACCCACGCTGTTCACGCCAACCTTGTCTTCCATCAGGATCGTGCGCCCCGCCGTCAACTCCAGGGTGCCTGGGCCTGCGACGTTGAAACTGCTATAGAGAATGTCGCGTCCGGCACTGACGACGGAAATATCCGTAGGGCCGTTATGCACGAACAGGTTGCCGGTGGTGGTATAGAAACCGGTGTTCCCGTCGCCGCCGCTGGCGCCACTGAGCAGGGTGCCGCTCCTGACGATATCGCGTCCGGCCAACATCCAGACCGGGCCCGCGCCCTCGTAATAGGTCTGCCTGTAGCGCGGATCGCTGGATGTCGTGATCGTGATCTGACGCCCACTGTTCACCCCAGCAGGTCACCGCTCAACGCATAGAACCGTGCAGGTTCCAAGTCATCGCCCACGCCAGGCTGGCGGTGTTGGCGCCGAAGGCGAACAGCGGATGGAGCCCCAAGCGCACCACGCTGCCATCGCTGGACACGTTGCCGCTGCCCACGACAGGCCGCCCATCCGCCAGGAACCCCATGAAAGCCGGCTTCAAGATGGTTGCCAGGCTGGCCGGGGCCGCACCGGAGCGGCTGACGGTCAGGTCCCCCCGTAGATCGAATCCCCTGCCAACAATTCCAGTTGCCCATTGCTCGACGGCGCCAGCACCAGCGCTTTGACGGCGGGTACGTTGGCCCCGTCCTGCGCCGCCGCACGTCCGTAATACAGGCTGCCACTGGCGGCGACCGCAGGGTGGCGGGATAGACCGCCGCCATATCGGTTTCCAGCGTCTGGGTCAGTGGCGTGAGGTTGCCCCCTGCGGAGAACAGGTCCACCGCCGTGCGGTCGGTCCACAGGCTGAACCAGTTTTGCGCAAACCCGTTCGCGAAGCCCGAAGCGTTCATTTGTGGCGCCCGCCCAGGGTCGGCCACCTCCTGCACCACCAGGTCGCCACGGGTCGCCAGGCTGAAGGTCGCATCCCCCGGCAGCAGGCTCATGCCGCCGCCCGGCAAGGCGGACGTCGAGCGCAATGGATCGTACGCACGCACCTCGCTGGGGCTCTGCTCTCGGTTCTGATTGCCATAACGCAAGGTCAGGCTGCCCAGCGCACCGCCGGTCAACTGCACATGCCCGCGCAGGTCCACCAACGCCCCATTGAGTTGGTCGATGGCGTACCCGGCGGCCGGGTTCACAACCCCCACCCGCAGGTTCAGGTCGCCACCGCCGGTCAGTTGTACGCTGCCGTCAGCCGCTACGCGCCCCGTACTGCCGACCGCCAAGACCAAGCCTTGGCTACGGGCGTTGACAGCGTTGTCGCTGCTGCGCACAGCGGTGAGGACACCCGCATTCCCGTCTACGTCGACATTCAGATTGCCACCGCCCAAGGTCCCAAAGCCGGTGAAACCCACCATCTGGTCGGTCTTGCCCGTTATGCCGGCGGCATAGGACCCGAAGTTGATCCACCAGGCAGTGGCTTGTGCCTGGCTGCCGGTCAATCCGTTGCCTTGGCGCCACAGCCAGTTACCGACGTTGACGGAGTCATGGTCAAGATCATTGACCGGGCGCCCAACGCGTACGGATGCCGCACTGAGGGCGTTACCGCTAAGGTTTCCACCCACTTTCAACAACAGGTTGCCGCCCCCATTCGGGTACCAGGCGCGATAGAGGCTTTCGGTTCCGCCATCAACCAGCTTCTCGTTGCCACCCGCCGCATTGCTCAAGACCTTGCCATTGCTGCCCACGGCGCGCTTGAGGTTATACGGGTCATTGGCCGACGTGCCGGTGGACGAGCTACCGGCGGTGTACACGCCGAACAACGACTCCATGCTCAAGTTACCCGCGGCCAACAGTTCCAGGTCTGCCGCGCCGGTGCGCACCACGCTGAAGCGGGTGCTGCCGCCTGACGCCAAGGCGTAGCCCCTTCGCCCGTAGCGCAGTAATCAGGAGGTCATCACACATGCCAAGGTACGCATCGTTTACAAAGTCAATCGGTTGGCCGGCCTTGCTGGCGTCGCCAAACCAGTCGATGGCTCCCACTTCGGTCCACACCACCGAGCCTTCGCCGGGCACCCCGAACATCCCGTAATGGCTGTCGGCAAGACGCAAGTTACCGGTGGATGGATGCGGCTGCAGCAGGCGGCTGTCTGCCGCCTGCGTATCGGCCCCGGCCACCAGGCGTATCGACCACGACTGCGAGCCCTCCTCCAGCATCTTCGCAACAGCCCAGTTTTGCCCTGGCGTCCGGCATCGGCGACACGCAGCGCTACCGACTCCACGCCGCCCGGCAGTTTGACGTTGGTACCCGACGGCAACAGCGCACCGCGTGGCAGGACTTTATCGCCGGCCAAGGTCAGGTTTGCAGCCAACGGCACGCCTTTGGGCCAGGTCATGCTATCGAAGCTGGCTCGGCTGCCCAGCAGCGTGCCAGCCTCCAGGACGGTGCCAGCGGCGAGCGTCTGGTTCTGGCTCAGCAACGTGCCGGCGGCAAACAAAAGCGTGCCGGATGCATCGTGGATATCCGCCGCCAACACCGTCCCGGCCTGAAGCTCCAGGGTTTGAGTGAGCTTTGCCGCGACAGGCAAGCGGGTTCCCGCAGGCAGCGACAGGGCATTGGTCTGCACATCGAAATTCAGCGTGACACCGGCGGGGAACTGCGTGCCAGCTGCCAGGGTCACGCCGCTGCCCGGCACCACCACCGTGCCGCCGGTGTAGTCAATGCCGGCACGCAGTACCCAGCCATTGTCATCGTCAGTCTCAGCTGGCGTTGCAAAGCCGTCATTGATGCTGCCGTAGATATTCAAGTCGCCACCGGCGCGCAGGGTCAGGCTGCCGGCTTCGGTCAACTGCGGCGATTTGAGGCTGGCATAGCGGTAGCCGGACAGGTCCAGGTCGCCTTGCACCACCAGGTCGCCGTCCGGAGTCTTGCTGATGATTTCCACCCCAGGACGCACGTGTAACACGTCGCCGTAGGTCGCGTTGTTCAAGCCGGCGAGTTTGTTTTGCAGCAGGTTGTTGTTGCTCAGGACCGCCTCGATGAACTTGGTACTCAACTCATGCTTTTGTCCAGATAGGCCTTGTCGATCGCCTGGTAGGGGCGCCCGCTGGGTGTGTCGTCGGTTTTGGTGGGGCATCGTCGTAGCTGATCATGCCGTTGAGGGCGATGGAGCGTGCACCCTCGATCGTCAGTTGCCCGCGGGCGTCAATCGCGATGTCATTGCTGGTGCCGTCCGGGTTGATAATCCGCGGGGCATTCAGCTCCAGGGTGCCACGGTTGCGCCCGTCATTGCCGGTGGCGTCGGTGCCGTGGCGCAGGTCGATACGCGCACCGTCGGTCAGGGTCAACAGGCCATTGCCGGAGCCCAGCACCACGATGGCGCGGTTGGGCGAGTCAATGATCTGGCCATAGCTGTCCACGCGCAATTGCGTGCCGTGGGCATCGAGTACTGCGCTGCCGTCCAGGGTCAGGCCGTTCTTGGCGGCCAGGTTGATGTTGCCGACCCGCTGGCCGCTGGCGTCCACCCGACCGGTCACCCGCAGGCTGCCGTTGTCCACCGACACGTTGACGGTGTTGGCCTTGACGTCATTGCCGATGACCAGGTCGCCCTGCTTGAGCTGGAAGCTACGCGCACCGTACACCTGGCCAATGTTGAGACGCTGGTTGAGCGCCGCAAACTGCTCGGTGAGGGTACCGCTGGTGCCCAGGCGTTGGGCCTGGATCTCCACCGTGCCCGCCAGGTACGGCACACGCGTGCCGCCAGCATCGTAGTCACCGCTGCTGCCGGCGACGATCTTGCCCGCCAGGTCGACGACACCCGTCGCGCCATCCACCGCCACGGCGCGCAGCTTGCCCGCCTGGTTGTGCTGCGCCGACAGGTCGATGCTCGAACCGGCCGCCTGCAACACATTGCCCGCGCGGCTTTCCAGCAGCACTTCGCCGCCGGCGCTGTATTTGGTCAGGTCGTTAAAGGCAATGGCACGGCCGGCCACATCGATCAATGAGGTGTCGGTCAACACCACGTCGCCCCGCGCGCCCAGCGTCACCTTACCGCTGGGCAATACCACGGCGCTGGCCAGGCGAATGCTGTCGCCTTGCAGTGAAAGCTCGGCGCCATATCCCTCTGCCTTGCCCACCGGGCCACCCGAGGAACGAACGTCAATGACGCCACCGGCGGTGATGCGATTCACCGAGCCGGCCTCACCGGTCATCAGCGGCGTGACAATGTTCAGGTTGCCGCCACTGTAGACAAAGCCCTTGCGTGGATCGTAGGCGCCCTGGCTCTGGTACACCGACAAGCTGCCCTTGTGGTTGGTGGTAATGCGCTGGCTGGCATTCAAATTGACGTTGGCAAAGCCCAGTGCCAGGCGATCAAAGGATGCGGTTCTACTCGGCTGGGCAAAGTCCCCGTAACCGAATTCGATGCGCTCGGCGTTGATATCAAGGCGCCCGCTACCGGTGCCAGCTGCGCCGGCGATCGCGGGAATAGGCCGCGCCTCGGCCCCCTGCCAGATCAGGTTGGCGGTGTGGATCGTCGCCACGTCATTGGCGCTGCCCGAACCATAGATCGCCGGAGTGGAGATCATCAGGTTGTTCAGCAAGGACTTGCCGGTCACCGCGTCGTAGGTGTCCAGGGTGGTGGTGCCGTAAAGTTGAAGCTGTCACGTGCGGACAGTTGCAGGGTTTCCAGCGCCGGGGCGCCGAACTGGGTGTCACCGCGCAGCAAGCGTTCAAGCAACTGCTGGCTGAGGGTCATGCCCGTTGGCAGGCGCTTGCCCGCCGCCGCCTCGGCCAAGGCTTCGGGGCTGCCAACGTTGATGCTCGACACCCCACGTTCAGGTGACGGGTGCCGTAGCGCACTTCGTCGCCCATCTGCAGGCTGCTGTCGGTGAGCGCAACAATAGAGCCCTCGGAATACAAGGCGGTCTGCCCCGTGCAAGCTGCACTGTTACATACGCCCAGCTGGATGCCCGCACTGGCGTCAGGTTGCTGCGCACCGATCACGTTAAGCAAGCCGTTAGACACCGCCAACATGTTAGCCACGCTGTAGATGAAGCCGTCACGCGCGTCATAACTGGCCTTGCCACGGCCAATGGTATTGATCGAGGCACCCTGCTCGACCACGATGTTACCGGTGGAGGTCAGCATCAGCACTTCCGGCGCTGCCAGGGTCGCACCCTCCCTCAAGATAATCGACCCGGTGCTGCCTTTGGTGGCAAGGATGTAGTTGCCGCCCTGACCATACCTGACCAGCGTCATCCCACCGATCACCAAACGTGAAGCGCCTAAGGCGTTAAGGCTTTCAGCGGCCACGCTGACGCCCCTGAAATCGGCGCTGGCGCCCTTGCCCGCCGCCACGATCTCGATTCTGTTTCGGGAACCATCCGCGTTGATAAGGGCTACGGTGCCTCCGTAACCGCCATCAGCGGCCTCAAAGCGGCCGATACCCTGGAACGAAAACGCATCAACCCCCGCCCCCGGGCGCAACGCCAGTTGCAAGGTCTTGGCATCCACCGGCAGCAATGCGCGCGGTATACCGAGCTTGGCCGCATCGGCTACCGCGTACTGCGCGTAGCTCATTTCGTTGTACTGGGAGTAGCGGCGCAGGGTGTCAGCCGACGTCAGGATGACTTGGCTGGCCGTGCTGTTGCTGATGCCGGTATTGGCGATGGACAGACGCCCCGCGGTGGACCATGAGCCATTGCGCATTTGCTGGGTTGCACCGAGGCTGCCCAGGCCTGCCAGGCCATTGATTTCCACGCGAAAAGCACCCGGCATCAGGGCATAGGTCGACGGCATCAGGGTATAGGTGCCCGCTGCCAGCCCCGGCACGCCCGCGCCAATGGTTATTTGCTGGCCGATCATCGGGTCCACCGCGCCGCCTTCCGGCGCGACGGGCGCATAGCCTGGCTGAACGCCCGGCACAATGGCATACACCGGGTTGGTAGCCAGCCCCGGCAGAATGAAGCCGCCGTTCACGCCAAACTGCACCAACGGGTTGTAGCGTGCATCGGTGGAACCGCCGCGCCCGGAAATAAAACCGGCGCCGAGCAATTCGCCACCACCGGACAGGTCCACGGTAGCGTCAGGCTGCACGACCACTGACTGTCCACCCAGGGTCATCCCGACATTCAAGCTGCCGGCTTCGGTTGCGCCACCTTGTCCGATGAACGTCACCGTCTTGCCGTTGTACTTGTAGACCTGGCCGTCCACGGTGCCGCCATAAGGCAGCACCAGGCCCTTGCCACTCACCGAGGTCACGCTGCCCGGCAACAGTTCGACACGGCTAGAGCCCAGGTTGCCGATTTCGATCAGGCCCAACGGGGCGCGTACTACCACCCTGCTTGATGGTCGGGCCGCCCAATTGCAAGCGACCAAACGCCGAGTACGGGATGGCAGCGTTGCTGTCGCCCGTACGAGCGATGGTCAAGGTGCGCGTCGGGTCGTAGTTGAAACCCGTGTCATTGGAGGCATTGCCATTCAGATAGCCGGCCAGCACCCGGGCACCGACCTCCGTCGCCGGGTACAACTGCGCCGCGCGCAGGGTCATGTCACCCTGAGTCACCAATTGAGTACTGATCCCTGGGCAATCACGTCCGCACCGGCGCCAGCGAGGAAGCGCAAGTCACCCTGGCTCGTCAGTTGCACATCATCAAACCCGCGACGCTCCAGGCTGACCTGAGCGTTATTGGCTTGGGGCAGGTTGCTCTTGTTGCCAAACAGCACGCTGCCGCGCACATCGATCAGGTTCGCGCTGGCGTTGAACTGCGCAGTGGTTGCCAGCTGAGACGGATTGGCCAGCACCGGAACCGCACGCACGTAGGCTTCTTTGCCGGACTCTGCGGGGGCAAGGATGCCGGCCAACAACAGGTACGGCGCTGACAGGTTGACACGCGAATAGCTCGTCGCACCTTCACTGAGGTTATAGCTGGTGCTGTAAAGCCGCAGGCTTTGGCCCATGTTCAACGTCACATCACCGTCAAAACTGAGCAAACCGTTGCTGAGCAGGGCCAGGTTGTCAAAGCCCCGGCGGTGATCTGGTCCACGCCGAGGCGGCCATGGCCGTACTCAAGGCTGACGGCGGCGGGTCGGCATCGTCCGGCAATGCGCTGGCTTGATGGGTTTGACTGAGGACCAGTTCACGCACCTTGAGCACGCGGTCGTTCACCGCGTTTTGGCGTAATACGGGCTTTCCAGCGCCAGCGACAAGCTGCCGCCCGCCGCGCCCGCGCCACCGGCCCGGGCCACAAAGCTGCCGTCCAGATACAAACCGTTGTTGGACGCAAAGCTGATGCTACCGCCATTGCTGGCCACCGCCACCCGGCCCTGGCCTGGAACATCAAGCACCGCCTGGGTACCGGACGCGTCTAACCGCGCGCCCTCGCGCACCACCACAAACACATCGCCGGCCTTGGCAATGCCAGTGGCCAGGTCGATCTGGCCGCCGATGCTGATCGTGCCGCCGTTGCTGACCCGACCATAAATATCGCCACGGTTGTTCACCGCCGTGATCGCTCGCGATGCGACATCGATCAGCGCGTTTTCGCCCACCAGATCGAGCGATCATGGCCAATGGCATTGGGCTGTTCCCACGTCTGCTGTGACACCGTCAGGCCACCCAGGCTGACACTGCCACCCCAGGCATTCAGGGTGCCGTTCAAGGTCAGCTGGCCGACGCTGCGCAGGCTGATACCCTGGCCGGGATCGACATTGATCACGGCACCGTTGCCGACGGTCAAGGCGGTGGTTGCCAGGTGTGCCGCGGTGGAGTCCTTGGAGCCGGCCGTCAGGGTCAGGCTGGCGCCACGGCGCTGGCTCAACACGCCTTGCACGGGGTTTTTCCTGGTAGAGCGCCGGCGTCCAGCGCTCAAGGGCCGAGGCCGGGTCGCTGCCGCTGGGCGTAGCCAACGTCTGCTCACCCAGGTGCAAGACCGGCACGGTGACGTCCACCTGCGTGCCGTCCGTGACCAACAGCCCCTCATTACCGGTGATGTCGTAGGCCGAAAAGCCCTTGTTGAAGAAGTCGCCGGCCAGTTGCAACGTGCCGGTACCCGGCGCCGTGGCGCTGTCGCCGATCTGTACCTTGCGCGCCTGCAGGGCCAGGATGCCGCCACCGCTGACGCCATAACCGCGAACCTCGCCGTCCATGGCCAATGAACCCTGCGCCGCCAGGGTCACGTCGCCGCCCTTGCCGCCGCTGAGCTTGCCATCCACACCCAAGGTGGCGCCCGAAGAGGCGTCCACCACGCTGCCGGTCGCCAGGTTCACATCGCCGGTGCTGCGCAGCGACACCTTGCCGCCGTTCACATACGCCACGCCGTCGCGATTGTTCGGGTCGAGCACCAGGTTGTTCCAACGCCCGGTGGCATCCAGCTTGACGCCTGCTGCCACATCGACCCGCCCGCTACCAGGCACGATCACATCCCCTACGGTGTTACCCGAGTTGAGATTGATCTGATTAAGGATGTTGCCCGCGTTGATACTGCCGCCGTGGGCCGTGAGGTTCGCGTTGATAGCGACCCCTGGCCCGAACAGGGTGATATCCCCACCATCCGCCACGCTCAGTGCGCCGTTAACCGTAATCTGCTGCTTGGCGCCGACCTTGATTGCGCCCAGCTGGAAGCCGCTGAGTTGGTCGCTGTCGAGTACCAGCTTGCCCTGGCGATCCGCCGGCAGCGCCGTGGTGAGGTCCAGGCCTTCGGCGATCTTTTGGATATTGCTGTCGATCAGCACATTGTCAGCGGTGCCGTTCAGGGCATAGCGCAGGGTACCGGTGGTCTTGTTGTAGATCGGTGTGTACTGGCCAATGATCAACTGCGCGCGCTGGGCCATCGCCTTCTGCGACTGTTGGTAACCGTCAAGGTTGATATTCGGCGCCTGGGTCTGGCGGTCCCCTTGAAACACATCGCTGATCACCTGGCCTTCCAGCACTGCGCTGCTCGTGCCGACTACCAACTTGCCTGCATCGCGACCCACCGTGTAGCCCGACTCATAGCGACGCTGCTGAGCGACCAACGGATTGTAGAAATACTCGGTCTGACCCCAGCGTGCGCTGGTGGATTCATAGCCCTTGTAGATGCCCGAATACAGAATGTCGCCCGGCGCGCGACAGCTCATACAACCGGCCATCCGGCCCTTTGAGCCAGGTTTGCTGGATATAACCGCCCTGCACATCCACGGTGCCACCCGACAGGTTGATGTGCGCGCCCTGCTGGGTCACCACGTCCTTGCCGGTGAAGGTCACGGTGCCGCCCTGGGCCATCCATTCGCCCACCGAATGACCTTGAGTGCCCAGGTATCCACCCACTTCCAGCAAACCGCCGGCGGTGTACCAGCGGTCCGTCGCGTAGCCATTGGTGCCTGCCGGGACGAACACCAGCTCACGCAGGTCAACCCACACGTCGTTGTTGATCAGTTGCCCACTGTCGCGGTTGATCGGCGCATCACGCTGTTCGTTGCCCTGCACGTTGATCTTGATGTTGTTGGCTTCCATCGACACCTTGACGCCGATGGCGCCCGACACGTCGATCATTGCGCCATCACGCACCAGGCTGCGCCCAGCGGCGCTGACGGCAACCTGGCCACCGGTGGCCAAGGTAATCGAGCCTTTCTGGAAGTCCACGGTGCCGCCGCTGACGATCTCGATGCGCGACTGATCGGTACGGTCGGCCACGCCACTCAAATTGTTGAAGGCCCCGTGATCAGAGGGTTACCCAAGCCATCAAACTGAGTCAGGCCGTTGTTTTTTTGGCTGTCGAGCGCGGTGCTGCCACTGCTGTCCAGCAGGATGGCGGTGGTGCTGCCCTCCCCAGGGTCACGCTGCCGGTGGTGTCGGTGGCGGAGTTGAGCAGGTGAATGGTGCCGCGAGTGTCCACCGAGGTACTGGCCAGGGCCACGCCGTTCTGCAGCACTTGATGACCGGTCAGGGTGATGTCGCCGGTAGAAGCCATGATCAGGCCGCTGTTGGTGACCTTGCCGGCAGTGCTGCCAGCCTTGAGGGTGGTGGCCACTTCATTGCCACGGGTGGTGGAGCGGTCGTTGCCGCTCGTACCGACGCCCTTGCGGATGTAGAAGCTGTCGCCAGCCGCTAGGGTGGTCTGGCCCTTGGCAGTAATGATGGTGCCGGCGTTCTCTACCTCGGAACCCAGCAACAGGGCGTAACCACCGGAGTCTGTGGAGGTGGCCGGGCTGTGGGTCTGGATCAACGCGCCGCGTTGCACCTCGACCTGCCCGCCGCATCGGTAAGGTTGGCTGGGTGCCGGTGGCATCCACGTAAATGCCGCGCTGGGTGAACTGCTCATCGGTGATGTTCGCGGCGGCGGCCACCAGGTTGCGCACGTTGACCTGGCTGGTGCCGCTGAACACCACGCCGTTGCGGTTCATGATCATCACCGTGCCGGCGCCGTTGATCTGGCCCTGGATCTCACTCGGCCGTGCATTGGGATCGTTGACGCGGTTGAGCACAGCCCAGTTGGACTGCTGCTGGAAGTCCACGGTGGTGTTGCGCCCGACGTTGAAGGTTTCCCAGTTGAGAATCGCCTTGTCGGCGGTCTGCTCGATGGTCACCGTGGTCTTGCCACCGGATTGAGTCTGCGTCGGGTTCTTGGCGTTGGTCCAGCCTTGGGTGAGGCTGTTATCGACTTGCAGGCCACCCTTGCCGAGGCCATCGGGAACGTTCGACACCTGGCCGAACGCCGCTTGCCGTCCCGCCGCCTGCGCCGCCTGCTGGGCGGCAATCGCCGCGACGCTGGTGTTGAGCGTGCTAATTGAACGCGCCAACTGCTGGTTGACCCGTGCCTGCTCGTTCAACGAAGGAATCCCCGGCACCTGCCCGCCGTTCACGCGTGCCGCCGTGGTCGCTTGAGACGCACCTTTCTCGGCAAACCAGCCGGCACTGAACGCCGTGGCGGCATGGGCGTTACCCGCCACCATCAACAAGGCGATGGCCTGCGCCAGGGGCTTGAGGCGCAACACGGTCTGGGCTTTGCGGTTTACCGTTGGTTTGCAGCGGACCATCTGGAAATTCCTTGTTTGTTATCGCACATGTGTCATCGCACAGCGGGCAAGACACGCTCACGTATGAGGGTTAGGCGGTTGGCGCAAGGCACGACTGAACTTCTGTCATGCAAAGTTCATATAGGGCTGGTAATGGCGGGCGCAAACGCAAAATCAGCAACGGCACAGGCCGTTGCTGATCTGGTGTTGCGCGGCGGTCAGGCGTCGATTACTGAGGACGACCTTTGCCGTTGCAGATGTTGGTGTTGCCGATGCTCAGGGCGTTGCTGGCGGTCAGGAAGCTGGCACGAACAGCGGCTTTCCAGTTGGTTGGCAGCGGTACGAAAGCGTTGGCTTCAATGGCCGCGTCGTTGTTGGCAGAGGTGCCGTAGTGCTTGGTGAAGAAGTCACGCACTTGGCTAGTCTGAGTGGCGTTGGCGTAGCACTGGCTGAAGATCAGGTTGGTGAAGCCCAGGATCGGGTAGCCCGAGTCTGGGTAAGCCACTACACCGCCACCAGTGGTAGCACCGAACACTGGCACCCACACGTCAGGGTTGCCACGGTCAGCTGCAGCTGGCAACGGTACGACGCTGATGGCAGCACTTACGTTAGCAGCGGCTGGCGACTTGCCTTCGACGGCAACACCGTTGACCACGCCCTTGCCAACTCGGGCAACCTTGGTAGCGTCGTCCAGGCCAGCCAGGGTTGGGGCGGCGAAGTCAGGGCTGATGTAGGTGATGCGGCCTTCAGCGACAGTGGTGTCGTTCAAGGCAGCCATTACACCGTCGCTACCGGTAGCGGCAACAGCACCGGCCAGCGGCGTCAGACCGAGGCTGTAGCTGTTGGCGAACGTCGTGGTGACGGCAAAGGTGCCCGGTTCAGTGGTGCACTTGGCGTTCAGGAAACGGGTGAACAACTCAGTGGTGCCGCTGCTTTCAGCGCGATAAACCACTTGGATCGGACCGCTACGGCCTGCGCCGGTAATACCGCTCCAGTCAGCGATACGGCCAGAGAACACACCGCACAACTCTTTGACACTCAGGTCAACCGCGTTAGCACCTGCCTTGCGGAAAGGGATTGCAACGGACGTGGCCACCGAAGGCACTTGGATCAATTTGCCCCAGCCCGGCTCTTTGTCAGCAGCGTAGGTCGCCAGCTCAGTCGCGGTCAGCTTGGAGTCGCTACCGGCCCAGTGAACGTTCTTGGTAGTGTCGGTGCCGAATTGGTTGTACTTGTTTTCCAGGAACGCGATCTTGCCTTTGCCGCTGCCTACGCCGATGTACGGGGCAAAACCGGCAGTCAATACGTTAGGGGTCAAGTACAGCTTTTGCGGCAAGGTCGCGCCGCCGCCGTTGATGTCAGCCATTGCAGCCTGGGCCGAGCACAGTGCAGCGAGGGTCATGGATACCGCGAGAACGTTGCGCTTAAACATGAAGAATCTCCTTTCGTCGTGTTTGTACGTTTGGGGTAGATGGCTCTTGCATGACGCCATGGCTTCGGTCCCAAGCCTGAAGCGGGGGGTGGCCAGGGGTGAAAACCATGGAGAGAAAGTCGCAGTTTCCGATGACGTTTGTGGGAAAAAACCTCGGGAGGAAATCCTTGATTTTAAAAAAGATTCTCGGGTGTTTTGGTCATGGTTTTGAGCGGTTTGGGGAGAGATGACAGAGGGGTTTCAGCGAGCGTGGCTGGAGGCCGCACAGGGCCTGAGATGTGACGAAATGAGGAACCCGAGTTTGGCTGAGAGACTGAAAACACAGCGCACTAATGTGGGAGCTGGCTTGCCTGCGATAGCGGTGGATCAGCTAAAAATGTGCCAACTGACAGACCGCTATCGCAGGCAAGCCAGCTCCCACATTTTTTGATTGCGCGTGTTCAGGTGACGAGTTGGTTGATCTCGATGATGGGCAGCAATACCGCCATGACGATGACGAGTACGACGGCCCCCATCACCACGATCATCAAAGGCTCCAGCAACGCCGTCATGCCCATTGCGCGGCGTTCGATATCACGGGACAGCGTTTGCGCCGCCCGCTCCAGCATCGGCGGCAGCGAGCCGGTCTTTTCGCCGCTGGCGATCAGGTGGATCAGCACCGGCGGGAACACCTTCTCCACCGCCAGCGCCGGCGCCAGGTTGACGCCTTCACGCACTTTGGCGGTGGCGTCGCTGACGCACTGATCAAGGCGGTCATTGGACAAGGTTTGCCGCGCCGCTTCCAAGGCACGCAGCAACGGCACACCGGCGCCGCCCAGGATCGCCAGGGTCGAGGCGAAGCGCGCCGTGTTCAGGCCCAACACAAAGCGCCCGATCAACGGCAACCGCAGCACCCGGCTGTGCCAATTCAGGCGCGCCACGGGATTGCGCAGATACAGGCGCCAACTCAAAAACCGCCGACGATGCCGGCAAAACACAACCAGCCCCAGGCGCGGATAAAGTCGCTGGCATTGAGCATCGCCAAGGTCAGCCCCGGCAGGTCCTGGCGCGCCTGGGAAAACGCGCTGACCACCTGGGGCACCACGTAACTGAGGAGGAAAATCACGATGCCGATCGACACCAACCCCACCACACCGGGGTAGATGAATGCGGTAAGAATCTTGCCCCGCAGGTTGTTGCGCTCCTCGATGTAGTCAGCCAGGCGCTCCATCACCTGGGCCAGGTCACCGGACTCCTCCCCGGCTGCAATCAACGCGCGGTAGATCGACGGGAAGTCCCGTGGCCGTGCCGCCAACGCATCCGCCAGGCGCATGCCGCCGCGTACATCGGCGCGCACCGCGCTCAAGGTCTGGGCGATGTGTTTTTCTCGGCCTGCTCCACCGTCGCGCTCAACGCGGCTTCCAACGGCAAGCTGGCACCCAGCAGGCTCGCCAACTGGCGTGTGGCCCAGGCCAGGTCGTTGTCCGACAGCTTTGCGCTGAACAGACTACTGCCGCCCGCCGTCGGCTGATTGCCTTCGAGCTGCACCAGCAGTGCGGTCAACCCCGGCTGCGCAGACTGGCAAACGCCGCGCTTTGGCTGTCGGCCTCCACATGCCCGGACTCGACCTTGCCGCTGGCATCGGCGGCCTCGAAGCGATAGCGATTCATCAGGCGTCCCGTGTTACGCGCAGGATTTCTTCGGGCGCAGTGGCGCCGCTGCGTACCCAGCGCTCACCGTCTTCACGCATGCTCAACATCCCGGCGCGGCGGGCAGCCATGCGCAGGTCCTGCTCGTTGGCGCCCTGATGGATCAGGCTGCGCACATCGTCGTCGACGCAGAACAACTCATGGATACCGGTACGCCCGCTGTAGCCAATGCCGTTGCACTGCGCGCAACCCACCGGACGCCAAGTGCCGGGTGCGGCCGGGTCTTCCTGCTTGCAATGCGGGCACAGGCGGCGCACCAGGCGTTGGGCCAATACACCGAGCAGCGATGAGGCGAGCAGGAACGGTTCGACCCCCATATCGATCAGCCGGTTGACCGCCGATACCGCATCGTTGGTGTGCAACGTCGCCAGCACCAAGTGACCGGTCAGCGAGGCCTGCACCGCAATTTGCGCGGTCTCGAGATCTCGTATCTCGCCGATCATGATGATGTCCGGGTCCTGGCGCAGGATCGCACGCAGGGCCAGGCCGAAGGTCATGTCGATCTTGGCATTCACCTGGATCTGGCTGATGCCCGGCAGGTCGTATTCCACCGGGTCTTCCACGGTGAGGATATTGCTGGTGCTCGCATCCAACCGGGCCAGGGCCGCATACAGGCTGGTGGTCTTGCCGCTGCCAGTGGGGCCGGTGACCAGCACGATGCCGTGGGGTTGGCGGATCAACGTGTCCAGCCGCGCCAGCAGTTGCGGCTCCATGCCCAATGTCTCCAGTTGCAAGCGCCCGGCTTGTTTGTCCAGCAGGCGCATGACGACGCGTTCGCCATGGCCGGTGGGCACCGTCGACACCGAATATCAATCGGCCTGCCCGCCACACGCAGGGCAATACGGCCATCTTGGGGCAGGCGTTTTTCGGCGATGTCGAGTTGGGCCATGATCTTGATGCGCGACACCAACGCGCCGTGCAGAGCCTTGCGGGGTGAGACCACGTCGCGCAGGGTGCCGTCGACGCGGTAGCGCACCACGGAATGGGTTTCGTAGGGTTCGATGTGGATGTCACTGGCCTCGTCGCGGGCGGCTTGGGTGAGCAAGGCGTTGATCATGCGAATCACCGGGGCGCCGTCCTGGGTGTCGAGTAGGTCGGTGACTTCGGGCATGTCTTGCATCAGGCGGTCGAGGTCGACCTCGTTTTCGGCGGCGCCGACGACGGCGGCGGCGCTGCCGGTGTCGGCGTAGGCGCTGGTGAGCAGGCCGTCGAGTTCGTCATCGCGGACCTGTTCGATGTGGGACTGGCCGAACTGGCGCTGGACTTCGCTGATGGACCAGCCGGGGGTTGAGGGGCATACCGTGAGTAGCGTGCCCTCGCTGCTGGGGCGCAGGAGGATGCGTTGGGATTTGGCCCAGGCGTAGGGAAGCAGGCTCATGGGGTTGGTCCTGTTTTCGGTGTACATATCCGTTTTTTGGATAACGGCTACTTAAGGTTCCGCCCTTACGGCGGCTCACTTTTGAAAAGCGCAAAAGTAAGCAAAACGCTCTTGCCCCAACACTCGGCACCTCGCCTAGGCTCGGTGTGCCCGTAATTCGACATGGATGTGGGGGCCGCCGCCACGCGCCATCCATGGCGCGGGCGGCTAAACCGGCATCCCTGCCGGTTTACCCCCCACATCCATGCCGAATTCCGGCCAGCGTGTTTAACGGGGCGCCTAAGATCAACATCAAAAACACAGCGCGGCGGCCTGGTAGCCGACCGGGTCTCTGGGGCGCACGCATTTCCCTGTGGGAGCCGGGCTTGCCCGCGATGGTGGTTAACGATAACGCAGGAGACCTGATTCAACACGGCGCCCTCAAGCTCTTCGCGAGCAAGCCCGCTCCCACATTTAGACTGCGGTCGGCAGACAATATCGGTCGGCTATAAGGCCGCCGCGCTTTGGCTTTTGATCTGAGTCGCCCCGTTAAACCACGCTGGCCGAACGCAGGCTTTGGAGCGTGGGTAACCCGGCAGGACGCCGGGTTAGCCGCGCTGGGCCAAGGATGGCCCATCGCGGCGGCCCACGCTCCAAAAGCCGGAGTGAGGGCATGTCGAGCCTAGGCGAGACACCGAGTGGTGGGGCGAAGGCCTTTTGCTTACTTTTGGGCCTTTCCAAAAGTGAGCCGCTGTAAGAGCGGAACCATAAGTAGCCGTTACCGCAGCAACGGATATACACGCGGTCACTGCGGCACCGCCCGAATCACCGCCCGAGGCCCCAACTGCCCAGGTATCGCCTTCTCCACCGAAGGCAACTGCGGCGCCTGCACATCCGGCATCGCCCAACTATGCTCCGGCTGCAACCCACCTTGCGCCCGACGCATAAACTCATAACGATTCAACGTAATACTGCGCCCCGCCCCACTGTCGCGAATAATATAGGGCCGCAAGAACACCATCAGGTTGGTCTTGCTCACAGCGCGCTTCTCATTGCGAAACAACGCCCCCAACCCCGGAATATCCGACAACCACGGCACCGCATCATTGCTCTGGCTGTAGCCATCCTGCAGCAAACCGCCCAGCACCATGATCTGCCCGTCATCCAACAAAATGCTGGTGTCGATCGCCCGCTTGTTGGTCACCGTGCCCGCGTCCACCGACGCCCGCGTGTCCACGCTGCTGACCTCCTGGTAAATATCCAGCTTCACCGTGCCGCCCTCGGAAATCTGTGGCCGCACATTCAATTTCAGCCCCACTTCCTCACGCTGCACGGTCTGGAACGGGTTGTTACTGGTGCCCCACCGCCGGTCACATAGCTGCCGGTGACAAACGGGATCGTCTGCCCCACAAAAATACTCGCGGCCTCGTTGTCCAGGGTCAGCAGGTTCGGCGTGGACAGCACGTTGGTGCCGCCTTTGCTCTTCAAGGCTCGGGCCAGAACTTGGAGGTCGAGCACCTTGCCAATGCCGGGGATATCCACGGTGCCATTGACCAGGCCGATATTCAGGCCCTTGGGCAACACGTCGATGCTGGTCTTGCTGGTCGGCGTACCGTTCAACCCACTGCCCCCCAGATTGACGCCACCAAAACCGCCCTTGCCCCCCAAATTGCCCGCCTGCCATTGCACGCCGAACTCGGTGGCATCGTCCTCGCTCACTTCGACGATGAGGCTTTCGATCACCACCTGGGCGCGGCGTTGGTCGAGCATGTCGATCACTTCGCGCAGGTTGCGGTACAGCGGGTCCGGCGCGGAGATCAGCAAGGTGTTGGTGGTGGCGTCGGCCTGGATAGTCACGCCGCCCGCGCTGAAGGCGGTGTCCTGATCGTTGCTGGTGGTGCCGGTGGATGGCGTGTTTTGGCTGTAGCCCGGCGGCACCCCACTGCCGGTAGGCGTGCCGCTGCTGTTCTGTGCATTGCTCGCGGTCTGTGTATTTTTGCCGGTACTGCCCATGGCGCTGAGCTTGCCACGGGCTTCGTCACTCACGCCGGAGTCGCTTTCGCCGGTGAGCAAGCCGCGCAACGACTGCGCGAGCTTGCCCGCCTGGGCGTTGCGCAGGTACACCACGTGCATATTGCTGGGGTTGCTCTGCGCATTGTCGAGTTTGTAGATCAGGTTGCGCGCCAGCTCCGTACGCTCGGGGCTGCCAGAGCGGATGATGATCGAATTGGAGCGCGGGTCGCCGACCACGTTGATCTTTTGGGTCTGGTCCGCGCCCTGGGTCTCCAGCAACTCGGCGACCATGCCGGCGATGTCCACCGCGATGCCGTTCTGCACCTTCACCACGTCGGTGTCGATGGCGCTGGGGGTGTCGATGCCATTGATGATCTGCGCCACACGCGCCAGGTTTTCCGCGTAGTCGGTGATGACGATGCTGTTGTTGCCGGGGTAGGCATTGATCGGGTTGTTCGGCGACACAATGGGGCGCAGCACCGGGATCAGGTTCACCGCATTCTCGTATTGCAGGCGAAAGGTGCGGGTCTGCATGCCGCTGCTGCCGGCACTGTAGATCGGCCCGCCGAGCAATTTGGCATCTGCCTCAGGCACCACTTGGGCCACGCCGCCCACATCGACCACGCTGAAACCCTGCATGCGCAGTGCGGCCAGCAGCATGTCGTAGGCCTGATGTGCCGGCACCTGGCCTTCGGTGACCAGGGTCAGGTTGCCCTTCACCCGCGGGTCCACCAGAAATTGCTGGCCGGTGGCGCGCGACAATGCACGCACCACGGCCTGGATATCGGCATCGACGAAATTGAGTTGCACCGGTTGGTCACCCAGTGGGTTGCGCGCCTTGACGACTGCCGGCGCGTGGCCACGGGCGCTGTTGGTCACCTGATGCTGTACGGGAGGCCTGGGCGCAGGTTCGCGCTGGCGATCCAGCGCCGTGTCGCTGCGCCGGGTCTCGGCCAACGGCTGGCCAAGTTCGCTGTCCACCAGCAACGGTTGGGTGGGCGGGCTGTTGCTGCACGCGCTCAGGGTAAGCACCAACAGCGGTGCGGCCAAACGAAAAGGCGGGACTGACCACTTCATGAAGCTTCCTTAGCGCCAAGCGCCTGATCCATGCGAACGGTCCCGGACACAGTGCCGGCCGAGTTGTCGACAGCCTCCGGTGCGCGCTGCAAACGCGCCTCGGACACCTCCAGGGAAAACAAACGAGCGTTGCCCAGCAACCAGTCCACCACGGCATCTGCCGGGGCGTTGTCGAAGCTCAAGCGCCAACTGCCAGAAGCCTCTGCCTGCAGTTGGTAACGACCTTGCAGGCCAGCGCTGTCCAGCGCCTGGCGCAGTGCGGTTTCATCGGCAGGTTTCGGTGCCGCGACACCCTGCAACAGAATTTGCAAGGCTTCGGCCTGGGCGCGCAGCTTGGGGGTTTCGGCTTGCCAGTAGTCGATCTTTTTCAACGCGGGCTGGACCAGAATCAACCAGGTCAACAGGCCGGCGAGCACAACACCTATGCCGCCCAGCATGCGTTTTTTCACGCAAGGCCAGGCCGCGCCAGAACACCTGGGACTGGCTACGCAAACGCTGCACTTTATTCATCGACGGCCTCCGATTTTACCGGCCCGATGCTCCAGCCATGGTCCTCTCGGCTGGCGGTGAAACCGGCCTGGGTCAACGCGGCTTGCCAGTCGCCCTCGACAGTTGGGTTGCGGCTGTCGGCGAGTAATTCAAGGTGCAGGCGTCCCTGCTCGAACGTCAGGCTGTCGACGCTGGCGACCATGAATGGCAGGTTGCTGCCCGCCAGTTGCAACACGTGGGTGAAGCCCTGGCCGCCGCCTGTCTGGCGTGCGGCCAACTGCTGACGGGCCTGTTGCAAGGGATTGAGCACCACCGGCAATTCGGGAAACGCCTGGCGCACTTGCTGGCTCATCAACGCTTTGAGCCGCTGGCCCTCATCCACCTGGCGCGCGGCGTACAGGTTGAGGCCAAGGGTCCAGATGACGGTGGCCAATGCGACACAGCCCAGCGCCCTGCCCCAGCCGCCACTGGCGGGCTGGCTGAGACGGCCATGCAGGCCCCAGGCGGGTGTCGGGCCACTCCAACGCATGGCCGCGTCTACCAACGGCACATCCAGTGCCTGCTGCCCCAATGGATGCACCGTGCCTTGTTGCAGGCTGTCGCGCGTCAGCAGGTAACCCTCGTCCAACGCCGCCGCACCCACCGGCAAGGCATAGGGCGCCGGGTACAGTCCGCGCAGTTTGAGTTGCAATTGGGTCAACTGCTCCAGCCCAGCCTTGGGCACCCAGGCCACCTGCACACGGCCATCGCTTTCACGTGGGCCATGCGCCACGTGCATTTGCTCCACCGGGCCGAGGATCAGCGCCTGCGCGGCACACGCCACGGCCGCCGCAGTTTTTGCCGCAGGCAACGGTGGCAGCTCCAGGCTGGTCAGCAGGCTGTCACGCGGGTGCAGGAAACACTCCATCGCGGCGCGGGTCTTGCCCAACTGCGCCAGGCTTTCGCAGCCTTCGTTCACCACCACGCCACGCTCCAGCCAGGCAAACCTGACCTGGCTCTGGGCGGTCAATTGCTCCAGCGGCGGCAAGCCGATGCGCAAGCGTTTCATACGCCCACCCGCGACCAGATCACCTGCGGCTGACGGTCTTCGGGGCGGTGCAACAACGCATCCAGGGTCACCCGCCGCTGCTCGCGTCGCACCTGGCCCTGTACGCGAAACCACTCGCTGGTAATGCCGACCTGCACCGAATCCACGGCCACCTGGGGCAAATGCAGGCGGTTGACGAAGTCGCCACGGTTGATAAACCACTGCCCGCTGTTTCGCTCGGCCACCAGCCCTTGGGCCTGGGACAGGCTGAGTTGGGGCACCACGGCACTGAGCACTTCGGCGCTGGCGGTGTTGCCGTTGACCCAGGTATTAGCCGGCAACACGCTGATATAGGCCTGTAGGCGCTGCAGCAACAGCGGATCGAGCCCCTCAAGGCCCGCCAGGTCTTCCAGGCTGCGCAGCATCGGGTACTTGGCCGGCGCTAGATATGAAGCGATCACGCGTTGGCTGATCCGCCGACTTATCGCCGCATCAACCCCCATCGTGCGACATAGCCGCTCAAAACTCTGCTGTTGCTCGGCATCCACTTGATCGCGATCACGATTGACCAGGTTGCGCAGATTGAACTTGCCCTGCTCGTCCTCGATACGGCTCTCAGCCTCACCGCCTTGGGCACGCGCCCAGGGCTGATCGAGGCGAGTCAGCACGTCCTTCTGGCGTGCCTCCCACAACATCTGCCGACTGCGTTCAAGCCCTGCCTGCAACAGCCATTGGCCCTGGACACGCAGTTGCTCGGCCTCCAGGCTGCGGGTGAGCACGGTCTGGCGCGTGAGCATACTGCCTGCCAGCACCGCCACCACCGCCGCAATCAGCAACGCGCTGATAATCGCCATGCCGCGTTGCTTCGCCGCTGTGGGCGAATGCCGTTTCATGACGCGCCTTACAACTGCCAGGAGCCGATATCGGCGTTGACGCCATCGCCATCCGGTTGGCCATCGGCGCCCAGGGAGAACACATCCACCTCACCGTTGGCACCCGGATTGAGGTAGTGATAAGGGTTGCCCCAAGGGTCGTTGGGCAAGCGATCCAGATAGGCACGCCAGTTGCTGTTTTTCGCATCTGCCGGGCGTTCCACCAGCACCTTCAGGCCCTGGTTCATGTTTGGATAAGTGCCGTGGTCAAGGCGGTAGAGTTTCAGCGCCTGCATCAAGCCGCCGATGTCCTGCTTGGCCGCCGTGGCCCGTGCCTGGTCCGGTCGGTCGAGCACTTTGGGCACCACCATGGCGGCCAGGATCCCGAGGATGACCACCACCACCATGATCTCGATCAGCGTGAACCCACGCTGGCGACGAGAGCCTGGCAATGGGGACGTTAGGCGCGCGATATCCATCTCGACATTCCTTGGCTTGAGTGCAATTCGTGGCGCAGTGTTGCAAGAACACATGTCAGTCGTATTGAAAATCCTCGGGAGTTTCAGTCGCCAATCGGTCAACTCCCGGCGCTAGTCTGCGGGCCTGTTTCCCGGCTTTGAGAGCGCCATGTACGGCCGTCGCAACACGCAAGGTTTCACCCTGATCGAGGTGCTGGTGGCGCTGGCAATCATCGCTGTGGCCATGGCCGCCGCCGTACGCGTGGCCGGGTTGATGACCCAGAGCAATGGGCTGCTGCGCGACAAATCCATCGCGCTGCTGGCAGCACAAAGCCGTCTGGCGGAACTGCGCCTGGAAGGCCACCTGCGTAGCGGCAAGAAGACGTTCGACTGCGATCAAGGCCGCCTGAAACTGCGCTGTGAGCAAACCATCAATGCAGAAGGCCGCGTGTTTCAGGTCAGCGTGCAAGTGTTGGACGCCAGCCGCGAGGCCCCGCCCCTGGCGCGCCTGGACACACAGGTCATGGCCGAGTGAGCGTCGGCAACGCAGGGCCATCGGGCAATTTGTCGAGGTTGACGCGAACCTTTTCGCCAGCGTGCTCGATCTCTACGCCGTCACCTTCGATGGCCGTCAATCGCACGCCTGGGCTAAGACGTTCGCCCAACAAGAAACTGCGCGGCGGGCCACCGTTGAGGCTGAGGATGGCCACCGCGCCACGGGCCCCGGCCAGCACCCCCGTGACTTTTACCTGTGGGGCTGTCGCCACCGTGGAAAACCACTGCAACGCCGGGTTATCGCTGCGCGCCGCCAAGGCCTGGGGCGTGGCTTGGGGCGTGTTGGATTCAGCGGAGGTGAGCAACAACGGCGTCCACACCACAACACCGGCCAATGCCGCCAACAACGCCAGCGCCTGCACGCCATGGGCGGGTGAAACACGAAGGGCGAATGCCATGGGAGGACCTCCTGTTTGTCCGTGGCACCAGCCTACAGGCCAATTCGCACGTTTTTATTTCAGCTGTTTTTATTTGAAGCATTCTCCAGCGCCCCAGGGGCAGACCAATGAAACAGCAAGGCTTCACCCTGATCGAGCTGATGGTGGTGCTGGTGATCATCGGCATTGCCAGTGCTGCCATCAGCCTCACCATCAAACCCGATCCGTTGCACCTGCTGCGCAAAGACGCCGAACGCCTCAGCCAACTGCTGCAAGTCGCCCAGGCCGAAGCCCGCGCCGACGGTCGGCCGATTACGTTGCGGGCGGATGCCAAGGGTTTTCGATTCAGCCGCCGCAGTGATGATGGGCTGGGGTAGACGCCTTCCAGGGCGACGCTCAACTGCGACCGCGCCTATGGGAAAGCACCCCGATGCAACTCAACATCGAACCCCGGCAAACCCTGGTGCTCAATGCCGAATGGATCAACCCGCCGGTAAGCGTGGTGCTCTCAGACGGACAACACAGCCTCAGCCTGCAACGCGACGCCGCCGGCCTGATGCGTGTAATCAGCCAACCATGAGCAAGGGAACGGGAATGAATCGACAGCAACGCCCATCACAGCAAGGCTTCACGCTGATCGAAGTGATGGTAGCGATCATGCTGATGGCACTGGTCAGCGTCATCGCCTGGCGTGGGCTCGATAGCGTAACCCGCGCGGACCAGCACTTGCAGGCCAGTACCGAGCAAACCGAGGTACTGCTGCGGGCCTTGAACCAACTGCAGCGCGACATCAGCTTGCGGGCCAGTGTTGAACTTGTGGCACCCGGCTCACCCGAAGTCGAAGGGCTGGCGGCGGTGACCGTGCGCAGTTCCGACACCCAAGGCTTTCGCCTGGACGTGATCCGCAGCGCCCCCGTTGCAGGGGACGGCTTGCAACGGGTGCGCTGGTGGCTCAAGGGCGATTCACTGTACCGGGCCTTGGCGCCCGCACGGGATCGCTTCCCGTTGCCGGCGGCCAAGGAGGGGGTGGTGGTGTTGACCGGTGTGAGTGACGTGCAAGTACGGGTTTGGGAGGTGGATAAGGGCTGGCGGCAGTTAAGCGGCAATCGGCGAGAGGACCCGTTGGGGTTGGAGGTCAGTTGGGTGCGGGACACACCGCAGGGTGTGGAGCGGTACCGCCAGGTGGTGGGGCCGTTAAGATAAGGGCACGCCTATGCCTCAACTCAACAACACAACGCCCCCGGCAGCTCCGTGCACTTGACGCCGTACGCATCCCGAATCAACAGCGCCACCCCCGCCAGTTGCTGCAAACTGAACCGCGCCTGTACCCGGCGCTGGCCAAGCTCCTTGTTCAGCAGCACCAGCATCCCAGGTCGATAACGGTTGATCTCATCCACTACCGTGGCCAGCGTTGCGTTGTTGAACACCAGGATCTGCTCACGCCAGGCCACCACCGCCTGGGTATCCACCACCGCCACTTCACTCACACCCGCTGCGCCGTAGGTCAACTGACGGCCGCTTTCCAGACGCACGCTGCGCCCGGCCACATCCACCAACAATGAACCCTCGATGCAGGTCACGCACACGCTACGGTCGGTATTGCGTACGTTGAACCGTGCTTGCGCCGCACTGACCCAGCCTTCCCCTGCCTGGACCTTGAGCGGTTGGGCTACGTGGGCGAGCACTTCGACTTCGCCTTCGAGCAGTTCAATGCCCTGCCCCACGCGGCTGATGCGCGTCTGGGTATTCAGTTCCAGGCTGACGCCTTCGCTCAGCAGTACCTGACGCTGCTCGCCAACTTCGGTGCGGTAGTCGGCCGAGAGCCCGGCGAAACCACCGGGTACACCGACGCTCACCATTACCACCGCGGCCGAGGCGGCAATTGCGCCACCCAGGAAGGCACGGCGGCCGAAGTTGCGCGGTTGAGATTCCTGTTGCAGCGCCGGCGCCAGTTGCTGCCACAGCGCCTTGGCCTGTTCGAACGCCTGCGCGTGTTCCGGGCTCTGGGCGCGCCAGGCGTGCAGTGCCTTGGCGTCGGCGACGGTGGCGCGGCCCGACGTCAGCAGCACCAGCCAGTCGCGGGCTTCATCGTGCAGGGGGCTGGCAGCGGTTTGCCGGGCGGTGGGGAAGCTAAAAATATTCAAGCGCGCACATACTCACGGATTTATCAGGGACTCGACACTAAGACGGTTTTCCGGCCCCGGGACCGAACCGCTGAATCACTTTTCTTTCCAGACGCTTGGCACAGTGGCCCAGGGCGGCCTTGATTTCCTTCTCGACCATGCGCGTGGAGATGCCGAAACGCTGGGAGATTTCCAGGTGCGGCGCTTCCTCCAGGCGGGCGGCGATGAGGATTTTGCGGCGACGTGCCGGCAGTTCGTAGAGGGCTTTGACCAGGGACTGGATTTCCGCTGGCCGCCGACTACCCGTGACGGGTCTTGGGCTTCGTCGGCGGTTTGCAGCAGTTCCTCTACTTCACTGCCAGTGAGCAAGCGCGCGTCGGCCTGGCGGCGGTCGGCGGCGATATTCAGGGCCATACGGTAGAGGTAAGCGTTGGGTTGTTGCAGGTTAGGCGGGACGTCCATGCGGTCGACCCGCAGGTAGGTTTCGTGCAGGACATCATTGGCCAGGTCCTCCGAACCCAGGCGCTTGCGCAAACGCACCTTGAAGTCTTCGTAGGACGCCAGGAACAAGCTGACCATCGTACTGTGCCCGGTATTTTTCATCCGCCCGAGGCTCCCTTTCCTGCTGTGCATTCCATGCGCGTTCCTGTTGTGTCGGGCATCAAAAGTAAAGTCACCGGCTGGCGCAGCGAACTCGGTGCAGGTCGTTCCACCTGCGTAGTGCCGAGGCTGCGCACCAGTGCTTCATCGCGTTGTTCATCGCCGGTGGAACTGACCAGCCGACTGTGTTCGATCCACCCCTCAGGGTTGACCCAAACCTGCACCAGTGCGCGAAAGCTGCCGGGGCGCGTCAGGGGCGAGCGGCACAGGCTGGCCTCAATGGCCTGCTGCAACGCCGTGGCGTAGCTGTTGTTGATCCTCGCGGCATTGCGTGCCGCTGCGCCACGGGCCGCAGGCGGCGGGTTGACCTCGGGCAGTTGCAAGGTGAATGCATCGTTGCGTGCATAACGCGCCATCAGGCCACTCCCTGTCAGCAACATCGCCAGTGCTTCTTGCGCCGTAAAACGCCCGCGCACTCCGATGGAGCGCCGGCCCCGCGTCAACTCGCGGTCCACCAGCACCGCCATCCCGGTGGCGCGGCTGTAGGCTTGCAGTGCATGTTCCAGGTCCTGTGCCGGCAGGTTCAGGGTCAGCAGCGGTGACTGCGCTTGCGCCGCCGTGCCTATGCCCAGCAGCAACAGTAAGACCACGGCGCATACGGCGCGCCTCCAGCCCCCTGCTCACCCCCCTGCGTTGCATCGCTGCACGGCCGACGTGTCCTAGAAAACCGTCATCCTGAGGCTCGTTTATGAACCTGATGTTACGGTGATGGCAAAAAAACATCACGGTGACGAGAAGTCCACTGCACTACACTTCCAAGCCTAACCGGCCCACCCCGCGGGCCCGCCAGGAGGCTGCGATGAAGCTGTTGCCCACCCTTGCCAGCGTGTTGCTGTGCAGTGCCTTACCCTTGTTTGCCCACGCCGACAGCTGCACCGAAGTGTCGGTGGATGGCTACAAGGCACCCGACTACGGCTGCCTCAGCCAACAGATGGGCAGCGATACAAACGCGGTCAAGGCAACGAAGAAAAACCGTGAAGCACAGAACATTCCGGTCGATAAACGCGCGCCGAATGCAGTGGGTTTGTCCACACCGGCAGCCACCAGTGTGCGCATGGGCAATACCTTCGGCACCTCGGTGAAACCGCAGCGGCCTTGAGGGCCACGGAAACAAAAATGTAGCACTCGGTAACATCTCGCCCCGCCTTGGGGCACGCCCACTGCGCCGTCCCCGTGTCTGCGGGCCCATCAGGCCATGGCGCAGTTCGTGCATCCTCTGCCACTCCCTCGTCATCTGAACCCGCCATGCGCCCCAAGGAACTGAAACTCTGGACCACCGGTGTTGCCCACCTGCTGGACCTGCCTGCCGGCCATGCACGACTGGCGGGGCTCAGCCACTGGTTGCGCCAGGTCTGCCCGGTAGATCACTTCGTGTTGTTTGTCTACGAAGGCAACCACCGCCCGCTGGCGATGTTCGACACGTTCTGCGCTGACAAGCGTGGCGTGTATGTGGATGACTACCAGTGCGGCCCCTACCTGCTCGACCCGTTCTACTTGGCCTGTACCCGTGGCCAGGCGCCGGGTTTGTGGCGGTTGCGCCAGTTCGCACCGGACCACTTCTACCTCGGCGAGTATTACCTCACCTATTACCAACAGACGGGCCTGGCGGAAGAGATTGCGTTTTTCGTCGACCTGGGTGCGGGGGCCACGGCGGTGTTGTCGCTGATGCGCGCCACCGCCAGTTGCGCGTTCAGTCGTGATGAGATGCAGTTGATCGAATGCGCCCATGCGGTGGTGGAACAGGTGATCGGTGAGGCTTGGCGCTTGCGTCAGGCACAGCAACCACGCCCGGCCCAGGACCTGGACTTCAAGATCCGCGAAGCCTTCGACCAGTTCGGCGCGCATATCCTCACCGGGCGCGAGCAGAGATCGTGCAACTGTTATTGCGCGGCCACTCCAGCGCCTCGGTGGCCGAGCAGTTGAGCATCAGCCCCGGCACGGTGAAGATCCATCGCAAGAACATCTACGCCAAGCTCGGCATTGGCAGCCAGTCGGAGCTGCTCGGGTTGTTTATCCGCGACCTCACTGGTCAGGAATTGGTGGCGGTTGCCTGATTGGCACAACGCTGTTCAGGCAGTTAAGCGCAACATCGCAATCACCGAAAACGACTCTATCCCCCAAGGGATATATACAGCGCAAAACCCCCATTGCTAGTTTGGCCCTCGACGCAAACCCGCCTCGAGGAAACCAGACCGTGAACGACACTTCGCCCAGCGACATCGAATTTTGCAACGTGGTCAAGCGCTATGGCCCGGTGCAGGCCGTGAACGGCCTGAACTTCTCGGTGCGCCGTGGCTCGTTCCACTCTTTCCTGGGCGGTTCGGGCTGCGGCAAGACCACCACCCTGCGCATGATCGCAGGCTTCGAACAACCCACCAGCGGCGAAGTACGCCTCGCCGGGCAGAACGTGGCAGGCGTGCCGGCCTTCGAGCGGCCGGTGAACATGGTGTTCCAGCATTACGCGCTGTTCCCGCACCTGACCGTGGCGCAGAACATCGCCTACGGCCTGCGTTATCGCACCCCGCGCCCCGACAAGAAAACCCAACTGCGCATGGCCGATGAAGCCCTGGAGATGGTGCGCCTGAGCGGCTTTGGTCAACGCAAGCCGAGCGAACTGTCTGGCGGCCAGCAGCAACGTGTGGCCCTGGCTCGCGCTTTGGTGAACAAACCCACCGTGTTGCTGCTGGATGAACCGCTGGCGGCGCTGGACCGCAAGTTGCGCAAGGAGATGCAATCGGAGTTGCTGCGCCTGCAACGGGAAGTCGGCATCACCTTTGTGCTGGTGACCCACGACCAGGAAGAAGCCCTGTCGATGAGCGACAGCATCAGCGTGATGCACAACGGTTCGATCATCCAGACCGCTACTCCGGAGCAACTCTACGAAACCCCGGCCAGCCGCTACGTCGCCGACTTTATCGGCGAGTCCAACCTGTTCAACGGCACCGTGCGCCGCCTGCAAGGCAACGCGGTGGTGCTGCGCACGGCCCAGGGCCTGGAACTGACCAGCCCGCTGACACCCACCGGCCAGGCGCTGGGGGCAGACGCCGAAGGTTGCATCGCGGTGCGTCCGGAGCTGATCAGCATCGCCGCCACCGGTGCCGAGCTGGCCCGTGAAGTATCGCTGCCAGGTTGTGTGGAGGACCGCATCTACCTGGGCAATTCCACCGAATACCGCGTACGCACCCAGGCCTTCGGCGTGGTCTGCGTGCGCGTGCCACGCCAGCAGGATCAAGGCCTGCAGGCGTTCGAACACGGCGCAGCGGTCAGCGTCGGCTGGGATCATGCCAATGGCCTGGCCATGGCGTTGTAAATCACTTTTCTCAAACGATTGTGGAGCGTGTCATGGACCAGAAAACCTTTCTCAAAACCCTGCGCAGTTGGCAGAACGGTTCCATCAGCCGTCGTGAGTTCCTCGGCCGCACAGGCCTGGGGCTAGCGGCCGCAGTAGTCGCCACCAACATGCCGGGGTTGCTGACCTCCACCGCCGAGGCCGCCGAACAGCCCAAGCTGGGCGATCGTCTGTCGCTGGCCACCTGGCCCAATTACCACAGCCAGGAGAACCTCGACGCGTTCGCCAAAACCACCGGCGCACGGGTGTCCATGAGCGTGTTCGGCTCCAACGAAGAGATGCTCGCCAAGCTGCAAGCCGGCGGCAGCGGTTGGGATGTGTTGGTGCCGACCAACTACACCATCAGCACCTATGTGGGCCTGGGCTTGATCGAGCCGTTGGACCTGTCGCGTATTCCCAACTTCGATGCCTCGGCGTTCCAGCAGAAGTTCATCGCCCAGGGCACCGTGGACGGCAAGGTCTACGCCGTGCCGAAAAACTGGGGTACCACCGGCATGTGCTACGACACCGAAAAACTCAAGAACGGCCCCACCAGTTGGAAGGAGTTCTGGGCTGCCGCCAAAGGCCCGGCCAGTGGTCGCACCATGGTTCACGACTACCAACTGACCGCCATCGGCAACGCCTTGAAAAGTTTTGGCTACAGCTTCAACTCCCTGGACCCGAAAGAACTGGCCGACGCCGAGAAGCTGCTGATCGAGGTCAAGCCGCACCTGTTTGCGATCAACTCGGATATCCAACCGTCGATGCGCAGCGGCGACGCCTGGCTGGCGATGTCCTGGACGGGCGACGCCTCGCAACTGCACCGCGATATCCCGCAGATGCACTTCACCCTGGGCAAGGAAGGTGGCGAATTGTGGAGCGACTTCTTCGCCATCCCCAAAAGCTCGGAGCACAAGGACGCCGCCTACGCGTTCATCAACTACCTGCTCGACCCGCAGCACAACAAGCTCGAAGTGCTGAGCCACGGCTACCCCAGCGGTGACAAGCGCGTCGACGCGCTGCTGCCCACCGCCATGCTCGACGACCCGATCATGTACCCCGCCGCCGAAGCGCTCAGCCCACTGGAGTTCGGTGCCGCCGCCACGCTCACCAGCCCCGCCCGCGCCGAGTTGATGGCGCGGTTCAAGTCCGCCTGATCGTCCAGCCATGGCCACTGAGGAGTCCCCCATGCATGCCGCCACTCACCCGTCCACGGTGACCGCCCTGCTCGCTGCCGCGCCCCCCCGGCGCAGCCTGGGGCGGCGGATCACCCTGCTGATGCTGTTGCCGTCGACCTTGTGGTTCCTGCTGCTGTTGTTGATGCCGCTGGTGATCATCCTGGTGTTCAGCTTTGGCGAACGCAGTGCCGTTGGCGGTTATGCCGGTGGCTTCACATTGGCCAACTACCTCAACCTGGGATCGCGAGCGGCGGCATTCGGCAACACGCTGATGCTGGCGCCGCTGGGTACCCTGGTGTGCCTGGTGGCGGCTTATCCGTTGGCGTATTTCCTGGCGGTCAAGGTCAGTCGCAACCGTTCGTTATTGCTGACCTTGGTGATCGTGCCGTTCTGGACCAGCTTCCTGATCCGCACCTACGCGTGGATCTTTATCCTCAGCGGCAAGGGCATTCCGGCACTGCTGGCCAGCCTGGGCCTGGAAGATGTGCGGTTGATCAATACGCCGTGGGCGGTGCTGATCGGCATCGTTTACGGCTACCTGCCGCTGATGGTGTTCCCGATCTACGTGAGCCTGGAAAACTCGACAAACGCCTGCTCGAGGCCTCGGCCGACCTCGGCGCCAGCGCCTTTGAAAGCTTTCGACGCATCACCCTGCCGCTGTCGGCACCGGGGATCATCACCGGGGTGATGCTGGTGTTCATCCTGTTGATGGGCGAGTTCCTGATCCCGGCAATCCTCGGCGGTGGCAAGGTGTTTTTTGTCGGCAATGCCTTGGTGGACCTGTTCCTGCAATCGCGCAACTGGCCGTTCGGCAGTGCGCTGGCCATGACTCTGGTGGCGATGATGCTGCTGATCATCGGCGTGTATTTGAAGCTGGTGGCGCGCTATGGCGGCCGCCCTGCCGATGGAGGCCTGTGATATGTGGCTGCGCAGTTATTCGACGTCGCTGTATCTGTTTTTGTATGCGCCGATCGCGCTGATCGTGCTGTTCAGCTTCAACGCCGGGCGCAGTGGCCTGGCGTTCGAATGCTGCTCGGTGCAGTGGTTCGGCCGCGCGTTCAGCAACCCTTTCATCATGGAAGCCTTGGGGCATAGCGCGTTTATCGCCTTGTGTTCGGCGCTGATCGCCACGTTGTTCGGCACCCTGGCGGTGTTTGGCCTGCAACGGGCCGGGCCACGGCTGCGCCTGCTGTTCGATGCGCTGACCTACTGCGCGATCATCGTGCCGGGCATCGTGATCGGCATCTCGACCTTGATCGCGTTCATCAGCCTGTTCGACCTGATCAACCCACTGCTCGCCAGCCTGATACCGAGCATGCCGCGCCTGAACATGGGGTTCTTCACGGTGATTGCCGCCCATTCGCTGTTCACCATGGCCCTGGTGATGGTGATCGTGCGCAGCCGCGTCGACACCCTCGACAAGGCGCTGCTGGAAGCCTCGGCCGACCTTTATGCGCCGCCGATGCAGACGTTCTGGCGCGTGACGCTGCCGCAGATCAGCCCGGCGATAATGGCCGGCTTCCTGCTGGCGTTCACCTTCAGCTTTGACGATTTCATCATCGCGTTTTTTGTCGCCGGTTCCGAGACCACGCTGCCGATCTACATCTTCTCGTCGATTCGCCGTGGGGTAACACCAGAGATCAATGCGGTGTCCACCGTGATCATCTGCGTGTCGCTGATCCTGCTGTTCACTTCCCGCCACCTGCAAAACCGCCGTGCCCAGGAGCCTGCCCATGCGTGATCATCTGTACATCAACGGCCAGTGGGTCAGCCCGGATCTGGGCGGTTACCTGGACGTGATCGACCCGGCCACCGAGCAGGTGTTCGAGCGGGTTGCCGCCGGCACCGAAGAAGACATCGACCACGCGGTGCGCGCTGCACGCCGCGCCTTCGACAACGGCTGGAGCCAGACAAGCGCGGAGGAGCGCGGCCAGTGGTTGGACGCCTTGGCGGACGAGCTGGAACGCGCCCAACCGGCCCTCGCCGAATTGGAAGTACGCGACAACGGCAAGCCGCTGCCCGAGGCACTGTGGGATGTGGGCGACGCCATTGGTTGCTTCCGTTATTACGCAGGGCTGGCGCGTGAACTCGACGCTCGCCAGGACCAACCACTGGCCTTGCCGGACGCCCGTTTTCGTTGCCGGATACGCCACGAGCCGATCGGCGTGGCCGGGCAGATCATCCCCTGGAACTACCCGTTGCTGATGGCGGCGTGGAAGGTCGCTCCGGCTTTGGCTGCTGGCGCTACGGTGGTGTTGAAACCCTCGGAACTGACGCCCCTCACCGCCCTGGAACTGGCGGCCGCCGCCGACCGCATCGGCCTGCCAGCTGGCGTGTTGAACGTGGTCACCGGCCTTGGCGTGGATGCGGGCAGCCCACTGACCGAGCATCCCGGCGTGGACAAGCTGGCGTTCACCGGCAGCGTGCCCACCGGGTCCAAGATCATGTCGGCGGCTGCGCGGGACATCAAGAACATCAGCCTGGAGCTGGGCGGTAAATCGGCGTTCATCGTGTTTGATGACGCCGATATCGACGCGGCGGTGGAGTGGATTCTGTTCGGGATCTTCTGGAACCAGGGCCAGGTGTGCAGCGCCACCTCGCGCCTGTTGGTGCAGGACAGCATCGCCCCGCGTCTGCTCGAACGGTTGGTGGAGGAAACCCGCAAGATCACCATCGGCCCGGGCCTGGAACCGGGGGTGCTGCTTGGGCCCTTGGTCAGCCAGGGCCAGTACGACAAGGTGCTCGGTTTTGTCGATCAGGGCCTGGCCAGCGGCGCACGCCTGCTCACTGGCGGCAAACGCCCTGCCCACCTGACCGAGGGTTACTTTATGGAACCGACGATTTTTGATGAGCCGGCGCATAACAGCATCCTGTGGCGTGAGGAAGTGTTTGGGCCGTTGCTGTGTGTGAAGCGCTTCAAGACCGAGGAGCAAGCGGTGCAGATGGCCAACGCCAGCCGCTTCGGCCTCGCGGCGGCGGTGATGAGTGCCGACCCGCAACGCAGCACGCGGGTGGCAAACCAACTGCGGGCCGGGATTGTCTGGGTCAATTGCTCACAGCCTACCTTCGTCGAAGCGCCGTGGGGCGGGATGAAGCACAGCGGCATCGGCCGTGAGTTGGGGGAATGGGGGTTGCACAATTATCTGGAGGTCAAGCAGGTGACCGAGTATGTCAGCGACCAGCCGTGGGGCTGGTATCTGTAACTTCATCGGCGACCACGCTTGCTCTGGAGAAATGCAATTCAAATGTGGGAGCTGGCTTGCCTGCGATAGCGGTCCTTCGGTGTACATATCCATTCTTTGGGTAACGGCGGCTATTGGTTCCGCCCTTACGGCGGCTCACTTTGGAAAAGCCCCAAAGTAAGCAAAGGGCTCTTGCCCCACCACTCGGCACCTCGCCTAGGCTCGGTGTGCCCTCTCCGGCTTGAATCCGTGGGCCGCCGCGATGGGCCATCCTTGGCCTTAGCGCGGCTAACCCGGCGTCCTGCCGGGTTACCCACGGATTCAAGCCTGCGTTCGGCCAGCGTGGTTTAACGGGGCGCTTAAGATCAAGATCAAAAGCCAAATCAAAAGCCAGAGCCAGAGCCAGAGCCAAGGCAGACCACTGTCTATCTGAAAATGGAGATCCAAATGTGGGAGCGGGCTTGCTCGCGAATGCAGTGTGTCAGTCAACAAATTCATTGGCTGATCCACCGCATTCGCGAGCAAGCCCGCTCCCACATTTTGAGAGTGTTACAGCAGCGACAACGGGTAACTGATGATCAACCGGTTCTCATCAAACTCATTCGTACTGAAGTCGCGGCGCAGCGTGGAGTTGCGCCAGCGCACATTCAGGTTCTTCGCCGGCCCGCTCTGTATCACGTAGGCCAACTCCGACTCGCGGCCCCATTCCTCACCATCGGTAACCGCACCGACGTGCGCATTGCTGCCCCGGATATACCTGGTCATCAACGTCAACCCCGGCACACCTTGGGCGGCAAAGTCGTAGTCGTAGCGCAGTTGCCACGAGCGCTCCTTGGCCGCGTCATAGCTGGAGTTGTAGCTGTCGTTGGCCAGGCTGGTACCGGCGGTGCCGTTGACGCGCATCCAGCCGTTGTCGCCGGACAGTCGTTGTAGCCCCACATAGAAGGTGTGCGCGCCGGTCCTGGCCGAGAGCATGGCCGACAGTGCACGGTTGTCCAGGGCGCCAGCGCGGGCGCTGCCGTTTTCTTCGCCGGAGAAGTACCCAAGGTTTGCACCCAGTACCCAACCGCCTACCGGTTGGCTGTGGATCAGGTTGAAATAGCGTTGCTGATAGATGTCCGCCAGCACTGAATACCAGGCGCCGACTTGGGTTTTCTTGTCGTTGAACTGGTATTCGGCGCCGCCGAAGTTGAAGCGGTCGGAGGTGGCATCCGGGCGGCCGCCCATGAACATGTCCTCCATGCTTGCGTCATTGCGCGGGCTGTTGGCGCGGAACTGGCCGCCGTACAGGGTCAGGCCAGTGATTTCCTTCGAGGTAATCTGCGCGCCGCGAAAGGTCTGAGTCAGTGAGCGGCCATCGTCCGAGCGCAGTACCGGCAAGGCCGGTGCCCACTCGCCCGCCTTCAATTCGGTGTTCGACAGTTTGGCTTTGAGCGCAACCCCAAGCCGGCCAAAATCGTCCGCCGGGCGGCCATCGCCATGCACCGGCAGCAACTGGTGTTGGCGGTGCCCTTGCCACCGTCGAGCTTCACCGAGTAAAGCCCCAGCACGTCCACACCAAAAGCCCACCAGGCCTTCGGTATAGCCGGAACGCGCATCCAGGATAAAGCTCTGGGTCCACTCCTCGGCCTTGGCCTGGGGGTAGTTGCCATTGACGAAGTTGCGATTCAAATAGAAGTTGCGCAGGTTCAGCGAGGCCTTGCTGTCGTCCAGGAAGCCCTCGGCATGGCTGCTGCCGGCGGTAAGCGCCAGGCACGTGAGTACCACTGGGTTGGAGCGCAAAAGGATCTTCATTTTTATTATTCCTTTTGGGAGGCGAACGCCTCCCGTCGCAGATAACGGGTATCTGCTGGCTGGTGGGATGGAGGGAGTTAGTTGCCGGTCAACGCGATGATCGCGGGTACCGTAAGCACGGCGGTGTAATAGCCCATGAACTGCACACCGATGTTGAAGCCCAGGAAGCGTGCGAGGAACCCGCCGAGCAAGCCTATGGTGACAATCACCATCAACCCCAGCAGCCCGCCTTCCCAGATACCGATCACCAGCACCAGGCCGATAAAGGTCGCGATCACCGCTTCATGGCTGATCTTGCGCACCACAAAGGCCGCCGCGCCATGGGCGAAGTTCATGGTGAACGGGTACGCCACCAGGATCGCCACGATCACCGCGAGCATGCCGTAGCCGAGGAACTCCCAGGTATTGAGCAGGTTGTGCAGGTTGTTGATCTCGCCGGTGGCGTTGTCGACGAAGAAGCGCGGCGGTGCGTTGAACAGCGGCGCAGCGGGGCCAGCAGCCACCGGGCTCAGCGGCAACCCAAAGGCCATCAGCGGGATCAGGGTTTCAGCGATGTAAGTGGACTCGGTCACGCCGTTACGCGCGGTGATCACGGTGGTCAGGCGGTCGTAGGCATGCTTGATGCGCGAGCCAATCACTTCGCCCATGATCACCGTCATCGCCACCGGACTGAACACGAACGTCGCGCTGGAGACGCTGGCGGCCATGGCCGTGACGCGCACCTGGCGTGGGTTGATGACCTTGAACGGGTTGGGGAAATAGCCGCTCCAGCCCTTCACGTCCGGGGGCCAGGGAAAACACCCGGTATTGGTCGCGTCGCATGCGCTGGCGCTCGCCGGGGGCCAACAGGGAAAACAGCGAGGCAATCAGCGGTGCCACGGCGATGCCGAGGAAGTAGCTCACCGACAACTTGACCCCGTACTGCCCGGTCAACGCCTGCAACGCCACGATTACCACCACAAACGGCACCAGGGCCAGCACTGCGGCCCAACGGCCAGCGGAGAAGTAGGCGATGGTAAACGCGGCACACAGGAACACCCACGGTGCGAATTGCTTGATCACCGCGCCGAACGGCGCCAGCAACACCGCGAACAACACCGACAACGGCACCGCGATCAGCGCCGCCACCGCGCCACCGGAGATCATCTTGCGCAGCGCGATATGCGGCACGCCGAGCTTGCGCAGGTAGTTGGCATCCGCCAGCAGCGCCGTGGCCGAGGTATCGCCAGGAATCCCCAACAACGCCGTGGGCACGGCGTGGGTCATGTGCTTGGCCACGGCGCCGGCGAGGAAGAATGTGAGCACCCCGGCCGGCGGCGCACCCAACAGCACCACCAGCATGGTCAGCGGTGCGAGCGTGGTGGTTTCATCCGTACCGGACACCAGGCCGATGGCGGCAAACACCACCGCGCCCAGCAGCCCGAGGGCGAAGGCCATCATGATTTCGTGCAGTAAGACTTCCATCACCCGCGCCCTCCACTGAGGCTGGCAGTGAGTGAGGTGGCCGGCGTTTCACGCAGGCTTTCTTCACGTGCCTGGGCCTCGCGAAACAGCTCGTACAGTTCCAGCTCGCGCAGTTCGGCAATCACCTCAGCAGACAAGTCTGCCAAACGCCCTAGGCTGCCGTACTCCTTGAGCAGGTCGGCCACCACTTGTTCGCGAAAACCCTGGTCGGCGAGGTTCTCTTGCACGTCACGTTTGGGCGGGAACAGTTTGGCGCTGATCGCCCCGCCCGCCAGGCAGCCGAGGATGCCGATCAACATGGCATAGGCACGGGCCATCTGCGCCGACTCCACCAGGTAGTGCAACAGGTGCTGCGCAGCAAAGTAGGCGCCCAGGCTGACCACGGCGCCAATGCCGATGGACATTGCCAGGTGGCGGCCATCGATGGTGTCGCCCCACACCTCATACAGGTGTTGCTTGTCCGGCGGTAAAAGAGGTTGTTGCATGGTGCCCTCCGGCCCTTTCGGGCTTGTTGTTTTTATAGGGGGTGAAGCATTAGCCACAGCGGACAGTGGCCCGTCCGACGGTAGTCGCTTGGCCGTGCCTGTTGACGATGCGCAAGGCGAACGTGACGTCTGCCTGCTCAACCGCCTCGACTTCGGCGCAAGCGGTGAGCACATCGCCGAGATAGGCGGCGCGACGGTTGCTGTACTCGAACGCCAGCAATTCATCGTTGGCGCCCATCCAGTCGTAGAGCAATTGGGTCAGCCAGTCGCCCTGCAACGGGCCGTCCACCAGCAGCGCCGGGTGCCCTTCGCCGTCCTGGGCGTAAGGCAGGTCGTAATGGATGCGATGGGCATTCCAGATCGCCGCGTTGTACAGGAACAATTGCACGCTATCCGGTGTATTGGCGCTCAGGCAGCGCCTGGCCGACTTCAGGAATGGCCATGCTTACCTCGCTATCCGGGTCAGGTGTTCGATCACCAGCGGCTCGCCGGCTTCGTTTTCAAAACGGTTCTCGAACACCAGGAAAATCAATGGGCCGTCGCTGCCCTGTTTCTCGTGGATGTCTACCAGGCTCTGGCGACACACCAGCACGTCGCCGGGATAGATGCGCCCATGCACCTGGTAGCGACTGCCCCGGCCAGGATGCGTTTGAGCGGCAGCTGCGGCAGCAACGGGTTGTCGGCGCAATGACCGTCTTCACGCAGTTGGTCCAGGGCAGCACCGGCATCAGCACGCTGAACAGGAACATCAGCGGCGCTTCGTCACCGGCAAGAAACCGCGCCTGGCGTTGGCCGGTGGCCACGGCGTACTTGCGAATGTCATTGCGGCTGACCTCAAAGCGCACCGGCGGCAAGGCCAGGCCGATGCAACTCATGATCTGTTCGGTGAGCAGGCTCAAATCACACCTCGGGCGACCAGTTCATCGTATTGGTGTTGTTCCAGGCCCAGCCATTCGCGGTAGACCTGCTGGTTGTGCTGGCCGACAGCGGGGGCACTGGCGCCCTTCTCCAAGGTGCCGCCGGAGAGTTTGACCGGGTTGCCGAACACCTCGAAATGCGCGCCCTGGCATTCCACACTGACCACCATGTCGCGCTCGCGCACGTGGGGGTCTGCTACCACCTCGTCCATGCTTTTGATCGGCGACAACGGGAAGCGGTCGCCGGTCAGGGCTTCCAGTTCGGCCTTGGTGTACGCCGCACACCATCCTTCGACGATGGGTTTGACCCGACGCAGGTAGGTGGCCTGCTCGAAGCGCTTGGCCATGGTGTCCAGTTCCGGGTCGCTGGCCAATTCAGGCGTGCCAAAGGCCTGGCAGGCCTCGCGCCAGAACTTGTCGGTGTAGGCACCGAAAAGACGTAGCCGTCCTTGCACGCATAGCGCCCGTAGGGTTTGACAAAGGGATGACCATTGCCGGTAGGGCCGACCACCTCGCCGGTTTCGGTGTAGGTGACCAGGGCGTTTTCTGTCAGGGAAATGATCGAATCCTGCTGGGACACGTCCACCAGTTGCCCGTGACCACTGCGCTCGGCCTCACGCAGCGCACCAAGGGTGCCGATGGCCGCATACAGGGCCGCCGACAGGTCACCCAAAACCGTGCCGACGCGCATCGGCTCCTCCACGGTGCCATTCATCGACCACAGCCCGCCGGATGCCTGGGCGCTGCTGTCGAATGCCGGTCGTGAAGAGTTGGGCCCGTGCTGGCCAAAGCCGCTGATGGCGGTGAACACCAGTGCCGGGTTGACGGCCTTGAGCACCTTGTAGCCCAGGCCGAGCTTGTCCATGGTGCCGGGGCGGAAGTTCTCGATCACGATGTCGGCCTTGCCCACCATCTGCAGAAACGTGGCCTTGCCGTCCGGGTGCTTGAGGTCCAGGCACACCGCCTGTTTGTTACGGTTGAACTGGGCGAAGAAACCGCTGACTGGCGTGTCGCTGCTGCGGCTCATGGGTGGGAATTCGCGGGTCAGGTCCGGGTCGGTGGGGTGTTCGATCTTGATCACGTTGGCGCCCATGTCTGCCAGTAGCATGGCGCAATAGGGGCCTGCGACCACGCGGGTCAGGTCAAGGATGGTCACGCCCTTGAGCGGGCCGAAACCGGCCAGGGTGGTTGCGAGAGGGTTCATGGGTGCTCCACTTATTGTTATTGGATGCGTGCGCGCAATGCCTTGGCGACCCGCGATTCACCGCTGCGTTGCAGCTGGCTATCAATAAAGACGCCTACCTCGATCAATTTTGCAAGGTTGACCCCGGTGGCAATGCCCTGCCCTTCAAACAGGTACACCAGTTCCTCGGTTGCGACGTTGCCGGTGGCCCCCGGTGAATACGGGCAGCCGCCCAAGCCCGACACCGAACTGTCGAACACCCGTACCCCGGCTTGCCACGCGGCCTGCACATTGGCCACGGCCATGCCGTAGGTGTCATGGAAATGCCCAGCCAAGGCACTGATGGGAACCTCGCCGGCGCAGGCCTCGATCAATCGGCGCGTCGCACCCGGCGTGCCGGTACCAATGGTGTCGCCCAAACTGATTTCGTAGCAGCCCATGGCATACAGCGCCTGGGTGACCGCCACCACCTGGGCGACGGGAACCGCGCCGGTAAACGGGCAGCCGAGCACGCAGGATACGCAGCCACGCACCGCGACACCCGCTTCCCTGGCCTTGGCCAGCACGGGCTCGAAACGCTCCAGGCTCTGGGCAATCGAGCAGTTGATGTTCTTTGCGAGAACGCCTCGGACGCCGCCGCAAACACCGCGACCTCCCGACATCCGGCGGCCAGGGCCATGTCCAGGCCTTGCAGGTTGGGCACCAGGGCGGTGTAGGTCACGCCTGCACGCGGACTCACTTGGCGCAGCACTTCATCGGAACCGGCCATCTGCGGCACCCAGCGCGGCGACACGAATGCCCCTGCCTCAATGGTGCGCAAGCCACAATCGGCGAGGCGCTCCACCAGGGCCACTCGGGTGTCCACGGGCAGGCAACGGGCTTCGTTCTGCAAACCGTCCCGTGCGCCCACTTCCACCAGCCTGACGGCGTCCATGCTCACTGACCGCGCTTATCGAGCAACAAAGCCCACGCACTGTCGGCGCGCACGTCGTGGGTCGCGACCATGCGCTCCACCAACCATTGCACTTCATCACCACGGGCACCGGCCGACAGCGCCACATTGCGTGCATGCAAGGCCATATGCCCGCGTTGGATACCTTCGGTGGCCAGGGCACGCAACGCGCCTAGGTTCTGCGCCAGGCCCACCGCAACGGCGATTTCACCCAGTTCCTGGGCGGTCTTCACCCCGAGGATACGCAGCGACAATTGCGCCAGCGGATGGTCTTGGTGGCACCGCCGACCAGGCCCAGCGGCATCGGCATTTCCAGGGTGCCGACCAAATGGCCCTGGCTGTCTTTTTTCCCAGGTGGTCAGCGACCCGTAGTGGCCGCTGCGGCAGGCGTAGGCATGGGCACCGGCTTCCACGGCACGCCAGTCGTTGCCAGTGGCGACCACCAGTGGGTCGATGCCGTTCATGATGCCTTTGTTGTGGGTGGCGGCACGGTACGGGTCGATGGCGGCGAAGGTATAAGCGTCGATCACCCCTTCGATCACGTCTTCACCGCTGTATTCGCTGGTGGCCAGGTGTTCCGGAGCAATGCGCAACTGGGCGCGGCACAGGCGCAAGTCCGCCAGGTTGGACAGGATGCGCAGGCGCACCTTGCCACCCGTGAGGCGTTCCATCAGCGGCGCCACGGCTTCGGCCATGGTGTTGACGGTGTTGGCGCCCATGGCATCGCGCACGTCAACGATAAGATGCGCCACGAGCATCGGCCCGCGTGGGCTGTCGGCAAAGGTGTGTACCTCGATGTCGCGGCAGCCACCGCCGAGGGTGTTGAGCAACTGGTCCTTGCTGTTGGCCAGCGCGATGATTTCGTCTTTGTTGCGCAGCAGGCTCAAGCGCGCATTGAATGGGTCGCTGATGCCGATGATCTGCACCTGGGCGCGCATCAGCGGTGCGCTGCTGGAAGTCTGGAAACCACCGGTCGGGCGGGTCAGTTTGGCCATGAACGAGGCGGCAGCGACCACCGAAGGTTCTTCCACCACCAGCGGGATCACCACATCGCGACCATTGATGCGGAAGTTGCTGGCCACGGCGTACGGCAGTTCGAATTTGCCGATGACGTTTTCGATCATGCCGTCGGCGATTTCCAACGGCAACGCACCGGCGTCGCGCAGCAGCGCCAGGTCTTCGTCACTCAGGCCGAGCAAGGGTTGCAGGTGTTCAAGGCGCTGGCTGGGAGACAGGCTGCGGAAATTGGGCAAGCGGGAATCAATCGACATTCAGGGGCTCCTCGAGGAGTCATTTGTTATTGGATGCCGCCAAATTGCCCCATCTGTAGCCTTGAAAGAAGGTACAGTTTTGCCGGACAGTTCGCTGACTGTACCCATAACAAGCACCCACGAGGAATTGCAGCATGTCGCGCCCTACCCTCGCGCAACAGGTGGCCAGCGCCATCGCCCAGCAGATTACCGATGGCGCGCTCAAGGCGGGCGAGAAGCTGCCGTCGCTGCGCGAATACATGCGCTTGCATGGACATTCGAAGAACACGGTGATCACCGCCTACGAGCACCTGGCCGCCGATGGGCTGGTGGAGGCGCGCCATGGCCAGGGCTTTTTTGTGATCAAGCGCGTGGCCCACACCAGCGAAGAGGAAGACAGCCTGCCGTACAACCGCGCCCCTGGACACCATCTGGATGATGCGCCAGCAGTTTGTGCGCGACCCGGGCCATTCCCACCTCGGCGAAGGCTTCCCGCCGGTGGAATGGTTGATGGACATGCGCCTGGACAAGTTCCACCGCCAAGTGGTGCGCGCCGGGGTCACCACGCTGTTTCGCTACGGCACGCGCCTGGGCAACGCCGGGTTGCGCGCGCGGCTGGTGCAAAACTCGCGGACTACGCGCTGCCCGTTTCGCCCCGGCAACTGGTGACCACCCTGGGCGCCAACCACGCGATGGACCTGATCATCCGCCGCTACCTCAACCCCGGCGACCCCGTGCTGGTGGAAGACCCCGGTTACTACCCGCTGTTCGGCAAACTGCAATTGCACGGCGCACGCATGTTCGGCGTGCCCCGCGAGCCCGATGGGCCAGACCTGCAGGCACTGGAGCAACTGATCAAAGCCCATCGCCCGCGCCTGTTCTTTTTGCAGTCCATCGGCCACAACCCCACCGGCTCCGACCTGTCCCCGGCCAAGGCGCACCAACTGCTGCGCATCGCCGAGACCTATGACCTGCTGTTGGTAGAGAACGACGCAATGGCCGACTTTAAACCCAGTTCAGCGATCAAGCTTTCGGCGCTGGACCAACTCAATCGCACCCTGTACGTGGGCAGCTTTTCCAAGTCGGTTTCCGCGGCGCTACGCGTTGGCTTTATCGCTGGCAGCAAGCAGCGTGTCGAAGAGTTGGCGGATATCAAGATGATCCTGCACAACAGCGGCGCCGAATACAGCGAGCGCACCATCGATGTGATCCTCGGCGAAGGCCAGTTCCTGCGCCACCTGTCGCGCCTGCAAGACCGCTTGCGACACGCCACCGCGCGCGGCCTGGACCTGCTCGACGAACTTGGCGCCGAGGTGTTCTGCCGACCGGAGCAGAGCCTGTACCTGTGGGCACGCTTCCCGCATATCGAAGACGCCAATGCCCTCACCCGCCACTGTCTGGCCCAAGGGGTGATGCTGGCACCAGGTTCGATCTTCTCGACCCAACCCAAAAACACCTCGCCTTGGACCCGACTGAACGTGGCCTACCTAGATGACCCGGTGTTCTGCCGGATCATCCGCGAGTTGCGATAACGGGTTTAACAAAATTTTCATGTTTGCCCGCCTATGATCGCCCACCTCGTTGGGGAGTAACCGGCTTCTGACCCTGTTGGAAGCGTTCGTATCAACATATTCGGCAACCTGCCGTGGTACGAACACCGTTTTTCGGTTGGTGAGACCAGCGACACTTCCATGCCTAAAGTCGGGCGCGTGGGGTGTCGTTGCGTCCCATAGCCCGACTGGAAGCCTTACCGTGAATCCCATTTCCCTGATCCTCCTGGCCCTGGCCATGTCTACCGACGCCTTCGCGGCGGCCATCGGCAAAGGCTCCAGCCTGCACAAACCGCGCCTCACCGAAGCCCTGCGCGCCGGCCTGATCTTTGGTGTGATCGAAGCCATTACGCCGATGATCGGCTGGGCCATCGGCCACGCGGCCACCCGCTGGGTCCAGGACTGGGACCACTGGATCGCCTTTACCCTGCTGGTCGCCCTGGGCTTGCACATGATCTACAACGGCTTCAAGGCCGATGATGAAGAAGCAGAGAAACCCACCCAGCACTCGTTCATGATCCTGGCCGTCACAGCCTTTGCTACCAGCATTGATGCGCTGGCGGTGGGCGTAGGGCTGGCGTTTGTCGATGTGAATATTCTGGTGGCGGCTGCGGCGATTGGTTTGGCGACGATGACCATGGTAACCATCGGCATGATGCTTGGGCGGGTGTTGGGGACAGTGGTGGGCAAACGCGCCGAGATGGTCGGGGGTGTGGTGCTGATGTTGGTGGGTGCGACGATTTTGTATGAGCACCTGTCCGTTTAAGGTCAACACATAACCCATGTGGGAGCGGGCTTGCTCGCGAATGCGGTGGGTCAGTTGCCACACCTGTGGCTGATACACCGCATTCGCGAGCAAGCCCGCTCCCACATTGGATTGGCGGTGTTTTTTACGCGGCGTGATGCTCTTTTTCAAACTCTCCATATCAATCACAAACCGGTACTTCACATCCCCCTTGAGCATCCGGTCATACGCGTCGTTGATGCCCTGGATATCGATCATCTCGATGTCCGAGACAATCTTGTGCTTGGCACAAAAATCCAGCATGTCCTGGGTCTCCTGAATCCCGCCGATCAACGACCCCGCAAGGCTGCGGCGCTTGAAGATCAGGTTGAACACCGCAGGCGAAGGGTGCGGGCTGTCTGGCGCACCGACCAGGGTCATGGTGCCGTCGCGCTTGAGCAGGCTGATGAACGCATCGAGGTTGTGCGGCGCAGCCACGGTGTTGAGGATGAAGTCCAGGCTGTTGGTGACCTTGGCCATTTCATCAGCATTCTTCGACACCACCACCTGGTCAGCACCCAGGCGCAGGCCGTCTTCGCGTTTGTTGGGTGAGGTGGTGAACAACGTGACATGCGCGCCCATGGCATGGGCGATCTTTACCGCCATATGGCCCAGGCCGCCAAGCCCGACCACACCGACCTTCTTGCCAGGGCCGACCTTCCAGTGATGCAGCGGCGAATAAGTGGTGATACCGGCGCAGAGCAATGGCGCCACAGCCGCCAGGTTGGCGTCGCCGTGGGAGATGCGCAGCACAAACTTTTCCTTGACCACGATATTGTCCGAGTAGCCGCCGAAGGTGTTCTCGCCGCCGAACATCGGCCCGTTATAGGTGCCGGTAAAGCCGTTCTCGCAGTACTGCTCCTCGCCCTCGGCGCACGACGTACAGTGTTGGCAGCTGTCGACCATACAACCGACGCCCGCCAGGTCGCCCACCTTGAACTTCTTCACATTGGCGCCCACCGCCGTGACGCGGCCGACGATCTCGTGGCCCGGCACCGAGGGATACAGGGTGTTCTGCCACTCGTTGCGCACGGTGTGCAGGTCGGAGTGGCAGACCCCGCAGAACAGGATGTCGATCTGTACGTCATCCGCCCCCGGCGCGCGACGCTCGAAGGTAAAGGGCTTGAGCGAATCCTTGGAGTCCCGAGCGGCGTAGCTGTATGTCTTGGCCATTTTCGTTCACCTGTGTGATCGGACAGTGGAAGTCAGTGGACCAGCATAGACGCTGAACCGTTCAACCGAGCACATGCGTACAAGCCCTTCGTCCGGTTTACCGCAATAGTGAGCCTGAGCTGTTTCGCCCACCCCCAAGGAGTTTTCCATGAGCACATTCGTTGCCAAAGACGGTACCCAGATCTACTTCAAGGACTGGGGCAGCGGTAAGCCCGTGCTGTTCAGCCACGGCTGGCCGCTGGATGCGGACATGTGGGAATACCAGATGGAATACCTGAGCAGCCGCGGTTTTCGCACCATCGCGTTCGACCGCCGAGGCTTCGGGCGCTCGGACCAACCGTGGACCGGCAACGACTACAACACCTTCGCCGACGATATCGCCCAACTGATCGAACACCTGGACCTCAAGGACGTGACCCTGGTGGGCTTCTCCATGGGCGGCGGCGACGTGGCGCGCTACATCGCACGCCACGGTAGCGCACGCGTGGCCGGCCTGGTGCTGCTGGGTGCGGTAACGCCGATCTTCGGCCAGACCGCCGATTACCCGCAAGGCGTGCCCGCCGAGGTGTTCGACGGTATCAAGGCCGGCCTGCTGAAAGACCGCGCGCAGTTCATCTCCGAGTTCAACACCCCGTTCTTTGGCCTCAACAAAGGCCAGGTCGTCTCGCCCGGTGTATTGACCCAGACCTTGCAGATCGCCCTGCAGGCTTCGCTCAAATCGACAGTGGATTGCGTCACCGCCTTCGCCGACACCGATTTCCGCCCGGACATGGCCAAGATCGACGTACCCACCCTGGTGATCCATGGCGATGGCGACCAGATCGTGCCATTCGAAACCACCGGCAAAGTGGCTGCCGAACTGATCAAGGGCGCCGAGCTGAAAGTCTACAAGGACGCGCCCCACGGGTTTGCCGCCACCCACACCCAGGCCTTGAATGAAGACCTGCTGGCGTTCCTGAACCGCTGACTAAGACCGAGCCACGGCACACAACAATAACATGGTGAGCGGGCTTGCCCCGCGCTGGGTGGCGAAGCCGCCCAAATCCAGCCGCCTCGGTTTCACTGATACACCAAGGCGCCTGGATTAGGGCGGCTTCGCCACCAGCGCGGGCAAGCCCGCTCACTACAAATGCCGCCGCCGTTTGTTGCGGTTTTTTTTGTGAGGCGCCGGTTCACTTAACACTTGAATCAACAGAGGGGTATGGTGGTCTCAATTCTTACGTTCTCGGATACAGGAATTTGCACGATGCCCCTGCCCAACACCATGACCCTGATCGAAATCACCACCCCCGGCGGCCCCGAGGTGCTCAAGCCGCGCCAGGTGCCCGTGCCCTCCCCGGCGGCCGGCGAGATTCTGATCCGCGTGCACGCCGCCGGGGTCAACCGCCCCGATGCCCTGCAACGGGCAGGCACCTACCCGATGAAACCCGGCATGAGCCCGTACCCCGGCCTGGAAGTGGCCGGTGAAGTGGTGGCATTGGGCGAAGGCGTCAGCGCCTATGCCCTCGGCGACAAGGTCTGCGCGCTGACCAACGGCGGCGGCTACGCCCAATACTGCACGGTGCCTGCCGGCCAGGCGTTGCCGATTCCCGAGGGTATGCAGTGGATTCAAGCCGCCGCGATCCCGGAAACGTTCTTCACCGTCTGGGCCAACTTGTTCGGCCTCGGCGGCGCGCATAAAGGCCAGCGCGTGTTGATCCATGGCGGTACCAGCGGCATCGGTACCACCGCGTTGATGCTGTGTCGCGAGTTCGGGATCCAGGCGTTTGCCACCGCTGGCAGCGAAGACAAATGCGCGGCGATCCGTGCGCTGGGTGCCGAAGCGATCAATTATCGCCAGCAGGATTTTGTCGAGGTTATCGGTAGCCAAGGCGTGAATGTGATCCTCGACATCATGGGCGGCTCCTACCTCAACAATAACCTCAAGGCCCTGGCCATGGACGGGCGCCTGGTGATGCTGGGCTTCCTCGGCGGCGCCAAGGCCAACGAGGTGGACTTGCTGACCATCCTCGGCAAACGCGCAATCGTCACCGGCTCGCTGTTGCGGGCGCGGACCCGGGATGAGAAAGCCGAAATTGCCGAGCAACTGCGCGAACACGTTTGGCCGGTGCTTGCAGCAGGGCGCTGCCTGCCGATGATCGACCAGGTGTTCGACTACAACGAAGCGGACAAGGCCCATGCGCGGATGGAGGGCGGGGAGCACATTGGGAAGATTGTGTTGCGGGTGATCTAGCAACACCGCAAATCCCCTGTGGGAGCGGGCTTGCACGCGAAGGCGATGTGTCAGCCGACACCCATGCAAGCCGCCCCACCGTCATCGCAGGCAAGCCAGCTCCCACATTCAACTTTGTGCCAGGCCCAAAAAATGGGTGCATCGCTGATCCCACATTTGACCTGCTTTGTATTGAAGACCGGGTTTCTAACGGTATGCGGGGTAATCGGTATAGCCCTGCTCCGAACCACCGTACATCCCTTCCGCCCGCAGCGGGTTCAGCGGCCAGCCGTTGAACAGCCGCTGCGGTAGGTCTGGGTTGGCAATGAACGGTCGGCCAAAGGCGATCAAATCCGCCAGCCCTGCGTTCACCAATTTCTCGCCGCGTTCAGCGGTGTAGCGCCCGGCGTAGATGATCCGCCCGCTGAACGTCTCGCGCACGGCTCGGCGAAAGGTTTCCGGTAGTTCCGGGGCGTTGTCCCAGTCCGCTTCGGCGATGGAGACGTAGGCGACGCCCGCCGCTTCCAGCACCTTGATGGCTTCGATATAGGTGGTGTGCGGGTCTTCCTCCACCAGGCCGATGTACACGCGGTCCTGGTCGGTGCCGCTGAACAACGGTGAAAAACGCACGCCCAACCGCTCTGCGCCCACTGCATCGCTCACCGCCTCGACAATCTCGCGCAAGAAGCGCAGGCGATTATCCAACGAGCCGCCGTACTCGTCGTCGCGGCGGTTGGCGTGGGCCGAGATGAACTGGTTGACCAGATACCCGTTGGCCGAGTGAATCTCCACGCCATCAAACCCAGCGGCAATGGCATTGCGCGCCGCCTCGGCGTACAACCCGACCAACTCCTTGACCTCACGCGTGCTCAACGCACGCGGCACCGGCGGTTGCACCAGTTCACCCGCGCCCGGCGCGGTTTCGATAAAGGCCTTGGCCTGCAAAGGCGCGATGGCCGACGGCGCGACCGGTGCCGCCCCTCGGGCTGCAAACCGGTATGAGACACACGCCCCACGTGCCACAACTGGGCAAAGATCACCCCGCCGTCGGCGTGCACCGCGTCGGTGACTGTGCGCCAGCCGTCGACTTGCGCCGCGTTGTAGATACCCGGCGTCCACGCGTAGCCCTGGCCACGCGGCTCGATCTGCGTGCCTTCGCTGACCATGAACCCGGCACTTGCGCGCTGGCGGTAATACTCGGCCATCAGGTCGGTGGCAATATCACCGGGTTGGGCGCTGCGCTGGCGGGTCAGCGGAGGCAGGACGACACGGTTGTTCAGGGTGTGTCGGCCCAGTTTTACCGGGGTGCTTAAAACGTTTGTCATGTGCTTTTTTCCAAATCCGGGACGAGCAAAAGCATTGGCGACTCCTGAGAGTCGCCAATCAATAACGGGTTAACTGAGTTAGGCGGTGAGTTTCAGCAGGGCCTTGGCCACATCGCTGGAGCTGCCAGGGTTCTGCCCGGTAACCAGCAGCCCATCGACGATCACGAAGGATTGCCAGTCGGCGCCCTTCTCGTACTGACCACCGAGTTTCTTGAATTCATCTTCAACCAGGAACGGCACCACATCGGTCAACTCCACCGCCGCTTCTTCCGAGTTGGAGAACCCGGTCACGCGGCGGCCCTTGACCAACGGTTCACCGTTGACTGCCTTGACGTGGCGCAACACGCCCGGTGCATGGCAGACAAAACCGATGGGCTTGCCGGCGCGCTCAAAGGCTTCGATCAGCGCGATGGAAGTGGGCGATTCCGCCAAGTCCCACAGCGGGCCGTGGCCGCCTGGGTAGAACACCGTGTCGAAGTCACCCGCGTTGACCGCGTCCAGCTTGAGGGTGTTGGCCAGCGCTTGTTGGGCGGCCGGGTCGGCAGCGAAGCGGTGGGTTTGTTCGGTCTGGAAGTCCGGCAGGTCGCTGACCGGGTCCAGCGGTGGCTGGCCACCCGCCGGGGATGCCAGCACGATCTCGGCACCCGCGTCCTTGAACGCGTAATAAGGTGCGGCAAATTCTTCGAGCCAGAAGCCGGTCTTGCGGCCGGTGTTGCCCAACTGATCGTGAGAGGTCAATACCATCAATACTTTCATTGTCGAGTGCCTCGGGATGAGTGTGGGTTGAAGCTTAGGAGCCGGGGCGTGTTGTCACAACGTCATATCCGCAAGGTTTTCGGACATGCCCGATGGCAGTTGCCGTTTGCCCACGAGCCGCCGACAATCCCCCCTCCCACACCCGTTGGAGAATGACGATGCACAGCGTTGCGCTGCTGGTTTACCCGAATTTCGAATGCTTGAGCCTCAGCGTGGGCTCGGTGTTCGAATGCGCGAACCTGATGCAGGGCGAGCCGGCCTACGAATTTCACCTGGTGTCGGAAAACGGCGGCGCGGTGATGACTTCCCAGGGTTTTCGGTGAACACCACGCCGATCCGGCCGCAGGGCTACGACACGCTGATCGTCGGCGGCTACATGGAGTTCCGCCTGCCGGAGGCCAACCTGCTGGAACAGGTCAAGACCGCCTCCGCCCAGTCGCGGCGGGTCGCCTCGTTGTGCATGGGCATCTTCGTATTGGCCGAGGCCGGCCTGCTGGAAGGCAAGCGCACCACCACCCACTGGATTCACGCGCCGGCCTTTCGCAAGCGCTACCCGCATATTCATCTGGAAGAAGACAAATTGTTCGTGGTGGACGGCCAGGTGTGGACCGGCGCGGGCATGAGCGCAGGCGTCGACCTGGCGCTGGCGATGGTGGAGAACGACCTGGGCAGCGACCTCGCCCGGCGTATTGCACGCAAACTGGTGATCGCCCAGCGTCGGGGCAGCGAGCAGTCGCAGTTGTCGGCCTTGCTGGAACTGGACCCCAAATCCGACCGCGTGCAACTGGCCCTGGCCTACGCCCGCGAGAACCTCACCCACGATTTGTCGGTGGATGCCTTGGCCGACGTGGCGCGCCTCAGCCCCGCCAGTTCAGCCGGGTATTTCGCGAAGAAACCGGGCAGACGCCGGCCAAGGCTATCGAGTCGCTGCGAGTGGAAGCCGCGCGGGCACTGATGGAAACCAGCCGGCACCCAGTAGAAGTGGTAGCCCGCGAGACCGGCTTCGGTGATCGCGAGCGCATGCGCCAGGCGTTCCTGCGCGCCTTCGGGCAACCGCCGAAGGCAATGCAGCAGGCGCTGTTCAACCCGGTGTAGGTTGGTAGCCAAACAGCGACTTCACTTCCAGGTAGTCTTCCAAACCAAACACGCCCCACTCGCGCCCGTTGCCCGACTGTTTGTACCCGCCAAACGGCGCGCCATTGTCGGCCTTGCTGCCATTGAGATGGACCATACCGGTACGCAAGCGCCGCGCCACGGCCCGCGCCCGTTCCAGGCTGCCAGCGGTGACATAGCCCGACAGGCCGTAGGGGCTGTCATTGGCGAGGGCGATGGCCTGCTCCTCGCTGTCGTAGGGAATGATCACCAGCACCGGCCCGAACACTTCTTCACGGGCAATGGGCGAATTCGGGTCGACATCGGCAAACACCGTGGGCCGCGCATAGAACCCTGACGTCACGCCTTCGGGCCGCCCCACGCCGCCGCATACCGGCGGCGCATCCACGGCGCCGAGCACCCCCTGCACCCGTTCGAACTGCGCCTGGTTGGCCAAGGGGCCCATGGCCGTCGCGGGGTGGCTGTCATCGAAGCAGATACGGGCGGCGACGTCCTGGGCAATCTCCACGGCGCGGGCCTGAAGCGCACGCGGCACCAACATTCGCGTCGGTGCATTGCAAGACTGCCCACTGTTGCGAAAACAACTACTCACGCCATGGCGTACCGCCGCATCGAGGTCGGCATCTGCCAGGATCAGGTTGGCCGACTTGCCGCCCAGCTCCTGGGACACGCGCTTGACCGTGTCCGCCGCCGCCTTGGCCACCGCGATACCCGCGCCGGTTGAGCCAGTAAACGAGACCATATCGATGTCGGCGTGCCGGGCAATGCCGTCGCCAATCGTCGGTCCATCACCGTTGACCAGGTTGAACACGCCCTTGGGCACGCCGGCCTGATGCAGGATATCCGCGAGCAACAGGGCTGAGAGCGGCGCTTTTCACTCGGTTTAAGCACCATCGTGCACCCCGCCGCCAACGCCGGAGCGAGCTTGCAGGTAAGTTGGTTGAGCGGCCAATTCCACGGCGTGATCAGGCCGCACACACCGATCGGCTCGCGGCTGATCAGCGTGCTGCCGTGGGGCTGGTCGAACGCGAAGTCCTTGAGCACTTCATAGGCACGCTGCAAGTGACCCAGCCCTGCCGGCACATGCGCGCTGCGCGCCAGCGATAACGGCGCGCCCATTTCCCGGTGCACACACAGCGCCAGGGCTTCGCTGTGCTGGCGATAACCGTCGATGATCGCCGCCAGCAGCTCCAGGCGCTGTTCACGCGACCACTGCGCGTAGCTGTCAAACGCGCGCCTGGCGGCTGCCACGGCCAGGTCAAGATCGGCAACGGTGCCCAGGCTGATGGTCCCGACGGTGCGCTCGGTGGCGGGATCGATCACCGGTAGGGTTTCACCGCCCAATGGCTTGACCCACGCACCGTCGATGTAAAAGTCCAGGGTGTTCATCGGGTCGCCTCAATCGCCTTGGCCAAGGTGCCGAACACCCGGTCGATCTGTTCTTCGCTAATGATCAACGGCGGCGACAGTACGATGTTTTCTCCAGAAGCGCGCACCAGCACACCCGCGTCAAAACAGCGTTGGGCCACTTCGGTAGCCCTGGCACCCGGCGCACCCTCGCGGGGTTTGAGTTCGACCGCGCACAGCAGGCCGATGGCACGCACGTCCTGCACCAATGGGTTATCACCTAGCGCCAGCGCGGTGGTTTGCCACAGCGGTGCAATCTGCTGCACATGGGCGTTGATACCCAGTTCCTCGTGCACCTCCAGTGTCGCCAACGCAGCAGCGCAGGCCAGCGGGTGGGCGGAATAGGTGTAGCCGTGCATCAACTCGATGGCCTGTTCCGGGCCTTGCATAAAGGCCTCGTACACCGTGCCGCTGACCAGCACCCCGCCCATGGGCACGGCGCCGTTGGTGAGCCCTTTGGCCAGGCTCATCAGGTCCGGCGTGACACCGAACGCCTGGGCGGCGAACGAATGCCCGACGCGGCCGAAACCGGTGATGACCTCGTCGAAAATCAGCAGCACGCCATGGCGATCACATATCTCACGTAGTTTCTGCAGATAACCCAACGGCGGCGCATACACCCCACCGGAACCGGTGACCGGCTCGACAATTACCGCCGCCACGGTGGCTGGGTCATGCACCTCCAACAGCTGCAGCAATGCGTCGGCGTAGTGCGCACCCTGCTCCGGCTGGCCGCGACTGAAACGCGAACCCGCATCGTAGGGCAGCGGCAAGTGCGCGACATCGCCAAGCAACGGGCCAAAGTCGCGTTTTTGCCGACCAATCCCCGACACTGACAAACCACCGAAGCCCATGCCGTGATAGCCCTTGGCGCGGCCGATGAATTTGGTCCGCCGGCAATCCCCCCGCGCCTGATGATAGGCCCGGGCAATTTTCAACGCGGTGTCCACCGCCTCTGAACCGGAGTTGGTAAAGAACACCTTGTCCAGGCCCGCCGGGGCGGTCGCCACCAATCGGTCGGCCAGGTTCAGTGCCGCTGGGTGGCTCATCTTGAACGAGGACACAAAGTCCAGGCGCCCCGCCGCTTCACGAATCGCCTCGACGATCCGCGCCTGGCCGTGACCGGCATTGACGCACCACAGCCCGGCCATGGCATCCAGCACATCACGTCCTTCTGGGGTGGTGTAGTGCATGCCGGCAGCGCGGTCGAACAGCATCGGCTGGCGGTTGAACGGGCGCATTGCGGTAAACGGGGCCCACAGGGAAGAGGTCATGGGGTGTACTCCTTAAAGCTGGATTCGCGAACCGGTCAGGGTGGGTCGTTGCAAGGCACCGGCGTTGGTGTTGACGCCACGATCAAAGCGCAGCCGCCCGTCCTGCACGCGACAGGTGACGTGATCGCCGAAAGCGGTTTCGACAAAGCGCCAATCCATCAGCAGTTCACCTTCGGTGGACCAGCAGGCCTGGGCGACCACCGGGGTCTGTTCCGGTTGGTATTGGTGGTGCAAGTAGTTGCCGGTGATGCTGGTGATGCTCTCCACCGGCTCCTTGAAACCGGCGCGTACGTGGTGCGTGCCACGGTGGTCCACCAGGGTGAAATCACAATGGTCGCCCTGGAAATCGAAGGCGATTTCGCGCACGCCGTCTTCGTTCGGCTCAATCGCAAAACGGCCGTGGAACGCGCTGCTGGCGGGTGAGGTTTTCAACCCTTGCAGGGTCGGCAAGTGCAGGTTGTCGAGCAGCGTATCCAGTTGTGCCTGGCTGGCCGGGGCGTCTTTGGCCGTGCGGCCCAATGCTGGGAACAGGTGCTTCCACAGCGCAGCGTGCAGGCGTTTTTCGCCCAGGCGCAGGCCACAGGTGAAGACCATCACCGTGTCCTGGTCCGGCAGCACCATGCACTGCTGGCCGAACACGCCAGAGGCGTAATAGCCGCCGTGTTCGGTCATCCACCATTGGTAGCCATAACCTTCGCGCTGGGCCTCATTGGCCTTGTTCTTGTCGCGCGGCAGGTATTGCTTGCCGTCGAACTCGCCCATCCACACGTCCTCCACCTGGTTGCGCGTGGCATCGGCCACCCACTGCGGCGACAACAACTGGCGCCCCTGCCATTGGCCGTGGTTGAGGTGCAGCACCCCGAATTTCAGCGAGTCTTCGCTGGTGCAGCTCAAGCCATTGCCACCGGAATTGAAACCGCCAGGGGCCAGGTCCCACTCCAGGTGATCAAGCCCCAAGTGATCGAGGACGCGTTCCTGTAACAACGCGTGCATCGTTTGCCCGGTGACCTGGGTGACGATGGCCGACAACATGAAGCTCGACGCGCTGCTGTAGATAAACGACTGGCCCGGCGGCTCATCCACTGGTTCATTGAGAAACGCCTCGACCCAGCTGCTTTGCAGGTTGCGCCAGTCGCCGCCGGAGATGCCACGGGTGTGACCGGTGCGCATGGTCAGCAGGTCCTGCACGGTCATCGCCGCAAGGTTGGCGCTGATCGGTTGCGGGCATAGCTCGGGGAAGAAGCTGACCACCTTGGCCTCCAGGCTCAGGCGACCGTCGTCGATCAACAGGCCGACGGCCGTGGCGGTCCAGCTCTTGGTTGCCGAATGCTGCACGTGCATGCGATGCGCCGCATACGGCTGCCAGTACGCCTCGACCACCACGGCGCCCTGGCGATAGAGCAGGAAACTGTGCAGCTCAAGGCCCATCTCGGCGACGGCCTGGAGGAAGTCGACAACGCCGGCCGGGTCGACGCCGCAGTCGTCGGGCAAGGCTCTGGGCAGCGGGATGTAGGTCATGATGGGTCCTCAATAATGTTTTTATATTTCAAATAATGCAGATAAAGATTTGTTCGCTGCGGCCCAGATGTATTTGAGCCCTCTATAATCCAGACTTTCCGGGTATCCTTGCCTCCCCTGTCACAGGAACGATCGCGCGCCATGTCCCAACTCACCTCGCTGCAGACCAAAGTCGCCGGCCAGATCCTGGCCGCCATCACCAGCGGCGACCTGCAACCCGGCCTGCACCTCAAAGAAGTGGAACTGGCCCAGCGCCTGGGCGTATCGCGCTCGCCCATCCGCAGCGCGCTGGTGTACCTGGCCGAGCAGAAAGCCATCGAACCGCTGCCCCAACAGGGCTATCGCGTACCGCTCGAAGCGGCAGACGGTCGGGTACAGCAGCTCACGCCGTTGCATAACGAAGAGGACGATCTGTACACCCGGTTGATCGACGACCGACTGAACCAGGTACTGCCCGACCAGATTTCCGAAAGCGACCTGCTGCGCCGCTACGGTGTCGGCAAAGCGTGCTGCGCCGCTGCCTGCTGCGCCTGTCGGATGAAGGCGTGATGCAGCGCAAACACGGCCACGGCTGGCAGTTCCTGCCGACCCTGAACAGCCCGCAAACGCGTTTCGAGAGCTACCGCTTTCGCATGCTGCTGGAACCGGCCGGGCTGCTGGAGCCGACCTTCAAGATCAACCCCGAGCAATTCCGCCGCTGCCGCGAACGCCAGATGGAACTGCTGGAAGGCAAGGTGGATGGCCAACGCTTTATCGAATACAACGCGGAATTCCACGAACTGCTGGCAGCGGCCTCCGGCAATGGCTACATCCTGCAAGCCATCCAGCAACAAAACCGCCTGCGGCGACTGACCGAATTCCACACCGTGAACAACCCGGAGCGGGTCAAGGTGTCGTGCTGCGAGCACTTGGCGATCCTGGATGCGCTGGAGCAAGGCGATAACGAATGGGCGTCGACGCTGCTGCATCGACATTTGGATGTGGCGAGCAAGTTGCGGGTGGCGAGGAATAAGGGCTAGGGAAACCTCCACTGTTCTGGAAGACCGAGGTGCGGCCTTCGCGAGCAAGCCCGCTCCCACATTTGGATAGCATTCGGCACACCTAATCGGTCGGCTATAAGGCCGCCGCGCTTTGGCTTTTGATCTGAGTCGCCCCGTTAAACCACGCTGGCCGAACGCAGGCTTGAATCCGTGGGTAACCCGGCAGGACGCCGGGTTAGCCGCGCAGGGCCAAGCAATGGATATGTACTGCGCCCCAAGCATGCGCATTACCAGAGCGCCACGGTATAACCGACAATCACCCGATTCTCATTCATGTCCCGGAAATAGTTGGCCTTGCTCAACCCATTGCGCCAGCGCAACGACACCCCTTTAAGCGCCCCAGACTGAAACACATAACCCAAGTCGATATCCCGCTCCCACTCACGCCCCTCCCCGCAAACCCCTTCACCTCGGCCTGGTCCCCTTTGGCCCAACGCGTCGAAAACGTCAGCCCCGGCACACCCAGCGCAGCAAAGTCAAAGTCATAACGCGCATGCCACACCCGCTCATTGGTCTGCGAGAAGTTGCTCAACTGGTACTCGGAAAACAGGTAGGTATTGGTCCCGTCCACATAGGTAAACGGCGTCTCCCCATACTGCTCCTGATAACCCCCGCCAACACTGTGGCCCTTGTAGCTGAACATCGCCCGCGTACTCAGCGCGCGGTTGTCCACCTTGCCCGCCAGGCCCGCGCCGGACTTGTCGGCATCGAAGTAACGGATATCGGTCTTGAGCGTGCCGCCGCCCAGGGCAAAGCTGTTTTTCACGCCCACGAAGTGCTGCTGGTAGATGTCCTCCAACTGCGCAAAGTGGTAACTCAGGGTCATGCCCGGCGTGAGTTTGTAATCGCCGCCGGCAAAGCGGAAGCGGTCGCTCTTGGCGGTGCTTTTGTAGGCGCCGCTCTGGCTGGTCAGTGCCATGTCCTCGTAATCGGTGGACTCGCGTTGCTTGGTCTGGTCGATCTGCCCGCCGATCAGGGCCAACCCGGTAATGTCCGTGGACGTCACCTGGGTGCCGCGAAAGGTCTGCGGGAACAAGCGGCTGGTGTTGGGCTGCAAGGTAGGCAAATCGGGCAGCAGGTAGCCGCTGCGCAACTCGCTCTGGGCAAAGCGCACCTTGCCGGTCACGCCGTACTTGGAATACTCGTCATGGGCGCGCTTGGCATAACTGGGCTTGCCCGGCGTGGCGTCGTTGTCCCGCGACAACAAGCCGGAACCCGAACGGTCCGGGCTGGAATCGAGTTTCAGGCCGAGCATGCCAACCACGTCCACGCCAAAACCCACGGTGCCTTCGGTAAACCCCGACTTGAGGTTGAGGATAAAACCCTGGGCCCATTCCTCGCGCTTGGATTGCCCCGCGTCTTCACGGTAATCGCGGTTGAAGTAGTAGTTCTTCAGGTCCAGATCTGCCTTGCTGTCCTTGATGAAGTCAGCCTGGGCCGGGGCGCACAGCAGGCCCCCGCTCATAAGGCCGACGCCTTTCAAGATCAGGTTAAGATTGTTGTTGTGCATGTTCTTGGCTCCTGGCAATCGTTTGGGGTGAGTAGGTCTTATTGTTTTTTAGGCACGACATTCCCCTTCGCGCAGGTTCAAAAGCCTGCGCGCCGGGTGAAATCAGGGGATCAGATCGCCGGGCGTATTCGGTAGCCGCCGTCCGGCAATTTCTCCAGCGGGCTGGCGGCAGCCAGCAATTGCCGGGTGTACGGATGCTGTGGGTGATCGAAGATCTGCTCGCGCGTGCCCACTTCCACCACATTGCCCTGGTGCATCACCGCCACCCGATGGGCGATGCGCTCCACCGCTGCCAGGTCATGGGAAATGAACAGGCAGGCAAAGCCGTATTGCATCTGCAAGCGCTCGAACAGTTCGAGGATCTGCTTCTGGATAGTCATGTCCAGGGCCGAGATCGGCTCGTCGGCGATCACCAATTGCGGGTGGCGCACCAGGGCCCGGCCGATGGCCACGCGCTGGCGTTGGCCGCCGGACAGTTGATGGGGAAAGCGCTCGACAAACTGCTCGCCCAGGCCAATGTCCCTGAGGGTTTGTGTCACCCGTTCACGGCGCTCGGCGGCGTTGAGGCCGGGTTCGTGGCGCAGGGGCTCGGCGAGGATTTCGCCGATCTTCATCCGTGGGTTCAGGGACGAATACGGGTCCTGGAATATCATTTGGCATTGCAGGCGATGGGTGCGGTTGGCGGCCTTGAGGATATCCACGCCCTTGAAGCGAATCGCCCCGGCACACGGTTTGATCAGCCCCACCAGCGAGCGCCCGAGGGTGGTCTTGCCCGAGCCACTGCCCCCACCAGCGCCAGGGTTTCGCCGGGGGCGATCACCAGGCTGGCGGAATGCACCACGCGGTTGAACTGGCGCTTGCCCCAGAACGAGGTCGGCCCGGGATGCTCGATGCACACCTGGTCCACCTCGACCAACGGCCCATTGCTTGCCGGCAGTGGTGCCAGCACGCCGCGACGCGGCAAGGCTTCCAGCAGTTGCCGGGTGTATTCGGCCTTGGGTGCCAGCAGGATGTCTTCGGTAGTGCCCTGTTCCACCGCCTTGCCGTGGCGCATCACTACCACCTTGTGGGCATAGCGGGCGACCTGGGACAGGTCATGGCTGATAAACAGGATGGCGGCGCCCTGCTCGCGGGTCAGTTCGAGCATCAACTCGATCACGTCCAATTGCGCCAGGCAGTCCAGCGCCGTAGTGGGCTCGTCGGCGATCAACAGCGCTGGGCGCAGCAACATTACAGAAGCCAACATGATGCGCTGGCGCATACCGCCGGAGAACTGGTGCGGATAGGACTCCAGGCAACGCTCCGCCGCCTTGATGCCGATGCGGCGCAGCATGGTCAGGCAGCGCTCGCGGATCTGCGGCGGGTCGAGATCGGTGTGCAGCTTGAGCGCTTCGCTCATCTGTTGGCCGATCTTCAACGCAGGGTTGAGCGACACCATGGGCTCCTGGAACACCATGCCGATGCTCGCACCACGAATGCCACGCAGTTCCTCGGTGCTCACGCTGGCCAGGTCGCGCCCCTGGAAATCCAGGCGCCCGCCGCATACTTGCATAGGCAACGGCAGCAAGCCGATGGCGGCGCGGGCGGCCATGGTCTTGCCGCTGCCGGACTCGCCCACCAGCGCCACGATCTCACCCGGCGCGATGCTGAAACTCAAGTCATCCACCGCCAGCGGGCCGTGCTCACCCACACGGATTTTCAGGTGTTCCACGTTCAGCAAAACAGGATTGGCCGACATGTTCATTTCCTCATCCGCGGGTCGAGGCGATCACGCAATGCATCGCCAAACAGGTTGATCGCCAGTAACGTCAGGCAGATAAACAGTCCTGGGAACACACCCAGCCACGGCGCCGAGGCGATGTAAGGCCGGCTGCTGGCGAGCATGTTGCCCCAGGTCGCCGCTGGTGGCGGCACGCCAAGGCCGAGAAAACTCAAGGCACTTTCCGACAGCAATGCCCAACCGAACATGCTGGTGGCCAGCACGCACAACGGCGCCAGGCAGTTCGGCGCAATGTGCCGCAGCATGGTGTACAGCTCGGAATTGCCGATCACCCGCGAGGCTTCGATGTACTCCAGCTCGCGCAGGGACAGCACCGTGCCGCGCACTACTCGCACCACTGACGGCGTGTAGGCGATGCCCAGGGCCAGGACAATGCCGTACTTGCTCGCGCCGATAATCGCCATGATGCCCAGCGCCATGAGGATGCCGGGGAATGCCAGCAGCGCATCGTTGAACATCATCAGCACGCGGTCGGTCCAGCCACGCAGGTAACCGGCGAGCATGCCGATCAGGGTGCCTGCCATCACGGCGACGCTGACCGTCAGCAAGCTCACCCACAAACTGGTGCGCGCACCGATCAGCAAACGGCTGAACACATCGCGGCCAAACTCGTCGGTGCCCAGCCAGTGGACGGCCGAGGGCGCCTGGAAGCGCGACAGCAGGTCGATCTTCAGCGGGTCGAACGGCGACCACACCAACCCCATCAACGCCAGGGCAACCAATGCCACCAGCAACCCGCCGCCGATCAAGGCGTTGGCCGGTGCCCAGGCGCGGCGGCGCTTGGCGGGTGCCGGCACGGCAATCGTCGAACTCATAACTTCACCCTTGGATCGAACAGCGGATAGAGCAGATCCACACACAGGTTGACCAGCACGTAGATAAAGGTGATCAGCAGCAGGCAGCCCTGCAGCACCGGGTAGTCGCGGGCGAAAATCGCATCCACCATCAAGCGACCGATGCCTGGCAGGGTGAACACGGTTTCCAGTACGGCAATGCCGCCCAACAGGTTGCCGAGGATCAACCCCACCAAGGTCCAAGTGGGCGCGAAAGCGTTGGGCAAGGCGTGCTTCCACAACACCGCACGCTCCGACAACCCCTTGGCCCTGGCATGGGCGATGTATTCCAGGCGCAGCACTTCGATGGTGCTGGCCCGCGCCATGCGGGTGATCGCGCCGACTTCCACCAACGTCAGGGTGACCACCGGCAGCACCATGTAGCTCATGGCTTGCCACGGTGCCTGGGCAAAACTGACGTAGCCCACCACCGGCAACCAGCCCAGCTGGATGCCGAAAGCGTGCAGCAACAGCAAGCCAAGCCAGAAGCTGGGGATCGACAGCAACAAGGTCGCCACCGACACCAGCCCCAGGTCGAGCGCGCTGTTTTGCTTCCACGCGGCGATCAGGCCGATCGGTACCGCGATCAACGTGGCCAGCAACACCGCCACCAGCACGATGGTCGCGCTGACGCTGAACCGGTCCAGGATCAGCGGCAACACCGCCTGCTTGGTGCTGATGGAGAACCCGAGGTCAAAGCTCAACACGGCCTTGAACCAGATCAGGAACTGGGTCACCAACGAGTGATCCAGGCCCAGGGTGTGACGCATATCGGCCAGGCTTTGCGGGTCGGCCATATCGCCGAGCATCAACAACGCCGGGTCGCCCGGGATCAGCCGGATCAAGGCGAACACCATTACCGAAATCAGCAACAGCGTAGGGATCGCCATCCCGAGTTTTTGCAGGATAAAACGCAACATACTCAGGCCTCGTTACTGTGCCGCGAGGCTGACGCCCCACAACCGTGGCGACGACACCGGCCACGAATGGAAGCCCTTGACGCTGTCGCGCAGCGCTGCGGCGACCGTGCCGTTGTAGATGATCACCATCGGCGTGTCGTGGATCATCATCGTATGCAGCTGGTCGAACAACGCCTGGCGCTTGGCCGTGTCGCTCTCACGCACCGCCTCGCGCAGCACCGCCTGGGCCTGGGGGTTGTCCCAGACTTTGCGCGGTTCCTTGGTCTTGTCGCCCATCAGCGAATCGAAGCTGGTGGCCGGGTCCAGGCGCGACGAATAAGAGAACGCCATCATCTGGTAGTTGCCGCTTTGGTAACGCTCGAGCTGGGTGCCCCACTCCAGGGTTTCCATCTGGATATTCAAGCCGCTGGCCACTGCCATTGCCTGGCTGAGCAGGCCCATGTCGAACATCTGCGAGTAGCGTTTGTTGACGATCATCTTGATCGGCTGGCCGTTGTAGCCGGCCTCTTTCAACAGGCGCTGGGCTTGCTGCGGGTCGTAGTGGTAACCCTGCTTGGCGGTGGCGTTGTAGAACGGGCTGGTTTGCGGGATTGCCGAGTTGTTCGGCTCGGAGGTGCCGTTGGACAGCGCGGTGACCATCTGCCCGTAGTCGAGGGATGCAGCAATGGCCTGGCGGATGCGCACATCCTTGAGCAGCGGGTCGTTGGTCTGGAACAACAAACCACAGATGGCCATGATCGGGCTGAAGGAAATCTGCACGCCCGGCCGGGCCTTCAGTTCTTCGGCATCGCTGGCGCTGACGTTGGGCAGCAGGTCGATGTTGTTGGACATCAAGGCCGCCTTGGCCGATGACGGGTCCGGGATCACCATGAAGCGCAAGTCATCCACCAGCGCCTGCTTCTTGCCGGTGAAGCCGTCCGGCCCTGCCTCGTCACGTGGGCTGTAGTCCTTGAAGCGTGACAGCACGACATATTGGCCGGGCTTCCATTCGGTAAGGCTGAACGGGCCGGTGCCGATGGGCGCCTTCCAACTGCCGTCCGCCGCCAGCGAGTCGCGATGCAGGATGCCGCTGCCGCCGCAATCGGGGCGTGCCATCGAGGCCAGGAACAGGCCGCTCGGCTGGTCGAGGTGGAAGATCACGGTGAGCGGGTCCGGGGTGTCGATACCGGTGATCTTCGCCCCGCCACGGCCATCGAACTCAGCCAGGCAACGCCATTGGGTCTTGGGATTCAAGTAGCGCTCCCAGGTCCATTTCACGTCCTCGGCGGTCAGGGTTGCGCCGTTCTGGAAGTGCACGCCTTCACGCAGCTTGAAGGTGTAAGTCATGCCGTCATCGGAGTGTTGCACTTCACGGGCCAGCAACGGGCCGACGGAGGCGTCTTCGCGGTGGGCCACCAGGCCTTCGACGATGTGCAGCATCACGGTGTCGGTGTTTTCGTCGCGGTTGACGCCAGGTTTTGTGCTGCGGATATCGGCGTTCAAGCCCACGCGCAAAGTGGTCTGGGCCTGCGCAAGGCCGGCGCCGAGCGCGAGGGTGGCGCACAGCGTTCCATTGAGTAAGCGATTCACGGGAGACGTTCTCCTTCGCTGCAAAGACCGGCCTGGGGCAGGAGCCGGCTTCAAGCCTGTATTAGGTCGTTGTTGTTATGGCCTGACAGGAGCCGGGGCCGCGGATGATTTTTGTTTTTTAAATTCGCCGGGACATATTCACAGCAAGCACATTGCTTGTAAATGTTTTTTATGCATATAAAAACATTGATAGCTAAAACTCAGGCAAAAAAAGAGGCCGAAGCCTCTTCCTCTGCAACCACCGCCACTTAATGCAGCGCAGCCCGCGTGATCAGGTAGCTCACCAATTGCGGGTCGTCGTCCAGCTCCAGGCTCTGCACCGGGCGCGGCAAGTTATCCAGCACCGTGCGCCAGAACGCCTGGGACACTTCATCCTGGTCATAGAAACGCACCAGCCAATTGGCCTCGCCGCTGCACAGCACCTGGCTGGCAATGGCACGGCCGATGCCTTTGCGGCGGTAGCGTTTGAGGATGAACAGGTCAGCCAGCTCCAGGGCGTCGATGCCCGGCAACTCGCTGCCTTCGATCAACAGGAAGCCGGCGATATAACCATCCACCAGCAGCAGGTTGGCACTCCACTGTGGGTCTTCCCAGTAACGCACCAGGTGCTCGTCGTGGATGTAAAAACGCCCATCGGCCTCGACATCTTCCTGCTCCCAGTCCGACGACTCGTAGGCGTAATACTGATAGAGATTGCGGATCAGCTCGGCATCATCAGGGCCGGTCTGGATCAATTCGACGGTGGTTTCAGGCATGGGACTCTCGGTGAAAAAACGCAGGGCGCCATTGTTCACAAAACCCCTGCGCAGGCCAATACATTGTCTAACCTTTCTGTTTGCTGAACCGATTGCGGATTTGCACTGGCCTGTCAAATTCTCTGAAACATTTAGAATAAACTCTACCCAAATTGTAGTGAGCGGGCTTGTCCCGCGCTGGGGGGCGTAGCCGCCCTAAACCAAACACCTCGGTCTTTCTGAAACACTGCGGCGGCCTATTTGGGGCGGCTTCGCCACCCGCGCGGGACAAGCCCGCTCACTACAAATCGATTTTTACTTTTGAGGGCACGTATTTTGACCAACGTCTGTTCCGCCGGCCTGGATGTGGGTTTTGCCTCCCTGGACTACCTGCAGATCTTCATCCTGGGCGTGATCCAGGGCATCACCGAACTGTTGCCGGTGTCGTCCACCGCCCACATGCGTGTGGTGCCTGCGCTGCTTGGCTGGCAAGACCCCGGCTCGGCGTTTTCGGCGGCCATGCAGTTGGCGGCGCTGGCAGCGGTGGTCAGTTACTTTTGGCGCGACGTACGCCAGGTGACCACCGGCAGCATCGGTGCAGTGCGCCGGGGCGACTACAACGACCGCTGGTTCAAGCTGGCGGTGGCGATCGTGCTGGCGACCATCCCTATCGGTATTGCCGGCCTCGCGTTGTCCTCGACCCTGAACACGTGCAACTCGCCGCTGCGTGGGCTGATGGTGATCGGCATTTCCTGCGTGGTCATGGCGGTGTTGTTGGCGGTGGCGGAAGTACGCGCGCGCCATACGCGGGAAGTGAGTGAAATGCGCCTGCGCGATGCGTTGATCGTGGGCATTGCGCAGATTGGTGCGCTGATTCCGGGCGTTTCGCGTTCCGGCTCGACCCTGACCGCCGCGCTGTTCCTCAACTTCAAGCGTGAGGAAGCGGCGCGCTTTTCCTTCCTGCTGGGCCTGCCGGCGATTGCCCTCGCCGGCTTGAAAGAGCTGTGGGTGCTGCTGCACGCCGACATGCCCGCCCACGCATGGCCGCATTTGTTGTTTGGGCTGGTGGTGGCGAGCATCTCGGCGTTTTTTGCGATCTGGGGATTGATGAAGTTTCTGGAGCGGTTTTCGACTTGGCCGTTTGTGATCTACCGGGCGTTGTTGGGGTGTTCCTGATTGTGGCGGTGAGTACCGGTTTGCTGAGCTGACGCAAAATTCGATGTGGAAAGATCAATGTGGGAGCGGGCTTGCCCGCGATAGCAGTGTGTCAGGCAATGCATTTCAGGCTGATACACCGCTATCGCAGGCAAGCCAGCTCCCACATTTGAAGTGTGTTGACTATAAATCTGTTGTTCGCTCGGCCAGCTCTTCAAGCAGGTCCGCCGAGGGCACGAAGAACAACCCCCGGTCACTGCCGTGCTGAAGTCCAGCAAGCGATCATAGTTGCCCACCGGCCGGCCAACGAACATGTTCTCCAGCATCAACTCCAACGGCTGCGGCGAACGCGCGTAACCGATGAAATAGGTGCCGAACTCCCCGCACCCGGTCGGCCGAAGGGCATGTTGTCGCGCAGGATCTTCACTTCTTCGCCGTTCTCATCCGTGATCACAGTGAGCGCGCTGTGGGAATTGCTCGGCTTCGTCTCATCGTCCAGCTCGATATCCGACAACTTGGTACGCCCGATCACTTTTTCCTGGGCTTCCACCGTCAGGCCGTTCCAGGCCGTCATGTTGTGCAGGTATTTCTGCACCAGCACATAGCTGCCACCTCGGAATTCGCGGTCTTCATCACCGACGATGGTGAAGCCCTCGGCCTTGCGCCCCACCGGGTTCTCGGTGCCGTCGACAAAGCCGATGATGCTGCGCATGTCGAAGTAGCGGAACCCCTGGACCTCATCCACCACCTTGACGCTGTCGCCCAGCACCGCCATCAATTGGGTGGCCAGTTCAAAGCACAGGTCCATCTGTTCGGCGCGGATATGCAGCAGGATATCCCCAGGTGTCGACACGGCTTTGCGCCCTTGCACACCGAACTCGCGAAACGGGTGCAGCGCCGCCGGACGCGGTGCGCCGAATAGCCGATCCCAGGCGTCCGAGCCAAACCCGCAAACACACGTGAGGTTGCCTGCCGGCACGCGCTTGCCCACCGAGCGCACTAGCCCGGCGATATCGGCGCACCAGCCACGCACAGTGTCCTCACTGCCGGGAGCGAGGGTGGCGACCATGAAAATCGCGCTGCTGGTGATCGGGTGGCAGACGGACTGCGGTTCGAGAGGCGGCTCAACAGAGGATGGGGTCATGGTGAACGTCCAGGCTAACGGCGAGATTTAACCCGCGCAGATTAGCAGATCATTTCTGACAATTTCGCCACACCTCGCGAATCAACGCCTGCAGTTGTAGCGCCTCGGCCCAGCGATCACTGAGCTCGCGCCCGTCTGCGCCGGTGATCGCGTAAGGCGGCGGGCCCAGTTCGCAGGTGAAGGACAGGCTGTGCGAGGTGTGCGGGCGAGCCAGCCAGTCTTCGATCCCGTAGCGCCACCACTCGGTAAACCGCTGTACCCAGGCTTGATGCTGGGGAAAACCCAGCGCGACCTGTACCTGCTCGCTACTGGCCACGCGGCCGTGAAAGCCCCAGCTGTGGCGCAGGATCGTGCGGATCTGCTCGTCGTCTTCAGCGACGCCAGGCTCGGGCAATTCGCGCCCGACCACGTAGTGAGACAGGTCGGCCAGCAGTTTCAAATCCGGCATTTGCGCCAGCAGGTCGAGGGTGAACAACAGGTCGTTGGTCAGTCGATATCGATGGGTTTCCAGCAGCACCGGAAAGTCCACCTGCTCGGCCAACCGCTGCCAGCCTTCTACCAACCGCGCGGCCTCGGCTTGAGTACGCGGGCGCACATCGGCCTGCAAGGTGAGGTGGTGGCAACCATACCGGCTGATCACATCCAGCGCGGCAGCCAGGTCGTCAACCGATTGCGGAAACAACTGGCCTTCGATCTGCAAGCCCCGGGCGGTGGCGGCGGCATGCAGGTGAGCGACCTCGGCGGGCTTCCAATAATGGTCGGTGATGCCGTCGAAGCCGGCGGCTTTGATACGGTCAAGCTGAGCCTCCAACGGACCGGGCTCGGTTTGCATGGCCCACAGGGATTGGAACACCAGGAATTGGCGCATATCAGCCTCGCAGCAGGTGTTTGAGGGACAGTTCAGGGTCGGCCAGGCCGGTCGGATTCAACGGGATACGCGCAGCGATCAAGCGTTCACACAGCTTGATGTCCTTGGCCACGCTGTTGCCGGGCGCCCAGCCGCAGGCACCTTGCAAATGCTGCTCGGCGTCGAGGTAGAACAGCAGCAGACCGCCGCCGGGCAGTGCACGGGTGACCACGGAGGGCTCATCACACCTACGGTCAGCAAGCCCCAGTGATACTGGTCGGACCAGAAACCGGGAAGCGCTTCGAACGGAGTCTCACGCCCCAGCAAGTTCAACGCGGCGTGCCGCCCCTGGGCTTCGGCATTGCGCCAGGTCTCTTGGCGTTGAAAGAGCCCGCCCAGGCGAAACTCGCACACATCGCCTGCCGCGTAGATATTCGGTGCGCTGGTGCGCAGATAGTCATCGACGCGAATGCCCTGCCCCACTTCTAGCCCAGCCGCCGCGGCCAGTTCGATATTGGGCTGCATGCCGATGCCCACCACCACCAGGTCGCAGGGCAGTAACTGCCCATCCACCAATTGCACGCTGTCAGCCTGAATGGATTCCAGGGCCACATTCAATCGCACGTCCACACCTTGTTCGCGATGCAATTCCAATAGCGCCTGGGAGATAACCGGCGGCAGCACACGGCCCGCCAGCCGTGGCCCGGCTTCCAGCACCGTGACCTCACAGCCCAGGCCACGTGCGGTCGCCGCTACTTCCAGGCCGATAAAACCGCCACCGACCACCATCAGCCGCGTGCCGGGGTTCAGCACACTGCGCAGGGCCAGCGCTTCATCGTGGGTGCGCAGGTACAGCACGTTGGCCTGAACCTGGGGCAAACGCCGCGCCCGCCCGCCAGTGGCCAGCAGCAAACCGGCGTAGGGCAGCCATTGGCCGTCGGCCAGTTGCAGGCGGTGTTGCTGGGGTTGCAATTGAGTAACGGGGTTACCGGCGATATGTTCGATGCCCAGTTCGACCAGCCGGTCGCTGTCGCATAGGCTGCAGCCGGCCAGGTCCGTCGTGCCTTGCAACAGCCCTTTGGACAGCGGGGGCCGCTCATAGGGCAGGTGCGGCTCGTCGCCGATCAGGATCAGGCGCCCGGTGTAGCCTTCTTCGCGCAGGGTCAGCGCTGCACGGCCGCCGGCATGCCCGGCGCCCACGATGATCAGGGGTGCGTTCATCATCAGGCCGTGACGGCGAGCAGCACTCGCCCCGCTTCGACCCGTACCGGGTAGGTCTTGAGGTTGACGCACACCGGCGCACCCATGGCCTTGCCGGTGCGGTAATCGAAGCGGCCGTTGTGCTTGGGGCACTCGATCACGTGGTCCATCACCAGGCCGTCGGCGAGGTGGATTTTCTCGTGGGTGCACAGGCCGGCGGTGGCAAAAACTCATTCTCGGCCGAGCGGTACACCGCGTAGGTGTGCGCGCCGTGGTCGAAGCGCAGCACGTCTTCTTCGTCTATTTCGCCCACGGCGCAGACGTCGATCCATTGATCGTTCATAAAGGTTCCTTGTAGTGAGCGGACTTGTCCCGCGCTGGGGTGCGCAGCAGCCCCAAGATCAGCTGTCGAGATGGGTCTGAAAGAACGCAGTGGCCTCATTGGGGCTGCTGCACCCCGGCGCGAGCAAGCTCGCTCACTACAGGGGTTGGGCGTTGGACGAAATAGGTGGGGTCGCTGCGCTGGCGCCAGACCGTCGGGAGGATTTCCTTGTAGGCCTCGAAGAGATTGGCGTACGGCGGCGGGCAGTCGTTGCGGATTTCTTCGTGCAACTGGGCCAGGGCGTGGTACGGCACCATCGGGTACATGTGGTGTTCGAGGTGGTAGTTCATGTCCATGTAGATAAAACGCAGCACGCGGTTCATGTAGATGGTGCGGCAGTTGCTGCGGTGGTCCAGCACATCCTCGGCCAGGCCCACATGCTGGGTGAGGCCGAACAGGTAGCCGAGCCACGCGCCGTAGAGACTTGGCAAACCCACCAACATCAAGGGCAGCCAGCTGTGCAGGTACAACGCAGTGCCGATGACCACGGCATAAATGCCCACCCAGATACGCGCCGCACGGAACACTTTGGGCCATTCGGATTCAGGGATGAAATCCGCTTCCTGGGCACTCATCTTGCCGATCGCATGCCGCGCCACGCCGCTGAAGGTTTTCCAGGCCAGGGGCAAATTGAAAAGGCTCAGGAACATCATCAAGAAGCTCGGCGGACGCGGCTCGACGATCTCCGGGTCGCGGCCGACCACGATGGTGTCGGTGTGGTGCCGTGCATGGCTCCAGCGCCATACATGGGGTTCGAAGATGCACATGAAGCTGGCGACCTGGTACAGCACGTCGTTCATCCAGCGGGTCTTGAACGCGGTGCCGTGGCCGGTCTCGTGCCAGCGCGGGTTGGACGCGGTGCCGTAGAGCACGCCATAGGCGATAAAGAACGGCACGCAAGCCCAAGAGCCCCAGAACCAGTAGCCGCCAAAGCCCGTGGCGAACAATGCGGCAAACCAGATAGCGGTATCGCGCAGCGCCGGACCGTCGCGGCGCTGCATCAGTTCTTTCATGCGTTTGCGGGAAATCGGCGATTGGTACCAACTGGCTGATACCAGGCCTTTTTCGGCGGCGCGGGCGGCTTCGGGGCCGGTAAGGCTGTAGTCGCGCCGGGCGGTGTGAGCGGTGTGTTCAGGCATTGTTATTGTTCTCCGCAAGCGTGGGTTTCTGGTGCTTTGCGAAACCAACGATAGAGAACCGGTTATTCACCCTCAAGGCCTTGAATCCATTCCCTATCAAGCTATCATCCAGGCCCAGCGGGGCTTGATAGTTTTCTATCAAGACGCATAAAGGGCCTGCCATGAACAACAATAAACGCCCAACCATCGCCACCGTGGCCGCCCAGGCGGGCCTCAGTGTGGCCACCGTCGACCGCGTGTTGAATGCGCGTGCGCCGGTCAATCCGCAGACTGCCGAGCAAGTATTCCAGGCCGCTGAGGCCGTGGGATATTTTGCCGCCCGGCTGATCGGCCAACGCATTCGCGAACGTCGCCCCACGTACCGCTTCGGCATCCTGTTGCTGGCCACTGCCCAGGCGTTTTACACCAGCCTGGCGCAGGCAATCAGCGACGCCGCTGCACTGCACCCTGGCGCCAACCTGAGCTGCCAGTTCGAGCACATCGTGGATCGCACCCCAGTGCCATCGTCGCGCAGATCGAACAGCTCGCCGTGCAGTGCGATGGCCTCGCCGTCGTCAGCTTTGCCCACCCACTGATCAACGCCACACTCAAGCAGATCCGTGAAGCCGGCGTGCCGGTAGTGGCGTTGCTCTCAGATATTCATGAACACGCCGCCGAACCCTACGTGGGCCAGGACAACCATGTGGTCGGGCGCACCATGGGTTGGTTGCTCGCCCGCACCTGCGGTGCACGCAAAGGCAGCGTGGGAATCTTGCTGGGCGGCCATCGTTTTCTCGGCCACCAGGCCCGGGTCGAAGGTTTGCACAGCTACCTTGCCGAGCACGCACCTGGGCTCAAGCCACTTGAGCCGCTGATCAACCTCGACAACAGCGACATCACCGAGGAAGCCACCCTCGACCTGATCACCCGCCATAACGACCTGCGCGGGTTGTGTGTGGTGGGTGGCGGCGGCGACGGCATCATCAATGCACTGGCCCAGCTGCCCAAGCGCCCGGCGCTGTGCTGCATCCTGCAGGAGTCCACCGCACTGTCGCGTGATGCACTTCGCCAGGGGTTGATTGATGTGGTGATGGATTCGCAGCCGCGCCAAACAGCCAAGGCGTTGATCGAGTTGCTGGTGGAGCTGCAGGACGGTGAGGCGTTCGATCCGGTGCGGCACCGGGTGCATATACCGCCGCAGATCGTGACGTCGGAGAATCTCTAAAGCGCCCGGCACTCCACCTTCAACCCGCCCTCTTCCAGCACTTGGCTTTCAATCGCTACCGGCAAAAGCGTTGGATGACTTGCATGTTGCTGTGCAAGTGGTCGCTCATATGCGGCGTGGTGAAACGCCCACCGCCCGCCAATGCCATCGGCAACAGCAACTGATCCGCCAGGTGCTCACCTACCGCTGTGTCCGTGCAGCGCCACTCCATGGCCTGGTCGATGGCCTGGTCTGCAACTTTTCGGCCCTCACTGTGGTCATGCCAAAGGCGCTGAACACCTCGGTGACCTGTTCGTGGACGTACTCCAGCATCAGCATATTGCCCGGGCCTTGTTGCGGGTCGATCTCTGTCCAGAGCAATTGCGTATCGTCGAATGCCAAGCGCTGTCCCACACGCTTGAGTTCGCGTTCACCGACCTGGGCGGGCAACCCAGCGCTCAGCGCGATGGCGCGTGACGCCAGCAACTTTCCGCGCTGCATCAGGTGCAGAGGCTTCAGTTCGGACGGCTGGATGAATGCCTCCAGCTCCCCACCGCCCGCAGGGGGAGAACCCATAGCGGTTCAAGCTCAACTCAATGCGCGCGCCCATGCGGCGCAACAACGGCAGCCAGGCCTGCTGCAGGAAGTCCACCGGCGGCGCCAATGGGTTGTGGGTGCCGCCGCAGATCGTCGCACGACTCGCCGTCGGCGCGTGCAACAGCGCCGGCAGCAGCGTTTGCAGGACCAGGGTGCAACTGCCCGCCGTGCCGATGGCGAAGCGGTAGTCACCGCCGCGAATCGGGCCAGGCTCAAACCGCAAGGTCTGCGAACCCAACTCGGCCCCCTCCACCTTGGCGCCACACACCTCGGCCGCCGCCAGCACCGCGGTCAGGTGCTGGCGCATCAACCGGCCGGCTGCGCTTGGCGCGGATATTCTTGATGTGCAAGGCCTGCCCAGTGACCATCGCCAGGCTCAAGCCACTGCGCAGTACCTGGCCACCACCGATGGCGCCGTCGAGTTCAATCATTGTGCATATCCTTAAGCAAAGCGTTTAACCGTGTCGCGCAGGTAGTGGTCGAGTTGCAGTGAGTCTTGCTGCGTGCGTACAAGCTTCTGCAACACCCGCGTACGCATGGCGTCGCTCAATGGGTGGCGTTCTTCCTTTGCATCTTGGATCCCCTTTTAACCTTTGACGCACACCACCTGACGCAAGGTGTGCAGTACTTCTACCAGCTCACGCTGGGCGTGCATGACGAGGTCGATGTCCTTGTAGGCCATCGGTATTTCATCGATCACATCCGCGTCCTTGCGGCATTCCACATGGGCGGTGGCGCGGATCTGGTCTTCTACGGTGAAGGTGTTCTTAGCCTTGGTGCGGCTCATGGTGCGCCCGGCGCCGTGGCTACAGGAGCAAAACGACTCTTCGTTGCCCAGGCCGCGCACGATGAAGCTCTTGGCACCCATGGACCCCGGAATAAGCCCCAACTCGCCCTTCTTCGCCGACACGGCACCCTTACGCGTGACCAGAACGTCCTCACCAAAATGCCGCTCTTTCTGCACGTAGTTGTGATGGCAGTTCACCGCCTCCAATGCGACCTCAAACGGCTTGCTGATCACCTTGCGTGTGGCCTGCACCACCGCTTTCATCATCAGTTCACGGTTCTGCCGCGCAAAATCCTGGGCCCAGCCCACCGCTTCCACGTAGTCATCGAAGTGCTGGCTGCCCTCTTCGAAATACGCCAGGTCGCGGTCCGGCAGGTTGGCCAGGTGCTGACGCATGTCCGCCTGGGCCAACTGGATAAACAGGTTGCCGATGGCGTTACCGACGCCGCGAGAACCGCTGTGCAACATGAACCAGACCCGGTTGGCTTCATCCAGGCACACCTCGACAAAGTGGTTGCCGGTGCCCAGCGTGCCCAAGTGCTGGCGGTGGTTGCTGCGCTCCAGTTGCGGGTATTTGTCGGTGATCGCCTTGAAACGCGGGTTCAGCACCGACCACACCTGGTCGGCCTGGGCCGGTACGTTTTCCCAAGCGCCTTTGTCACGACCGTTGCGGCTGCGAGTGCGGCCATGGGGCACGGCGGCCTCGATGGCGCAGCGCAGGCCATGGAGGTTGTCGGGCAAGTCGCTGGCCATCAGCGTGGTGCGCGCGGCGATCATGCCGCAGCCGATGTCCACACCCACCGCCGCCGGGATGATCGCACCCACGGTGGGGATCACGCTGCCGATGGTCGAGCCCTTGCCCAAATGCACATCCGGCATCACCGCGAGGTGCTTGAAGATAAACGGCATCTGCGCGGTGTTCATCAGTTGCTGGCGGGCTTCAGGCTCTACGGGTACGCCTTGAGTCCAGAGTTTGATTGGCTTGCCGTTGGCCACTTCCAGCAGTTGGTAGGTTTTCTCTTGCATGATCTCGGTTCTTTTTTTGAAAGCCGTCGTTGCGGCGTTGGCTGGGATATAGCAGCGGTCGTGCCAGATTCCACTCAAGTCCACTTAAAAATATCCATCTAATTGTTTTATATACATATTTTAATTTTATTCAGCTTCAAGAGCTTAAAACCGATGACAAGCCCACCACCCTATTCATATCCTTACATATCGTTACTTATATTTTGGTCTAGCCATGAAACACAAGCGCACGGTCACCATCGGGTTTATCGGCTCCAAGCTGGATCGCGTCGGCAAGGGTGCCAACCGCTGGAATCACTGGCGGCCCAGCGTCGGCCTGTGCCAGCAGGATGACTTGCAGATTGATCGCCTGGAGCTGATCCACGACATCGACGCCCGCGACGTCAGCATCGCCGAACGGATACGTGCCGATATCCAGCAGGTTTCGCCGCACACCGAGGTGCGCCTGCACCCCATGCCGCTGAACAACCCGTGGGATTTCGAAGAGGTCTACGGCGCGCTGCACGACTTTACGGCCGCCTACTCCTTCGACACCGAGCGCGAGGACTACCTGGTCCATATCACCACCGGCACCCACGTGGCGCAGATCTGCTGGTTCCTGCTCACCGAGGCGCGCAATCTGCCGGCGCGACTGATCCAGACCTCCCCAGCCGCCGCCGCGACGAGCATGAGCTCGCCACCGGCACCCACACCCTGATCGACCTCGACCTGTCGCGCTACGACCGCATCGCTTCACGCTTTAGCCACCAGCGCCTGGAAGGCCTGGCCTTCCTCAAGTCGGGAATCGCCACTCGCAACAGCGCCTTCAATAGCTCCATCGAACAGATTGAGCGAGTGGCCGTGCGTTCCACCGCGCCGATGCTGTTGATCGGCCCCACTGGCGCGGGCAAATCCTTCCTCGCCCGACGCATCTTTGAGCTCAAGCGCAGCCGCCATCAGGTGCAGGGACGTTTTGTCGAAGTGAACTGCGCCACCTTGCGCGGCGACGGCGCGATGTCGGCGCTGTTCGGGCATATCAAGGGCGCCTTCACCGGCGCGCAAAACGCCCGGGACGGCCTGCTGCGCGCGGCGGATGGCGGCATGCTGTTCCTCGATGAAATCGGCGAACTGGGCCTGGATGAACAGGCGATGCTGCTCAAGGCCATCGAAGAAAACGCTTCTATCCCATGGGCGCCGACCGCGAAGTGGCCAGCGATTTTTTGATCATCGCCGGCACCCACCGCGACCTGCGCGGGCGCGTAGCCGAAGGGCTGTTCCGCGAAGACCTCTATGCCCGCATCAACCTATGGACCTTTGACCTGCCTGGTCTGGCGGGACGCCGCGAGGACATCGAGCCAAACATCGATTTCGAACTGGAGCGCCACGCCCGCGAACAAGGCCGCCGTGTGCGCTTCAACCTGGAAGCGCGGCGCCGCTATCTGGCGTTTTCCTGCTCCAGCGAAGCGGCGTGGCTGGGCAACTTTCGTGAGCTGTCAGCGTCGATCACGCGCATGGCGACGCTGGCCGACAGCGGGCGCATCGACGAAGCCCAGGTTGAGGAAGAAATCCAGCGACTGCGCTACGCCTGGGGCTGTCCGAACCCCACGCCCTGCTGCCCACCGACCTCGACCTGTTTGACCAGTTGCAACTCAAGGCGGTGATCGATGTGTGCTTGCAGTGCGACAGCCTGTCCGAAGCTGGCCGGCGTTTATTCGGCGTAACTCGCCAGGCCAAGGCCCAGCCGAACGATGCGGATCGTCTGCGCAAATACCTGGCGCGCTTTGGGGTTGACTGGAAACAGTTGAAACCCTAAGGAAGGGCCAATGCAAACACCACATCGCTTGTAGTGAGCGGGCTTGCCCCGCGCTGGGGGGCGAAGCCGCCCTAATAAGGCCACCGCGGTTTTGCAGTAAGACCGTGATGCCTGAATTTGGGGCGGCTTCGCCCCCCAGCGCGGGACAAGCCCGCTCACTACAAGCCCGGTCAGTCCAGGTCGCTGGCGTCGTGGCGTTCGGCTAGTTGCTCGTGAGGCTCACCGGAAACACGGTTCACCCTGCGCCCGCGCTGCACGGCCGGGCGCGCTTCAATCGCGTCCGCCCAACGCAGCACATGCTTGTATTCATGCACCGACAAAAACTCCGCCGCGCCATACAAGCGGCCTTTGACCAGGCCACCGTACCAAGGCCAGATGGCGATATCGGCGATGGTGTACTCATCCCCGCGATGTATTCGCTTACGGCCAAACGCTGGTCCAGCACGTCGAGCTGACGCTTGGTTTCCATGGCAAAGCGGTTGATCGCGTATTCCATCTTGCTCGGCGCATACGCATAGAAATGCCCGAAACCGCCGCCCAGGTACGGCGCGCTGCCCATCTGCCAGAACAACCACGACAGGCACTCCGCGCGGGCCGCCGGTTCAGTAGGAAAGAATGCGCCGAATTTTTCCGCCAGGTACTGCAGGATCGCGCCCGACTCAAACACGCGGATAGGTGTGGCGCCGCTGCGGTCCAGCAGTGCCGGGATCTTGGAGTTCGGGTTCACGCCGACAAAGCCACTGCCGAACTGGTCGCCGTCGCCGATCTTGATCAGCCAGGCGTCGTATTCCGCGCCGCTGTGTCCCAAGGCCAGCAGTTCTTCCAACAGGATGGTGACCTTCTGCCCGTTGGGCGTGGCCAGGGAATACAGCTGCAGCGGGTGCTTGCCCACGGGCAACTCTTTTCGTGGGTCGCGCCGGCGATGGGCCGGTTGATGCTGGCGAAGGTGCCACCGTTTTCGGTGTCCCAGGTCCAGACTTTCGGGGGTACATAGTCGGTCATGGTCTTACTGCTCCTTGGTTTCAGTACGGTTCGATGCAGCCAGTTGCGCGATGTTCCATCCGCCGCCCAGGGCCTTGATCAGGCCCACATTAGCGCTCAATTGCTGGGTTTGCAGTTGCAATACGCTGCGCTTGGCTTCCAGCGCCGCCACCTGGGCGGTCACCACGTCCAGGTAGGCCACGGCGCCTTGGCGATAGCGCGATGTAGAAAGGTCCTCGGCGTATTGCGCGGCAGCGGCGGCGTCACGTTGATCATCCAGGGCGCTGCCCAGGCCGGCGATCTGCGAAAGGTTGTCTTCGACTTGCTCAAATGCGCCCAACACCACGCCCCGGTATTTGGCCGCAGCCTCATCGGTATTGGCCTTGGCGATGTCCACCTGTGCCTGGCGTGCGCCGCCATCGAGCAGCGTGCCCACCAGCGACGGGCCGATGGCCCAGAACAGGTTGGGCGCACTTAACAGGCGCGCGAACTCAGCGCTCTGATAGCCGCCTTGCGCGCTCAGGGTGATCTGCGGGAACCACGCGGCCTTCGCCACGCCGATCCGCGCATTCGCCGCTGCGATGCGGCGTTCTGCGGCGGCGATGTCTGGCCGACGTTGCAGCAGGCTGGAGGGTACGCCGGTGGGCACGTTGGGCAAGGCAATCGGCGCGACATTGACGGCCACGCTGTAGGTGGAGGCCGACTCACCCAACATTGCTGCGATTGCATGTTCCAGGATCGCCCGTTGTACCAGGCTCTGGCTCAATTGCGACTTGACCGTCGACAGCTGCGTGCGCGCCCGCGCCACATCAAGGCCCGAGACGATCCCGCCGCCGTGCAGGCCTTCGGTCAGGCCCAGGGCCTTGGCGTAGGCGTCGCGGGTCTGTTCCAGCAACTGGTTCTGCCAGTCGATGCCACGCAGGCGGATATAGCTGTCGGCCAACTGCGCCTGCAAACTCAGGCGCACCGATGCCAGATCAGCCTTGGCCGCCTCAGAGTCGCTGGTGCCGGCAGCGACGGTGTCACGTACGCGACCCCACAGGTCGACTTCATAGTCCACCTCCACGCCCAGGGTCGCAGAGTTGTACACGTCCGGCGAAGTCGCCGAGCGCAGGGGCTTGGTGTCTGACTGGCGAATACGCTGGCCGCTGCCAATGGCCGACAACGTCGGGAACAGCCCCGAACGCGCCTGGGCCACATAGCCTTGGGACTGCTGGTAGTGGGCGAGCGCCGCACTCAGGTCCGGGTTGTTTTTCAGCAACTGCTGCTGCATCGCATCCAGTTGCGGGTCGTGGTAGATGCGCCACCAGCCGTCGCGGTTGGCCTGGTCATCGGGGGCGCCGACGGTCCATGGGCCTTGAGTGTGAAACTGCGCCGCCACAGGCGTTTGCGGAACATCAAGCGGTGGCGCCATCGAGCAGGCGCCCAGACTCAAGGTGGCGAGCAGGCCCAGCACGCTGCGCTTAGCCATGGGGTTTGGCCTCGGCGACCGCAGCGCCAGCCAATTGCACCGGGTCGTCATCGGTCAAGCCATCCGGTGGGGTGTCGATCACGCGGTCGTTGGCTTGCAGGCCGCTGGCGATTTCCACGCTGTCGCCAAAGTCGCGGGCGATGCTGACGGTCTTGAAGTGCACATGGTCGTTGCTGTCCAGGGTGGCGACGCGCATGCCGTGGTCATCAAACACCAGGGCACTGGATGGCACTCGCAAGACATCGGCCTGCACCGGCAGGTCGAACTGCACGCTGGTGTAGCCGCCCGGCAGCAGGCGTCCGCCGGGGTTGTCCACCAGCAATTGCACCAGGGTGCTGCCGGAAGCCGCGTTGACCGCATCGGCGGTAGCGATCACCTTGCCGGTGAAGGTTTCGCCGCGATACTCCGGCACACTCAGGCGCGCGGTGGTGCCTTCACGGATCTGCGGCGAAAAGGTCTGCGGCACTTGCACATACACGCGCAGGCGGCTGACGTCAGCCACGGCAAACAACTCTTTACCAGCGGTGCCCCCGGCACTGATCAGCGCGCCCACATCGGTGCTGCGCGCAGTGACCACGCCAGCGAATGGCGCCACCAGGTGCTGGAAGCCCTTGGTCGCCACCAGTTGGTCGACATTGGCCTTGGCCGCCGCCACCTTGGCCTGCTTGGCGGTGAGGTCGCCGGTGCGCTCGTCCACGTCCTGGCGCGACACCGAGTCAGTCGCCAACATCGCCTGCCAGCGCTTGGCGGTGGTGTCGGCCAGGTGCGCGTCAGCCTGGGCCGAGGCCAGGGTGGCACGCGCTTGCAGCAGTTGCTGGTCAAGTTCGGGGTGTCGATTTCGGCCAGCACTTGCCCGGCTTTGACGCGGGTGCCGATGTCGACGTTCCAGGACTTGAGGTAGCCGTTGACCCGGGCAAAGATCGACGCCCGGGAATAGGCTTCCATGCGCCCCGGCAGGTTGAGCACCGGGCCCTGGGCTTGCACCACCGGTTTGATCAGGTTGACGCTGGGCAGCGCCTGGGCGTCGGTCCAGGTCTTGAGGTCACGCGATTCGCTGGCGCGCACGCCGAGGCCAACGCCAACAACGGCCACCACGATCACCCCGCCCCCGATCAGCCACAGCAGGCCGTGCGACGCTTTTGGTTTGGAAATAGAAGCGGACATGTCAAACCCCTTGGGTAACGGTGGTCGCCAACGTGGCGTGCTGGCGACGCCCGTGGACCAGACTGAAAATCAGCGGAACCAGAATCAACGTGGCGATGGTGGCAAACGCCAGGCCGCCGATCACCGCACGGCCGAGCGGCGCGTTCTGCTCGCCGCCCTCTCCCATGCCCAGGGCCATGGGCGCCATGCCGATGATCATCGAAATGGCCGTCATCAACACCGGGCGCAACCGGGTAAAGCCGGCCTCCAGCGCGGCCTGCACCGCATCGCCGTGCACCGCCAGGCGTTCACGGCAGAAACTCACGACAAGGATGGCGTTGGCCGTGGCCACGCCCATGCACATGATCGCCCCGGTCAGCGCCGGCACCGACAACGGTGTATGAGTGACGAACAGCATCCACACAATGCCCGCCAGTGCGGCAGGCAGCGCGGTGATGATCACGAACGGGTCGGCCCAGGACTGGAAGTTGACCACGATCAGCAAGTAGATCAGCACCACCGCGCCGAGCAGGCCGAACAGCAAGCCGCTGAACGCCGCATTCATGGTTTGCACCTGGCCCTGCAGGATCACCTTGGAGCCGGTGGGCACTTCACCGGCGTGGGCGGCGATGATCTTCTGGATATCGGCGGCGACGCCACCGAGGTCGCGGTCCTGGATCGCGGTGAGTACTTCCACCACCGGCTGGATATCCGACTGGGTGATCACCGAATTGCTGTGGCTGCGCTGGATGTTGGCCAGGCCGCCCAGGGTTTGGTCGGTGGCCACCCCGCTGCTGCCGCTCAACGGCAGGTTATGCAGGGCCGCGAGGCTTTCGAGGCTGTATTGCGGGGTCTGCATGACAATCGGGTAGGAGATGCCATTCGCCGGGTTCAGCCAGAACGTCGGCGCCACCTGGCTGGAACCGGCGAGGTTGACCACCAGGCTGTTGGTCACGTCACGCTCGGTGAGCCCGACCAACTGCGCGCGGGTGCGGTCCACGTCGATATTGAACGTCGGCAATTGCCGCGACTGCTGGATACGCGCATCCACCACCCCCGGCACCCGGCGGATATCACGCAGCAATGCGCTGGCATAGGTGAAGTTGCCCGCCAGGTTGTTGCCGGTAATCTGCAGGTCAATCGGGGCTGACGAACCGAAGTTGAGGATCTGCCCCACGATGTCCGAAGCCGGGAACGAGAACACCGCACTCGGGAATTCCCGTGGCAGGCTTTCACGCAGTTCGCGCATGTACTCGGCCGTCGGGCGATGGCCTTCGTTGAGGCTGATCTGGATATCGCTGTCCTGCGAGCCAACGGTGCCGGTGTTGTTGTACACCACGTTGATGCCGCTGATGGACAGGCCAATGTTGTCCACCAGCGCCTTGAGTTCCTGGGCCGGCACTTTGCGGCGAATCGAATTTTCGATATCGGCGATCAGCCGCGCATTGCTTTCCACCCGCGTGCCCACCGGAGCGCGCACATGCAGCAGGATCAAGCCGGAATCGACTTCGGGAAAGAAGTTGCTGCCCAGGAACGGTACCAGCGCAAACGACACCGCGACAAACGCCAGCAGGCCGATCACCACGGTGCGCCGATGGTGCAAGGCGCTGTCCAGGACGCGGTGATAACGCTCGCGAAAGCCCTCGAAGCGTCGCTCGAAACCACGCTGGAAATTCACCAGTGGGTTGCGCGACGGCGCATGCCCATCCTCGCCGTGCACATGCGGTTTGAGCAGGTAGTTGGCGAGGGTCGGCACCAGGGTTCGCGACAGGATGAACGAGGCGATCATGGCGAAGATCACCGCTTCGGCCATTGGCACGAACAGAAAGCGCGCCACGCCGTCGAGGGAAGAACATCGGCACGAACACGATGCAGATACACAGCAGCGAGACGAATGCCGGGGTGACGATCTGCGCGGCGCCGTCGAGGATCGCGGTCTCCACCGGCTTGCCCTGCTCCAGGTGCCAGTTGATGTTCTCGATGGTCACCGTGGCGTCATCCACCAGGATCCCCACTGCCAGCGCCAGGCCACCGAGGGTCATGATATTCAGGGTTTCACCGAGGGCCGACAGTGTGGCAATCGAGGCGAGAATCGCCAGCGGAATCGAGGTGGCGATGATCACCGTCGAACGCCAACTGCCGAGGAACAGCAGAATCATCAGGCTGGTCAGCGCCGCCGCAATCAGGCCTTCACGGGCCACGCCACTGATGGCCGAGCGCACGAACAGCGACTGGTCGCCGATCAGGTCGATATTCAGGTTGGGTGGCAAGGCGGCCTTGTTATCCGCGAGTTTCTCCTTGATCCCGGCGATCACGCCAAGGGTAGAAGCCGAACCGGTCTTGAGCACTGGCAGCAATACCGAACGGTTGCCGTTCACGTGCACGATATTGGTTTGCGGCGGGTTGCCGTCGCGCACCGTGGCCACGTCGCGGATCAACACGGTAGTGCCGTCGGCGGTCTTGATCGGCAGGTTTTCCAGGTCGTGGAAGTCCGACGGCGCGTTGTTCAGTTGCAGGTTGAATTCGTAGCTGCCGATCTTTTGCGTGCCCACCGGGGTGATCAGGTTCTGAGTCGCCAACGCGTTAGCAACGTCTTGCGCCGACAGGCCACGGGCTTGCATGCGCGCTGAATCGAGGTCGATCTGCACCTGACGGCTCTTGCCGCCAAACGGATACGGCAACGCCGCACCGGCCACGGTGGTGAGCATCAGGCGTACCTGGTTCAGGCCGATATCCCCCAGGCGCTGCTCGCTCAAGCCGGGGCCCGACAATGCCAGCTGCACGATGGGCACGGTCGAGGCGCTGTAGTTGAGCACCAGCGGCGGCACGGTGCCGGGCGGTAACTGGCGCAGGATCGCCTGGGACACCGACGTCACCTGGGCGTTGGCCGTACTGATATTGACCCCGGGCTGGAAGAACACCTTGACGATGCCAAAGCCATTCATCGACTGCGCTTCGATATGGCGGATGTCATTCACGGTGGTGGTCAGCACCCGCTCGAACGGCGAGGTAATGCGCCCGGCCATCTGGTCCGGCGGCAAGCCGGTGTATTGCCAGATCACGGCGATCACCGGAATGCGGATTTCCGGGAAGATGTCAGTGGGGTTCGCCAGGCCGCAAGCGGGCCGATAATCAGAATGAAAATGGCCAATACCAGGAAGGTATAAGGGCGCCGCAACGCGATGCGCACGAGGCTCAGCATAGGGTTGAATCCAGACAGGAGTGGAACAGCCAAGCCCCCGCAAAAAGAGGCATACGCCACGATATCGAATTTAGTGGCGTACGCAACTAAATTGTTTCAAGCTGTCTCAGTCTTCATCTAGCCGGCTATCTTCGGTCTGAAAGGCCTTGTCCTGATGGGTCCGGTGGGCATAATTGCCCGCGTCGTTTTTTGTATCAGAGAGTATTCGCCCTTGAAAGCCGCCAAGCCCTGCTCCGAGAACCCCAGCGCCTGCGTGAACGGTGCGGTGCGCCGCACCTCCGCCGCCTGGCCCAGATCTACGACGAGGCCTACGCACCCTGCGGCTTGAAAGCGACCCAATACGCGGTGCTCAACCATATCGCCAAGGCCGGTACACCGAAGATGGGCGAACTGGCGCAAACCCTGGTCATGGACCTGTCTGCGCTTGGCCATACCCTCAAGCCCTTGGTGCGCGATGGGTTGGTGGAACTGCGCGTGGACGACCTCGACCGCCGCACCCGCCGCGTGTTGCTGACGGAACAAGGCACGCTCACGCATGCGGCGGCCCGGCGTATTTCACTGAAAATGGCCGAGCGCTTCGACCAGGCGTTTGGCCGAGAGGCCGCCGCGCAACTGCGCCAAACCCTGGACTTTATCGCTTCCGATGAGTTTGCCCTGGCGCTGCTGGCCAAGGATGACTAAACCAGCGGCTGGTGGTTGGTCACGCAGTGAATGCCGCCACCGCCCGCTGCGATCGCATCAATGTTGAGTTGCACCACCTGGCGATTCGGGTAAAGCCGCGACAGCAGGTCCAACGCCGTGCGATCCGCCTCCGGGTCGCCGAACTCAGGCGCAATCACCGCGCCGTTGATCACGAAGTAATTGATATAGCCAGCTGCAAAGTCGGCATTGCCTTTGCTGAACTTGCTTTTGCGCGGGTTAAGCGGAGGCGACACGGTGTGGACCTGCAAGGCGCGGCCGTCGGCGTCGGTGGCGCTCTTGAGGATGTCCAGGTGCGCCAGGGTGACCTTGTGGTCATAAGACTCGGGGTCGGTGTCGAGGTTGGCGAGCACCACGCCGGGTGAGACAAAGCGCGCGTAGAAATCCACATGGGCATCCGTGATGTCCTTGCCCTTGATACCCGGCAGCCAAATGATCTTGCGCAGGCCCAGGCGCTCCTTGAGTTCAGCCTCGACATCCGCCTTGCTCCAATCGGGGTTGCGGTTGCGATTGATCCAACTGCTTTCGGTCATGATGCCAGTGCCCAGGCCATCCACCTCAATCGCCCCACCCTCGCCCACCAATTCGCTACGAATGTGGCGCGCGCCGGTTTGTTCGGCCACCAGGGCGGCCAATTGCGCGTCGTCGTCATGCTGCTGCTTGTTGCCCCAGCCGTTGAAATTGAAATCCACCGCGCCCTGGCCACCGGTGCCGTCGATGACGAAATTGGCGCCTGTGTCGCGCATCCAGATGTCGTCCAGCTCGGTGTGCACGAAGGTGATATTGCGCGTGCCGCAGTGCTGCTGCGCCAGTGCGCGCTCATCTTCGCGGCAAAACACCGTGACCGGCTCATAGGCTGCGATTGCCCGGGCGATGCGGCCCAGCGCGGCCTGTACGTCGGCGGTGAAATCCTCCCAGATCGCCTCCTGGGCACCGAAGGCGATGAAGGCCTGGTGGTGTTTTTCGCCTTCGTCGGGCATGTAGAAGCGACCGTTGACGGCTGCGCGGGCGTGGGTGGTGAGCACGGTCATGGCGCTGACCACGGCGGCTTGTTTGAGGAAGGTACGGCGGGTTGGCATGGTGGTTCCTGAAATACAGTATCGAATCAAAAAAGATCCCCGTAGTGAGCGAGCTTGCTCGCGCCGGGCTGCGTAGCGGCCCCAAAAAAAGCGAAAGCGACACACTCCAGCGCGAGCAAGCTCGCTCACTACATATCAATCATTGTTGGTTTTGAATTTAGTCCACACGCGCATCCGTGCACGCATATCGGCCTGAGGGATGTCCTTGCCGGCGATCAACCGGTCAAAGGTTGCGGCGTCGGGATAGATCTGCGGGTTGTCACGCATGCTGGCCTCCACATCGGGCCGGGCCTTGGCGTTGGCGGTGGGGTAACCGGTGAAGTTGGTGATGGCGGCCATGTTCTGCGGGCGCATCACAAAGTTGATAAACGCGTAGGCGTATTCCGGGTGTTGGGCGTCGACCGGTATGGCCATGGTGTCCATCCACACCGTGGTGCCTTCGCGGGGGATGTGATAGCCGAAGGTCACCGGTTTGCCGGCGGCATCGGCGGCGCGTTGGGCCTGGGTCATGTCGCCGCTGTAGCCCAGGGACAGGCACAGGTTGCCGTTGACCAGGTCGGTCACCGGTTGCGACTGGAACTTGCGGATGTACGGGCGCAGCTTGAGCAGCAACTCGCTGGCCGCCGCCAGGTCTTCGCGCTTGGCACTGCGCGGGTCGCGGCCCAAATAGTTGAGCACCACGGCCAACACTTCATCCGGCGAGTCGATCAGCGAGATACCGCAGTCGGCAAACTTGGCGGCCAGTTCCGGCTTGAACAACAAGTCCAGGCTGTTGACCGGTGCATTCGGCAGGCGTTGTTCGATCTGCCGGTGTTGTAGGTCAGGCCGATGGTGCCCCAGGTGTAGGGCACCGTCGCCTTGTTCGAGTTGACGTAGTGGCTGCGCAGTTTCTGCAACCCCGGCTCGATATCGTCCAGCGCGGTGAGCTTGGCAGGGTCCAGCGCCTGCAGGCTGCCCGCGCGCATCAGGCGCTCGGCCACGGTGTCGCCGGGGAAGATCAGGTCGTAGCCACTGCCGCCGGCCATCAACTTGGCTTCCAGGGTTTCGCTGCCGTCCATCACGTCGTAGATCACCTTGATACCGGTCTCGGCGGTGAATGTGGCCAGGGTGTCGGCGGCAAAGTAGTCGGCCCAATTGTAGAGCTTGAGGGTTTTATCTTCGGCCGCGACGCAGGTGGCGGTGAGCATCAGGGTGCAGGTCAGGAGCAGCTTCATGATTGACGTCCGTCCAGGGTGAGCAGGCTGCCGTACATTTCCGGGCGGCGGTCGCGGAAGATGCCCCAGGTCAGGCGTTCCTCGCGCATCGCGGCCAAGTCCAGGCTGTGCACGAGCACGCCGGTGCTGTCGCGGTCAGCCTCGGCCAACAGCGCGCCCTTGTGGTTGCAGATAAACGACGAACCGTAGAACTGCATGTGCAAGGTTGCGTCGGTGGTCGCCACTTCTCGTCCGACCCGGTTGGCTGCCACAACCGGCAGCAGGTTGGCCGCGGCGTGTCCACGCATGGTCATCTGCCAGTGGTCGCGGGAATCAAGGCTGGCACAGCCCGGTTCAGAGCCAATGGCCGTGGGAAACAGCAGCACCTCGGCGCCTTGCAACGCCAGGCAGCGCGCGGTCTCGGGAAACCACTGGTCCCAGCAGATGCCGATACCCAGGCGCCCGAATGCCGTATCCCACACGCGGAAGCCGGTGTCGCCGGGGCTGAAATACTCCTTCTCCCTGATAACCGATGGCGTTGGGGATATGGGTTTTGCGATACACCCCCAGCAATTGCCCGTCGGCATCGGCGACGCTCAGGGAGTTGAAGAACGCATTGCCGGCTTTTTCAAACCAGCTCAGCGGCAGCACGACGCCCAGTTCCTTGGCCAAGGCGGCAAAGCGCTTGAGCACCGGGCTGCGTTGATATTCCTCGGCCAGGGCCAAATGCTTGTGGTGCTGCTCGATACAAAAATACGGTGTGGCGAACAACTCCTGCAGCAGGATCACCTGGGCGCCCTTCGCCGCCGCCTCGCGCACCAACTGCTCGGCACGATCAAGGTTGCCTGGCAAGTCCCAGGTGCACGGCATCTGGGTGGTGGCAATCGTCAACCGGCTCATGGCATCACCTGCGCGGGTTGCTGCTGGGTGATGCAATGCACCCCGCCGCCGCCATGGGCCAGATGGTTGATGTGCACCGGTACGATTTCGCGACCGGGGAACGCCTGGGCCAACACCCCAGCCGCGACCTGGTCGGCGGCAATGCCGTAGGCCGGCATGATGATTGCGCCGTTGGCGATGTAGAAGTTGGTGTAGGAGGCGCAGAACACCTCGGCCTCGGTGTCGACGGCGTCGGTGGCTTCGAACAGTTCGAGCATTTCAAAGCGGCGACCTCGGGCGTCGGTGGCCAGTTCCAAGGCACGGCGGTTTTCGCGCACCACTTCGGCGTAGACCGAACCTCTGTCGTGGGTAGCGTCCACCAGCAGTACGCCGGGGCGGGCAAAGGCGCAAACGCCGTCGACGTGCCCGTCAGTCATGTCACCGGTGACATGATCCGGGTCGCCGGGCAGCCAGATGGTTTTCTTGATGCCCAGCAGGCGCGCAAAATGGCCTCCACCTCGGCTTTGGTCATGCCAGGGTTGCGGTTGGGGTTGAGCAATACCGACTCGGTGGTGATCAGCGTGCCTTCGCCGTCCACATGGATGGCGCCGCCTTCATTGCCCAGCGGCGTGCCGAAACACCCCAGGCCCAGGTCGTTGAGTACCCGGCGCGCCAGGCTTTCATCCAGGTCATGGGCCGACTTGCCGCCCCACGCATTGAAGCGCCAGCTCACGCCGGCAACGCCTTGCTGCGGGTGGCAGATGAAACTCGGGCCCGAATCCCGGCACCAGCTGTCGTTAACCGCCTGCTCGATCAGCTCGATACCCGCCCCGCACAAGGCTTTGGCGCCCGCCACTGCCGAGGGGTCAACGACCATCTTCACCGGTTCGAACCGCGCAATGGCATTGGCGACCCGAGCAAAGTCCTGCTGCACTTGGGCCAGGGTCACGCCCCAGGTGGTTTCCCACAGCGCCTGGTTATGCGGCCAGACCATCCAGGTTGCCGCATGCCGGGACCACTCCGCGGGCATCCACCAACCGTTGTTGTGCATTGCATTCTGCTGCATGACAAGTACCTTTGAGTTAAGTCATTGTGTTCAGGTAAAACTGACCGCGGAGTCTTGGCATGCATGCTACGGTGGCTCTAAAGACCAAACAAACGATGGATTTTGTAGAAAACTGATTAGAGGAACTTATCAGCATGCTCAACCACTGGCCGCCCCTCGGCACCCTGCGTGGCTTTGAAGCCGCTGCCCGGCTGGGCAGTTTCCACAAGGCCGCCGAAGAACTGCACCTGACCCAATCAGCGATCAGCCAGCAGATCCGCAGCCTGGAGGCGTACCTGGAGCAACCGCTGTTTTTGCGCAGCGGCCGCAGCGTGAGCCTCACCGACGCCGGTCATGACTTCCTCAGCACCACCCAGGCGCTGTTGCAGCAACTGGCGGTGGGCGTGCGGCGCCTGGGGCAGTACCGCAAACCCAATCAACTGGTGCTCAACACCACGCCGACCTTCGCCCGCCACTGGCTGCTGCCGCGCCTGGCTGATTTCCGCCAGCGCCATCCCGAGGTCGACCTGTGGATTTTCAGCACCGACGAAGTGCCCGACATGGCCAGCCAGACCATCGACCTGGCGGTACGCGATGACATCAGTTCCCAGGCCGAATGCAGCTTCACGGTATTGCACGCCGACCGGCTGTTCCCCGCGTGCCACCCGCGCGTACTGACGGTGCCCCAGGCTCAGCGCACCACCCTGCACGGCGAACGTGAAATGGACTGGAGCCATTGGGCGGTGGAAGCTGGGATCGACGTGGGCCAGCAGGATCAGGGGCTGAATTTTTCCGATCCGGGGTTGTTGCTGGATGCGGTGTGCAGCGGGCTGGGGATTGGCCTGGTCAGTCAGTTGCTCAGCCACCAGGCGCAACAGGACGGGTTGCTCATGCCCCTGGTGGACGCGACCATCCGCGGCCCCAGTTGGGCATTGCTGACCCATCGCGACAGCGAAAACGACCCACTGGCGCGCAGTTTCACCGCCTGGCTGCTGGCCCATTTGCAGGTAGACCCCACATGAGCGACCGCCTCGAAGACATCCTCGCCGACCACTTGCGCGTGGTGTTCTGCGGCATCAACCCCGGAAAGGGATCCGCCGCCCTCGGCCTGCACTTTGCCAATCGCAGCAACCGCTTCTGGCGCACCTTGCACCTGGCCGGGTTCACCCCCATGAGATACACCCCGAAGACGGCCCTACATTACTGCGCTACGGCTGCGGCCTGACCACCGTGGTGGAGCGCCCTACGGCGAGTGCGGACGAGTTGGCGCGGCATGAATTCACCGATGCGGCGGCAGCGTTTGAACAGAAGATTCGCCGTTGCCGGCCGCGCTTCGTGGCGTTTCTGGGCAAGCCCGTCTACAGCGCGCTGTCCGGCCAGCGCGACATAGCCTGGGGCCCGCAACCGCAGTTGCTGGGCGGCGCAGCCGTGTGGGTGCTGCCCAACCCCAGCGGGCGCAACCTGGCGTTCAGCCTGGAGAAATTGGTGCAGGCCTATCGGCAACTGTGGGAAGCCATTGCACAGGCCGATCAAGTGCCCTTACTCTCTTGAGCCAATGACGTTCAAAGCAATGGAGGCTGCATGAAACTGATCGGTATGCTGGACTCGCCTTACGTACGCCGCGTGGCCATTTCCTTGGACTTATACGGGGTGGATTTTGAGCATCAATCGCTGTCGGTGTTCAGCACCTTCGCGGAGTTTTCCCAGATCAACCCGGTGGTCAAGGCCCCGACCCTGGTGCTCGACGATGGCACGGTGCTGATGGACTCCAGCCTGATCCTCGACTACCTGGAAAACCTGGCCCCCGCCGATAAAAAGCTGCTGCCCCAGGCCCCCGCCGCCCGCGCCCACGACCTGCAACTGCTGGGTCTGGCCCTGGCGGCCTGCGAGAAGAGCGTGCAGATCGTGTATGAACACAACCTGCGCCCGGCCGAGAAACTGCATGCGCCGTGGCTTGATCGAATCAGCGGGCAGTTGCTGGCGGCCTACTCGCTGTTGGAGAAGCAACTGGGTGACAGTGATGCACTCGACCAGGCCACCCTCACCGCTGCCGTGGCCTGGTCCTTCAGCCAGTACACCGTGGCGTCGGTGGTGAAGGTGGATGGGTTTCCCAAGCTCAAGCGCCTGACTGAGCAACTGGAACAGCACCCGGCCTTCAAGAAATACCCGATCGAATGAAGACCGCCGTTCAAATGTGGGAGGGGCTTGCTCCCGATTAGGGGGGTCAGCTAACAAATTTGTAGCTGATACACCGCAATCGGGAGCAAGTCGAATCGTCGCACCGCCCCTCCCACATTTTGATCTCCATTTATCAGGTAGATGGTGATCTGCTCTGGCTCTTGATCTGCTTTTGATCTTAGGCGCCCCGTTAAACCACGCTGGCCGAACGCAGGCTTGAATCCGTGGGTAACCCGGCAGGACGTTGGTTAGCCGCCCCGCGCCATGGATGGCGCGTGGCGGCGGCCCACGGATTCAAGCCGGAGTGAGGGCATGCCGAGCCTAGGCGAGGCACCGAGTGGTGGGGCAAGAGCGTTTTGCTTACTTTTGCGCTGTTCAAAAGTGAGCCGCCGTAAGGGCGGAACCAATAGAAGCCGTTACCGAAATAACGGATATGCCCCCAACTATCTGGCGCCTGACACATAGCCATCGCAGGCAAGCCAGCTCCCACCTCAGAGCGCGTACATCCAATAAAACTTAGTCGCCTAACAGGCCGTCTTCGCGAGCAAGCCCGCTCCCACATGTTGGCCAATGTTGCCTGAAGGATTGAGCCTGACTCAGACCCACCCACCATCCACAATAAAGTTCTGCGCTGAACACATCGACGACGCACCCGAAGCCAGAAACAACGCCATATTGACAATATGTTCCGGCAACACACTGCCCGGTAAACACTGGCTACGGCTGATCAGCTCCCTGGCGGCATCGTCCACCCACATCGCCAGCTGTTTTTCGGTCATCACCCACCCCGGCACCAGCGTATTCACACGGATGCGGCTCGGCCCCAGTTCCCGGGCCAGGGCGCGGGTCATGCCGTGGGCGGCGGCTTTGCTGGCGGCGTACACCGGGTAGCCGGCCGAGGCCATCATCCAACCCACCGAGCCCAGGTTGATGATCGACCCGCCGCCCGCGCTTTTCATCATCGGCACCACGGCCTTGGCGGCGAAGAAGGCGTGCTTGAGGTTGACCGAGATCAGCTTGTCGAAGGTTTGCGAATCGACTTCTTCCAGCGTATGCCGCACGTCGTTGGCGGCGTTGTTCACCAGCACGGTGATCGGCCCCAGGGAGTGCTCGAAACGCCCTATCGCCGCTTTGTAGGCGATTTCATCCGTGATGTCGCCATTGACGAATTCCACTGTGTGCCCACGGGAACTCAGCAACGCCGCCAGGCGCTCGCCCTGGCTTTGCGCGCGGTCCACGAAGCCCACCTTGGCGCCTTGGGCAGCAAAGGCGCGCACCATGAACTCGCCAATGCCCGAGGCGCCCCCGGAGATCAGTACGGTCTTGCCTTCGAGGTCGGGGTAAACGGCGTGCTGGGTAGTCATAAAAGGTTGCCTCGCTTAATTAGTCTTATTTTATTTTGCAAAAACGCCTTTAAAGGCTATAAATTCGCTGTCCAATCGACAAAATATCGCACATTAGTAGAACTATTCCACTCAAAACAACAAAAGGAAGTTCGACCATGAAGCACCCTCGATACCTGCTCTCGGGCCTCGCCCTGTCCATGCTCATTGCCAGTGGCGGCGCCCAGGCGGCCGGGCTCAACAGCGAGCAAAAAGCCTTCGGTAAAACCAATGACGGCACTGCCGTCGAGCAGTACATCCTGCGCAACAGCCACGGTATGCAAGCCACCGTGATCACCTACGGCGGCGTGTTGCAGTCGCTCAAGGTGCCGGACAAACACGGCAAGGTCGAAGACGTGGTGCTGGGCTTCGACGATGTGCAGGGCTACCAGGCCGGCACGGCGTTTTTCGGTGCGACCATCGGACGTTTCGGCAACCGCCTGGCCGGCGGTGCGTTTGAGCTTGATGGCAAGCGCTACCAGGTGCCGCTCAACGACGGCCCCAACTCCCTGCACGGCGGCGCCCAGGGCTTCGACAAGCACGTGTGGACCGCCACTCCCGTCAAGGCCAAGGATTCGGTGGGCGTCACCCTCACCTACCTGTCCAAGGACGGTGAAATGGGCTTCCCCGGCAACTTGAAGACCGAGGTCACCTACCGCCTCAACGACAACAACGAACTGCACATCGACTACAAAGCCACCACCGACAAACCCACGGTGCTCAACCTCACCAACCACAGCTACTTCAACCTGGCCGGCGCGGGCAATGGCGACATCCTCAAGCAAGTCGCTACCTTGCACGCCAGCCATTACACGCCGGTGAACGCCACGTTGATTCCCACGGGCGAGTTGGCGCCGGTGAAAGGCACGCCAATGGACTTCCTCAAACCCACGCCGATCGGCCAGCACATCAAGGATGACCATCCCCAGCTCAAGTTTGCCGAGCCCAAGCAAGGTGGGTTCGACTTCAGCTGGGCGCTGGACACCAAAGGCGATGTGAAGCAGCTCGCCGCCGAGGTGCATGACCCTGAATCGGGGCGGCGTTTGCAGCTGTTCACCACGGAGCCTGGGGTGCAGTTTTATACCAGCAACTTCCTGGATGGGACGGTGAAGGGCAAGGCTGGGAAGACGTATCAGCATTGGAGCGGGTTCACGCTGGAGACCCAGCATTTTCCGGATGCGCCGAACCAGCCGAGCTTTGCATCAACTCGTTTGAACCCTGGGCAGACTTATACCCAGCACACTGTCTTCAAATTCACCACCGATTAAAACCTGTGGGAGCTGGCTTGCCTGCGATAGCATCACCTCAGTACATCTGATGCACCGAGGTGCCTGCATCGCAGGCAAGCCAGCTCCCACACAAGCCCCTCATACAGAAAACTCAGCGTTGTTTCATGCGATCGATGACGACGGCCAGCAGCAGGATCGAGCCGCGAATCACGTACTGGTAGAAGGTGTCGATGTTCTTCAGGTTCATCGCATTCTCGATGATCGCCAGAATCAACACCCCGGCAATCACGTGGCGAATCATGCCCACCCCGCCACTCAACGACACGCCGCCCAACACACACGCCGAGATCACCGTCAGCTCAAACCCTTGGCCAATCATCGGCTGGCCGGAGGTCATGCGCGAGGCCAGGATCACCCCAGCCAATGCACCGATTACCCCGTGCACGGCAAAGATCAGGATCTTGGTGCGATCCACGTTCACCCCCGCCAGCAACGCCGCGTCCGGGTTGCCGCCGATGGCCATGGTGTTGCGCCCGTAGGTGGTGTAGTTGAGCAGCCAGCCGAAGAACAGGAAGCACAAAATCGTGATCAGGATCGGCACCGGTACCCCAGCAACTGGCCGTTGCCGAAGATGAAAAATTGATCCTGGGACACGCCCACCGCCTTGCCGTTGGCAAAGATATAGGCCAGGCCGCGCACGATCTGCATGGTGGCCAACGTGGTGATCAATGCGTTCACCCGCAGCATGGCAATCACGATGCCGTTGATCAGCCCGACGATCAGGCCCATCAGCAACGCCGCGCCAATGCCGAGCATCACACTGTCGGTATCGCGCATCACAATCGCTGCAACCACACCGGCGCAGGCAATCACCGAACCCACCGACAAATCGAAATGCCCTGACGCCAGGCAGAACAGCATGGTGCAGGCGGCGATACCCACGGTGGAAATTGCCAGGCCTAAACCACGCATGTTCAGCGGGGAGAGAAAATTGTCGATCAGCAAGGCGCACAGCAAAAGATGCTCACCGCAGCCAGCAGCATCGCCCAGTTATCGAGCAGCGCGCGCACATCCAGGGGTTTGCGTGCGGCCGGTAGCGCGTTGTGTTGAAGGGTCATAGTCGTCTCTCAGTTCGCCACGCTGCGCGGCAAAGCCAGTTGCAGCAGGTTGGATTCAGTCGCGTGTTTGCGGGTTTGTTCGCCGCGCAGCGCGCCTTCGCACAGCACCAGGATGCGGTCGCTGATGCCCATCACTTCCATCAGGTCGCTGGACACCACGATTACCGCAATGCCTTGGGCCGCAAGGTTATGGATGATCTGGTAGATCTCGGCCTTGGCGCCGATATCGATGCCGCGCGTGGGTTCGTCCAGTAGCAGCACCTTCATCGGCATCGACAGCCAGCGGCCCAGGATCGCCTTCTGCTGATTGCCGCCGGACAGGTACATGATCTTCTGCGCCGCGTTGGGCGTCTTGACCTTCATCGCCTTGATCTGCTGGTCGGCGTTGCCCTGTTCCCAGCCGTCACGCAGTAGCCAACCGAAGGTGGAATGGGCGCCACGGGCACTGATGTTGATGTTCTCGGCCACACTGGACAGCGGGATGATGCCCTCCTTCTTGCGGTCTTCCGGGCACAGCAGCACGCCAGCCGCGATGGCGTCGCGAGGGGACTGCAGTTGCAGCGGTTCGCCACAGAGCTGCAGGCTGCCGGCGGTGCTGCGGGTCAAACCGCTTAACAGCCGAAACAGCTCCGTACGCCCTGCCCCCACCAACCCGAACAGGCCGAGAATCTCGCCTTTGCGCACATCAAAGCTGATGGGCTCACGCAAGCCAGGGCCCACAAGACCCTCCACCTTGAGCGCCACCTCACCGTGTTCGCGCGGGCGGTAGTCGTAGATGTCCTGGATGTCGCGGCCGACCATGCAGGTCACCAGTTGGTCGTGGGTCAGCGCAGCCATGTCATCGAAGGTGCGTACGTAGCGACCGTCCTTGAACACCGTGACTGCGTTGCAGATGCGGAACACTTCCTCCATGCGGTGCGACACGTAGAGCACCACTTTGCCCTCGTCGCGCAGGCGCGCGATGATCGCCATCAAGCGGTCGATCTCCCGCGCCGACAGGCTGCTGGTGGGTTCATCGAAAGCAATCACTTGGGCACCACGCGACAGTGCCTTGGCGATTTCCACCAATTGGCGCTGGCCCAAGGACAGGCGTCCGAGCTTTTCAGCCGGGTCGATTTCATCCGCCAGGCCCTTGAGGCACGCGAGGGCCTGCTCTCGCAGGAGCCCTCGGTTGACCACGCCAAACCGCGACGGCAAATGCCCGAGGAACAAGTTCTCGGCCACGGTCATTTCCGGCACCAGGTGCAGTTCCTGGTGAATCACCGCCACGCCGCTGGCAATGCTGTCGGCAGCGTTTTTGAAGGTCATGACCTGCTCGCCGATCTGCAGCGTGCCCGTGCTGGGGATGTAGGCGCCGCCGAGGATTTTCAGCAGCGTCGACTTGCCCGCGCCGTTCTCGCCCATCAAGGCATGCACCTGTCCGGGTTGGGCGCTGAAGCTGATGCCATCCAGCGCCTTGACCCCGGGAAAGGTTTTGCCGATGCCGTCAAACCGCAAGGCGGCAGCGGTCATTGCCACAGCCCGATCTTGGTCAGCTCTTCCTTGAAGTTGGCGCGGGTAATCAGCGTCACTTCGTCCATTGCGGTGTATTTGGCAGGCTCAGTGCCCTTGGTGACCCACTCGTACATCATCAGCGCGGTGTTGTAGCCCTCGATATGCGGGCTAGGCAGCATCGAGCCGAAGAAGCCGCTGTCAGCCTTTTCAGTTCGCCGATGGCGTCGGTGCCATTGATGCCGATGCCGATCACGTTGGCCGCCTTGAAGCCGGCGCTTTCAGTGGCGCGCACGCCGCCGAGCACGGTGTTGTCGTTCATGCCGCCGATGATCAGGTTTTTCGCGCCGCTGGGCAGTTTGACCAGGGCCGAGTTGGTGGCGTCCATGCTGCCCGGTACATCGAGGGTCTTGGCGGCGGTGAAGAGGATATGGTCCTTGGGAATACCCGCCTCTTCCAAGGATTTGACCGAACCGTCGGTGCGCTTCTTGCCGGTGTCGAGCTCGTTGAAGGTGTTGATCACCGCGTAGGTGTCCTTCCAGTCCCAACCGCGTTTCTTCGCCTCTGCCGCCATGGCCGCGCCCTGCTTCTGGCCCACTTCAAAGGCGGCCATGCCCAGGTACGGCACGTCCTCCATGAAGTTGCCCTTGGCATCGACGAAACGGTCATCCACGGCGATCACTTTCAAGCCATTGCCTTTGGCCTTGGCAACAATCGCCGGGCCCAGGGACACGTCCGGTGGGCAGATCACAAAGCCCTTGGCGCCATTGGCGGCCAGGCTGTCGATGGCCGAGAGGGTTTTCGCCATCGGGCACGGCGATCTTGATCACGGTAAAACCATGTTCCTTGCCGGCTTTTTCAGCAAAGGCCCACTCGGTCTGGAACCACGGCTCCTCAGCCTGCTTGACCAGGAAACCGATCTTCACTTCTTCAGCGGCCAGCAACAGCCCGCTCAAGCTCATGGCCGAGACCGCCACAGCGGCGCAAGCCAGGGAACGCAAACCACGACGACGATTCATACGGTGACTCCTTGTTGTTGTTTTTAAGAAGTACAGCGGGAGCAAGCTTGTTATCCGGCAAAACGCGTGCAGGGAATTCCGGGTACATCCACTTCAATCGCCAGCACCGCTCCATCCAGGGGATGATCCAAAGGGCTGGCAGCGCTGGTGATATACAGGGTGGTGAAGTTGGGGCCGCCGAACACGCAACTGGTGGGGCGGCTGACGGGCAGTTCGAGGACGCGATCCACGCTGCCATCCGGCGCTATGCGCAGCAGGCAACTGCCATCCCAGCGGGCATTCCAGAGATAGCCTTCGACGTCCATCGCCGAACCGTCAGGCCCGCCACGTTCGTGCGGGCCGAACCACACCTGGGCAGGCTCGAGTTGGCCATCGGCTTGGATCGCGTGGCGATACAGGGTGCGGTCCATGCTGTCGCCAAAATGCACCAAGCTGCCATCCTCATTCCACAGCAAGGTATTGGGAATGCCCAAGCCGCTGAGCAACGGCGTGACCTGCCCATCGGCGTCGATGCGAAACAGCCCGCCTGAACGCCGGGTGATGGGCAGGTCTTCGCCCTGCTCGCCAATGTTGTTCTGCATGGTGCCCAGCCACAGGCGGCCCTGGGCATCACAGCGCGCTTCATTGCCCCGGTTGCCTACTTGCGGGTCAGGCACGCACAGCAAGGTTAAGGCCTCGGTGGCCAGGTCCAGCCGATACACGCCGCTGCTGAGGGTCACCAGCGCGTCACCGCTTTGACACGGGATAAACGCCGAGACATGTTCGGGCAATTGCCACACCTGCAACTGCCCACCCATCAGGCGCAACGCCTGCTTGCCAGCGATATTGACCCAGTACAGCGCCTGGGTCGGCCCATCCCAAAACGGCGCCTCGCCCAACTGGGCACGGTGCGGGGTAACGGCGATACACGACATGTTGCCTCCTGGATTGTTTTTATTCTCAGGCGTGCGTTTTACAGCGGATCGCGGGATGGGGTGCCATCCACCAGCCGCTGGATACGCAACGGGTTGGCGTTTTTCAACGCGTCGGGCAGCAGGCTATCAGGGTAGTTCTGGAAGCACACGGGGCGCAGGAAACGGTCGATGGCCAAGGTGCCGACCGAGGTGCCCCGCGCATCGGAGGTCGCCGGGTACGGGCCGCCGTGCACCATGGCATCGCAGACTTCCACGCCGGTGGGGTAGCCGTTGAGCAGGATGCGTCCGACTTTCTGTTCCAGCAGCGGCGTGAGTTCGGCGAACTGTTGCAGGTCATTCGGCTCGCCAATGATCGTCGCCGTGAGTTGGCCGTGCAGGCCGCGCAAGGCGGCGCCAAGTTGTGCCTGGTCGGCGACTTCGACAAATACCGTAGTGGGGCCAAAGACCTCTTCTTGCAGCACTTCATCAGCGTCGATCAGCAGGCGTGCATCAGCCTTGAACAGCTGCGGTTGCGCCTGATTGCCTGACTGCGTATTACCCGCCAGATGCTGGATGCCGGGGTGTGTCAGGAGTTTTTCCAGGCCCTTGCCGTAGCTGCCCAAGGTGCCCGCGTTGAGCATGGTTTGCGCCGGTTGATCGCCGATCAGTTGCGCGACCTGCTGGGTGAACGCGGTAAAGGCCGGCGATGCGACACCGATCACCAATCCAGGGTTGGTGCAGAACTGGCCGCAGCCTTGTACCACCGAGGCGGTCAGGTCGCGGGCGATGCTGTCGGCCCTTGCGGCCAACGCCTGGGGTAGCACGATCACCGGGTTGATGCTCGACATCTCGGCAAACACCGGGATCGGCTGCGGGCGCGCCGCCGCCATATCGCACAAGGCCCGGCCGCCCTTGAGCGAGCCGGTAAAGCCCACTGCCTGGATTGCCGGGTGCTTGACCAACGCTTCACCGACGCCAGCGCCGAAGATCATGTTGAACACACCGGCCGGCATCTCGGTGGCCTCGGCGGCACGCATGATCGCATTCGCAACCTGCTCAGCCGTTGCCATGTGCCCGCTGTGAGCCTTGAACACCACTGGGCAACCTGCCGCCAACGCGGCGGCGGTGTCACCGCCTGCGGTGGAGAATGCCAGGGGGAAATTGCTCGCCCCGAATACGGCGACAGGTCCAAGGCCGATGCGGTATTGGCGCAGGTCGGGGCGCGGCAACGGTTGGCGCGCAGGCTGGGCTTTATCGATACGCGCGCCGTAGAAGTCACCGCGACGCAGCACCGTTGCGAACAGGCGCATCTGGCCGCTGGTACGCCCGCGTTCGCCCTTGATCCGCGCGGCTGGCAGCGCGGTTTCGCGGCACACCAGTTCGACGAAATCATCACCCAGTGCGTCCAGCTCGTCGGCAACCGCATCCAGGAATTGCGCACGGCGCGCCGCGCTCAGTGCGCGATACGCCGGGTAAGCCTGCGCGGCAGCCTCGGCGGCGGCGTCGACTTCCTGCGCCGTTGCCTGGAAAAAATCCTGTGGCAAGGCTTCGCCGGTGCTGGCGTCAATACTGTTGAGGGTAACGCTGCCGTTGGCGCTGCGTTGGCCGCCGATGAAATTGTGGCCCAGAAACGGGGACATGGCGTGCTCCTTAAAGGGTGATGACGTGGCCGGGTTGAATGCTGCGTCGGCACTGCCGACACTGTTGACCAGCGGCGCACCGAACTCCGCCTGGGTGATCTCGAACACATCCCCCGGTTGGGTACGTATACCGTCGGCGAATGACAGGGTGGCAGTGCCAAAAAAGTGAATGTGCACATCGCCCGGCTTGAGGAACTGGCGGTATTTGAAGTGGTGGTATTCGAGGTTTTCCAGGCTGTGGCACATATTGGCTTCGCCACTGAGGAATTCGTTTTCCCAGATGACCTCGCCGTCGCGCAGCAGGCGACTGGTGCCTGCCAGGTGCTGGGGCAGTTCACCCACGCGCAACTCAGGACCATAGCTGCAACTGCGCAGCTTGGAATGGGCCAGGTACAGGTAGTTCTTGCGCTCCATGATGTGATCGGAGAACTCGTTGCCCACGGCAAAGCCCACGCGGTAGGGCTTGCTGTCGAGGCCAATCACGTAGAGGCCGCCAATTTCCGGTTCTTCACCCGCATCCTCGGCAAACGGCGGTACCGGGAAAGCTGCACCAGGGCGCACCACGGTGCTGCCATCGCCTTTGTAGAACCACTCCGGTTGCACCCCCGCTACGCCGGCTGCCGGTTTGCCGCCCTCCACGCCCCATTTGAAGATGCGCATGGTGTCGGTCAGCGCGGTGTCGTCACCGGCCTGGTGCATTTTGTCCCGCGCCGAGGCGCTGCCCAAGTGAGTCAGGCCGGTGCCGCTGATCAGCATGTGGGCGGGGTCAGGGTGGTCCAGTGGTGGCAGCACTTTCAGCTCGGCCAGCAGTGCGGCGTAGTCGTGACTGGCGCCCAGGCCCAGGCTGTCGACGTGTTGCGCCAGGCCCTCCCCGGCTTCGATGGCGGCCAGCGCCAATTCGCGCACACTGCGGGCGCCCTGCACTTCACGCAATTGAATGCCGTCCACTACGCCGACGCGGCGCTGGCCGTTGTGCAATTCGAACTGAACTAAACGCATGCGATGTCTCCTGAATTAGAGTACGTGTAGCGCCACGGGCGCTAGCGGCGAATTGGTCGGCAGGCAATACGTGCTTGCGCTCCAGCACGCGGTACACCACGAGGGTCAAGACCAGCCCAAACACCATCACCCCGGACAAGAAGTACAAGCCCGACGCGAGGTTGCCGGTGTATTCCTTGAGCGCACCAATCACGAACGGGCCGATATAGCCGCCCAAGTTGCCCACCGAGTTGATCAACGCGATGCCCGCCGCCGCACTGGCACCGGCAAAGAAGCGCCCCGGCAAGGTCCAGAACACTGCCGTGCAGGAAAACAGCGCAAACGCCGCCAGGCACAGCGCCGCCATTTGCAGCACCGGCACACTCAGCCAAGCGCTGAAGAACAAGCCAATGGAGCCCAGCACGTAGAGCACAGCGAGGTGGCCGTAGCGGTCATTCAGGCGGTCGGAACTGCGCGGGATGATCAACAGGCCGATGATGCCGAAGATGTAGGGCACGGCGGAGATGAAACCGGTGGTGAGGTCACTGCCGCCAAATTGCTTGATCAGGGTCGGCAGCCACAGCCCCAGGCCATAGATGCTCAGGGTCACCGGCAAATAAAACAGCGCCAGCAGCAACACGCGCTTGTCTTTCAAGGCATGCAACGGGTTGCCGTGACGGGTCTGGCCGTAGGCTTGCAGGTCTTTATTCAGCTCACCGGTGAGCCACGCCTTTTCTTCATCGCTCATCCAGTTGACCTGCTTGGGACCGTCCGGCAAGTAGCGCAGCACCGGCCAGGTGAGCAGGATCGCCGGGGTGCCGATGACGATAAACAGCCACTGCCAGCCGTGCAGGCCGAGGATGCCGTCCATGCCCAGCAGGCCACCGGACACGGGGCCGGTGATCATCATCGCAATGGGTTGGGACAGGATGAACAGCCCGAGGATCTTGCCGCGATGGCGCACCGGGAACCACTGGGTGATGTAGTAGAGAACGCCCGGAAAGAACCCGGCTTCGGCCGCCCCCAACAAAAAAGCGCATCACATAGAAGCTGTGCGGCCCCTGCACAAACGCCATGCCGATGGTGATGGCGCCCCAGGTGATCATGATCCGCGCAAACCAGCGCCGTGCGCCGAAGCGGTCAAGCATCAGGTTGCTGGGGATCTCAAACAGGAAGTAGCCAATAAAGAACAACCCCGCGCCCAAACCGTACGCGGCGTCGCCGATGCCGACGTCGGCGCCCATGTGCAATTTGGCAAAGCCCACGGCAGAGCGGTCCACGTAGGCGATCAGGTACAGCAGGATCAGGAAGGGAATCAGTTTCAGCGTGATGCGCCGAATAAGCCGCAGTTCCTGGCTCATGGGGGTCGATCTCCGATTGTTGTTTTTATAGAAGCTCGGGGACGCCTCTCGCGAAAATCCGCCAGGGCCATACCTCAGTTGGACCGACTATATAGTATGACTATTTGCAAAACAACTCTTCCAAAGCTTCGATTTTGCGCTTATGTTTAAGCACGCATAGAACATATAGTCATACAATAAGAGAATCGATCATGCCTGATAAAAAGCCCGGCCTACGCTCCGCCCAGTGGTTTGGTACCGCCGACAAGAACGGCTTCATGTACCGCAGCTGGATGAAGAACCAAGGCATTGCCGACCATCAGTTTCATGGCAAGCCGATCATCGGCATCTGCAACACCTGGTCGGAGCTGACCCCCTGCAACGCGCACTTCCGCCAGATCGCCGAGCACGTCAAACGCGGGGTAATCGAGGCCGGTGGCTTCCCGGTGGAATTCCCGGTGTTCTCCAACGGCGAATCCAACCTGCGCCCCACCGCGATGCTCACCCGCAACCTGGCGAGCATGGACGTGGAAGAAGCGATTCGCGGCAACCCGATTGACGGCGTGGTGTTGCTGACCGGCTGTGACAAGACCACCCCGCCCTGTTGATGGGCGCCGCCAGTTGCGACGTGCCGGCCATCGTGGTCACCGGTGGACCGATGCTCAACGGCAAGCACAAGGGCCAGGACATTGGCTCGGGCACGGTGGTGTGGCAGCTCAGTGAACAAGTGAAAGCCGGCACCATCACCCTGGATGACTTCCTCGCCGCCGAAGCTGGCATGTCGCGTTCGGCGGGCACCTGCAACACCATGGGCACCGCGTCGACCATGGCCTGCATGGCCGAAGCATTGGGCACCTCCCTGCCCCACAACGCGGCGATCCCCGCCGTAGATGCGCGTCGTTATGTGCTGGCGCACATGTCTGGCATGCGTGCGGTGGAGATGGTGCGCGAAGACTTGAAGCTGTCGAAGATCCTGACGAAAGAAGCGTTTGAAAACGCGATTCGCGTGAACGCGGCCATCGGCGGCTCGACCAACGCAGTGATCCACTTGAAAGCCATCGCCGGGCGCATTGGCGTCGACCTCGACCTGGACGACTGGACCCGCATGGGCCGTGGCATGCCGACCATCGTCGACCTGCAACCTTCCGGACGTTTCCTGATGGAAGAGTTCTACTACGCCGGCGGCCTGCCTGCCGTGTTGCGTCGCCTGGGTGAAGCGAACCTGATCCCGCACCCGAATGCGCTGACGGTGAACGGCAAGTCCCTCGGCGAGAACACCAAGGACTCGCCGATCTACGGCCAGGATGAAGTGATCCGCACCCTCGACAACCCGATCTGCGCCGACGGCGGCATCTGCGTATTGCGCGGCAACCTGGCGCCGTTGGGTGCGGTGCTCAAGCCATCCGCTGCCAGCCCGGCACTGATGCAGCATCGCGGCCGCGCAGTGGTGTTCGAGGATTTCGACATGTACAAGGCGCGCATCAACGACCCGGACCTGGAGGTGGACGCCCACTCGATCCTGGTCATGAAAAACTGCGGGCCCAAGGGTTATCCAGGCATGGCCGAAGTCGGCAACATGGGCCTGCCCGCCAAGCTGCTGGCCCAGGGCGTGACCGACATGGTGCGTATTTCCGATGCGCGCATGAGCGGCACCGCGTACGGCACGGTGGTGTTGCACGTGGCACCGGAAGCCGCTGCCGGCGGGCCGTTGGCCACGGTGAAGGAAGGTGACTGGATCGAACTGGACTGCGCCAATGGCCGCTTGCACCTGGACATCCCCGACGCAGAGCTGGCGGCACGCATGGCGGACCTGGCGCCACCGCAAAAGCTCATCGTCGGTGGCTACCGCCAGCTGTACATCGACCATGTATTGCAGGCCGACCAAGGCTGCGACTTCGACTTCCTGGTGGGTTGCCGAGGGGCGCAAGTCCCACGGCATTCCCACTAATTGGGATGCTATGATGCCGCGTCTTTAAGCCAGAGCCTTCCCGTCGTCATGGATCACCAGCCGCCCAAGCCGCGCAAGAGCCAGCATGCCCAGATCGTCCAGGACTTGGGCATGCACATCGTCTCCGGTCGCTTCAAACCGGAAGAAAGACTGCCCATGGAGGCCACGCTCTGCGAGGAATACAAGGTCAGCCGCTCGGTGTTGCGTGAAGCCACGCGGGTGCTCAGCGCCAAGGGTCTGGTGTATTCCAAGCCACGGGTGGGTGCGGTGGTGCGCCCGCGCTTGAAATGGCACCTGCTCGACCCGGACGTGCTGTCCTGGTTGATGCAGTCCACGCCCATAGCGAGTTCTTCAACACCTTGGCGGGTGTGCGGCGCATCCTGGAACCGGAGATCGCCGCCATGGCCGCGACCACGGCCACCGATGAAGACATCGCTACCATCGAAAAAGCCTACCTGGGTATGGAAACCGCCCAGACCCACGAGCAGTTGCTGCAAGCCGACCTGGACTTCCACCGCGCCATCGCCGACGCCACGCGCAACGACCTGCTGGCGTACATGTGCAACATGCTGTCGTTGCCGCTGCGCGAATCCATCAACATCACTAACCGCCGTCCCGATATCCAGGGCCTGAGCCTGCCCCGGCACAAGGCGATTCTTACGGCGATCCAGAACCGCGACGCACTGGGCGCGCGGCACGCATCCCTGGTGCAACTGGATGACACCCGCGTGGCGCTGGATACCGTCATGAACGTATTGACCCCGCTCTAACCCTCGCCCTCCCGATCGCAACCTGCCTGTGGCGAGCCCCTCGCCACTGCAAACCCTCGCCAAAAACGCTCAAGCTTCAAGAAATCCGGCACCGAGTATCAGCTATCCTGATACTCACAAAGCGGTTGCTGTTTTCATGAAGTTGTCGCCCTAGACTCGCTCTCAACGGTGCTCATGCATCGGACCCCACAACTATAAAAATGCAAGTGGAGAGATGAATGAGTGGTCAAGTCGCGTTCGAAGACCTTCCGCTGAGCCGCTTCCATATCCGCACGGTATTCAGCGGTACGGGCGGCCAGTTCAGTGATGGTTTTGTGCTGGGCATTATCGGGATCGCCGTCAGCATGGCAGCCGGGCCGCTGCAACTGACGGCACTGTGGATGGGCTTGCTGGGTGCAGCCTCATTGGCCGGCCTGTTCCTCGGCAGCCTGTTTGCCGGCCCTATCGCCGACAAGTTCGGCCGGCGGACGATTTTCGCCTGGGACATGCTGTTGTTTGCAGTCATCAGCGCCTCGCAGTTCTTTGTCACCTCCCCGAACAGCTGTTGGCACTGCGCCTGTTGCTGGGCCTGGTGCTGGGGTTCGACTATGTGGTGAGCAAGTCGCTGGTGACCGAGTTTGCCCCCGCCGATACCGCGGGCGTTTGCTCAGCGTGCTGGCGGCGGCGTGGGCCGCGGGTTATGTGGCGGCCTACCTGGTGGGCTTTGCCATTCGCGACATTGGCCCGGATGCCTGGCGCGTGATGCTGGCGCTCAGTGGCGTGCCCGCGTTGCTTATTCTGCCGCTGCGCATGGGCGTGCCTGAGTCGCCCATTTGGCTGATGGCCCGCGGGCGCAGCCAGGAAGCGATGGCGATTGTGCGCAGCAAATTCGGCCCCACGTGTACCTGCCCGCCCCCGTGGCCCAGGCTGACGTGCAAAAACGGCGCGGCAGCTGGAGCGAACTGTTCAGCCCGCGCTGGCGCAAAAACACCTTGGTGGGTTGTGTGTTCTACACCTGCCAGGTCATTCCCTTCTTCGCCCTGGGCACCTTCGCACCCAAAAGTCCTGGAAGCGCTGAATGTGCAAGACAAGTTTGTCGGCGGCCTGGTCTACAACGTGTTGCTGTTTCTCGGCGCCCTGCTGGGTTTGCTGGTGATTGACCGCGTGTCCCGGCGCGCTTTCCTGGTAGGCACCTTCTACCTGAGTGCGGCAGGCCTGGCCGTGCTGGCCTATGCCGGTTTTGGCCCACTGGGCACCATCCTCGCCTTCGGCTTTTTTTGCCTGCGTAATGGCGGCTGCGGTGAACCTTGAATTCGTCTACCCACCTGAGTTGTTCCCCACCCACCTGCGGGCCTCGGGGATCGGCCTGGCTGTGGCTGCAAGCCGGTTCGGCTCGGCTGTGGCGACGTTCTTGCTGCCGATCGCCGTGCAGCAAGTGGGCGTTCATGCGGCGTTGGGCGTGTGCGTCGGCGTCCTGATCATCGGCGGCGTGGTCTGCCATGTGTTTGCTCCGGAAACCAGCCAGGAAGACTTGTCGGGAGTCACCCCGAGTCCCCTGCGACACAGTCCACCGTCGCCATCGAATAACAGCATCAAGCGAGGATGAAGATGTCAGCGAACAGGCTTATCGACATGTATGCGGTCCAGGTGTTTATCGCGGTTGCCGAGGAAGGCAGCATGTCGGGGGCGGCCGCGCGCATGGGCATCTCCCAGTCGGGCGTGTCGCAGATGGTGCGCCAACTGGAAGATGAACTGGGCGTGGTGCTGGTGGACCGCACCACCCGGCCGATGGCCCTCACCGCGTTTGGGGTTGCACTGCGCAACCGAGGCTCGGTTTTGAGTGAGGAACTTTCGCACCTCAAGGCTCAGGTGATCGACGCCGGGCGCGGCGTGAACCCGGACCTGCGCATCGGCCTGGTGGACTCCTTCGCGGCCACCTGTGGCTCGGTGTTCACCCGCCAACTGCTGGGCAAGGTGGCGCAGTTGTCGATTCGCACCGGGCTCAGCCCACAACAGGGTGAATCCCTGCTGCGCCGAGACCTGGACCTGATCGTGACCAGCGACCCGCTGATGGACGCCAATGACGTGATTCGTTATCGGCTGTTTTCAGAGAAGTACTTTGTCATCACACCCAAGCAGTTGCGCAGCGACATCAACACTGTCGATGACGTACGAGCGCTGGCCAATGTGCTGCCGGTGGTGCGCTTCAACCGGATGTCCCAGGTAGGGCTGCAGATCGAGCGTCATTTGCGCAGCTTGAATGTGCGAGTCCCCAACCGCCTGGAACTGGACAACGCCGATGCACTGACGTCCATGGTCGCCGAAGGTATCGGCTGGGCCGTGACCAGCCCCATGTGTTTTTTGCAGGCCAGTGCCTGGGTCGACAACGTGACCGCGCACCTTACCCCGGACCTGCAACTGGAGCGCTCGCTTTACCTGGTAGCACGACGCAATGAATACAGCGCCTTTTTCGCCGATGCCTGCGAAACGGCGCGTGATGTGATCCGCCACTCCTTCTTGCCCAGGCTCAAGGCGCTGGACAAAGGGGTGGAGGCGTTAATCCAATTTGATGAGGGTGATGCTCGTGAGTATTTTTGATTCTGCCGCTACACGTTCGGAAACCGATTACGTCGGTGAAGTACAGATTCCAGCCAACAAGCTGTATGGGGTGAACTCGGTACGCGGGTTCGACAACCTCAGCGTTTCACCGCTGACCATTGCTCATTACCCGGCCTTTCGTGACGCTTTCGCACAGTGCAAATGGGCGGCCGCGCTGGCCAACCAAGCCTGTGGCGTGCTTGCCCAACCCCAGTGTGAAGCCATCGTGCAAGCCTGCGCCGAGGTGATTGCCGGCCAGTGCGACGACTCGCTGATCGTCGACCTGCTGGAAGGCTCCGGTGGCACGTCCACCAACATGAACTTCAACGAGGTCATCGCCAACCGTGCCCAGCAGTTGATGGGCCATGCTGCGGGTTCGTACGAGGTGGTTCACCCCAATGACCACGTGAACGCCTCACAGTCGACCAATGATGTGTACCCGGCCGCCCTGAAGATCGCTACACACGCCATGCTCGGGCCGTTGATCGATGAAGTGGAACAATTGGCCGCCAGCTTCGACCACAAAACCGCACAGTTTGCCGACATCCTGCACCTGGGCCGCACCTGCCTGCAGGACGCCCAGCCCATGCGCCTGGGCCAGCTGTTTTCCGGCTATGCCGCCCTCACCCATCGCCTCGCGGCAGAGCTGACCAGCGTGCGCGACACACTGCGCACCCTGCCGCTGGGCGGCACCGCTATCGGCACTGGGTTCGGTGCGCCGGCAGCGTATCGCGACGCGGTGTACCAACACTTGGTGCACATCACCGGCATCGGGTACCAGGCACCGTCGAATGCCTTCGATGCGATGCAGAACATGGATGTGTTTTCCCGGGTGTCAGCGGAGCTGCGCACCTGCTCGGCGTCCCTGGCCAAGATCGCCACGGACCTGACCTTGCTGTCGTCCGGCCCGGTCGGCGGGATTGGTGAGTTGAAACTGCCCGAAGCCCAGGCTGGCTCGTCGATCATGCCCGGCAAGGTCAATCCGGTGTTGCCGATGGCGATGATTCAACTGAGCTTCGCGGTGATCGGCAACGATGCGGCGGTGGCGCAGGCGGTTCAGGCAGGCCAGCTAGAGATCAACCACTTCGAGCCGCTGGTGGCGTCTCGGGTGTTCGACAGCATTGCGCTGTTAACCCAAGGCATCCAACGTTTTCGCGAAAAGTGCATCGTTGGGATCACTGCGAATGCCGAGCGTAACGAGCACCATCTGACCCAATCGATGGCGGTCGCCACCGCGCTGGTGCCGCAATTGGGCTACGCGCGTGTCAGCAAGCTGGCACGCCAGTCAGTGGAGCAAGGGCGCTCGTTGTTGTCGATCCTGGAAGAGTCCGGCTTGATGAGCCGGGCCGACGCCATGGCGGCAATCGAAAAGTCGTCCCACCCGGTGTTCGAGGGCTGACGACCACCACTTGCAATCACACAGCGTGATTGCAAGCGGCTTTGCCTTTACAGGGTGTAGGCAATGCCGACCTGCACCGTGCGCGGTGCGCCCGGGTAGGCGTAGATGTTGCCGAACGCGCCTTCTTCATAATCACGGTTGAACAGGTTCTTCACGTCCAGGTTCAGCCGTACTTTTTCGTTGACCTTGTAGTAGCTGAGCAGGTCGACGACGGTGTACGCGCCCATCGAGAACGGTGTGTTGGAGGTCTGGCCAACACGTTCAGCGACGTACTTGCTGCCGGCACCAAGGCCCAGGCCCTTGAGGGCTCCGTCCTGGAACTCGTAGACGCTGAGCAAACTGAAACTGCTGCGCGGGATGTTGGCCAGTCGAGAACCGACGCGAATGCTGTTGTCCTTGGTAACCTCGGCGTCAACGTAGGCGTAGCCGCCGATCACGCGCCATTCAGGCGTGAAGTTGCCGGCCACATTCAGGTCAAACCCGCGGCTGCGCACTTGGCCGGCGGCCACGCTGAACATGGAGTCCACAGGGTCGGTGGTGAGCACGTTTTTCTTCTCGATCTGGTAGATCGCCGCATCGACGCTCAACTGGTGATCCAGCGCTTCCCACTTGATGCCCATTTCATAGGACTTGCCTTTTCCGGTTCAAATCCACCACCTTGGCGGCTGGCGCCAGTATTGGGCTTGAACGAACGTGCGGCGTCGGCGTAGACCGCGACGGTCTCGGTCAGGTCATAGGTCACGCCCACGCGTGGAGTGACGGCGTTGTCGCTGGCTTCCCAGCTTTTACCGCCCGGCACATAGGTGTGGTAGTCGTGCTCGAAACGCTCGAAGCGCGCGCCGGCGAGAACTTTGAGCCGCTCGGTGAGGGCGACCTGGTCCTGGACGAAGGCGGCGTAGGTCTTGAGGTTTTCCTTGTCGTGGGTCGGCGTGCGCGTCAGCGCTGGGCGCGGCTGGCCGTAGACCGGGTTGAAGATGTCGATTGGATAAGTGCCCGCCGCACCGCTGGAACGCTGGATGATCGACTTGTAGTCGTAGTCTTCGAACTCCACGCCCGTGAGCAGGGTGTGCTCAAAACCACCGGTGGAAAAATGGCCAGTGAGATTGAGCTGGGTGTCTTTGTCGGTCCACTCCAACTTGCGGTAGTTGAAGTTGCGGCTGAGGGTGCGGCCGTCGGCGGCCAGGCTGTTGGCTTCGATCGCATTGCCTTGCAGGGTGCCGTCCAGCCATTGGAAGCCACCGCCCAAGGTCCAGTTATCGCTTAGCAAATGCTCGAAACGCAGCTGCGCCATGCTGTTGTCGTTGTGCAGTTTGCCGATGTCTTTCTCGCCCCAGAAGGTGTCGCGCGATGGCGTGCCTTTCTGGTTTGCGTAGCGCGTGAGGCCACGATCCAGCGGATGGTTGTTACGCATGAAGTCGCCTTCGAAGATCAGCTTGGTGTCTTCGGTGGCCTGCCAAGTGATCACCGGGGTGACGCCGTAGCGCTCGGTCTCCACATGGTCACGGAAGGTGTCACCACCCTCGCCCACCACGTTCAGGCGATAGGCCAAGCGGCCTTCGTCATCCAGCGGGCCGGAAGCATCCAGCGTGCCGCGACGCATGCCCTGATCGCTCAACTGGCTGCCCAGGGTCACGGTGCGCTCAGGCAGCGGTTGCTTGGACACCACGTTGAACGTGCCGCCCGGATCGCCACGCCCGTAGAGCATGGTCGCCGGGCCGCGCAGCACTTCAAGGCGTTCGATGGTGTTGGCGTCCGGCATGTTCGGGTAGCCACGGTTGATCGGGAAGCCGTTGCGGTAGAACTCGCCGGTGGTGAAGCCCCGCACAGTAAAGGTGGTGAGGCCCTGCCCGCCGAAGTTGTTGGCACGGCCTACGCCGCCGGCGTAGTCCAGCGCGTCCTGCAAGCGGGTGGCGCCGATGTCTTCGACCGCGTCCTTGGTCACGACGCTGATGGACTGCGGGGTTTCGTGAATGGACGTGTCGGTACGCGTCGCACTGGCCGAACGCGTGGCGCGGTATCCCTGCACCGGCCCCTGGGCGGTTTCATAGTCGGCAGTGCCGGTAATGCTGGTGGCCTGCAACTCAAGACCGGCTTTTTCTACCGGCTCGACTTCGGCCCAACTCAAAGGGGAAAACGCCTGAAGCACACAGATGGAAACCAGGGTACGACGCATGGGGGAGGAACCTAGTGAATGAGCCAGATGGGGTGGCATACCTGCCAGATTTTCGCGGCAGGATGGTATACCAACTTACTCATTATTGATATGCGTTCTCATTCACTATTTCTTGAGTAACAGCTTTGTATCCACTTGATGAAAACCCGTCGCAAAAAAAAAGCCACTCTTGCGAGCGGCTTTCGAATCACACTCGGTTCGCCTCAGCGATACCGCTCCAACCAATGCGCGTACGGCGCCGGCAAGGTCCATGACGACTTCTCGACCCCCAGCTCCTTGGCCGCAAAGTACGCCCAATGCGGGTCAGCCAAATGTGCACGGCCCACCGAAACCAGATCCAGCTGCCCAGCCTGCAACGCACCTTCGGCCAGTTGCGGCGTGCCAAAACCAGGCCGAGGTGACGGGGATACCGGCTTCACGGCGCACGCGCTCGGCGACTGGGCCCAGGAACGCAGGGCCCCACGGGATGTTGGTATCGGGAATGGTGAAACCGACACTGACGCTCAGCAGGTCGAGGCCGCCGGCCTTGAAGTTACGCGCCAGTTCGATGGATTCGGCGAGGGTCTGCTCGTCGCGACCGTCGTATTCGATCACGCCGAAACGCGCAGTCAGCGGCAGGTTTTCTGGCCAGACTTCACGCACGGCGGCCAGGGTTTCCAGGAGGAAACGGCTGCGGTTGTCAAGGCTGCCGCCATAGGCGTCGGTGCGCTGGTTGGAGTGTTCAGAGAAGAAGCTTTGGCCCAGGTAACCGTGGGCGAAGTGCAGTTCAATCCACTCAAAACCGGCGTCACGGGCGCGGCGGGCGGCGTCGACGAAGTCCTGGCGTACGCGGGCGATATCGTCCAGGGTCATGGCGCGGGGCACTTGCGGCAGGTTGGCACCAAACGCAATGGCCGACGGCGCGATGGTTTCCCAGCGGCGTGCATCGGAGGCAGCCATATGGTCATCGCCTTCCACGGACGGTTAGCGCTGGCTTTACGCCCGGCGTGGCCGATCTGGATGCCCGGCACGGAGCCAGCGGCCTTGATAGCTTTGACGATCGGCTCGAACGCTTGGGCGTGTGCGTCGCTCCACAGGCCGGTGCAGCCTGGGGTGATACGGCCTTCCGGCGCCACCGCAGTGGCTTCGACCACTACCAGCCCTGCCCCGCCACGGGCCATACCGGCCAAGTGCACATGGTGCCAGTCGTTGACGATGCCATCATCGGCCATGTACTGGCACATCGGCGGATGGCGATGCGATTGCGCAGGGTGACGTCTTTGAGTTTGAACGGTTCGAACAATGCGGACATGGTTGACTCCAGCAAGTGTGTGGATGATTCGATAGTTCGATAGTAGTCGAACTATAGCCTTGAACGAAACCCCCAGTTATCATGCGCCCCATGCGAGCCTTCAAACACCCAGCCCTGCAAGACCTGACCCTCGAACGCGTGCTCTACGCCCTGAGCGACCCGGTGCGCCTGGAAATCGTGCGCTGCCTGGCCGGCGTGCCCGAGGCCACCTGTGGTGAACTGGACGGCGGACGGCCCAAGTCCAGCATGTCTCACCACTTTCGCGTGTTGCGTGATGCCGGGTTGGTGCAAACCCGCAGCGTGGGCACCACCCACATGAACGTATTGCGCGCCGAAGATCTTGAAGGACGGTTTCCCGGCTTGCTGGCGAGCATCCTGGCCCAGCATTAAGTTTCGCTTCAGCTAACCTGCGAACCTTTCCCCCTACCCCGCGTCCGAGCTAAGGCACTGTTGCTTACCGCTCGCCGCGAGGTCCTCGTTTGAAAGCCGCCATCGTCAAAAAATACCGCCTGATCATCAAGACCATGGGCTACGTGGGCTGGGCCCTGTTCTGGCTGTTGCTGTGGGACATCGCCGTCACCGTGGACTTCATGCTGTTTCTCAACGCCAAGCTGAATCTGCCGCTGATGCCGCTGACTCTGCTGGGTTCGGCACTGATTGTGCTCATCAGCTTTCGCAACAGCAGCGCCTACAACCGCTGGTGGGAAGCCCGCACGCTGTGGGGCGCGATGGTCAACAACTCGCGCAGTTTTGCCCGCCAGGTACTGACCTTGCTGGATGACCCCGGCAACGAGGTGAACCCGGTCAAAGCCACCCTACTGCGCCGTCATGTCGCTTATGTGAATTGCCTGGCTGCCCACCTCAAGGGCCAGCCGTGCCCCGACGAAGTGCGTGCGTTTATCCCGTCGGATGAATTTGCCCGCAGCGGCGCCACCAATAACTTTGCCAACGATATCCTCACCGGTTCAGCGGCGTTGCTGGCCAAGGAATACAAGGCCGGCCACCTGGACAGCATTCGCCTGGCGCGCCTGGAGTCTACGCTGGTGGACCTGTCCAACGCCCAGGGCGGCATGGAGCGCATTGCCAACACCCCATTGCCCTACCCCTACGTGTACTTCCCGCGCCTGTTTATTTCGTTGTTCTGCCTGATCGTGCCGATAGGCTTGGTGGAATCCCTCGGCTGGTTTACCCCACTGGCGTCAACCGTGGTGGGCTTCATGCTGCTGGCCATCGAACGCATCGGCACCGATCTGCAAAGCCCCTTCCGCGCAAGCGAACACCAGATCCAGATGGAAGCCATCTGCGAAACCATCGAGAAAAACCTGCAGTCGATGCAGCGTGATGCGCTGGGTGGCGACCGAATCGGCTAACCGTCCGTCCGCCCTGTATTACTGGCCTAAAGTGCGTGACCCATCGGTCGATATACCGAGGGTACGCATGGGCCATACCCCTCAATAACAACACATGCGACGCCACCGCTACCGTTTCCTTCCTTGCCAAAACTATAAATACCCGCAGGAGAAATCATGAACATCAAGCAAAAGCTGACCTGGGCGTTTGCGGCCATCGCGTGCGTCCCGGTTGTCCTGGTGGCTGTATTGGTCGTGCTGAATGTGCGTGACGGGGCCCTGGCCAACTTCCTCGACAGCAGCGGCCGCGAGATCCGTCAGATCGACAATGGCATGAAGCAGTTCTTCGACGGCATCAGCCAGAACGTCGAGTACGTGGCCAAGGACCCGCGCGTTGTCGCGGCCAAGGACCTCAAGAGCTATGCCGGCGCCGACGCCGCGCAAATCCCGCTCACACCCACGAATAAAGAGCTGCTGGCGATTTTCGACCAGTTCGCCAAAAGCCACCCCAGCACCGCCTACCTGTCACTGGGCCTCGCCGACGGCGGCTACGCCAGCTGGCCGGACGACACCAAACTGAACAACTACGACCCACGCGTACGCCCCTGGTACAAGGCCGCCATCGCCGCACCTGGCACCACCGTACGCACGGGCGCCTACTACTGGGCGCCGGACGACGTGGTGCTGATCGGCACCGTGCACACCGTCGCCGATGCCACCGGCAACGTCCTCGGTGTGGTCGGCCTGGACGTGTCGCTCAAGCAACTCACCGAACTGGTGCGCAACATCAAGCTGGGTGACAGCGGCTACCTGATGCTGGTGGAAGCCAACGGCAACGTGCTGGTCGACCCCAGCGATGCCAAGCACAACTTCAAACCCATGGCCGACCTGGGCCCCAACTACGCCGAACTGGCCAAGCGCGGCGACGGCGTGACCCAAATCGACATCGACGGCGTGGCCTACATGGCCAACGTGGTCAGCTCCAAAGACCTGGGCTGGCGCTTTATTGGCCTGATCAAGCGCGACGAAGTGATGGCCGGCGCCACCAGCCTCACCTGGTTGATCGCGGCCATTGCCGCCGCGTTGGCCGTGGTCTTTGCGATTGTCGGCGCCAGTTTCGCCAGCGTGATTGTGCGCCCGATCCGTGGCGTGGCCGACGGCCTGCAAGAGATTGCCGAGGGTGAAGGCGACCTGACCCGCCAACTCAAAGTCCAGGGCAAGGACGAAACCGCCAGCCTGGCGGGCTGGTTCAACCAGTTCCTGAGCATGATCGCCCAACTGGTGCAACGCATCGGCAACGCCTCTTCCGACCTGCAAACCGCCGCCGCCGACACCAGCGAAGTGGCCAACAACATGAACCAGGCCGCTGGCCGCCAGCGCGAAGCCGTGGAACTGGTGAGCACCGCGTTCAACGAAATGGTGGCCACCGCCAACGAAGTCGCGCGCTCCTGCAGCGCTGCCGCCACCAGCGCCGATGAAGGTTATCGCGATGTGCACGACGGCCAGCAGCACATCGGCGAAGCCACCGGCAGCGTGCTCAAACTCAGTGAAGACCTGCAAAAGTCGACCCAGACCATGCAGTTGCTGGAGCAGGACAGCCAGAACATCAACACTATCCTCGACACCATCCGTTCGATTGCCGAACAGACCAACTTGCTGGCGCTCAACGCGGCTATCGAAGCGGCACGCGCCGGCGACCAGGGCCGCGGCTTTGCGGTCGTGGCCGACGAGGTCCGCGCCCTGGCCCGCCGCACCGCCGATTCCACCGGCGAGATCGACAGCCTGCTGGGCAACCTTGCCCGTCGCACCCAGGAAGTGACGCAGCAGATGCAGGCAGCCTGCTGGTGTCCCACACCAGCGTAGAACGTATCCAACAGGCCCGCGACAGCTTCGACAAGATCCGTGGTTCGGTGGACTCGATCCGCGACCAAAACACCCAGATCGCCACCGCTGCCGAAGAACAGCACCAAGTGGCCGAAGAGATCAACCGCCACATCGCGCAGATCCATGCCGATGCGCAACTGGTGGAAGGGTTTGCGCATTCGGCGCAGACCGGGTCAGGCCGGCTGACGGACATTTCCGGCCAGCTCAAAGGGTTGGTGGGCCGCTTCAAGTTCTAGGCCGCTTCCCACGCCGTTCGCCTGCAAGGGGGCAGGCGAACGGCGCGTGTATTCGCTACTATGTGCGGCAGTTTCCCGACCTTAGCCAAACCGATCCGGAGCCTTAATGCCGACCCCCAAGGACACCGCCCCGACAGCAGCGCCCCGATGATTCCCGAGCAGCGTCGCGAGCAAATCCTGCGGCAGTTGCGCAAGCATCAGGTGATGAGCGTGCACCAGTTGATGGAGATGTTCGACTGCTCGCACATGACCGTACGCCGCGACATCGCGCTGTTGGAGCAGGAAGGCCGGGCCTATTCGGTGACCGGTGGGGTGCGCATCGCCAGCCAGTTGCACAGCGAGCCGAGCCATCAATCCAAAGCCGTGGTGGAGCTTCCACAGAAGCAAGCCATGGCACGGTTGGCGGCGCGACTGCTGCACGCGGACATGACCGTGTACCTGGACGCCGGCACCAGCACGCTGGAGATCGTGCCGTATATCAAGGCGCTGTCAGGCATGACGGTAGTGACCAACGACTTCGGCATCGTGCAAGCGCTGATGGACGCGCAACAAGTGACGGTGATTCACACCGGCGGCCAGTTGGACCATGACAATCACTCGTCCGTCGGCGGGCTGGCGGTGGCGACCTTGCGCCAGGTGGTCACGGATATCGCGTTTGTGTCCACCAGTTCCTGGGACCTGCACCGGGGCATCACCACGCCTTCGGCATTGAAGGTGGAGGTCAAGCAAGTGGCGATGCAATCGGCGTCCCAGGTGGTGCTGGTGGCGAGCAGTTCCAAGTACGGCACGTTCAGCATGTACCGCATCGCCGGGCTGGAACCGTTCGACGTGATCATCAGCGACGACGGCCTGGCGCCGGCGGCAGCGGATGGGATTCGCAAGCGGGGGATTGAGTTGATGTTGCCAGGGGATCAGTTGCCAACCTGATCCCATCCTTGGGAATGAGGTCAGAAATGTGGGAGCTGGCTTGCCTGCGATGGCAGTGGGTCAGCTGGCACCTGCACCCACTGATACACCGCTATCGCAGGCAAGCCAGCTCCCACATTCAAACCACATTCGGCTCGGTTATCGGGTCGCCTTCCAATCTCGCAGCCATTGCAGGCCCGCCGAGGTATCACCCTTCGGCCGGTACTCGCAACCCACCCAACCGGTGTAGCCCAACTGGTCCATCAGCTCGAACAAATACCCATAGTTCAGCTCCCCCAAATCCGGCTCATGCCGGTCCGGCACGCCAGCAATCTGGATATGGCCAATCCCCGCAAAATCCCGACGCAGCTTGGTCGCCACGTCCCCCTCGACAATCTGGCAGTGGTAGCAGTCGAACTGCACCTTGAGGTTGCTCGCCCCACTTCACGGCAGATGGCCTGGGCCTGGTCCTGGCGATTGAGGAAAAAACCCGGCATGTCGCGGGTGTTGATCGGCTCCAGCAATACCGTGACCCCAACCCTGGCCGCCGCAGCGCTGGCGTAGGCGAGGTTTTCCAGGTACACGGCGTGATGCCGCTGGCGTAGGGATTCGGAGGGCAGCAGGCCGGCCATTACATGCACACGGTCGTTGCCCAGCACGGCGGCGTATTCCAGCGCCCGGTCGAAGCCGATACGAAACTCGGCCTCACGCCCAGGCAAGGTTGCAATGCCCCGCTCCCCCGCCGCCCAGTCGCCCGGCGGCGCGTTGAACAGCGCCTGGACCAGGCCGTTGTCAGTCAGGCGCTGCTTGAGGTCAGCCGCGCTGTAGTCATAGGGAAACAAGTATTCCACCGCGTCAAAACCGTCAGCCTTCGCCGCCGCGAAGCGGTCGAGAAAAGTCGTGTTGCGGGTAGAGCATGCTCAGGTTGGCAGCAAAACGAGGCATAAAAACTCCCAGGGGTCAGACAAAAGGCCAGATCAGCAGGGTAATCAGGAAGCCCAAGGTGCCGAGCAACGTGGTGATCACCGTCCAGGTACGCAGGCCATCGGCCACATTAAGCCCGGCCAGCTTGGTGAAAATCCAGTAGCCGGCATCGTTGATATGGGACATCGCCAACCCGCCACCACCCATGGCCAGGCACAACAGCGCCATATGGTTGGGCGTGAGGTTGAGGGTCACGATCAACGGGCTGATGATCCCGGCCGTGGTCACCAGCGCCACGGTGGTGGAACCCTGCACCGCACGCAGCAACATGGTCAACAAGAAGCCCAGGGCCAACACCGGCAGGCCGGTGGTGCGCAGCATGTCGGAGACTACCGCGCCAATGCCGGTGTCCACCAGCACCTTGCCGAACACGCCACCGGCGCCCGCGATCAGGATCACCATGGCCACGCCCGGCAACGCCGAACCAATCACGTCAGACACTTGGCTGCGGCTCCAGCCACGGCGCGAACCCAGCAGCCAGGCGCACAGCAAGGTATCGATCAGCAACGCCACCAGCGGCGCACCGAGTACCGTCATCACCCCGCGCAAGGTCGACTCGATCGGCAGCAGCGAAGTGGCCAACGTGCCCAACAGGATCAATACAATCGGCAGCAGGATCAGGCTGACGATCAGTCCAAACCCGGCGCAGGAGCCGCAGGCAGCTTGGCGGCGATGGCACTGGTGGATTCTTCCAGGCCCCTATGCGACTCGGCCACGGCGGACTGTTGCACGGTGTGCTCGGTGCCGTTGGTCCAGGCCTGCAAGTCGGCGTTGGTCACGTGAGGGCCATACACCTCAGCGCGGATATCGTCGGTCATCGGGTAGAAGCGACGGGTCATGCGCCCGCTACGCGGTAGCCGATGTAGCACAGCAACGCGGTGATCGGCAGGCCGAACATCAGCACCCGGCCCAAGTCCGCGCCCAGTTGGCTGGCGGCGGCCACGGCACCGGATGGGGTGGCAAAAACGCATGCACGGTGAGCAGCGCCGCACACATCGGCAACGCAAACACCAGCAGCGGCTTGCGCGCCCGACGAGCCACGCCATAAGCCAGCGGCATCAGGATGATCACCCCGACCTCAAAGAACACCGGCACACCGATGATGAACCCGGCGATGGTCAGCGCCAGCGGCGTGCGGCGGTTGCCGAAGCGTTCGATCAGCGTCTTGGCCAACGCCTCGGCGCCGCCGGACAACTCGATGATCCGCCCGATCATCGCGCCCAGGGCAATGATGATCGCGATGTGGCCGAGGGTCTTGCCCATGCCGCCTTCGATGGTTGCCACCAGGTCGGCGGGCTTCACCCCGGCTACCAGCGCCACCACGATACTCACCAGCATCAGCGCAACAAACGGCTGAAATTTGTACTTGAGGACCAGAAACAGCAGCAGCGCGATACCGGCGCCGGCGGTCAACATCAAAATCAGTGGGCTCATTCGAGAATGTCCTGTTGTTATTGTTTTTCAAGCAAGCCGGGGCCGTCGAACGCCTGGGCAGGTGCTCGGGGCAACGCGTGCGGTGTGGGTGTTACCAGTGCGCGCCGAACGTCTCGCGCAGTTCATCCAAAGCGGCCTGGTCCAATGGCGCAGGGCGCGGGTTGCTCATCAACCACAGGCGTGCGGTCTCTTCCAGTTCTTCCAGGGCGTAGCTGGCCTTGGCCACCGAGCTTTCCCAAACCACCGGCCCCAGCCGTTCGAGCATCACGCCGCGCACGCTGTTGGCCAGTAACGCGACCTGTTCGGCGACCTTCGGCGAACCGGGGCGCTGGTAGCCGATCAACGGAATGTGCCCGACCTTCATCACCTGATACGGCGTGAGCGGCGGCAAGATATCGTCCGCGCGCCACACGCCCGCCAGGGTCAACGCCACCAAGTGCGTGGAATGGGTGTGCACCACACCGCCCACCGTCGGGTTGCGGTCATACACCTGGCGATGCAGGGCCAGGGTCTTGGACGGTTTATCGCCGGACACCCACTCCCCCTTTCAGGTTGACCTTGGCGATAGCGGCGGGTGACAGCCGCCCCAGGCACACATCGGTCGGGGTGATCAGCCAACCATCATCGAGGCGCGCACTGATATTGCCCGCGCTGCCGACGGTATAACCGCGCTGGTACAGGCTGTGGCCGACGTCGCAGATTTCTTCGCGCTGGGCCTGTTCGTCGATGCCGCTCATTGGGCACCTCCGGCCAGTTGCGCAAGGGCTTTGGCGAAGAAATCGCGGCCACCGAAGTTGCCGGATTTCAGCGCCAGCGCCAGCGGTTCGGCAGAGCTGCTGACCGTAGCAGGCACACCCGGATCAATCTGCGCACCGATCTGCAGCAAGTTAACGCCCAGCGCCTTGACCACCGCGCCAGAGGTTTCGCCGCCGGCAATCACAAAGCGTCGTACGCCGCTTTCGCGCAGGCCGTGGGCAATCTCGCCCAACGCGTCCTCGACCAAGGCACCCGCACGTTCGACACCCAGTTGCTGCTGCACCGCCTTGACCTCTTCCGGGGTGCTGCTGGCGTAGATCAACACGGCTTGCGCGCTGTCGCGGGCAAACGCCAGGGCCTGCGCCACCACCGGTTCACCGGCTGCCACAGCCAGCGGGTCGATGCGCAGCGCCGGGCGACCGGCCTCACGCCAGGCCGCGACCTGGCCAAGTGTGGCTACCGACGCACTGCCGGCCAGCACCACTTCGCCACCGCCTACCACCGGCAACGACGCCACATCGAAGTCACGAAGTTTGCCCGCTCTGCGAAAATTATCCGGCAGGCCCAGGGCCAGACCCGAACCGCCAGTCAGCAACGGCAGGTCGGCACAGGCGCTGCCCAGGGTGTAGAGGTCTTGATCCGACAACGCATCGGCGATGGCAATGCCCACGCCTTGCTCGCGCAGTTCGGCGATTTTCTGGCGGGTGGCGTCTACGCCCGCCGCCACGCTGTCATAGCGCAACAGGCCGACCGACAACTGGGTCTGGCTTTGCAGCACACGCACCAGGTTGGCATCGCCCATCGGCGTCAGCGGGTGATGCTGCATGCCGGACTCGCTGAGCAACTGGTCCTGCACAAACAGATGTCCACGGAAAATCGTGCGGCCGTTTTCCGGGAATGCCGGGCACGCCAGGGTGAAATCGCTGTCCAGGGCCTTGAGCAACGCTTCGCTGACCTGGCCGATATTGCCGGCGGCGGTGGAATCGAAGGTGGAGCAATACTTGAAAAAGATCTGCTCGCAGCCCTGCTCACGCAGCCAGGCCAGCGCGGCGAGGGATTCCTCCACAGCCTCGGTGGCTGGCGTAGTACGGGACTTGAGGGCGATGACGATGGCGTCCGCATCCAACCCGGCCGCAACTTCGCGACTCGGGATGCCGATGCTCTGCACCGTGCGCATACCGCCACGCACCAGCATGTTGGCAAGGTCGGTGGCGCCGGTGAAGTCGTCGGCGATGCAGCCCAGCAAGGGGCGCGCGTTGGCAGTGGTCATGACGCGTTCCTTAAACAGAGTCGGGCTTGGCGGTCGGCAGGTCGATGCTGGGGAAAATCTTGATCACCGCCGAGTCATCCTCGCGGCCAAAACCGGCGCTGGAGGCTTGCATGAACATCTGGTGCGCCGTGGCCGACAGCGGCAGCGGGAATTTGCTGGCACGTGCGGTATCCAGCACCAGGCCGAGGTCCTTGACGAAAATATCCACCGCCGACAGCGGCGTGTAGTCAGCCTTGAGAATGTGCGGCACGCGGTTCTCGAACATCCAGGAATTGCCGGCGCTGTGGGTGATCACCTCGTACAAGGCATCGGCGTCCACGCCTTCGCGCAGGCCAAGCGCCATAGCTTCGGCGGACGCAGCGATATGCACGCCGGCCAGCAACTGGTTGATGATTTTGACTTTGGAGCCCAGGCCATGGGCATCGCCCAGGCGATAGACCTTGCCCGCCATGCCTGCCAGTACGGTTTCGGCCTTGGCATACGCGGCTTGCGGACCGGAGGTCATCATGGTCATTTCGCCAGCCGCGGCCTTGGCCGCGCCGCCGAGATGGGCCCGTCTATATAGAGCAGGCCTTGATCAGCCAGGCGCTGGCCCAGCTCTACGGCGTAGGTAGGTGCCACGGTGGCGCAACCGATCACCAGGCTGGCGGGGCGCATTGCGGCTACGGCGCCGTTTTCGCCGAACAGCACGGTTTCAGTCTGCTCCGCGTTGACCACCACCGTGATGATCACATCACAGGCTTCGGCCATTTGCGCCGGTGACGCGCACGCCACCCCGCCTTCGCTGGCGAATTGTTGGGTGACGGCGTCACGCACATCACAGGCATGCACCTTAAAGCCGGCACGCAGCAGCGAGCGGGCAATGCCCAGCCCCATCGCGCCCAGACCAACAACACCGACATTCTTATTATTCATTGGGTACTCCAGGGGAAAACGGCGGCAGACACCACACCGGCGAGCCGCGTTGGAATTGGAGTCGATCATCCACCAATGAACGGATTATGTGAAGTATTTTTCTACTTAACATTTTTTAACATCGCACTTCACAACCACGTCCATCAGCGAACTCATCGGTGGCGCTTGTGCTTTACGTATTATGGTATACCATCATACGCAAACCACCCACCTCAGATGGAGCAGCTCATGAGTTTCGAAATCCGCAAAATCGTCAGCTATGTAGAAGAAACCTTTATCGAAGGCGGCAAGGCCTCCGACACCCCAGTGAAAATGGTCGGCCTGGCCGTCGTGCTGAAAAAACCCTTGGCTGGGCCGTGGTTTTGTCGAAGACCTGAAGCCGGAAATCCGTGCCAACTGCTCCGACCTCGGCGCACTGATGGTCGAGCGCCTGGTGGGCATCATCGGCGGTGCCGAGAACATTGAGGCCTACGGTAAAGCAGCGGTAGTCGGGGCTGATGGCGAGATCGAGCACGCCTCGGCAATCATCCACACCCTGCGCTTCGGCAATCACTACCGTGAAGCGGTAAAAGCCAAGAGCTACCTGAGCTTCACCAACAAGCGTGGCGGCCCGGGCACCTCGATCCAGATACCGATGATGCACAAGGACGACGAAGGCCTGCGCTCGCACTACATCACCCTGGAGATGCAGATCGAAGACGCGCCGCGTGCCGACGAAATCGTCGTGGTACTGGGTTGCGCCGATGGCGGCCGCCTGCACCCACGCATCGGCAACCGCTACATCGACCTGGAAGAACTGGCCGCCGAAAAAGCCCAGTAAGCACGGCAGGCACCCCAATAAAAAAGGCATGCAGGAGCGCTCCATGATTCGGCTCACCGCTGAACGCACCCCGGCTGGCACCAGTTATCTGGCGACCGGCCAAGGCCAGCCTGTGGTTTTGATCCACGGCGTGGGCCTGAATAAAGAAATGTGGGGCGGGCAAGTCGTTGGCCTGGCCACGAATTACCGCGTGATCACCTACGACATGCTCGGCCATGGCGCCAGCCCGCGCCCGGCCGCCGGCACGCCGCTGTTGGGCTATGCCGACCAATTGCTGGAACTGCTCGATCACCTGGAACTGCCGCAGGCCACGGTGATCGGGTTTTCCATGGGCGGCCTGGTCGCCCGGGCGTTTGCCCTGCATTACCCCGAACGCCTCAAAGGCCTGGTGGTGCTTAACAGTGTGTTCAACCGCAGCCCCGAGCAGCGCGCCGGCGTGATCGCCCGCACCGCCCAGGCCGCCGAACACGGGCCGGACGCCAACGCGGAAGCTGCGCTGTCACGCTGGTTCAGCCGTGAGTACCAGGCGGCCAACCCGGCGCAAATCGCGGCACTGCGCGAAACCCTGGCGGGCAACGACCCCCAGGGCTACCTCACGACTTACGAGCTGTTTGCAACCCAGGACATGTACCGCGCCGACGACCTCAAGAGCCTGCGCGCACCCACCCTGGTTGCCACCGGCGAACTCGACCCCGGCTCAACCCCGGAAATGGCCCGGCAACTGGCCGATCGAATTCCCGGCGCCACCGTTGCGGTGCTGGCCGAGCAACGGCATATGATGCCGGTAGAATCGCCGCGCCTGGTCAACCAGTTGCTGCTGGGCTTTCTTGACACGGTGTACGCCCAAAACAATCCAATAAAGGGGATCGTTGCATGACGCTTGAACGCTTCCAGATGTGCATCGGCGGTGAATGGGTCGATGCCCTGTCCGGCAAGACCTTCGACAGCCTCAACCCGGCGCTGGCCGAACCCTGGGCGCAACTGCCCGACGCGGATGAAGCCGATGTGGAGCGCGCCGTGCAGGCCGCGCAAACGGCTTTCGACAGCCCGGCCTGGCGTGGCCTCACCGCCACGGCGCGGGGCAAACTGCTGCGCCGCCTGGGCGATTTGATCGCCGAGAACAAAGAGCAACTGGCCCAACTGGAAAGCCGCGACAACGGCAAGCTGATCCGCGAAACCCGTGGCCAGGTCAGCTACCTGCCGGAGTTTTTCCACTACACCGCAGGCTTGGCCGACAAGCTTGAAGGCGGCACCCTGCCGCTGGACAAGCCTGACCTGTTTGCCTACACCGTGCATGAAGCCATGGGCGTGGTCGCCGCGATCATTCCGTGGAACAGCCCGCTGTACCTGACCGCGATCAAGCTCGCCCCGGCCTTGGCGGCGGGCAATACCATCGTGATCAAGCCTTCGGAACACGCCTCGGCGACCATTCTCGAGCTGGCGCGTCTGGCGCTGGAAGCTGGCATTCCGGCGGGCGTGGTCAACGTGGTCACAGGCTTTGGCCCCAGCACCGGCGCCGCCCTCACCCGCCACCCGCTGGTGCGCAAGATCGCCTTCACCGGCGGTGCAGCCACCGCTCGCCATGTGGTGCGCAGCAGCGCGGAGAACTTCGCCAAGCTGTCCCTGGAACTGGGTGGCAAGTCGCCGAACATCATCTTCGCCGATGCCGACCTGGACAGCGCCATCAACGGTGCGATTGCCGGTATCTATGCCGCGTCCGGGCAAAGCTGCGTGTCCGGTTCGCGCCTGCTGGTGCAGGATGAAATCTACGACGAATTCGTCGAACGCCTGGTGGCGCGTGCCCAACGCATCCGCATCGGCAACCCCCAGGATGACGCCAGCGAAATGGGCCCCATGGCCACCGCGCAGCAACTGGCGGTGGTCGAAGGCCTGGTGGCTGACGCGATTGCCGAAGGCGCTCGCCTGCGTACCGGCGGCAAACGCCCGCAGAACCTGGGCGAAGGCTGGTTCTATGAGCCGACGCTGTTCGAATGCGACCGCAACTCGATGAAGATCATGCAGGAAGAAGTGTTCGGCCCGGTGGCCTCGGTCATTCGCTTCAAAGACGAAGCCGAAGCCCTGGCCATCGCCAATGACTCACAGTTTGGCCTCGCCGCCGGCATCTGGACCCGCGACCTCGGCCGCGCCCATCGCCTGGCCCGTGACGTGCGCTCAGGCATCATCTGGGTCAACACTTACCGCGCCGTGTCGGCCATGGCGCCGATTGGCGGCTTCAAGAACAGTGGCTATGGACGCGAAAGCGGCATCGATTCGGTGCTGGCCTACACCGAGCTGAAAACGGTGTGGATCAACCTGTCCCAGGCACCGATGCCTGATCCTTTTGTGATGCGTTAAGAGGCCAACTCCATGATCGAACCCGGCATTTACAAAGACGTGATGAGCTCGTTCCCGTCTGGCGTCACGGTGGTCACCACCCTCGACCCGGACGGCGGCATCGTCGGTATCACCGCCAGCGCGTTCAGTGCGCTGTCGATTGACCCGGCGCTGGTGCTGTTCTGCCCCAACTATGCGTCCGACACTTACCCGATCCTGCGCGACAGCAAGCGCTTTGCGATTCACCTGCTGTCCGCCGACCAAACCGCCGAAGCCTACGCGTTTGCCGGCAAGGGCAAGGAAAAGGCCAAGGGCATCGAGTGGCACCTGAGCGAGCTGGGCAATCCGCTGCTGGCCAAGGCCACGGCAATCATCGAGTGCGAGCTGTGGCGCGAGTACGACGGCGGCGATCACGCGATCATCGTCGGCGCGGTGAAGAACCTGATCCTGCCCGCGCAACCGGTCACGCCGATGATCTACCACAAGGGCAAGCTTGGGCCTTTGCCAGCCCTGGCCTGAGGCGCGCCGGGGGTCGTGAGGGTTTGTCGCTTAAAGGACGCCGCGTGATAAACTCGCCGACAATTTAGGCCCACGATCGGCCCCCAGTTAACCGTTACATACAGAGCAGACCCCATGAAACGCCTGCCACTCGACGACAGCTTCAAGGTCAATCACAACCCGGTCACCCTGCGGGAAATCGTGCTGGAGAAACTGCGCAGCGCGATCATGAACTTCCAACTGTTGCCAGGCGACCGCTTGGTGGAGCGCGACCTGTGCGACCGCCTCGGCGTCAGCCGCACCTCGGTGCGTGAAGCCTTGCGTCACCTGGAGTCCGAAGGCCTGGTGGAATTCGCCGATGCCAAGGGCCCACAGGTGGCAATCATCACCCTGGCCGACGCGGTCGACATCTACGAGCTGCGTTGCGTGCTCGAAGGCTTGATCGTGCAATTGTTCACCCTGCGCGCCAAGGCCAAGGACATCAAGGCCCTGGAAAAAGCCCTGGACGACAACCGCAAGGCCCTCAAGGACGGTGAGTTGCAGCAGGTGATCGACTCGGTGCAGGGCTTCTACGACGTGCTGCTGGAAGGCTCGGGCAACCACGTTGCCGCCACGCAACTGCGCCAGTTGCAGGCGCGTATCAGCTACTTGCGTGCCACCTCGGTGTCCCAGGAAAACCGCCGTGGCGCCAGCAACCAGGAAATGGAACGCATGGTCGAGGCGATCAAGAGCCGCGACCCACTGGCCGCCCACCAGGCCTGCGTCGATCACGTGCGCGCCGCCGCCGCCGTGGCCCTGGACTACCTCAAGCGCAAACAGGAAGAGACCGGCAAGGTCCCTGAGATCACCCTGCCCATCGCCCTCAAAGAACCGCGCATAGGTCACTGACCATGTTCAGCCCCAGCTTTTGCCCGAAATGCGGCGGCAGTGACCTAGGTCACCAGCTGCCACCGGGCGACACCCATGAGCGCCTGATGTGCCGGGGCTGCGGCTATATCCACTACATCAACCCGAAGATCATTGCCGGCTGCATCATTGAGCAGGACGGCAAGTACCTGTTGTGCCAACGGGCGATTCCACCGCGCCCCGGCACTTGGACGCTACCGGCTGGTTTCATGGAAGGGGTGAAACCACTGAGCAGGCGGCGTTGCGCGAGGTGTGGGAAGAAAGCGGCGTGCGGGCGGAAATCGTCTCGCCTTACTCGATCTTCAGCGTGCCCAAGATCAGTGAGGTGTACATCATCTTTCGCGCCATTGCGCTGGAGATCACCGGGCAATTTGGGCCGGAGACGCTGGACTACAAATTCTTTGCACCCGAGGACATTCCTTGGGAGAGCATCTACTACCCGGCGATCCGGCAGATTCTCGAGCGGTATATCGAGGAGCGGCAGGCCGGGGTGTATGGCATCTACATTGGTAATGATGACAGCGGCAAGATCCATTTCATTCGGTGATTTCCCGGTTGGACACAATTCAAAATGTGGGAGCGGGCTTGCTCGCGAATGCAGTGTGTCAGTCAACACATTCATTGGCTGATCCACCGCATTCGCGAGCAAGCCCGCTCCCACATTTTGACCGTGCCTGGCTTCCTTACCCTGTGAAATCTGCTCTTCTGTGGGAGCTGGCTTGCCTGCGATGGCATCAACAGGGTATGCCTGAAGTACCGAGTTGCCTGCATCGCAGCGGTGCGGCGATCCGACAAGCCAGCTCCCACATTTGAACGGTGATCGGCAAAAAACCGGTCGGCTCTAAGGCCGCCGCGCTCTTGCTTTTGATCTAGAAGCGCCCCGTCAAACACGCTGGCCGAACGCAGGCTTTGGAGCGTGGGTAACCCGGCAGGACGCCGGGTTAGCCGCGCTGGGCCAAGGATGGCCCATCGCGGCGGCCCACGCTCCAAAGCCGGAGTGAGGGCACACCGAGCATGAGCGAGGTGCCGAGTGTTGGGGCGAAGGCCTTTGCTTACTTTTGGGCCTTTCCAAAAGTGAGTCGCTGTAAAGCGAAACCATAAGCAGCCGTTACCTAGCCAACGGATATACACCCAACAACCACCCCCTAAACCACCCCTTCCACAATTATGATCTGCGCCTGCGCCACACCCTCTCGATGCGCTCTCGCTTCCTGATACTCGGCAGACTCATAGCACGCCACCGCCTGCTCATAGCTATCAAACTCGATCACCACATTACGCGCCCTCGCCGGCCCGCCTTCCAGCGCGATGCTGCGCCCGCCCCTGGCCAAAAACCGCCCGCCAAACTTGGCAAACGCCGCCGGTGCGCGGCTGGTGTATTGCGTGTACTGCTCGGCATCCGCCACATCCACATGGGCAATCCAGTAAGCCTTCATCGGGACATCCTCTTATTCAAATTTTGTGGTATACCATAATACATACAACCAACAAATCGAGCACCCTACTATGAGCTTCAACAGCATCGCAGAAATCATCGAAGACTACCGCCAGGGCAAGATGGTGCTGCTGGTGGACGATGAAGACCGGGAAAACGAAGGCGATCTGTTACTCCCCGCTGCGTGCTGCACCGCCGAGGCTATCAGTTTTATGGCCCGCGAAGCCCGTGGCCTGATCTGCCTGACCCTCACCGATGAACACTGCCAGCGCCTGGGCCTGGAGCAGATGGTGCCGAGCAATGGCAGCGTGTTCAGCACCGCGTTTACCGTGTCCATCGAAGCCGCCACCGGCGTGACCACCGGCATCTCCGCCGCTGACCGTGCGCGCACGGTGGCAGCAGCTGTGGAGCTCAACGCAGGCCCCGCCGATATCGTGCAACCCGGTCATATCTTCCCGTTGCGCGCCAAGGACGGCGGCGTGCTCACCCGCGCCGGCCATACCGAAGCCGGTTGCGACCTGGCGCGCCTGGCCGGGCACACGCCGGCGTCGGTGATTGTGGAAGTGATGAACGACGACGGCACCATGGCCCGCCGCCCCGACCTGGAAGTGTTCGCGCGCAAGCACGGCATCAAGATCGGCACCATCGCCGACCTGATCCACTACCGCCTCAGCACCGAACGTACGGTGGTGCGCATCGGCGAGCGCGACCTGCCGACGGTGCACGGCACCTTCCGCCTGATCACCTTTGAAGACCGCATCGATGGCGGCGTGCACATGGCCATGGTGATGGGCCAGTTGCGCCGTGACGAACCCGCATTGGTGCGCGTGCATGTGATCGACCCACTGCGCGACCTGGTGGGCGCCGAATACAGCGGGCCGTCGAACTGGACGCTGTGGGCGGCGCTGCAACGCGTGGCAGCTGAAGGCAGCGGCGTGGTGGTGGTGCTCGCCAACCATGAATCCTCTCAAGCGCTGCTGGAACGCGTACCGCAGCTGACCCAGGCACCGCGCCAGTTCAGCCGCTCGCAATCGCGCATCTATTCCGAGGTCGGCACCGGGGCGCAGATATTGCAGGACCTTGGCGTCGGCAAGCTGCGTCATCTTGGCCCGCCCTCAAATACGCCGGGCTGACGGGCTACGACCTGGAAGTCGTGGAGAGCATTGCCTTCACCGAATGACGGATCGCCGGTAAGGCAAAGTGCTTGCACAAAGTTTGGAATACCATAATATGATATTCCATAGACCGAACGCTTCTGCCAAGTGCGCCCGCCAGGGAGAGCACCAATAACAGCCCTTGGCACGGTCGCTTTTGGGCCCTGATGAAAGGCTCCGTTTTACCTACTGCTCCCGATAGGCGGGCACTACCCAGCCCGCTCAATAACAAAACAAATGAGGGCGTGAACATGGTGTTGAACAAACGTGCAACCGCGGTACTTTTCGCGGGTTTACTGGCCACGGCCAGCCACGCGGTACAGGCGGGCGAAAGCGTCAATTTCGTGAGCTGGGGCGGCAGCACCCAGGATGCGCAGAAGCAGGCGTGGGCTGACCCGTTCAGCAAGGCCAGCGGCATCACGGTGGTACAGGACGGCCCCACCGACTACGGCAAACTCAAGGCCATGGTCGAGAGCGGCAACGTGCAGTGGGACGTGGTCGACGTAGAAGCGGACTTTGCGCTGCGCGCCGCCGCCGAAGGCCTGCTCGAGCCCCTTGATTTCTCGGTGATCCAGCGCGACAAGATCGACCCACGCTTCGTCTCCGACCACGGTGTGGGTTCGTTCTTCTTCTCCTTCGTGCTCGGCTACAACGAAGGCAAGCTCGGCGCCGGCAAACCGCAAGACTGGACCGCGCTGTTCGACACCAAGACCTACCCCGGCAAACGCGCCCTCTACAAATGGCCAAGCCCTGGCGTGCTGGAACTGGCGCTGCTGGCCGATGGCGTACCCGCCGACAAGCTCTACCCGCTGGACCTGGACCGTGCCTTCAAGAAACTCGACACCATCAAGAAAGACATCGTCTGGTGGGGCGGCGGTGCGCAGTCGCAACAGCTGCTGGCCTCCGGCGAAGTCAGCATGGGCCAGTTCTGGAACGGTCGCATCCACGCGCTGCAAGAAGACGGCGCACCGGTGGGCGTGAGCTGGAAGCAGAACCTGGTCATGGCCGACATCCTCGTCGTGCCTAAAGGCAGCAAGAACAAAGCCGCCGCGATGAAGTTCCTGGCCAACGCCAGCAGCGCCAAAGGCCAGGCCGACTTCTCCAACCTGACCGCTTATGCACCGGTGAACATCGACAGCGTGCAGCGCCTGGACTCAGTCCTGGCACCGAACCTGCCGACGGCGTATGCCAAGGACCAGATCACCCTCGATTTCGCCTACTGGGCCAAGAACGGTCTGGCCATTGCGACACGGTGGAATGAATGGCTAGTCAAATGAAAATGACGGCAAGCACACCGACCGGAGCGCCCTTGACGCCTCCGGCGCGGTTTCAGGCAAAGCCGTGTCGCCGTCCCTGGCCCAGCGCTGGAAAGGCTCAAGCAACCTGGTCCCTGCCCTGCTGTTCCTCGGTTTGTTTTTCCTGGCACCGCTGATCGGCCTGCTGCTGCGCGGCGTGCTGGAGCCGGTGCCAGGGCTGGGTAACTACGAAGAATTGTTCGCCAACTCGGCCTACGCCCGCGTGCTGCTCAACACCTTCTCGGTGGCGGGGCTGGTGACGCTGTTCAGCCTGTTGCTGGGCTTTCCGCTGGCTTGGGCAATTACCCTGGTGCCACGTGGTTGGGGGCGCTGGATCCTGAACATCGTGCTGCTGTCGATGTGGACCAGCCTGCTCGCCCGCACCTATTCCTGGCTGGTGTTGCTGCAAGCCTCGGGGTGATCAACAAGGCGCTGATGGCCATGGGCATCATCGATCAACCGCTGGAGATGGTGCACAACCTCACCGGCGTGGTGATCGGCATGAGCTACATCATGATCCCGTTCATCGTGCTGCCGCTGCAGGCAACCATGCAGGCCATCGACCCGATGATCCTGCAGGCCGGCTCCATTTGCGGCGCAAGCCCCTGGACCAACTTCTTCCGGGTGTTTTACCGCTGTGCCGACCGGGGCTGTTTTCCGGTGGCCTGATGGTGTTTGTGATGTCCCTCGGTTACTACGTCACCCCCGCACTGCTGGGCGGTGCGCAGAACATGATGCTGCCCGAGTTCATCATTCAGCAGGTGCAATCGTTCCTCAATTGGGGCCTGGCAAGTGCCGGCGCCGCGTTGCTGATCTTCATCACGCTGGTGCTGTTCTACTTCTACCTGAAGCTTCAGCCGGAATCCCCGGTTGGCGCCAGCAACGCGAGGTAAGCCGTCATGCTCCTGACTCCGAATGCCATGAGCCGCAGGATGCGCCTGGGCCTCTACACCACCACCGGCATCATCGGCCTGTTCCTGCTGTTGCCGATCGTGTTTATCGTGCTGCTGTCGTTCGGTTCGTCCCAATGGCTGGTGTTCCCGCCGCCGGGCTGGACGCTGAAATGGTACGGCCAGTTCTTCTCCAATGCCGACTGGATGAACGCCGCGATGGCCAGCCTCAAGGTGGCGGTGCTGACCACCGTGTTCGCCGTGGCGCTGGGCTTGCCGACCGCGTTTGCCCTGGTGCGCGGGCGTTTTCCAGGCCGCGAGTTGCTCTACGGCCTGTTCACGCTGCCGATGATCGTGCCACTGGTGATCATCGCCGTGGCGGTGTACGCGCTGTTTCTCAAGCTGGGCTACACCGGCACCCTGTTCGCCTTTGTGGTCAGCCATGTGATCGTTGCACTGCCGTTCACCATCATCTCGATCATCAACTCGCTGAAGCTGTTCGACCAGTCGATTGAAGACGCGGCAGTGATCTGCGGCGCCTCACGCTTGCAGGCGGTGTTCAAGGTGACGTTCCCGGCAATCCGCCCAGGGATGGTGGCCGGTGCGCTGTTCGCGTTCCTCGTCTCGTGGGACGAAGTGGTGCTCAGCGTGATGATGGCCAGCCCCACCCTGCAAACCCTTCCCGTGAAAATGTGGACCACCCTGCGCCAAGACCTCACGCCTGTGATCGCCGTCGCCTCGACGCTGCTGATCGGCCTGTCGGTACTGGTCATGGTGATTGCCGCCGTCGTTCGTCGACGCACTGAAACCCGCGCCTAAGCGCTGAGGATCAAGACATGAATGCAGTGATCAAAGATGCCGCACAGAGCCCTGGCCAACCCCTGGTCAGCCTGCGCAACCTGAACAAGCACTACGGCGAATTTGCCGCCGTGGACAATATCTCGCTGGACATTCAGGACGGCGAGTTCCTCACCTTCCTCGGCTCCAGCGGCTCGGGCAAAAGCACCACGCTGTCGATGCTCGCCGGGTTTGAAACGCCGAGCAGCGGCGAGATCCTGGTCAGCGGCCAATCCCTGGTCAACGTGCCGCCGCACAAGCGCGATATCGGCATGGTGTTCCAGCGCTACTCGTTGTTCCCGCACTTGTCGGTGCGCGACAACATCGCCTTCCCCCTGGCGATCCGCAAACTGGCCAGCGCCGAACGCGAGAAACGCGTCGACGCCATGCTCAAGCTGGTGCAGTTGGAACAGTTCGCCCATCGCCGCCCTTCCCAACTGTCTGGCGGCCAGCAACAACGCGTGGCCATCGCCCGCGCGCTGGTGTACGAGCCACGCATCTTGCTGATGGACGAACCCCTCGGTGCCCTCGACAAGAAACTGCGGGAAGACCTGCAAGACGAGCTGCGCCAACTGCATCGGCGCCTGGGCATCACCATCGTCTATGTGACCCACGATCAGGAAGAAGCCATGCGCCTGTCCCAGCGCATCGCAATTTTCAGCCACGGCAAAATTGTCGGGCTGGGCAGCGGGTTTGATCTGTACCAGAACCCGCCGAATGCATTCGTGGCGTCGTTCCTCGGCAACTCCAACTTCCTCAAACTCAAGGCCCAGGGCAATGCGGCAGCGGCGTTCGAAGGCCAGACGCTGTCGATCCGCCTGACCACCGGGCTGCACATCGACCAGGACGTACTGCTGATGGTCCGCCCGGAAAAAGCCTTGGCGCTGAGCGTTGAACAAGCCGCCGAGCAACCGCTGGCGGCGGGTTGGAATGAAGTGTCGGCGATTGTCGGCGAGGTGTTGTTCCTGGGCGAGAGCCAGACCTGCACCGTGAAAACCCTCGGCGGTACGTCGATGACGGTCAAGGCGCTGTCGGCTGCGGGCATGCCGCTCAAGGCCGGCGACCCGGTGCGCGTGCGCTGGGCCACGGCGGATGCGTGCGTGTATACCGAGTGGGCTGAAAGCGACCTGAACAAAGCCGCCGGCGCGCATTGAATGTAGTGAGCGGATGAACGTTAAAGTTTGCGTTCGAAAATCGCCCCTTCGATACCCAACACCTCGCGGGTATCGGCATAAATTCCCACGCCCTTCTCCCAGACGTGCTTGATCGACTGATCGGCGCAACGGATCCGGTAGTTCAGCTCGAATGGCTCCTGGCGTGACAGTGCATATTGCACCTCGCGCCAGACGTAATCGGCATCTTCGGCGAGGATCAGGCTGTTGTAGGTGAACTCGTGATTGTCCACCAGCCGCTCGGCGGGGTAGCCGGTCAGTTGCAGGCACCCGGCGCTGACGAATTCCATGGTCCAGTCGCGGTTGTTGCGGCCGCGATAGATCAGGCCGGGCATACTATCCAGCAGGCTCATGCTGCTGCGTTGGCTGGCCTGCAAGGCGATTTCACGGCGTTTGTGCGCGGTGACGTCGCCGGCCACCAGGTAAAAACCTTGCGGCCCGCGCTTGAGGCTGACGTCAAACCAACGCAATTCCCCGCTCGGATGCACGAAACGCAAGCGTTGGTTGAACGAGGTGTCGGGGCGGCGCCGCAGTTCCTGCAGGGCTTGGCGCCAGAGCGGGCGGTCTTCCTGGTGCACATAATCGATCAGGTTGCGCTCACTGCCCGGACAGTCCATCAGTGCGGCCCAGGCCAAGTTGTAATGGGCGATCTGGCCGTTGTCGCGCAGTTCCAGCAGCGCGCCGGGAAAGCGGTCCATCAGGTGCACAGGCGCTGTCGATGCGAAGGCTTCGGGGCTTTCCCTCATTCAGTGGCGCTCCTCGTGCTTCATCGACGCCCCGTTGTGCACCCAGGCCGCCAGTTCCAGCCGCGAATGCAAGCCGAGCTTCTGCAACAGGCTGCGCACGTAGATTTTCACTGTGCCGTCACTGATGCCCAGTTCGCGACCGATCTGTTTATTGCTCATGCCGGCGGCGATCAGGGCCAGGGTCTGGCCTTCGCGTTCGGTGAGGTTGCCGCTGTCGAGGGGCTCGCATGGCGACGCGGGCGCTTGGTCGGCGAGCAAGGCAATCAAGGTCGAGTCCAGTACGATGGCCCCTTTGTGGCAGTTGCGCATATACGCCAGCAACGCGTCAGGCTCGGTTTCCTTGAGCACATAGCCGCTGGCACCCAGGCGCAGGGCCGTGAGCAATTCGGCGCGGTCCATCGAGGCCGTGAGCACCACCACCTGGCATTCCAGGCGCAGTTGGCGCAGCTCGTCCAGCACCTGCAAGCCGCTAAGGCCGGGCATGTGCAAATCCAGCAGCACCTGCTGCGGCGTCAGGCTCACGGCCAGGTTGATACCCTCGCGGCCGCTGGCCGCCTGGCCCACCACTTCGAAGTCGTCACTGGCGCCGAATAACTGCGCCAGGCCTTTACGAAACAAAGGGTGATCATCGATCAGTAATAAGGTCGTGCAGTCCATCGAGACTCCCCTGTGGCAGTTCTTGGTTGCGGTGCAGGCCAAGGTGTACGCGCACCCCGTGCGGGCGGATGGCTTCAATGGTCAGGTGCGCACCGATGCTGGCGGCACGTTCGCGAATGATCGCCAGGCCGAAATGGTTGTGCTCACCGGAGGCGGCGCTCAGGCCGATGCCATCGTCTTCCACCGATACCGAGGCGTCGCCGTCCTGGGTTTGGCGCAACTCGATGCGCACATGGCGCGCATGGGAATGGCGCACTGCGTTGGCCAAGGCTTCGCGGATGATCTGCAGGATCTGTAATTCGGTTTCCGGGCTCAGGGCATCGTCGGCCAGGCGGTTATCCAGTTCGAAGACGATGATGCAACGTCGGGAAAACTCGGCGACGGAGTCGGCCAGGGCCTGGCGCAGCGAACGTCCGTCCATGGTCAGGCGTGCGCTGGTGATCAGCTCGCGCACCTGGCGCTGCAATTGGCTCAGCCCGGCGCACAGGTCCTGCAAGGCTGGCTCGCCGAGCTGGGACTGCAAACCATGAGCCTGGAACGACAGGTAACCAAGCTGCTGCGCCACCGAGTCGTGCAGCTCACGCGCCAGGGCGCCGTGGCGCGATGTCGCCTGTTTGCGCTGTTGCTCGCGCTGGTGGCTGCGCAGGCGCACGCTCACGCGTACGGCCTGCGCCGCTTCTTCCAGTAACCCGCGCCAAGTGGCACCGGCCCGTCGGGGGTATCGAGCAGCAACACGCCCTTTTCGCCCTCGGGCAAGGCGCACACCACCCGGTGTACCCCGCGTTGCCGGCAAGGGCCGCAAGCCTGCGGCGTATCCGCCACGTTAGGGTCGCGCCAGGGGCAAGCCGCTGCGACCTGGCAGCCCTCGATCAAGCCGCGCCGTGTGGGGCTCAAGTCTTCGCCGCCGAGGATCAGGTTGAGCCTGGCAGGTGGCAGCAGTGCGTCGAAACGGTCCAGGAAATCCGATAAGGCACCGTCAGCGTGCAGGGGCAACCCGGCCAACAGCCTGCGCACGCTGCGCGCCTGTTCTGGGCGCACAGGCCCCAACCAGAGCGGCCACCTTTTCGGTCGTGTTTGCACGCGTCGATCACTCCCCGTTCCGTTGCTGAGCGTTAGCTAAAGACCAGCAACTTCCATGCCCCGAATGGCGGTCGAACAAGGCCTATCTCCAAAGGCATAGCCCTTTTCCAGATTGAGAAGATTTTCCCCATAGGAAAGTATCTCTCCCAGCAGGAAACAAAACCCGCTTGGAGAGCCCGCATGACGCACAACCGACCTATCGTGGTGATGCAATCGGCCGCCGCCGGCGCAGCAGCTGTCGCAACACTGGACACGCCCATGTTGCTCAACGCCGAACACCCCGACTTCGCCCGGCGCCTGCAACGCGTCTTGGCTGACGCCACGGTGGGCTGCCGGCTCCACGTGCTGGGGGATGAGGCCTTCGTCTGGCGCCTGCACGGTCAAGCCCGTGCGGCAGGCATGGAAGAAACCGAGATCACCCTGACCTGCACGCTGCCCGGCCTTCGCCTGGTGTATTGTGCGCATTGCGGGCTGACCCAGGCCGTCGGGCCGGAGCCGTCAGTAAGCTGCATCGGCTGCCATGTCGGGCTGGAGGTGCGCACGCATTTTTCCCGGCGACTGGGGGCTTACCTTGGCGTATGCGTCGACCCCGACCAGCCGTACGCGGGGTTCCAGCCATGAGTGCCGCGCTCAAGGTACACGTCAGCGCCGCCAGGATGCTCACGCCGGTGGTGCGCGAACTCACCCTGGTGTCAGCCACCGGCGCGCTGCCTGCGTTTTCTCCGGGCAGCCATGTGCAGGTGCACCTGCCGCTGGCCGAAGGCACGGTGCGCAATGCTTATTCCCTCACCAGTGACCCGGCGCACACGGCGCACTACCGCATCGCCGTGCGCTTGCAAGAGGCCTCGCGTGGCGGCTCGCAGTACCTGCACCAGCAAGTACACGTGGGCGATACCTTGCAGATCTCACCGCCGGCCAATCTGTTTGCGCCCCACGGCACGGCACGCCTGCACATCCTGATCGCCGCCGGCATCGGCATCACGCCCTTCATGGCGTATATCGCCGCGCTGGAGCAGCAACAGGCCGATTTCGAACTGCACTACCTGTACCGCCCTGGCCTCAGCGATGCCTACCTCGACGAATTGCAACAGCGCCTCGGCCCACGCCTGCATCGCTACGCCAGCCGCCCGGACCTGAGTGCCCTCCTCGCCAACCGGCCATTGGGCAGCCACGTCTACACCTGTGGCCCGCAGTCCCTGCTCGATGCGGTGGCGCAACAGGCCCAGCGTTGTGGCTGGCCGGGCAATCGGCTGCACGCCGAGGCCTTCAAGGGTGCGCAGCCCGGCCAACCGTTCGACTTGCACCTGCTGCGCAGCGACCGGCGCCTGCGGGTCGAGGCCGAACAGAGCCTGCTCGAAGCCCTGGAGCACGCCGGTGTGCAGGTGCCCAACCTGTGCCGTGGCGGGGTTTGCGGCCAGTGCATCACCCGCCACACCGAGGGCGCCATCGAACACCGCGACAGCTTTCTCAGCGCGGCCGAGCAAGCCGAGTTTTTGATGCCCTGCGTCTCACGCGGCTGCGGCCCCTGCGTGTCACTGGACCTATAGGAGTTACCCGCCATGCCCCTGCCATCAAGCCCCGTGCTGAGCTATCGCGACGACTTCAGCTTTCGCAACAGCCCCAGTGCTATCCGCCGCTTCCCGTTTCCGTTCATTGAAGACAGCTACCTGTACTCGGTGAACATCGAACCGGCCACTTCCCGCGACCCCGGCTCGATCTACGAGCACGCCTTCGATATCGACGAGCACTACCGCTCGGAAATGGCCGAACGCGCGCTCGTCCTCGACCAGGACCCGCGCCGCTACCTGGTGATGCCGCACATGCAAGTGGCGGCCTGGGATGCGTTGCAGATGCTGATGGAACACCTCGCTGCCGATTACCCGCAAAGCTTCAGCCTGACCCAGGACGGCGAGCGTTGGCACTGGCGCAACCACCTGCTGGACATCGACCAGCGCTTTGTCTTCGGCGACGCCAGCAGCTTGCCCTGCGCACCGCTGGAATACATCGGCCGCCAGGTGCAGGGCGATTTCGCCTTGCTCGACCAACGTGACGGCGACCTGTACATGGACGCCGGCCTGGTCACCAGCCCGGCCGACTGGTCACTGGCATTTGATGCAGGGATGAGCTTCAAGCAGTGGCATGCACCGGTGCCCATGGCCCACCAGATGGGCATCTTCGACCGGGCGCTCAAGTACCTGCTCAACCTGCAAGCCGGCCAGCCGGTGCGGCGCCTGAATTGGACGCTGACGATTAACCCGCGTCTGGACTCATCCCCGAAACCTTCCACGAATGGGGCGCGGACCGCGGCCGTATCACCGCCAGCAATGTCGGGAAGCAGGTGCACCTGCGGGTCGAGTTGCAAGTGATGGCGCGCCTGCCCCGCAGCAACGCGGTGATGTTCAGCATCCGCACCTACCTGATCAGCCTCGACGAACTGGTCACTCACCCCGGCTGGGGCTGCCGCCTGCATCGCGTGCTGCGCGACCTGCCCGACCCCATCGCCGACTACAAGGGCATGACCCGTTATCGACACACGCTGGTCGAGTGGCTCAGCCAATTCGACCCGCAAGCCTGACCCCTCTTTCCCGACAAGGACCTTCACATGACTGCTTCATGGCGTATTTCTGCACTGGCCGAACGGCACCGCGCCCTCGGTTCGAACCTCGAAGACTGGAACGGCATGGGCACCGCCTGGACCTACAGCAGCGCGCTGGCCGACCACCACCAGGCGATCCGCACCCGCGCCGGGCTGATGGACGTGTCAGGGCTGAAAAAAGTCCACTACGTCGGGCCGCACGCCGAGAGCCTGTTGCAGTGGGCCACCACCCGCGACATCGCCAAGCTCTACCCCGGCAAATCGGTGTACGCCTCGATGCTCGACGAGGACGGCAAGTTTGTCGATGACTGCATCGTCTACCGCACCGGCCCCAATGCCTTCATGGTGGTGCACGGCGCTGGCAGCGGGCATGAAATGCTCGTGCGCTCTTCCCAGGGCCGGCAGGTGGCGGTGTTGTTCGATGACGACCTGCACGACCTGTCGCTGCAAGGCCCGCTGGCGGTGGATTTCCTTGCCGAGCACGTGCCCGGCATCCGCCAGTTACCGTACTTCCACCACCTGCAAACGCGCCTGTTCGAGCGCCCGGTGATGATCTCCCGCACCGGCTACACCGGCGAACGCGGCTACGAGATTTTCTGCAAGGCCGCCGACGCGCCGTTCCTGTGGGACAGCATCCTGGAACAGGGCGCCAGCCTGGGCATCATCCCCTGTGCGTTCACCGCCTTGGACTGGTTGCGGGTGGAAAGCTCGCTGATGTTCTTCCCCTACGACAACTCGCAGATGTACCCCTTCGCCGACCAGAAGGCCGGCGACACGCTCTGGGAAATGGGCCTGGATTTCACCGTGTCCCCCGGCAAACAAGCCTTCCGTGGTGCCGAAGAACACCAGCGCCTGCGCGGCCAGGAGCGCTTCAAGATCACCGGTGTGCTGCTCGACGGCGTACGCCCGGCCGAGGCGGGCGACACCGTGTGGCAAGGCAATACGCAAGTCGGCGTGATCACCTGCGGCATGTATTCGCGCCTGAGCAAACGCTCGATGGCGATTGCGCGCATGAGCGTCGCCTGCTCCGAGCCGGGCATAGCCCTGCAAGTGCGCGGCAGCCTCGAGGCCAGTGCCGTGAGCCACGCCCTGCCGTTTGACGACCCGCAAAAACCAAGCGCACGGCCAAGGGCTGAGCCTCTTCCACACTTACCCAGGAGCCTTCGATGGACGCCTCCAGCGAACATTACATCCTCAAAATCACCTGCCCGGCGGCGTCCGGGATCGTTGCGGCGATCAGCGCCTGCCTCGCCGTGCAGCAGTGTTACATCAGCGAGTTGGCACAGTTTGACGACGAGTTCACCGGGCAGTTTTTCATGCGGGCGGTGTTCCGCTTCAACACCGGTGTGAGCGATGATATCAGCGCCCTGCGCAAGGGCCTGGGCGACCTTGCCGGCGGCTTTGACATGCAGTGGCAGTTGTTCAGCTCGCGCCAGCCGACGCGGGTGCTGCTGATGGTGAGCAAGTTCGACCATTGCCTCACCGACCTGCTCTATCGCCACCGCAAGGGCGAAATGGACATGACCATCACCGCCGTGGTTTCCAACCACCTCGACCTGCGCGCCATGGCCGAGCGCGAAGGCATCCGCTTCATCTACCTGCCCATCACCAAAGACAGCAAGGCCAGCCAGGAAGCCGAGCTGATGCGCATCGTCGAAGACACCCAGACCGACCTCGTGGTGCTGGCGCGCTACATGCAGATCCTCTCCGACGGCCTGTGCCAGCAGCTGTCGGAGCGGGCGATCAACATCCATCACTCGTTCCTGCCCGGTTTCAAGGGCGCCAAGCCCTATCACCAAGCCTACGACCGTGGCGTGAAGCTGATCGGCGCCACGGCCCACTACGTCACCAGCGACCTCGACGAAGGCCCGATCATCGAGCAGGAGATCCAGCGCGTGGACCACACCCACCTGCCCGATTCGCTGGTCGCCATCGGCCGCGACACCGAAACCGTAGCCCTTTCCAAAGCCCTGAAATATCACCTGGAACACCGGGTATTCATCAACCAGGACAAGACAGTGATCTTTCGCTGAAACCTTCAGGAGGCACGCTCATGACCCTACGTGTAGCAATCATCGGCGCCGGCCCGTGCGGCCTGGCCCAACTTCGCGCGTTCCAGTCGGCCCGCGACCAAGGCACGCCCATTCCCGAACTGGTGTGCTTTGAAAACAGCAGGACTGGGGCGGCATGTGGAACTACACCTGGCGTACCGGCCTGGATGAAAACGGCGAACCGGTGCACGGCAGCATGTACCGCTACCTGTGGTCCAACGGCCCCAAGGAATGCCTGGAGTTCGCCGACTACACCTTTGAAGAACACTTTGGGCGCCCCATCGGCTCCTACCCGCCGCGCGAGGTGCTGTGGGACTACATCAAGGGACGCGTGGAAAGGCCGGCGTGCGCGACTACATCCGCTTCAACAATGTGGTGCGCCAGGTCACCTTTGACGAGCAGACCCAGCGTTTCACGCTGTACGCCCACGACTACAACAGCGATACGCTGACCTGCGAAGCATTCGACTACGTGATCAATGCCTGCGGCCACTTCTCGACGCCCAAGGTGCCCTACTTCGAAGGCTTCGAACAATTCGCCGGGCGCATCCTGCACGCCCATGATTTTCGCGAGGCACTGGAGTTCAAGGACAAGGACCTGCTGATTGTCGGCAGCAGCTACTCGGCCGAGGACATCGGCTCGCAATGCTACAAATACGGTGCGCGCAGCATCACCAGTTGCTACCGCAGTGCACCCATGGGTTATGCCTGGCCGGACAACTGGGAAGAAAAACCGCTGCTCAAGCGCCTGGAAAACAACCGCGCCTACTTTGTCGATGGCAGCAGCAAACACATCGACGCGGTGATCCTGTGCACCGGCTACAAACACCACTTCCCGTTCCTGCCGGACGAGCTGAGCCTCAAGACCGACAACCGCTTGTGGCCGATGAACCTCTACAAGGGCGTGTTCTGGGAACCCAACCCTCGGCTGATCTACCTGGGCATGCAGGACCAGTGGTACTCCTTCAACATGTTCGATGCCCAGGCCTGGTACGCCCGCGATGTGATCTTGGGGCGCATCGCCCTGCCGGACGCGGCCGAGCGCGCCGCCGACAGCCAGCAGTGGCACGCACGCGAACAGACCTTGGAAACCAATCAGCAGATGTTCGAATACCAGGGCGCCTACATCCAGCACCTGGTGGACGCCACCGACTACCCGAATTTCGACATCGCGGCGGTGAACGAAACCTTCCTGCACTGGAAGCACGACAAGGCGCAAAACATCATGGGCTACCGCGACAAGTCCTATCGCTCGCTGATGACCGGCACCCAGTCGCCGCCCCATCACACGCCGTGGCTGCTCGCGCTGGATGACTCCATGGCGGCGTACCTCGGTGAGCCGCCGACGTCCATCCAATCGGTCGGTTGACCCGGGAGCCTGTCCATGCATGCACCACGGGTGTCCCATCCCCAAGAGCCGGGCCTGTTTGCCCGCTCGGCGAACCTGGAACGTTATCGCGTCGGCGTCGGCGGCCTGACCCTGATCGACTTGCAACCCGGCGACAGCCTGCAAGTGATCGACCTTGAAGGCCGCCAACCCTGCGAACTGCTGGCCCTGGACAGCAAGGGGCGCAGCACGCTGTCGGACTGGGCGCTACAGGGCGCGCCGGACTGCGCTTTTATCCCGGCCCAGTTAGCCCGCGCAACGCCCCAGGCGCGGCGTATCCAGCACGCCTTGAGCCGGCGCGGCATCGATCCGCAACGCCTGCCCCACGCTGCCTCATTGTGGGACGAAGACAGCCCGGCCAACTACAGCCGGCGCTTTACTGCGACGGACGAGCGCTTGCTGATTATCGGCGCGCCCGCAGGGCCCACGGCCGTGGACCAGCAGTACCGTCCCAGCGAACTCAGGGTCTGGGTCACCCGTGCCAACCCGTCGCCCTTGCTGCTGCCAGGCCTGCCGGAACCGCTGGGCGAACTGCTCGACGAGTTCACCCTGCATGCCGGCAGCGCGCGCAGCTACACCGTGGGCAAGGGCCAGTACGTGCAGGTGCTCGACGTCGCCGGGCGACAGTGCTCGGACTTCGTCGCCCTCGACCGCCGCGCCCTGGACCGTGGTGTGGAACTGGACCTGGACCAGACCGTGACGCGCACCCTGAACGGCAGCGCCTACCCGGCGCCTGGACTGTTCTCCAAGTTTTTCGACCGCCAGATGCAGCCGATGCTCGAGGTGGTGCGCGACACCGTGGGCCGCCACGACTCGTTCGCCCTGGCCTGCGCGGCGCGCTATTACGAAAGCCACGGCTACTTTGGGCACGACAACTGCAGCGACAACCTCAGCCAGGTCCTCGCCTCCCACGGCGTACAGGCACGCAGCGGTTGGCCGGCGATCAATTTTTTCTTCAACACCGGCATCGACGCGCACCAGCAGATGACCCTCGACGAACCCTGGTCGCGCCCCGGCGACTATGTGTTGTTGCGTGCCGCCACCGACCTGCTGTGTGCCAGCACCTCGTGCCCGGATGACATCGATCCGGCCAATGGCTGGGAACCGAGCGATATCCATGTCCGCATCTACAGCGAAAGGAGCGTTTTTCCATCGCCATGAGCACACGAGCCACGGCAGATGCCGACCCGATCCTGACCCGTGAATCCGGGTTTCACTCCCGCACCAGCGCCCTCACCGGCAACTTCAGCGACTACCGCAACTGGTGGCTGCCGCTGCGCTACGACGGTTATGGCGCTATCGAGGAATACCTGGGGTGTCGCGAACGCGTTGCGGTGATGGACCTGACCGCCCTGCGCAAATTCGACATCATCGGCCCTGACGCCGAAGCTCTGTTGCAATACTGCCTGACCCGCGATGTGCGCCGGCTGGCGGTGGGCCAGGTGGTGTATTCGGCGATGTGCCACGCCCACGGCGGCATGCTTGATGACGGCACGTTGCTGCGCCTGGGCCCGGACAACTTTCGCTGGATCTGCGGGGAAGACTACGCCGGGGTGTGGTTGCGCGAGCAGGCACAGAAATTGGGCATGAAGGTGTGGGTCAAGTCCGCCAGCGAGCAGATCCACAACCTGGCGGTGCAAGGACCGCTGAGCCGCGAATTGCTCAAGCAGATGGTCTGGACGCCGCCCACCCAACCCAGCGTGGAAACCCTCGGCTGGTTTCGCTTCCTGGTGGGGCGGCTGGACGGCTTCGACGGCTGCCCGTTGATGATTTCGCGCACCGGCTACACCGGCGAACTGGGCTACGAGGTCTGGTGCCAACCCGAAGACGCGGAGCGCGTGTGGGACCGTATCTGGCAACTGGGCGAGCCTTTGGGCCTGGTGCCCCTGGGCCTGGATGCCCTGGATATGTTGCGCATCGAAGCCGGGCTGATTTTTTGCCGGGTATGAGTTTAGTGACCAGACCGACCCCTTTGAAGCGGGCATCGGGTTCAGCGTGCCGCTGAAAAGCAAGACCGATGATTTTATCGGGCGTGACGCCTTGCTTCGCCGCAGCGCCCACCCCACCCACAAGCTGGTCGGCCTGCACCTGAATGGCAATGAGGCCGCGCACCATGGCGACCCGGTTTACCGCGGTCGCGCCCAGGTCGGGGTCATCACCAGTGCCTGCCGCTCCCCGCTGCTGGCCAGCAACATCGCGTTGTGCCGGGTGGACGTCACGTGCGCCGAGCCTGGCAGCGTGGTGGAGATTGGCAAAGTCGATGGCCTGCAGAAGCGCATCAGCGCCACGGTCAGCGCAGCGATCTTCTACGACCCGGACAAGAGCCGGGTGCGTAGCTGATCGTCCCGAACACCGCGTGCGCCACCCTACTTTGACTGCCCCCACTTAACCGCTATTCAGACATGGGAATACAAAGATGGAAGCGACTACATTCGAGGCCGTTCCGCAGGCTGCCAGCTCGGTGGGCAGCCTGCACCGCAAGATCGATTGGCGCGGGGCATTCTGGGTTGCCAGCGGCGTGCCCGCGCTGGTGCTGTTTTCCATCGGCGCGATTGCCGCCACCGTGGGCAAGCCGGCGTGGATCGTATGGATCGTGTCGATCCTGTTCGGTTTTATCCAGGCCTTTACCTATGCCGAAATTGCCGGGCTGTTCCCGCATAAATCCGGCGGCGCCTCGGTGTATGGCGCGGTGGCCTGGGTACGCTACAGCAAGCTGATTGCGCCGGTGTCGGTGTGGTGCAACTGGCTGGCCTGGTCGCCGGTGCTGTCCATCGGCTCGGGGCTCGCAGCGGGGTACATCCTCACCGCGCTGTTTCCTGCCGATGCATTGATCAACACCTGGCAACTGACCTTGCTGGACTTGGGCTGGGTCAAGAGCGGGCTGTCGCTGCGCATCAATGCGACCTTCGGCATTGGCCTGCTGATCCTGCTGACGGTGTTTGCCGTGCAGCATGGCGGCATCCTGCGCTCGGCGCGCCTGACCTTGGTGCTCGGCGTCACCTCGTTGATTCCGCTATTGCTGGTGGGCGTGGTGCCGTTGTTTACCGGGGATGCGGCCCAGGCCAACTTCCTGCCGCTGTACCCCTTGGCCCATGATGCGGCTGGGCAAGTCATCGACGGCCCATGGGATATTTCCGGCTGGTCGCTGATGGCCGGCGGGTTGTTCATGGCGGCGTGGTCCACCTACGGTTTCGAAACGGCGGTGTGCTACACACGGGAATTCAAGGACCCCAAGCGTGACACCTTCAAGGCGATCTTCTACGCCGGGTTGTTGTGCATCCTGGTGTTCACGCTGGTGCCGCTGGCATTCCAGGGCAGCCTCGGGCTGGGCCAATTGGTCACCCCGGCGGTGCTCGATGCCAGCGGCGCAGTGGTCACGCCAGCGGTGTACAGCGGCTTGCTGTCGCCGGCGATCTACAGCGGCATGGGCGTTGGCCAGGTAATGGCCGACAGCATCGGCGGCGGCAAGGTGGTGGCCAATATCGTGCTGATCATGCTGGTGCTGGCGACGTTGCTGGCGATCATGACGTCGATGTCCGGTTCGTCGCGCACCCTGTACCAAGCCTCGGTGGATGGCTGGCTGCCCAAGTACCTGGGGCGTACCAACGAACACGGCGCGCCGACGGCGGCGATGTGGACCGACTTGTCGTTCAACCTGCTGCTGTTGCTGATGTCCGACTACGTGTTTGTGCTGGCGGCGTCCAACGTCAGCTACATCATCTTCAACTTCCTCAACCTCAATGCCGGCTGGATCCATCGCCTGGACCGCCCCGACTGGGTGCGCCCGTACAAGGCCCCGACGCTCTTGCTCGCGGCCGGCGGCGTGCTGAGCTTTGTCAACCTGGCCTGCATGGGCCTGGGCGCGGACATCTGGGGCGCGGGCACATTGGTCACCGGCCTGCTGTTGGCACTGCTGATTTTGCCGGTGTTCTGCTACCGCCACTATGTGCAGGACAAGGGCCGCTTCCCCGCCGCCATGCTCACCGACCTGTATATCCAGGCCGATGACGGCCAACGCCGCGCCGGCTGGCTGCCCTATGCCACGCTGATCGCCGGCGTGCTGGTGGTGTACGGCTGCCATCAACTGGTAGCCTGAGCTCCCTGGCCTGTTTATCGCTGAGGGATCCGTCCCTCAGCCCTTCCCTACTCTTCCTGATAACGGTGACGCTCTTGACCAGTCCCCTCCCTGCCCTTGCCCGCGATATCGACGGCAAGGCCATCTCTGCCCTGGTGCTCGACGAGGTTCGCGAAGAGGTCCAGGCACTCGCTACCCAGCAGGTCTTCCCGGCCCTGGCGGTGCTGCTGGTAGGCGAAGACCCGGCCAGCGAAGTGTACGTGCGCAATAAACTGCTACGGGCCAAGGACGTAGGCATTCGCTCGCTGGAGTACCGTTTGGCGCAGGACGCCAGCCAACAACAGGTGCTGGCGTTGATTGCACAACTCAACGCAGATGCCACCGTGAATGGCATTCTGGTGCAGTTGCCATTACCGGCGCATATCGACGAGCAGGCGGTGATCCACGCCATTGATCCGATCAAGGACGTGGATGGTTTCCATCGCGAAAACGTCGGCGGCCTGGTGCAAGGCATCGAAGTACTGACGCCCTGCACACCCAGCGGATGCATGCGCCTGTTATATGAAACCTGTGGCGACCTGAGCGGTTTGCACGCGGTCGTGATTGGGCGCTCGAACATTGTTGGCAAGCCGATGGCGACCTTGCTGCTGCAGGCCAACTGCTCAGTCAGCGTGGTGCACTCGCGCAGCCGCGATGCAGCGGCGTTGTGCCGTTTGGCCGATATCGTGGTGGCGGCCGTGGGTCGCCCGCAATTGATCGACGCCAGTTGGCTCAAGCCCGGTGCGGTGGTGATTGATGTGGGGATCAACCGCATCAACACCGACACCGGCACGCGCCTGGTGGGGGATGTTGATTACGCCAGCGCGCGCACCGTGGCCAGCGCCATCACCCCGTGCCTGGCGGCGTGGGGCCGATGACCATTGCCTACTTGTTGAAGAACACCCTGATTGCCAACCAGTTGCAGCGCACCGCCCTGCCCCGCGCGCTGGCGGTGATCTGAGCCACCGCAGGCAAGCCAGCGCCCACAGGGGATCTGGTTTGCCTGGGAGGTCTGTAGCCGGGTGCGTTCTGACGGCCAAAAAGATCAAATGTGGGAGCTGGCTTGCCTGCGAAAGCGGTGGATCAGTCAACTCAGTCGTGACTGAAACACCGCCTTCGCGAGCAAGCCCGCTCCCACATTAGGGACTGCATTTATTCAGGAAAAGGCTCAGTGGTTATAGGCCCGCTCGTTATGCTCGGCCATGTCCAACCCCATTTCTTCCACCGACTCATGGGCACGCAAGCCGATCAACGCATTGACCACCTTGAGGATGATCCAACTGACCACAAAGCAATACACCGTGGTCAACAGCACGCCTTTGATCTGTGCGATTACCTGGCTGCCCATGGTCACGCCTTCCACCAGCCCACCCATCGACGGTACGCAGAACACGCCGGTCAGAACTGCGCCGATCATGCCGCCGATGCCGTGCAAACCGAATACGTCGAGGCTGTCGTCATAGCCAAAACGGCGTTTCAACACGGTCACGCTCAGGTAGCAGAACACCCCGCACAACAGGCCGATGGCCAATGCACCGCCAACACCCACATAGGCGCAGGCCGGGGTAATGCCCACCAAACCGGCTAGCGCACCACTGGCCAAACCCAACGCGCTCGGCTTGCCGACCTTGAACCACTCGGTGAACATCCAACCGAGAATGCCCGCACACGCCCCCAACTGGGTGTTGAGCATGACGATGCCCGAGGTGCCACTCAGCCCGCCACCGGAGCCGATATTGAAGCCAAACCAGCCGACCCACAGCATCGCCGCGCCGACCATGGTCAGGCTCAGGTTATGCGCAGGCATTGGTGTGTTCTGGTATCCCTTGCGCTTGCCGAGGATCAGGCATGCGGCCAGCGCCGCCACACCGGCGTTGATGTGCACCGCGGTGCCGCCGGCAAAGTCCAACACGCCCCAGTTGTGCATCAAGGCCCCCGAGCCGCCCCACACCATATGCGCCACCGGTGCGTACACCAGGGTGAACCAGATGGCCATGAACAGCAGCGCCGCCGAGAACTTCATGCGCTCGGCAAAGGCGCCTGCGATGAGTGCCGGAGTGATGATGGCGAAGGTCATCTGGAAGGTCACGAACACGCCTTCCGGGATATCCCCCACCAGGCTGTCGGGCGTCATGCCCGCCAGAAAGGCACGGCTCAAACCACCGACAAAACTGTTGAACGTCACCTGCCCGTCAACCATGCCCGTGGTGTCGACCACCATGCTGTAGCCGTAGATCACCCACAGCACGCCCACGAGTCCTGCGATACCAAAACACTGGGTGAACAACGACAGCATGTTTTTCGCGCGAACCAATCCACCGTAGAACAACGCGAGTCCCGGCAGGCACATGAACAACACCAGCACGGCGGCGGTGACCATCCAGGCGGTGCTGCCGGTGTTCAGGACGGGGGCATCGGCGGCCTGGGCCAACGGCACGAATGCACTGGCCGCCAATACAGCAAGAAGACGATTGACCATATTCAAAGCTCCTGCAAAAGAAATGGGAAGTGCCTGGTTGTGGTGAACGAGGGTCTTGTAGTGAGCGGGCTTGCCCGCGCGGCGGTGTGTCAGGCGCCTTGTGCTTGCCTGACACACCGCAGCGCGGGCAAGCCCGCTCATTACAGGGTTAATAGCCGGAGCCGGGGATCCAAGAGGTACCGGCCAGCGGTACACGGGCCATGGCGGCGGACTCTACGGTCAGCGCCACCAGGTCCTCGGGATCGAGGTTGTGCAGGTGCGACTTGCCGCACGCGCGTGCCATGGTCTGGGCTTCCAGCACCATCACCCGCAGGTAGTTGGCCAAGCGGCGCCCGCCTTCCACCGGGTCCAGGCGCTTGGACAGCTCCGGGTCCTGGTGGTGATGCCGGCCGGGTCGCGGCCGTTTTGCCAGTCGTCGTAGAAACCGGCCGCCGAGCCGATCTTTTTCAACTCTTCGTCCAAGCGTGGGTGGTTGTCGCCCAGGGCAATCAGCGCCGCCGTGCCGATGGCCACCGCATCCGCGCCCATCGCCATGGCCTTGGCCACATCGGCGCCGTTACGGATGCCGCCCGACACAATCAACTGCACCTTGCGGTGCATGCCCATCTCCTGCAGTGCCTGTACCGCCTGCGGGATGGCCGACAGAATCGGGATGCCGACGTGTTCGATAAACACTTCCTGGGTCGCAGCCGTACCGCCTTGCATGCCGTCGAGCACGATCACATCGGCACCGGCTTTCACCGCCAGCTTCACGTCGTAATACGGGCGGCTGGCGCCGATTTTCACGTAGATCGGTTTTTCCCAATCGGTGATCTCGCGCAGCTCGGCGATCTTGATCGCCAAGTCATCCGGGCCGGTCCAGTCCGGTGGCGGCAGGCGCTGCGCTGGTCCACGCCGATCGGCAAGGTGCGCATGCCGGCCACGCGCTCGGTGACTTTCATGCCCAGCAACATGCCACCACCGCCGGGCTTGGCGCCCTGGCCCAGTACGATCTCGATGGCGTCGGCCTTGCGCAAATCATCCGGGTTCATGCCGTAGCGCGACGGCAGGTACTGATACACCAAGTGCTGGGACTGGCCGCGTTCTTCCGGGGTCATGCCGCCGTCGCCGGTGGTGGTGCTGGTACCGGCGATGGTCGCGCCACGGCCCAGGGCTTCCTTGGCATTGGCCGAGAGTGCGCCGAAGCTCATGCCGGCGATGGTCACCGGGATCTTCAGGTGGATCGGCTTCTTGGCAAAGCGGTTGCCGAGGATTACATCGGTGCCGCACTTCTCGCGATAGCCTTCCAGCGGGTAGCGCGACACGCTGGCGCCCAGCAGCAACAGGTCATCGAAATGCGGCAGCTTGCGCTTGGTGCCGCCGCCGCGAATGTCGTAGATGCCGGTTTCGGCGGCACGCTGGATTTCCTGGATGGTCAGGCGGTCGAAGGTGGCCGACTCGCGCAGGACCGGAGTGTGTTGTTCGCTCATGGTGAAGCTCCTGGATCAGTACGCGGAGGCGTTATCGACTTTGAAGTTGTACAGCTGGCGGGCGGAACCGTAGCGCTTGAAGTCCGCCGCCTGATGGGCGAAACCGGCCAGGTCCAGCAGCGCTTGCAGCTCTTGCAGGTGCTCGCTGCGCATCTCTTTTCGATGCAATCGGAACCCAGGGACTCCACCGTGCCTTTGACGTAGATATGGGTTTCGTACAGCGAGTCGCCCAGTGCATCACCGGCATCGCCGCATACGACCAAACGCCCGGCCTGCCCCATGAAGCAGCTCATATGGCCGATGCTGCCGCCCACCACAATGTCGATGCCCTTCATGGAGATGCCGCAACGCGCGCCCGCATCGCCTTCAATCACCAGCAAGCCACCATGGGCCGTGGCCCCCGCGGCCTGGGAGGCGCTGCCTTTGACGCGCACCGAGCCCGACATCATGTTTTCGGCGCAGCCCACGCCGACGTTGCCGTGCACGGTGATCGACGCCTGCTGGTTCATGCCCGCGCAGTAGTAACCGGCATGGCCCTCGATATCGATGGAAACCGGTTGGTTCACGCCCACGGCGAGGTTGTGCTTGCCGTTGGAATGAGTGACGCGCCATTCGCTGTCGATAGCCTGGCCGTGCAGCGCCTGGTTGAGGTCACGCACGGTGGCGGTGGAAAGATCGATGGTTTGCATATGTGCGCTCCTTAAGCTGATGGGCGTTCCCAGATGTACAACGTGGCCGGTGCCGGCTCCCAGATACGGGCGTTCTCGATGCCCGGCAGGCTCGACAGCGCCTGGTATTCGGAGGCCATGGCCACGTAGTCGTCGGTTTCGGCGAGGATCGCCGGCTTGCAGGCGATGGGGTCGCGGATCACCGCAAAACCGTTGCGCGTGCCGATGGCAAAGGTGAAGAAACCGTCGAGGTCTTCCAGGGCATGGTCCAGCGCTTCTTTGAGCGAGTCGCCCTGTTGCAGGCGCCAGGTCAGGTAACCGGCGGCGACTTCGGTGTCGTTGTCGGTTTCAAAATGAATGCCTTCGCGCTTGAGCTCCTGGCGCAGGCGAAAGTGGTTGGACAGCGAGCCGTTGTGCACCAGGCACAGGTCGGCACCGGTGGAAAACGGGTGGCTGCCTTCCATGGTCACCGCGCTCTCGGTCGCCATGCGGGTGTGACCGATGATGTGGCTGCCCTGCATTTTAGCGAGGCCGAAACGCTGGGAAATTTCCTTGGGCAGGCCCATGCCTTTGAGGATTTCGATGCTTTGCCCGGCGCTCATGATGCGCACGCTCGGCGCCAACTCCGCCAAGGCCAGGCGCACTGGCGCCTCGTCGGCGTGGATCTTCAAGACGGCGGCACTGGCGTTCTGGAACCAGTCCAGCGAACAGCCCAGACGCCCTTCCAGCTCACCCATCAGGGCCTGCCAGTCGAAGGCTTCGGTGGTGGCTTGCAGGGTCAGCTTGACCCAGCCATCGGCCACTTCATCGCCGTAGATGGCAAAGCCCGCGCTGTCCGGGCCACGGTCGGTCATGGCTTGCAGCATCGGTTCAAACAACTGGCCGAGCTGGGCTTCCAGCTGCGGTTTTTCAGGTACAGGCCTACGATTCCACACATAACAAGTCTCCGTCACACGGTGTCAGAAAAATTCGGTGTAGCGCTGGATTTCCCAGTCGCTCACATGGCGGCTGTATTCCACCCACTCCATGCGCTTGAGCTTGATGAACTCGCCCACGATCTGCGGGCCCAGCACCTCGGCGAACAACGGGTCGGCTTCCAGCGCGTCGCAGGCTTCCTTGAGGGATTGGGGCAGCGTCTTGATGCCGCGCGCGGCGATCTGCTCAAGGCTCAGGCTGTAGAGGTTTTCGTTGCAGACGTGGTCGATTTCCAACTGGCGATCGATGCCGTCCAGCCCGGCGGCGATGATCGCGGCGCTGACCAGGTAGGGGTTGCAGCCGGCGTCCGGCAGGCGGAACTCCAGGCGGCCATAGGGCACTCGCACCATGGCCGAACGGTTGTTGGCGCCGAAGGCGATAAAGGCCGGGGCCCAGGTGGCACCGGATAGTGAGTTACCGACCACCAGGCGCTTGTAGGAGTTGACCGTGGGCGCGGCGAAGGCACACAGCGCCGGGCCATGGGCGAGCAAACCGGCGGCAAAGTGGTAAGCCAGTTTGGACAGGCCCATGCCGCTAGGGTCGCTGGCATCAAAGAACAGGTTCTTGTTCTCTGCGCTGCTGATGGACAGGTGAAAGTGCATGCCGTTGCCGGCGCGCTTCGGGTCCGGCTTGGGCATGAACGAGCAGATCATGCCCAGGTCATTGGCGATCTCGCCGGCGGCCATGCGGAAGAAGGTGAAGCGATCGGCCGAGGTCAGCGCGTCGCTGTAGGTGTAGTTGATCTCGAACTGGCCGTTGGCGTCTTCGTGGTCGATTTGGTAGACCTCGAAGTCCACCGCCTGCAAGGCCTCGGTCAGGCGCTCCAAAAATACCCGTGAACGCGACAGGCCCTTGTAGTCGTAGCAAGGCTTGTCGAGGTTATCGCTGGCGTCCACCAGTTGCAGCTTGCCGTGCTCGTCGCGGCGCATCAGGTTGAACTCGGGCTCCAGGCCGGTGTTCAGGGTCCAGCCCTTGTCCTGCAGGCGCTGCACCTGTTGTTGCAGCACGTAGCGGCTGTCATAGGGATGGGGCTTGCCGTCCACGTGGCCGACACACACCACGCGCCCGTAGCCCGGCTGCCACGGCACCGGCGTCAGCGTGGCCAGGTCGCCTCGGGCCATGAAGTCCGGGCCATGGGGCTCCATGCCCATGCCACTGATGGCAAACCCGGCAAACCCCGCGCCCTCTTCGGCCACCGTCTTCAGCCCGCAGATGGGCACCGACTTGGTCTTGGCCGCGCCATGTATATCCACAAACTGAGCAAGCACGTACTTGATCCCGTGCTTGTCGATGATGCGCTGGGTTTCTGCTGGCAACATTGCTCGTCACTCCTCGCGAAAAGGCAAAACAGTGTGGATGGGCCGAACCGTCTTTTTATTCCTAAAAAGAAAGTTAGTTTCATCACAGGAATGCAATAGCCTTGCCAGATTGGCGAGCGAATGCCGCTGAGAGCGCAATTGTGCGATATATATGGGAATATTCTTTTCCCCTTGGGAATACGCTCCCCAGGGCTGGCCGCCAAGAGCCGTAGATTGCACTTTCCCAGTGCGAAACTAATATTACCGAACGGAAACCGTGCAGGATCTGATGACAATGCCCACCGAAACCGCTCCACGCCTCAAGCTCGAGCAATACCTGGGCCTGCAGATCAAACGCCAGCGCCAGGCGCAGGACCTCAAGCTGTCCGATGTGGCGAAGATCGCCGACATCAGCCAGGGCATGCTGAGCAAGATCGAAAACGCCCAGGTCTCCACCAGCCTCGACACCTTGAGCCGTTTGTGTGATGTGCTGGGGCTGCCGCTCTCCAAATTGTTCAGTGAATATGACCAGCAGGATGGCAGTGCTTTATTGGTCAAGGCCGACCAGGGCATGGAGGTGGTGCGCCGGGGCACCGAGAAGGGCCACACCTATCACCTGCTCAACCATACGCGCGGGCCGAAGAAGAGTTTCGAGGCGTATATGGTGAGCATGGATGACGCGAGCGAGGAGTTTCCGACGTTCTCTCATCCAGGCACGGAGTTCTTGCACCTGCTGGAGGGAGAGCTGATTTATCGGCATGGCAATCAGCTGTATCGAATGGAGGCCGGGGACAGCCTGACCTTTGAAGGCGAGGTGCCCCATGGGCCGGAACAGCTGGTGCAGGTGCCGATCCGGCTGTTGTCGATCATGAACTACGGGGCTGACAAGGAATAAGTCAGTCGGTGTAACTCAGCTTCACCGCCCTGCTCTCCTGCGTTTTCTGGCGTGTCGCCAGGCAGTAATACAACGGGCACGTCACCACCAACCCCACCAGCCACGACAGGTCGGCGCCTTCCACCAGGTTGGCGTACGGGCCCACGTAAAGCGACGTATTGGCGAACGGCAGTTGCACCAGGATGCCGATGAAATACGCGACGATGGCATGCAGGTTAAAGCGCCCGTAAATGCCGCCATCCGCCTGGAAGATCGAAGCGATGTCGTAATGGCCGCGCTTGATGATGTAGAAGTCGATCAGATTGATCGACGCCCACGGCACCAGCACCAGCAACAATGCGAGGATCAGGCCGATAAATTGCGAGATGAAGTTGGCCGACGCGCCCAGCGCCACCAGGCAGCAACCGATCAGGACAACACCCGAGAGCACCACGCGCACCTTGATGCTTGGGGTCCAGTGGCTGGCAAAGGTTTGGATCGAGGTAATGATCGACAGCACCGCGCCGTACAGATTCAGGGCGTTGTGGCTGATGATATTGAGCAGGAACAGCACCATCAGGATCGGCCCCAACCAACCGGTGGCCTGCTTGACCGCAACCATCGCTTCGGTGCCTTCGGGCGTGGCCAACGCGGCCACCAGGCCAAAGGCAAACGACAAAATGGTGCCGAGGGTGGCGCCGAGGTAGGTGGCAATAAACGGTCGGGTGATGCCGATATCCGCCGGCAGGTAGCGCGAGTAGTCGCTGGTGTAGGGTGAGAAGCTGATCTGCCAGATCACCCCAAGGGACACGGTAGCCAGCCAGCCCGCCAGGTTGAAACCACCACGGCTGAGGAAATCCGCCGGCAAGTCGTGGGCGAAGATGTAGATGAACCCTGCGAGCAACGCGCCGCCCATCACCCAGGTGCCGATGCGGTTCAGGCTATGGATAAAGCGGTAGCCGATCACACCGATGGCGGTGGCGCTGAGGGCGCCGATCAGGATGCTCGCCGGTACCGGCACCGATGGCACGATGCCGACGATGGACTTGCCCGCCAGCACGATATTGGAAATGAAAAAGCCGATGTAGATCAGCGCCGCGAAGAACACGATCAGCAGCGCGCCATACCGCCCGAACTGCCCCCTGCTCTGCACCATCTGCGGAATGCCCATGCGCGGGCCCTGGGCTGACGCGAGGGCAATCACGATACCGCCGAGCATGTGCCCGAGGGCAATCGCCAGCAGCCCCCACATCAGGTTGAGGTGAAACACCTGGGCCACCATCGCGCCGGTGACGATAGGCAGCGGCGCAATGTTGGTGCTGAACCATAAGGTGAACAGGTCGCGGGCCTTTCCATGGCGCTCTGCGAGGGGAACGTAATCGACCGTGTGATTCTCGATCAGGGGGTCTTGCCGTGACATCTGGGGCATGGAAATGAACTCGCGTTTGTCTGATCTTATAGTTGTTTGACGCCAAACCGGGGGAGCTCTGCGGCCACCCCTCAGATGAACACCATATTATGGTATTCCAACATTTTCACAAGACTGATCCGTAGTCTTTGCACGCATCTGATCTGCAATTGTGCCACATGGCCCACTGCCATTTCTCGCTGAAAGCCCCGTATTTATTGGTTATAAGACCAAAGGTTGACGCTTGTCGGGCGCTCCAAAAGCGCTTGCATCGATTGTATTACGGTATACCATCAGACCTACAAACCCATAAAAACCGTTATACCGTTCGAGGACCACCCCATGATCGATGCCGCCATCTACAAACAAGTGATGGGTTCGTTTCCGTCCGGAGTCACCGTGATCACCACCTTGGATGACGACGGGCAAATTGTTGGGTTGACCGCCAGTGCATTCAGCTCGTTGTCCATGGACCCGGCGCTGGTGCTGTTCTGCCCCAACTACAGCTCGGATTCGTACCCGGTGCTGATCAAGAACAAGCGCTTTGCCATCCACGTACTGTCTGGCGGGCAGCAGAACGAAGCCTATGCGTTTGCACGCAAGGGCAAGGACAAGGCGCAAGGCATCGAGTGGACATTGAGTGCATTGGGCAACCCGATCCTGGCGAATGCCACGGCGGTGATCGAGTGCGAGTTGTGGCGTGAATATGAAGGCGGTGATCACGCGATCATGGTGGGCTCGGTGAAAAACCTGATCGTGCCCGTGCAGAACGCCGGGCCGCTGGTGTATTGCAATGGCAAGATGGGCGCGCTGCCTGTGGTGGCCTGACTGCCACCTTCAAAGACAACACACATCAAAATGTGGGAGCGGGCTTGCTCGCGAATGCGGTGTTTCAGTCGATGTATTCGGTGACTGACAGACTGTATTCGCGAGCAAGCCTGATTGCACTTCAAAGGGGTGCGGGGTTAAACCTCAGGTCCGGAACCGGCTGACCAGTTGGTTCAACGTCTGCGACAACGCCGTCAACTGCTGCGCATCCTGGCGCGTGGAGTCGGCCAGGCTCGCCACCAACTGCGCATCCCCGTGAATCTGGCTGATATGCCGGTTGATGTCCTCGGCGACCTGGTGCTGCTCTTCTGCCGCCGTGGCGATCTGGGTGTTCATGTCGCGGATCACGTCCACCGACTCACGGATCAGACCGAAGCTCTCTCGCGCCTCATTGATCGACACCACCGTCTCCTGGGACACCTCCAGGCTCGCATGCATCTGCTTGCCCATCTGGTGGGTACGACGCGCCAAGTTGCCTAATAGTCCGTCAATTTCGCCGGTGGAATCTGCGGTGCGTTTGGCCAATGCGCGCACTTCGTCTGCCACCACGGCAAACCCACGCCCCTGCTCGCCGGCGCGCGCAGCTTCGATGGCCGCGTTGAGCGCCAGCAGGTTGGTCTGTTCGGCGATGGAACGGATGGTGCCGAGGATCGACTGGATGTCGTTGCTGTCGCGCTCCAATTGCTCCATGGCCTGGGCGGAGTGGCCGATCTCTTCGCTCAAGCGCCCGACGCTGTTCACCGCCGCGTCGATCTGCTGCTGCCCGGTATGGGCCTGGCGCTGGCCGTTGTCGGCGGAGTCGGCTGCCTGGCTGCAGGAACGCGCCACCTCGTTGGACGTGGCAACCATCTCATGGAACGCCGTGGACACCATGTCCACCGCCTCACGCTGGCGCTCGGCAACTTCGGCCATCTCCACCGACACCTCGGTGGCACTGCCGGAGCTGCTGTGGATCTGTCCGGCGGCCTGGCCGATGCGTTGGATCAACGTGCGGATTGCCTCCAAGAACTGGTTGAACCAGCCCGCCAACTGCGCCGTTTCATCGCGGCCTTTCACATCCAGGCGCGCGGTCAGGTCGCCTTCGCCCTGGGCAATGCCCTCCAAACCACTGGCCACGCCGCGAATCGGCTTGACGATCAACCCGGCGAACCAAGCGCCCGCCACCGCAAACAACACGCCACACACCAACGCGATGGCCGCGATCAACCACGTGAGTCTCGCCGCGCCGGCCATCACTTCACTCTCACGCACCAGCCCGACAAAGCGCCAGCCCAACGCCTTGGACGGCCACACCAGCGCCATGTAGCGCTCCCCCGCCAGCTCTACCTGCACCAGGCCCTGGCCGGCTTCGCTCAACTGGCGATAACCCTCGCCCAGGTCGCCGAGTTTCTTGAAGTTGTGGGACGGGTCATTCGGGTCCACCAGCACTGTGTTGTTGGCTTCCATCAACATCAGGTAACCGCTCTCCCCAGCTTGATCTGCTTGACCAAGTCAGTGAGCTGCTTGAGCGACACGTCGATATTCACCACGCCGCTGCGGTCATTGAAACTTTGTACGGTACTGACCAGTACCACATCGTCGGCCGCCCAATAATAGGCTTCGGTGCGCAGGGTCTTGCCCGGCTGTGCCATGGCGGTTTTGTACCAGGGACGTGTGCGCGGGTCGTAACTGGCCAGTGCAGGGTCGCCCGGCCAGAACACATAACCGCCGTCTTCGGTGCCTAAAGACAAGTAGGTGTAGGCCGAATGACTCTTGGCCAACCCCTCGAACAGTGTGAACAGTTGTTGGTCGCGCTCGCCGGTCGCGACCTGCGCCGCATCGCTGGCCAGGTAGCGCTTCACCTGGCCATTGATGCCCTGCAATTGCGGGTGCGCTGCCAAGTAGGCAACGTTCTGGCTGATGCCTTCGAAAAACAGCTGCATGGCGTTGTCGACCTGGCGGATCTCGCGCCCGCTGCTGTCGACAAAGCTGTCCCGTGCCTCGTGGCGCACATTGAGGATGATCAGCACCGCCACCAGTATCACCGGCAAGCTGGCGATGACCGCAAAGGCCAGGATCAATTTTTGTTTTATGTTCATCAGGCTCGCCTTCCTTGTGAGGTGAGGGTGTAACCGTTGGAGAGAAAAGTTTTGCGGATATTTCGTATTATGGTATACCAACAATCAATCCGCCGAACAGCTGTCATCCGTGACAGGCCTCACAGTGGCGAGAGTACTTAAGGGCCCGCAGTCGACAGGCCGATCACAATAGATCCGAGGTAAGCGTCATGAAGTTTTCCCTGTTCGTACACATGGAACGTTGGGATGAAAGCGTCAGCCACCGTCAGTTGTTCGAAGACCTGACCGAATTGACCCTGATGGCCGAGGCCGGTGGTTTCAGCACCGTCTGGATTGGCGAACACCACGCCATGGAATACACCATCTCGCCCAGCCCGATGCCGCTGCTGGCTTACCTCGCAGCCAAGACCACCACGATTCACCTGGGCGCCGGCACCATCATCGCGCCGTTCTGGCACCCACTGCGGGTGGCGGGCGAATGTGCATTGCTCGATGTGATCAGCAACGGGCGCATGGAAGTCGGCCTGGCCCGTGGCGCCTACCAAGTGGAATTCGACCGCATGGCCGGCGGCATGCCCGCGTCCAGCGGTGGCCAGGCCCTGCGTGAAATGGTGCCGGTGGTGCGTGCACTGTGGAAAGGCGACTACGCCCACGACGGCGACATCTGGAAATTCCCCACCTCCACCAGCGTGCCCAAGCCGATCCAGCAGCCTAACCCGCCGATGTGGATCGCCGCCCGCGACCCGGACTCCCACAACTTTGCGGTGGCCAATGGCTGCAACGTGATGGTCACGCCGCTGATGAAGGGCGATGAAGAAGTCCTGGACCTGAAAAACAAATTCCAGACCGCCCTCGACAACAACCCAGACGTGCCACGCCCGCAACTGATGGTGCTGCGTCACACCCACGTGCATGCCGAAAGTGACCCAGAGGGTTGGAAAGTCGGGGCCCAGGCGATTTCGAAGTTCTATCGCACCTTCGATGCCTGGTTCGGCAACAAGACCGTGCCGGTCAACGGCTTCCTCGAGCCAAGCCCGGAAGAGAAATTCGCCGGTCGTCCTGAGTTCGAACTGGAAAGCCTGCACAAGACCGCGATGATCGGCACGGCTGCAGAGATCATCCCGCGCATTCAGTACTACCAGGAACTGGGGGTGGATGAGTTCAGCTTCTGGTGCGACAACAGCCTGTCTCATGCCGAGAAGAAGAAGTCGTTGGCGCTGTTTATCGAGCAGGTAGTGCCAGCGTTTCGCTAAGCGGCGCGGACCTCAAATGTGAGGGCGGGCTTGTGTGGGAGCTGGCTTGCCTGCGAAAGCGGCGGCATAGCCGACAGAGATGTTGGTTGACGCACTGCTTTCGCGAGCAAGCCCGCTCCCACATTTTGGCCCATGTACATCAGTCAGATCTGTGCAAACGCGTGCCCCGCCCGCCACGCGACATTTAGCCTCAGCCCATCATCTCAGCACCTGTAATAGTCTATTGCAGGACTCTAATGTACTAACCAGTTACTTTACTTGCTAAAATCGCGTCTTTGCCCTCTCACCTTCGAGCATTTATCGATATGAAACGAGCATCGCGCGCCGCTGGCGTCTCTAGATTCATCCTGCTGGGCCTGGGCGTGATCATCGCCCTGCTCGGCGTGGCGCTGGCCGTTGGCGGCGTCAAACTGGTCAGCCTGGGAGGTTCCTGGTACTTCCTGGTCGGCGGCGTGGCCATGGCGATTGCCGGCCTGTTGATCGCCTGCCGCAAGCCAGCGGGCGCCTGGTTGTTCGCCGCCTTCCTGGTGGGCACGGCCATTTGGGCGGTAGCGGATGTGGGCCTGGTGTTCTGGCCACTGTTCTCGCGCGTGTTCATGTTTGCGGCCATCGGCATGGTGGTAGCGCTGGTCTACCCACAACTGGTCGGACGACCTGCACGCGGCGCCTATGGCGTAGCTGCGGTATTGGCCGTCGGCGTGGCAGTGGCCGCCGGCAATATGTTTGTCGCCCACCCAAGCGTCGCCTCTAACGGCACCGGCCCGGGCATTACGCCGGTGGCGGCAGCCGATGCACAGAAAGACTGGGCGCACTACGGCAACACCGAAGGTGGCAGCCGCTTCGCTGCGCTGGACCAGATCAACCGCGACACCGTCAACAAACTCAAGGTGGCGTGGACCTACCACACCGGTGACGTGGCCATCAGCGACGGCAACGGCGCCGAAGACCAGCTCACCCCGCTGCAGATCGGCAACAAAGTGTTCATCTGCACGCCCCACAACAATTTGATCGCCCTCGACGCCGACACCGGCAAAGAGCTGTGGAAGAACGAAGTCAACGCCAAATCGGCGGTCTGGCAGCGTTGCCGTGGCATGGCTTACTTCGACGCCACCGCGCCGATTGCCCAGCCGACCCAGCCCAACAGCTCGCCGATCATTGCTGCCAGCGTGCCTGCCGGCGCGCAGTGCCAGCGTCGTCTGCTGACCAACACCATTGATGCCCGACTGATCGCGGTCGACGCCGACACCGGCAAGTTCTGCGAAGACTTCGGCACTCACGGCCAAGTGGATTTGAAAGCCGGCCTGGGCAACGTTCCAGACAGCTACTACCAACTGTCGTCAGCTCCACTGATCGCCGGCACCACTGTCGTCGTCGGCGGCCGCGTCGCTGACAACGTGCAAACCGACATGCCAGGCGGCGTGATCCGTGGTTTTGACGTGATCACCGGCCAGATGCGCTGGGCGTTCGACCCAGGCAACCCGGAAGACAAAAAGCCCCGGCCGAGGGCAGCACTTATGTGCGCAGCACCCCGAACAGCTGGGCGCCGATGTCCTACGACCCGCTGATGAATACGCTGTTCTTGCCGATGGGCAGCTCGTCCACCGACATCTACGGCGTGGAACGCACCCAGCTCAACCACAAATACGGCGCTTCGGTGTTGGCGCTGGACGCCTCTACCGGCGCTGAAAAGTGGGTGTACCAAACCGTCCACAATGACCTGTGGGACTTCGACCTGCCGATGCAGCCAAGCCTGATCGACTTCACCGCGCCAGGCACCGACAAAGCCGTGCCTGCGGTGGTGATCGGCACCAAGGCCGGGCAGATCTACGTGCTGGATCGCGCCACCGGTAAACCGCTGACCGAGGTTAAAGAAGTACCGGTCAAGGCCGCCAACATCCCCAACGAACCTTACTCCCCTACCCAGCCAAAATCGGTGGGCATGCCGCAGATCGGCGCGCAAACCTTGACCGAATCGGACATGTGGGGCGCCACGCCGTTCGACCAGTTGCTGTGCCGCATCGACTTCAAGGGCATGCGCTACGAAGGCCTGTACACCGCGCCGGGCACCGATAAATCCCTGAGCTTCCCAGGCTCCCTGGGCGGCATGAACTGGGGCAGCATCTCTACCGACCCGGTGCACGGTTTTATCTTCGTCAACGACATGCGCCTGGGCCTGTGGATCCAGATGGTGCCGTCGCAGAACAAGGCTCAGGCCTCGTCCGGTGGCGAAGCGCTGAACACCGGCATGGGCGCCGTACCGCTCAAGGGCACGCCGTATGCGGTGAACAAAAACCGCTTCCTGTCGGTGGCCGGTATTCCGTGCCAGGCGCCGCCGTTCGGCACCCTCACCGCGATCGACATGAAGACCCAAAAGGTCGCCTGGCAAGTACCGGTGGGCACCGTTGAAGACACCGGCCCACTGGGCATTCGCATGCACTTGCCGATCAAGATCGGCCTGCCAACCCTGGGCGGCACCCTGTCGACCCAAGGCGGCTTGATCTTTATCGCCGGCACCCAGGACTTCTACCTGCGCGCCTTCAACAGCGCCAACGGTGATGAAATCTGGAAAGCCCGCCTGCCCGTCGGCAGCCAAGGCGGCCCGATGACCTACGTGTCGCCGAAAACCGGCAAGCAGTACGTGGTCATCACCGCTGGCGGCGCCCGCCAGTCCACTGACCGTGGCGACTATGTGATCGCCTACGCACTGCCATAACCCGCTCTTAGCGCGGTGCCCCCGCACCGCGCTTTTCGTTTGGAAGATACGCATGACCCCCACTTCTCACCTACCCCTTGGGCGCCTGTTGCTGGGCCTCGCCCTGGGCGCCGCGCTGCCCGTGCAAGCCGATGACACCACCCTGACCGGCGACTGGGGCGGCCTGCGCCGCGAGCTCGACGAAAAAGGCATTCGCTTTACCGGTGACTACAGCGGCGAAACCGCCTACAACGCCGACGGCGGCCTGCATCGCTCGGCGCGCTACTCGCAGAACCTCAAGCTCGGCGTGCAGTTCGAACTGGGCAAGCTCTATGGCTTCAATAATGGCGATCGCATCCAGGTCACGATCAATGACCGTCGCGGCAACAGCGCGTCCGAGGATTTGGTGGGTAACCGCCTGCCGATCCAGGAAAACTACGGTGGCCTCTACACCCGTCTTACCGAACTGAGCTACGAGCGCACCCTGTTTACCCCGGCGCTCAACGTGAAGCTCGGCTACATGGCCATGGGCAATGACCTCGGCGGCCTGGACAGCGGCATTCTGTGCAACTTCATGAACGCCGGTTTCTGCGGACACCCGCTGAACATGTCGGGCGGCAGCGGCTGGACCAACTACCCCAACGCTCGCCTGGGCGCACGGGTCAAATATGACTTTTCGCCAAGCTGGCAACTGCGCGTGGCCGCGTTCAACGTCGACCCTGACAGCAACGGCAACTCCAGCCGCGCCTGGAAGCTCAGCCCCAAACACACCACCGGCACCGTGGTGCCCATCGAACTGGTGTACAAGCACGCAGGCCCACTGCCGGGTGAATACAAGCTGGGCTATTACTACGACAGCTCTGACGTAAAACGTATCGGCAGCACCAAGGACGTCAGCGGTCGCGGCGGCCACTACCTGCTGATCGACCAGGCCGTGTGGGCCTCGGACTCATCCGCTGGCCGCGTACTGCACGCCTTCGGCCAATACTCCGCCGCCAGCGAAGCGGCCTCGCCGTTCACCAAGTGGTATGGCGCAGGCGTGGTGCTGTACAAACCGTTCGAAGGCCGACCACGTGACACCCTGGCCCTGGGCTACGGTCGCGCCGTACCCAACCCGCGCAGTCGTGATGTGCAGGAAGCGGCCGCCTTCAACGCGGGCACCGACTATCCCAACCTGAACAATGCCGAACAACTGATCGAACTCAGCTACGGTTATCAAGCCACGCCATGGCTGACCCTGCGCCCGGATGTGCAATACATCATCGAGCCAGGGGCGTTTTCCGGTGACAACATCGACAACGCCCTGGTGCTTGGCCTGCAGGTCAAAGCGGTGTTCTGAACCGGCTCACTTGTCGTCCGACGGCAAGGCCCTGTTCGCCTGTTCGAGCGCAGTAATGCGCTCGACTTTCGCCCTGAACGCTCCGCTTCGAATTCCGACTCCAGAAACACCTTGACGATGCTCTTGGCCAGCTCGGGCCCGATCACCCGTGCACCGATGGACAGGATCTGCGCATCGTTGCTTTTGCGTGCACGCTCGGCCGAATACGTGTCGTGAGCCTGGGCGGCCCGCACGCCTTTAATCTTGTTCGCTGAAATCGCCATGCCGATACCGGTGCCGCAAATCAGCACGCCCAAGCGCTGCTCGCCCGCGCCCACCGCCATCGCCACGGCTGCCGCGATGTCCGGGTACAGCACCGGGCTGGACGAATAGCAGCCGAAATCCTCAATCCCATAGCCCAAGCTTTCGATATAGCGCTTGAGCAACTCCTTGAGTTCGAAGCCGGCTTCATCGCAGCCGACGGCCACCGAAAACCTTGTTTGTGCACCCATCACGCTTCCTCCGCCGCCTTTCATGCCGATCAAATGATCACTTAGTGAAAATATGCACAAACATTAGCAGATGGCGGACACATCGCTGTCAAGGCTTATTTAAAGGGTTATCCACATTAAAACTGTGAAAGGACGGCAAGACCCGATGCCAGGCCATTGACAAAATGCCCACAGCCGGTTTAAACATATGATCATCATCCGATCATATGATCAGATAGTTCTAATAAGAAAATCAGCAAGAGGACACACCGATGGCCACGCCATTACTGCTCCAGGCTGAACACGTTTCCAAGGCCTATGCTGGGGTTCCTGCCCTGCGCGACGGGCGCCTCTCCCTGCGGGCCGGCAGCGTACACGCCCTGTGTGGCGGCAACGGCGCGGGCAAATCGACCTTCCTCAGTATCCTCATGGGCATCACCCAGCGTGACGCCGGCACCATTTTGCTCAACGGCCAGCCCGTGCAATTCGACCGTCCCAGTGCAGCGCTCGCTGCCGGGGTGGCGATGATCACCCAAGAGCTGGAACCCATTCCCTACATGACGGTGGCCGAGAACATCTGGCTGGGCCGCGAGCCGCGTCGCGTCGGCTGCATTGTCGACACCAAGGAATTGAACCGGCGCACCCGCGAGCTGCTGCAAAGCCTGGAGTTCGACGTGGACGCCACCAGCCCCATGCACCGCTTGAGCGTGGCGCAGATTCAACTGGTGGAAATCGCCAAGGCCTTCAGCCATGACTGCCAAGTGATGATCATGGATGAACCCACCTCGGCCATCGGCGAACACGAAGCACAAACCCTGTTCAAGGCGATCCGCCGCCTCACCGACCGTGGCGCCGGCATCATCTATGTGTCCCACCGCCTCAGCGAACTGGCGCAGATCGCCGACGAGTACAGCATCTTCCGCGACGGTGCCTTCGTGGAAAGTGGGCGCATGGCCGACATCGACCGCGCCCACCTGGTGCGCGGCATCGTCGGCCAGGAGCTGCAACGTATCGACCACAAAGTGGGCCGCGAATGCGCCGCCACCACCTGCTTGGACGTCAGCGGCCTGAGCCGCGACGGCGAGTTCCACGACATCAGCCTGCAACTGCGCCAGGGCGAGATTCTCGGTATCTATGGGCTGATGGGCTCCGGGCGCAGTGAATTCCTCAACTGCCTGTACGGCCTGACCCTGCCGGATGCCGGCAGCGCGACCCTACAAGGCCAACCGCTGCCGACCGGCACGCCCGCCGCGACGATTCGCGCGGGGATGTCGCTGGTCACCGAAGACCGTAAAGACAGTGGCCTGGTGCTCAGTGGCAGCATCCTCGCCAACATCGCACTGTCGGCCTACAAGCAACTGTCGAGTTGGTCGGTGATCAACGCGCGCAAGGAAAACGCCTTGGCCCAAAGCATGGTCAAGCGGCTGCAGATCAAGGTCTCGTCCCTGGACCTGCCGGTGGAATCCATGAGCGGCGGCAACCAGCAAAAGTGGTGCTCGCCAAATGCCTGTCGACCCAGCCGATTTGCCTGCTGTGCGACGAGCCCACCCGTGGCATCGACGAAGGCGCCAAGCAGGAGATCTATCACCTGCTGGACGAGTTCGTGCGGGCGGGGGGCGCGGCCATCGTCGTGTCGTCCGAGGCGCCGGAGCTGCTGCATTTGAGTGATCGAATCGCCGTGTTCAAGGGCGGTCGCCTGGTGACCGTCAGCACCGACACCGCCCTTTCCCAGGAAGCCTTGTTGAGTCTTGCCTCATGAACAGTAAAGTCCTTGCCGCCCCGTCACCGCCCCGCCGCGCAACCGCCTGCGCCTGTCCCTCGACCGTTTCGGCCTGCCGCTGGTGTTTATCCTGCTGTGCCTGGTGATGGCGTTTTCCAGCGAATACTTCATGACCTGGCGCAATTGGATGGACATCCTGCGCCAGACCTCCATCAACGGCATCCTCGCCGTGGGCATGACCTACGTGATCCTGACCAAGGGCATCGACCTGTCGGTGGGCTCGATCCTGGCGTTTGCCGGCTTGTGCAGCGCCTTGGTCGCCACCCAGGGCTATGGCCTGCTGGCGGCCGTCAGCGCCGGGATGTTTGCCGGGGCGATGCTCGGCGTGGTCAACGGTTTTATGGTGGCCAACTTGAGGCATCCCGCCGTTCGTAGCCACCCTCGGCATGCTCAGCGTGGCGCGGGGCATGACCTTTATCCTCAACGACGGCAGCCCGGTTACCGACCTGCCGGACAGCTTCCTGGCCCTGGGCATCGGCAAGCTTGGCCCCATTGGCGTGCCGATCATTATCTTTGCGGTGGTGGCGCTGATCTTTTGGATGGTGCTGCGCTACACCACCTACGGGCGCTACGTGTACGCGGTGGGCGGCAATGAAAGAGCGCACGCACCTCCGGTATCGGCGTACGCAAGGTGACGTTCTCGGTGTATGTGATTTCCGGGCTGTTGGCGGGGCTGGCCGGCGTGGTGCTGGCGGCGCGCACCACCTCGGCGCTGCCCCAGGCGGGCGTGTCCTATGAGCTGGACGCGATTGCCGCCGTGGTGATCGGCGGCACCAGCCTGTCGGGCGGCACCGGCAGCATTGTCGGCACGTTGTTTGGCGCGCTGCTGATCGGCGTGATCAACAACGGCTTGAACCTGCTCGGGGTGTCTTCGTATTACCAACAAGTGGCCAAGGGGTTGATCATCGTGCTTGCGGTGCTGATCGATGTCTGGCGCAAGAAAAAACGCTAAGTGGAGTGTGAGCAATGTCCAATTTCTGGAACCAGGCGTTCGACCTCACCGGCCGTTGCGCCGTGATCACCGGAGGCGCCGCCGGTATCGGCCTGGCCTGTGCCAATTTGTTGGTGGAACGTGGCGCTCGGGTAGCCTTGCTGGATCGCGACCCGGCGGTGGTCGCGGTGGCCGCCAGCCTCGGCAGCGGTCACGTGGGGCTGGTGGCTGACTTGCGCCAGCTGGAGTCGGTACAGGCTGCGGTTGATGAGGCTGCCGCCAAGCTCGGGCGTATTGATTACCTGGTCAACAGCGCCGGCGTCGCCCTGCTGGACAAGGCCTTGGAAGTCAGCGAAAACGCTTGGGACACCACCCTGGATATCAACCTCAAGGCCAGCTTCTTCGTAGCCCAGGCCTGCGCCCGACATATGATCGAAAGCGGCGGCGGACGCATCGTCAACCTTGCCTCCCAAGCGGCGGTGATCGGCCTGGACCGCCACGTTGCGTACTGCGCCAGCAAGGCGGCGGTGGTCGGCATGACCAAGGTCTTGGCGATGGAATGGGCGCCCCATGGTATCAACGTCAACGCCGTGTCGCCGACCATCGTCGAGACCGCCCTGGGCAAGAAGGCCTGGGCGGGTGAGCTGGGGAACGGGCCAAGTTGCAGATCCCGGTGGGCCGTTTCGCCCAACCGGAAGAAATCGCCGGCCTGGTGCTGTACCTGGTCAGCGACGCAGCCAAGATGATCACCGGCGAAAACGTGGTGATCGACGGCGGCTACAGCATTCAGTAAACCGATTCCAGACGAATAAGAACAAGGAAACACCCTATGAATCGAGTCATCAACGATCCGGACCTGGTGGTCGAGGACATGCTTGCCGGCATCCTCCTGGCGCACCCGGAACTGGTGCAGTACGAGAGCAATCCACGGGTCATTCGCAAGCGCAACACCTCGCCAAAGGGCCAAGTCGGCATCGTCACGGGTGGCGGCTCGGGCCATGAGCCGGCGTTTCTCGGCTATGTCGGCCCTGGGCTGGTGGATGCCGTGGCGGTGGGCGAGATCTTCTCCTCGCCCACCGCCAAAAGTTTCTTCGATGCGTTCCGCGCCGCCGACCAGGGCGCGGGCGTGGCGTGCCTGTACGGCAACTACGCCGGCGACAACATGAACGTGAAGCTGGCGATGAAAATGGCCGCCAGCAAAGACATGACCATCCGCACCGTGGTCGCCAACGACGACGTCGCTTCCGCCCCACCGGCCGATATCGCCAAGCGGCGCGGCGTGGCCGGTGAGATCTTCATGTGGAAAATCGGCGGTGCCGCAGCCGCCCAGGGCTACGACCTCGACGGCGTGATCCGTGTGGCGCAAAAGCCGTGGACCACTGCCGCTCTATCGGCGTGGGCCTTACGCCCTGCACCATCCCGGCGGTGGGCAAGCCCAACTTCCAGATCGCCGATGGCGTGATGGAACTCGGTATCGGTCACCACGGCGAGCCGGGCATCGAAGTGGTGCCGGTGGAATCCGCTGCGGCGATGGCCGAGCGCATGCTGGCGCCGATCCTGGCCGACCGTGACTTTACCCAGGACCAAAGCGTGGTGGTGCTGGTCTCGGGCCTGGGCGCGACGCCGGTGATGGAGCTGTATATTTTCTACGCCGAGGTCGAGCGCCAACTGCGCGCCAAGGGCCTGCGCATTCACCGTTGCTACGTGGGCAACTACTTCACGTCCCTGGAAATGATGGGCGTGACCTTGACCCTGCTCGGCCTCGATGCGGAGCTGAGCAACCTGATCGACCAACCTTGCCGCTCCATCGGCATGACACAGTCGGAGTGAAGCATGAGCGAGCACTTCCCCAGCAACACCGGCAGCGCCATCGTCACCAACCTGGTGTCGATCATCGTCGCCAACCGCGAATACCTCAGTGAAGTGGACGGCGCCATCGGCGACGGCGACCACGGCATCAACATGGCCAAAGGTTTCTCCCGCTGCGGCAAGACGCTGGAAGGTCGCGAGCTGTCCCTGGCCGAGGCGCTGGACGAACTGACCCTGGCGCTGATGGAAGGCATCGGTGGCTCCATGGGCCCACTCTACGGCAGCCTGTTTATCGGCATGGCGGATGAAGTGCGTGGACACGACAGCATCGATGCGGCGACCTTCGCCAAGCTGCTGCGCGGCGGCCTGACTTCGCTGCAGGACATCAGTGATGCGGGGGTGGGCGACAAGTGCCTGATGGACACGCTGATCCCGGCGGTGGAGGCGTTTGAACGCGCTGAGGCCAGCAGTGCGTCATTCCGTGAGGCCCTGAACCAGATGAAAAGCGCAGCGTCCCAGGGCCGTGATTCCACCCGAGATCTGGTGGCCAAGATTGGACGCGCCAGTCGCCTGGGGGAACGCTCCCTTGGTGTGCTGGATGCCGGCGCGGTGTCGTGCTGCCTGATCCTCACAGACCTCGCCGAATCGGTCGAAGCACGCCTGGTGGCCTGACGGCGCAGGAATTCGAGCACACCGCCACCCCCCTGTGGGAGCGGGCTTGCTCGCGAAGGCTGAGTGTCAGGCGATAAAAATGCTAGCTGACCCACCGCCTTCGCAGGCAAGCCAGCTCCCACATTTGAATTTGTGCCTGGCCGGAAAACTGAATACACCGCCAATCCCCTGTGGGAGCGGGCTTGCTCGCGAAGGCTGAGTGTCAGGCGGTAAAAATGCTAGCTGACCCACCGCTTTCGCAGGCAAGCCAGCTCCCACATTTGAATTTGTGCCTGGCCGGAAAACTGAATACACCGCCAATCCCCTGTGGGAGCGGGCTTTGCTCGCGAAGGCGGCGGATCAGTCGGTACAAATGCTAGCTGACCCACCGCTTTCGCAGGCAAGCCAGCTCCCACATTTGAATTTGTGCCTGGCCGGAAAACTGAATACACCGCCAATCCCCTGTGGGAGCGGGCTTGCCCGCGAAGGCTGAGTGTCAGGCGGTAAAAATGCTAGCTGACCCACCGCTTTCGCAGGCAAGCCAGCTCCCACATTTAGCTCTGCGCCTGGCCGGGTAGAGATATCCAGAGCTACCGCCGCGTCGCATCATCCAGGGCGAGGATCGTGTAGGCATTCGACACGGTTGTCGCCAGGGTGTTGATCACCCCGGAGCGCAACGCGCCGAGGGTGGCCGCCGCCTTGGTGTTCTCGCTGGCAATCGCTACCACATCGGGAATGCGCACCAGCTCCTGCACCGTCAGGCCGATCACCCTGCCCTGCATGGCGTTGACCGCCGGCTGGCCGTGGATGTCGATAAAGTCATAACCCATCATGTCGCCCACCGTGCCAGACACCCGGGCCTGGGCGATTTCCTGGGGCGAGAACCAGCCCATGCGCACCATGTTGCTGTTCTCGCTCATGTCACCGATGCCGATCAAGGCGATATCGGCGCGGCGCGCACGGTCGAGGGTCGAGCGCACAGTGTCGTTGTTGATCAACACACTGCGCAGTTCCGGGTTGGCCACCAGGGCCGGGGCGTAGAGGGTTTCGCTTTCGGCGCCGAAACGCAGGGCCAGGCGTCGGCAGATATGGTCGGGGTTCATGTACTCACCGGCCTTGAGCGAGCCGCCAATTGCACACACGAAGGTGCAGTTGCGCGTCACCGGCAGGAACACATTCTCGGCCACCGCGCCGACATTGCGGCCATGCCCACGGCAACGATCATCCCATCACTGAGGGTCTTGTTCAGGTAGTTGGCCACTAGGCTGGCGACAGCCGAGCGCTGGGTGTCGGGGTCGCCATGGTCGACTGCGATCAACGCCCGGTCCAGTTGGAAGCGCTCCACCAGCGCCTGCTCCAGCTCAGTGTTCAAGGCCGGATGCTGCAACACCCGCACCTCTACCACCCCTTCATCACGGGCGCGCTTGAGCAACCGGCTGACCTTGACCCGCGACAGGTCGAAGCGCTTGGCAATGGCTTCCTGCGTGATGTTGTCGAGGTAATAAAGCATGGCCACTTCGGTCATCAGGTCGATGTCGCTGGCGGCACGCTGGGCACTGTCGGTCATGGGAGCTTCCATTTACGCCACAAAAACCATTCTCCCTAGTCTGTGCGGTGCAAGTCCAGCGGCGAATGGGCCTGGCCTGCAAAGTTTCTAGCGGCCTTGCTGGTATTGCCGTGGCGTACAGCCGAACTCCCGACGGAACACCGTGTGCAGGTACTGCGCGGAGGTGAAGCCACACTGCTGGGCAATATCGGCAATTGCCAGGCGGTTGCCCTCCAGGCCCTTGGCGGCGCTGGCGAGTTTGAAGCGCAGGATCTCGTCGTGCACGCTGCAACCGCGCTCCTTGCGAAAGTGTGACTCCAACGATGAGCGCGACACGCCCACATAGGCCGCCACTTGGGCGGTCTTGATACCCTGGCAAGCGTATTGGCGGATAAACAGCAGCGCCTGCATCACGTAAGGGTTGCCCAACGGTTGATGCAAGCTGGACGCCTGCACATTGATCGCATCCGGCGGCACCAGGATCTGCTCACCCGTGCAAGGCTTGCCGTGCAGCATCTGATGCAACAGCGCGGCGGCGGTGCGGCCCATGGTTTCGGTGCCCTGGATCACTGAACTCAGCGGTACCCGCGTCAGGGTGCGGGTCAGCGGGTCGTTGTCGATACCGATCAGCGCCACTTCTTCCGGTACTGCAATCCCCGCCGTGAGACAGGCTTGCAGCAACTGCCGGGCACGGGCGTCGGTGACCGCGATGATACCAATGGGCTTGGGCAGGCTTTGCAGCCAGGCGATCTGCTGCTCCACCGCGCTGTCCCATAGCGGCGCGCTGGTGCCCAGGCCGCGATAGACCGCTACCGGCAAACCATCGCGTTGCATCAGGCTGCGAAAGGCTTTTTCCCGCTCCTGGGCCCAGCGATTGGCCTGGGCTTCGGGCAGGCTGAAACAGGCAAAACGGGTCAGCCCGGCCTCAATCAAATGCTCATAGGCCATCTTGATCAGCGCGTGGTTATCGGTGGCCACGTAGGGAATGCCCTTCGGATACGCCCGCGCATCGGCATACGAGCCACCCACCGCCACCACCGGCACCTTGCTCCCGGCCAACGCTTCGCCGATCAACGGGTCGTCGAAGTCGGCAATGATGCCGTCGCCCTGCCAGCGCTCGATGCCCTTGAGACGGCACAAAAAATCTTCTTCAAGGAACAAGTCCCAGGACGCACGCGTGCTGCTCAGGTAATTGCCGATGCCGGCGATGATGCCGCGGTCGTAGATCTTGCTGCCATTGAACAGCAAGGCAATGCGGTGCACGGGCGGTAGGGTTTTCATTGTTTTTGTCCTGGGGCCGGTCGCCACAGACTAGACCCCCTCACTCAAAATCGCACCACCCCTTGGTGATTTTCATAATTTTCGGCCCAACCCCGTTGCTAGTATCCAGACACCGCCAAGAACAATAAGGAAAGCGCCATGCCGTACTTCCCCGGTGTCGAGAAGGTTCGCTTCGAAGGCCCCAGCAGCGATTCCCCCCTCGCCTTTCGCCATTACGACGCCAACAAACTCATCCTCGGCAAACCCATGCGCGAGCACCTGCGCATGGCAGCCTGCTACTGGCACACCTTTGTGTGGCCGGGGCGGATATGTTTGGGGTGGGCACCTTCAAACGGCCTTGGCAGCGCAGTGGCGACCCCATGGAGGTGGCCATCGGCAAGGCAGAGGCAGCGTTCGAGTTTTTCTCCAAGTTGGGCATCGACTACTACAGCTTTCACGACACGGACGTCGCCCCCGAAGGCAGTTCGCTCAAGGAGTACCGCAACCACTTTGCGCGGATGGTCGACCATCTGGAGCGCCATCAGGAACACACCGGCATCAAGCTGCTGTGGGGCACTGCCAATTGCTTCAGCAACCCGCGCTTTGCGGCAGGTGCTGCCAGTAACCCCGACCCGGAAGTGTTTGCCGTGGCGGCCGCGCAGGTGTTCAGTGCGATGAATGCGACGCTGCGGCTCAAGGGTTCGAACTATGTGCTGTGGGGTGGTCGTGAGGGCTATGAAACCCTGCTCAACACCGACCTCAAGCGCGAGCGCGAACAACTGGGGCGCTTTATGCGCATGGTGGTGGAGCACAAACACAAGATCGGTTTTGCGGGCGACCTGCTGATCGAGCCCAAACCCCAGGAACCCACCAAGCACCAATACGATTACGACAGCGCCACAGTGTTCGGCTTCCTGCATGAATACGGCCTTGAGCAGGAGATCAAGGTGAATATCGAGGCCAACCACGCGACCCTGGCCGGGCACAGTTTTCATCATGAGATTGCCACCGCCGTGTCCCTGGGAATCTTCGGCAGCATCGACGCCAACCGGGGCGACCCGCAGAACGGCTGGGACACCGACCAGTTCCCCAATAGCGTCGAGGAGATGACCCTGGCCACCTATGAAATCCTCAAGGCTGGCGGGTTTAAAAATGGCGGCTATAACTTTGACTCCAAGGTGCGTCGCCAGAGCCTGGACGAAGTGGACCTGTTCCACGGCCACGTAGAGGCAATGGACGTACTGGCCCTGGCATTGGAACGCGCCGCGGCGATGGTGCAGAACGATCGGTTGCAGCAGTTCAAGGACCAGCGTTACGCCGGTTGGCAGCAGCCGCTGGGCCAGGCGGTATTGGCAGGTGAATTCAGCCTGGAGTCGCTGGCCGAGCATGCATTTGCCCATGAGTTGAATCCCCAAGCCGTCAGCGGTCGCCAGGAGATGCTTGAAGGCATCGTGAATCGGTTTATCTACCGGTGACAATTGCGCGACAAATCTGTGCACGGGCGTCAAAACGACGCTCTACAGTTCCACCGGCAACACGCTGTGTCTTTCCAACAACAATAAAAGGACGCATAACCATGAAACGCACGCTTATCGCCACTGCCCTGGCCCTGCTCGCCCTGCCGGTAATGGCCGACTCGGCCCACCCGAAAATCGGTTTTTCCATTGACGACCTGCGCCTGGAACGCTGGTCCCGCGACCGTGACTACTTCGTCGCCGCCGCTGAAAAACTCGACGCCAAGGTCTTTGTGCAGTCAGCCGATGCCAACGAGCAAAAGCAGATTTCCCAAATCGAAAACCTGATCTCCCGGGGCGTCGACGTGATCGTCATCGTGCCGTTCAACGCCACTGTACTCACCAATGCCGTGGCCGAAGCCAAGAAGGCCGGGATCAAGGTGGTGTCTTATGACCGCCTGATCCTCAACGCAGACATTGACGCCTACATCTCCTTCGATAACGAGAAAGTCGGCGAGATGCAGGCCAACGGCGTGCTGCAAGCGGCGCCCAAGGGCAATTACTTCCTGCTCGGCGGCGCGCCCACCGACAACAATGCCAAGGTGCTGCGCGAAGGCCAGATGAAGGTGCTGCAACCGGCCATCGACAAGGGCGATATCAAGGTGGTGGGCCAGCAGTGGGTCAAGGAATGGAACCCCACCGAAGCCCTGAGCATCGTCGAGAATGCGCTCACTCGAAACGACAACAAGATCGACGCCATCGTCGCCTCCAACGACGCTACCGCCGGCGGCGCGATCCAGGCGCTGGCCGCGCAGAAACTGGCGGGCAAGGTGCCAATCTCCGGGCAAGACGCCGACCTGGCGGCCGTCAAGCGTGTGATCGACGGCACCCAGACCATGACCGTGTACAAGCCGCTCAAGCTGATCGCCACCGAAGCGGCCAAGCTCTCGGTGCAACTGGCGCGCAACGAGAAACCGGCCTACAGCTCCCAATACGACAACGGCAGCAAAAGGTCGACACCATCCTGCTCACCCCGACCCCGCTGACCAAGGCCAATATCGACCTGTTGGAGAAGGACGGGTTCTATACCAAAGAGCAGATCGCCGGGCAGTGACCGCCATGGCCGACTATCTGCTGCAAATGAACGGCATCGTCAAAACCTTTGGCGGTGTCAAAGCCCTCAACGGCATCGATCTCCAGGTGCGGCCGGGGAATGCGTCGGCCTGTGCGGTGAGAACGGTGCGGGTAAATCCACTTTGATGAAGGTGCTGTCGGCGGTCTATCCCCACGGCACCTGGGAGGGCGAGATTCTGTGGGACGGCCAGCCCCTCAAGGCCCAGTCCATCAGCGAAACCGAGGCCGCCGGTATCGTGATCATCCATCAGGAACTGACCCTGGTGCCCGATCTGTCGGTGGCCGAAAACATCTTCATGGGCCACGAGCTGACCCTGCCGGGTGGGCGCATGAACTACCCGGCGATGCTCCACCGCGCCGAAGCCTTGATGCGCGAGCTCAAGGTGCCGGACATGAACGTGGCGCTGCCGGTGTCGCAATACGGCGGCGGTTACCAGCAACTGGTGGAAATCGCCAAGGCCCTCAACAAACAGGCGCGCCTGTTGATTCTCGACGAGCCCTCCTCGGCCCTGACCCGCTCGGAAATCGAAGTGTTGCTGGACATCATCCGAGGCCTGAAAGCCAAGGGCGTGGCCTGCGTATACATTTCCCACAAGCTCGATGAAGTGGCGGCGGTGTGCGACACCATCGCGGTGATCCGCGACGGCAAGCACATCGCGACCACGGCCATGGCCGACATGGACATTGCAAAGATCATTACGCAAATGGTCGGGCGCGAGATGAGTAACCTCTACCCCACCGAACCCCACGCCGTAGGCGAAGTGATTTTCGAGGCGCGCAACGTCACCTGCTTTGACGTCGACAATCCCAAGCGCAAGCGCGTGGACGATATTTCGTTTTCGCTCAAGCGCGGGGAGATCCTCGGCATCGCCGGGCTGGTGGGCGCTGGGCGTACGGAACTGGTGTCGGCACTGTTCGGTGCCTACCCCGGCCGCTACAGCGCCGAGGTGTGGCTGGACGGCCAGGTGATCGACACGCGCACCCCGCTCAAATCCATCCGCGCCGGGCTGTGCATGGTGCCCGAAGACCGCAAGCGCCAAGGCATCATCCCCGACTTCGGCGTGGGCCAGAACATCACCCTGGCCGTACTCGACACCTACGCCAACCTGACCCGCATCGACGCCGAGGCCGAACTGGGCAGCATTGACCAGCAGATCGCCCGCATGCACCTGAAAACCTCAAGCCCGTTCTTGCCGATCACCAGCCTGTCCGGGGCAATCAGCAAAAGGCCGTATTGGCCAAAATGCTCATGGCCAAGCCACGCGTGCTGATTCTCGATGAACCCACACGCGGCGTAGACGTGGGCGCCAAGTATGAGATCTACAAGCTGATGGGCCTACTCGCGGCCGAAGGCGTGGCGATCATCATGGTCTCGTCGGAACTGGCCGAAGTGCTCGGGGTGTCCGACCGCGTGCTGGTGATCGGCGAAGGCCAGCTGCGCGGCGACTTCATCAACCAAGGGCTTACCCAAGAACAGGTGCTCGCCGCCGCGCTCAGCCAACACAATAAAAACGATCGGAAGACCGCGTAGATGAATCAGGTGAAACAGCTGTTTACCCGCTACAAAATGCTCGCCCTGGTCATCGCCGTGGCGGTGATCTGGGTGTTTTTCAGTTGGCAGACCGAGGGCGGGTTCCTCACCCCACGCAACTTGTCCAACTTGCTGCGGCAGATGTCGATCACCGGGATTCTGGCGTGCGGCATGGTGCTGGTAATTATCAGCGGTGAGATCGACTTGTCGGTGGGCTCGCTGCTGGGATTATTGGGTGGGTTGGCAGCGATTCTGGACGTGGTTTATCACATCCCCTTGCTGGCCAACGTAAGTCTGGTGGCGTTGTGTGGGCTGATGATTGGGTTGGCCAATGGGTATATGACGGCCTACTTGCGCATCCCTTCTTTTATCGTCGGTTTGGGCGGGATGCTCGCGTTTCGCGGGATTCTGCTGGGGATTACCGGGGAACAACCATTGCGCCAGTGTCGCCATCGCTGGTGTATGTGGGCCAGGGGTATTTGCCGCATTCGGTGGGTATCGGGCTCGGCGTTTTGTTGTTTGCGTTGACGCTTTTTTTAACCTGGAAACAGCGGCGCAATCGCGCACTGCATGGGTTGGCGGCGCACTCGCTGGTACGTGATCTGGTGCGTGTTGCGGTGATCGGTGCGGTGTTGGCCGGGTTCGTCACCACCCTCAACAGCTATGACGGTATTCCCGTGCCAGTGCTGCTGTTGCTGGTTCTGTTGGGCGTATTCAGCTACGTCACCAGCCAGACCGTGTTCGGCCGTCGCGTGTATGCAGTGGGCAGCAATATGGAAGCCACGCGGCTGTCGGGCATCAACGTGCAGGCGGTGAAGTTGTGGATCTTCGGCATCATGGGTGTGATGTGTGCCCTCGCCGGCTTGGTCAACACGGCACGGCTTGCGGCGGGGTCGCCATCGGCGGGCAACATGGGTGAACTGGATGCCATCGCTGCGTGTTTTATCGGTGGCACGTCCATGCGCGGCGGCTCGGGCACGGTGTATGGGGCGTTGCTCGGGGCGCTGGTGATCACCAGTCTGGACAATGGGATGTCAATGCTGGACGTGGACAGCTACTGGCAGATGATCGTCAAGGGCAGCATTCTGGTGTTGGCGGTGTGGGTGGATGTGAGTACGCGCACCGGCAGACGCTAAGGGTTTTATTTTCCCAATAACACCGCCCCGTCTCCCACCTGCCCTAACCGGTCCCCCGGATTGCGCAGCGGGCAGTCAGCCAGGGACAGGCACCCGCAGCCGATACACTCGTCGAGTTGGTCGCGCAGTTGCGTGAGGCTGTTGATTCGCTCATTCAACATGTCTCGCCAGCGCTTGGAAAGCTGCGTCCAGTCCTTGGCCGTCAGCGGTCGCCCCAGCGGCAGATCCTCCAGTGCTGCCTTGATGGTTGCCAACGGAATCCCCGCGCGCTGCGCCACCTTGATCACCGCAATGCGGCGCAGCACGTCACGGTGGTAGCGGCGCTGATTGCCTGGGCTGCGTTGGCCGTTGATCAAACCCTTGGCTTCGTAAAAATGTACCGTCGCCACGGTCACCCCGCTACGCCGCGCCACTTCGCCGACCCCGAGGGGGATGTGCACATCGATTTTCGCTTCCATTGGCGCCTTGACCTCATCTATACATGAGGTCTTATAAAGAGTGTCGGCTTGTCCTGGCAAGCCTTCATTCCTTGACATGGAGTCTCCATGAACACAGCGCGAACCTCTCCCTCCAACTGGGCCGCCTTGCTGTCCGGTGCAAACGGCGTACGGTCACTGGCCCTGGCAGGTGGCGTGGTGCTGCATGCGCTTAACGTCTACATCGCCACCACGATTCTGCCGTCAGTGGTCCAGGACATCGGCGGCATCGACTATTACGCCTGGAACACCACGCTGTTTGTCACCGCCTCGATCCTCGGTTCGGCGTTGTCTGCACGCTTGCTTGGCCGCCTGGGGCCGCGTGGGGCTTACCTCGTTGCCAGCCTGGTGTTCGCCGGCGGGTCTTTGGCCTGCGCGTTTGCGCCTTCCATGCCAGTGATGCTGGTCGGACGGCTGGTACAGGGACTGGGCGGTGGATTCTTGTTCGCGCTGTCCTACGCAATGATTCGGCTGGTATTCGATGAACGCTTGTGGCCACGCGCAATGGCGTTGGTCTCTGGGATGTGGGGTGTCGCAACGCTGGTCGGGCCAGCCGTGGGCGGCGTTTTTGCCGAACTGGGCATCTGGCGAGCGGCGTTCTGGTCCTTGATTCCAGTGGCCGGGTTGTTCGCCGTGCTGGCCGCAACGGTACTGCCTGGGCGCAGCACAGACCGCGCTGAGCCAACACCGTTGCCGATCACTCAGTTGTGGTTGCTGACGGCCGCGGTACTGTCGGTGTCGGCCGGCAGTGTCTCTTCCGGTCTGCCCTTGAACCTGCTGGGGCTCGCAGCGGCAGCCCTGCTCACTGGCCTGCTGATCGTCACAGAAAGCCGCGCCCGCCATCGACTGTTGCCCGCTGGAGCCTTTCGGCTGACCACTGCGCTTGGCGCGCTGTACGCCACGATGTCGTTGTTGGCGGTCGCCGTCACCAGTGGCGAAATCTTTGTACCGCTGTTTCTTCAAGTTCTGCACCACCAGTCGCCACTGGTGGCCGGCTATCTTGCCGCATTGATGGCGGCCGGCTGGACGCTGGGGTCAATCGCCAGCGCCGGAATAACCGGCGCGAATGTTCGACGGGCTATCCTGGCCGGACCGATCCTGGGTGTAGTGGGCATGCTGGCACTGGCGCTGCTAATGCCTAGCGAAAGCCATGGCGATGCGCAGAAACTTGTGCCGATTTGCATGGCGCTTACCCTGATAGGCCTGGGGTGGGCCTGACATGGCCGCACTTGTTGACCCGGGTGTTCCAAGTGGCACCCGCCGGCGAACAGGACCTGGCCTCTGCGTCCATTACCACGGTGCAACTGTTCGCCACCGCGTTTGGCGCCGCACTGGCGGGCATGGTCGCGAACATCGCGGGCCTTACTGAACCCGGCGGAATCGAAGGCACAGCAAGCGCAGCGATGTGGTTGTTTGGGATGTTTGCGCTGGCACCGGTGGTGGGTGTGCTGATTGCCAGGCGGGTCGTTCAACTGATCGATTAGTGGCCGCTGATGCTTGTGTGGGGGCCAGCTCCCACACAAGACCGCTCCAACATTTCGATATCCGCACCGGGCGGCGGTGAAAACAGCCGACTAGAAAATGTAACAGCTGCTACGGTTTTCATTATCATAGCGCCAGGATTGGATAACGCCCTCACCCGAGACGAGCACAGAGTAACGACAGTCGCGGATCCAGGTCACGAAATAGCGCTGGCTATCGCCCTCCTTCACAACCTGGTCATAGACCTTGTTCTTGTTGACCGGGGACCAATAGGAATCGCCACAGCCGCGGCTGCAATCATCATAGAGGTGGGCATCGAAGCGCGTGCCGACAAACGCGTTCCTGACGCCCGTCCATGCCGAGTGAGACGGCGCGCAACCGGCCAGCAACGTGCCCAACAAGGCCAGCAATACTGCGAATTTTACCCAGCTCAACGTGGCATTTCCCTATATTGATTGACTTGACTGTGTTCGCTCGCTGGGTGAGCGTGCCAAGTTCCTCTAGGTAGAGCAAGCGAAGCCAAGACTTGTGCCTCGTTCCTTACGCAAATGTGGGAGCTGGCTTGCCTGCGATTGCGGTGTATCAGAACCAAAAGGTTGACTGACACGCCGCTATCGCGGGCAAGCCCGCTTCCACACTGGATCTACTACAACCTGGGATTATTTGGAAACCGGCATCGCGAATTCGGCGCCTTGCTCAATGCTCTCCGACCAGCGCTGCATGATCGACTTCTGCTTGGTGTAGAACCGCACACCCTCAGTGCCGTAGGCGTGCATGTCACCAAACAGGCTCTTCTTCCAACCACCAAAACCATGCCAAGCCATCGGCACCGGGATCGGCACGTTGATGCCGACCATGCCCACCTGAATGCGCCGTGCAAATTCGCGGGCGATGTTGCCGTCGCGGGTGAAGCAGCTCACGCCGTTGCCAAACTCATGGTCGTTGACCAGTTTGATCGCTTCACCAAAGTCATTCACGCGCACACACGCCAGCACCGGGCCGAAGATTTCTTCGCGGTAGATGCTCATCTCGCGGGTTACGTGGTCGAACAGCGTCGCGCCGAGCCAGAAGCCGTTTTCCAGGCCTGCTTCAGTCGGCACGTAGTCACGCCCGTCCAGCAGCAGTTGGGCGCCCGCTTGCACACCTTGCTCGATGTAGCCGCTGATGCGTTCAAGCGCTGCACGGGACACAATCGGGCCCATTTCGGCTTTCAGATCGCGGCCATCGGTGATGCGCAGTTGCTTGGCGCGCTCGGTCAGGGCGGCAACGACTTTGTCACCCACATCACCCACCAGCACCGCGACGGAGATGGCCATGCAGCGTTCGCCGGCACTGCCGTAGGCGGCACCCATCAGGGCGTCGACGGTTTTTTCGATGTCGGCATCGGGCATCACCACCATGTGGTTTTTCGCGCCGCCCAGGCCTTGGACGCGCTTGCCGTTGCGGGCGCCGGTTTCGTAGATGTATTGAGCGATTGGCGTCGAGCCAACAAAACTCAGGGCCTTGACGTCCGGGTGCTCGATCAGCGCGTCCACCGATTCCTTGTCGCCCTGCACCACGTTGAACACGCCTTTGGGCAGGCCCGCTTCACGCAGCAGTTCGGCCATGAACAGCGAGGCACTTGGGTCAGTCGGGCTTGGCTTGAGGATGAAGGTGTTGCCCGCCGCGATGGCGATCGGGTACATCCACATCGGTACCATCACCGGGAAGTTGAACGGCGTCACGCCCGCGACAACGCCCAGCGGCTGGCGCATCGTCCAGTTGTCCATGCCTCGGGAAACCTGGTCCGAGTGTTCACCTTTGAGCAGGTTCGGAATACCGCAGGCGAACTCCAGAATGTCGATACCACGGTCCACTTCGCCCTGGGCGTCGGTGAAGACCTTGCCGTGTTCGGCCACGATGATGCGGGCCAGGTCGTCCTTGCGCTCACGCAGCAGGTGCAGGTATTGGAACAGTACGCGGGCGCGGCGGATGGGCGGAGTGTCGGCCCAGTCGTCGAAGGCGGCCTGAGCGGCGGCGACGGCTTCGCCAACGGTCTGGCGGCTGGCCAGGGCCACGCGGCCGGTTTTTTCGCCGGTGGCCGGGTTGAAGACGTCCTGATAGCGATCATCGCGGGACACGCGCTGGTCGTTGATGTAGTGCTCGATTGTCGTTGTCATGGCAGTAGATCCCAGGTGGGTGACGTTGGGACACACGATAGGCTTTCGATTTGTTCCAAACCAGAGCAGAATCCTGAACTTATTGTCCACTTAAACGAACAATCCAATTATGGAAAAAACCGAGATCGAAGGACTGTGGACCCATATCCACTGGCTGTCGGTGCTGGAAGAACAAGGCACGTACACCGCTGCGGCGGCGCGCCTGGGGGTGAGTAAATCGGCTGTGAGCCAGCGCATTTCCGACCTGGAAAAGGCCACCGGCACCCAGTTGGTGACGCGCACCACCCGCAGCGTCAGGCTGACGGATGCCGGACTGTCGCTCACCCGTGAAGTGCGCAGCGCCTACGAACAGATCGCGCGCAGCTTCTCGTCGGTGCGCGATTCTGTGGGGGAGATTCGTGGGTTGGTGCGGCTGACCGCGCCGGTGGCGTTTGCCCGTCAGCAGTTGGTACCGCATTTGTCGGAGTTTTTGCAGCGCTACCCGCAAGTACGCATCCAACTGGACGTTTCGGACGCCTTGAGTTCACTCGCCGCCGAGGGCTATGACCTGGCCGTGCGCCACGGTTTCCAGGTACCGGAAACCCATGTCGCCTGGAAGCTGTGCGACACCGGCTCAGTGTTGGTTGCGACCCAAGACTACCTGCAACGCCACGGTGAGCCCCGCGAACCGACGCAACTGTCAGCCCACAACTGCCTGTTCTATCCACGCGGCACCGACCAACCCGCCTGGACCTTCGAACGCGGCACCAAACACGTCGAACGCCTCACCGTGCCTATCTCCGGCAGCTTCGCCACCAATAACAGCGAAGCCCTGCGCGACTCGGCGCTCAACCACCTGGGCATCGCCCTGCTCCCGGATTTCAGCGCCCATGCCGCGTTGGCCAGCGGCAAGCTGGTGCAGGTACTCAAGGACTGGACACTCAAGGGGGCGTTTGCCGATGAGATCTACCTGATTCGCCCGTACTCGCCCCACGTGCCGAAGTCGGTGAGCGCGCTGGTCAGCTTTTTGAAGGAAAAACTGTCGGGAGGGTTTCGCTTCAAAGGTTGAGGTTTCCCTCTTGCTCGACAGAACTAAAAGTCCATAATAGACAAAATAGTTTAGTCACGGAGACTCCTATGTCCAGCACCCCTCAAGTGATCAACAGAGCTCAAGCCCGCGAACTGCTCGCCCAGGTCGATGTGCCGCAGATTCTGCATAAGCTGTTTCGCGATCTGGCCGCTGGGCTGGCGGTGCAGCCCGCCCAGCAACTGGTGGAGTTCCCGCAAGGCGCCGGGGACTTTATCAACTACTTGGGCGTGCTGGCCGAGGACGGGGTGTACGGGGTGAAGACCTCGCCCTATATCGTGCGTGAACAAGGGCCGCTGGTGACCGCGTGGACGCTGTTGATGTCGATGCACACCGGCCAACCGGTGCTGCTGTGCGACGCCGCCGAACTGACCACCGCACGCACCGCTGCAACCACCGCACTGGCGGTGGATGCGCTAACACCGTTATCCGCGCAGCGCCTGGCGATTATCGGCAGTGGCAAGGTGGCGCAGGCGCACTTGCATTACGTCAAGGACTTGCGGGATTGGCAGTCCATCCACCTGTATTCGCCCAGCCTGGCCAACGCCACGCCCGAGGCCATCGCTCATCTCAAAGGCCTGGACCCGCGCGTCGTCATCGCCCACACCCGCGATACGGCCCTGGCGGACGCCGATGTGATCCTGCTGTGCACCTCATCCGCCGGCCCGGTGATCGATCCCGCCCGCTTGAGCAAACCCGCATTGATCACTTCCATCAGCACCAACGCGCCCCGTGCCCACGAAGTACCGCCCCAGTCCCTCAACGCCATGCAGGTGTTCTGCGACTATCGCCAGACCACTCCGGGCGCGGCGGGTGAGATGCTGATCGCCGCCGAACAGCATGGCTGGGACAAGCGCGACATCATCGGCGACCTGCCGGAATTGCTCAGCGAACACGTGCAACGCCCTACCTACGACCGTTCTGTATTCTTCCGTTCCATCGGCCTGGGCCTGGAAGACATTGCATTGGCCAACGCCCTTTGGAGACAGCTATGAGCCACGCAGATTTCATCATCATCGGCGGCGGGATTGCCGGCGCGTCCACGGGTTTCTGGTTGTCGCAGCACGGCAAGGTGATCGTGCTGGAGCGCGAGAGCCATCCCGGCTATCACTCCACCGGGCGTTCGGCGGCGTTGTATACCGCCGCTTATGGCACCCGCAAGTACGCGCGTTGACCCTGGCCAGCCGTGAGTTTTTCGACAACCCACCGCCAGGTTTTTGCGAGCATCCACTGCTGACCCCACGGGGCGAGATGACCGTGGATTTCATTGGCGATGCTGCCGAGTTGAGCGCGCAGTACTTAAGCGCCAAGGCCACCGTGTCGCAAGTTGAACTGCTGAGCGCCGACGAAGCGTGCGCAAAGCTGCCGATCCTGCGCCGCGAAAAAGTCCACGGCGCGCTGTATGACCCGACCGCCAGCGACATCGATACCGACGCCCTGCACCAGGGTTACCTGCGTGGCATCCGTCGCAACGGTGGCGAGGTGTTGACCGATCACGCCGTGCTTGGGTTAAGCCGCGATGCCGCAGGCGTCTGGCACGTGAACACCGGCGAAGCCACCTATACCGCACCGATCATCATCAACGCCGCCGGCGCCTGGGCCGACACGATCGGCGCGCTGGCCGGTGCCGCCGCCATCGGCCTGCAACCCAAACGTCGCTCGGCCTTCATCTTCGCCGGCCCCGAAGGCGTGGACACCCACCACTGGCCGATGCTGGTGGCGCTGGACGAGTCCTTCTACATGAAGCCTGACGCCGGCATGTTCCTCGGCTCGCCCGCCAACGCCGACCCGGTGGAACCCCAGGATATCCAGCCCGAAGAACTGGACATCGCCATGGGCATCTACCAGATCGAAGAAGCCACCACCCTGACCATTCGCCGCCCTACGCGCACCTGGGCCGGGTTGCGCAGCTTTGTGCAGGACGGTGACTTGATCAGCGGTTTCGATCCCCAGGTGCCCGGCCTGTTCTGGGTAGCGGCCCAAGGTGGCTATGGCATCCAGACCTCACCCGCCATGGGCCAGGCCAGCGCCGCACTGATACGCGGCGCGGCGTTGCCCGAAGCCCTGGCGCGATTCGGCCTCGACGCTGGTATGCTCTCCCCGCCCGTCTGGAGCCCCATTGATGAACACCGCTGAACAAGACAAGGTCATGCAGAACTTCCGTGCGATGGCCGACGCCATCGCCACGCTGTTCTTTCCCCACGCCGAAGCGGTGCTGCACGACTTGCGCTCGCAAAGGTCGACTACATCGCCAACAACCTGTCGAAACGAGCGATTGGCGACGACTCGGCGCTGGAGGACATGCTCACTGACGACGTCAGCGAAGTGAATATCGGCCCGTACGAAAAGCTCAACTGGGACGGCCAGAAAATCCGCAGCCTCAGCACCGTGCTGCACGATCACACCGGCCGGCGGCTGGCGGTGTTGTGCATCAACCTGAATATTTCGCTGTTCGAAAACGCCAAGGCGGCGCTGGATTTGTTCCTGTCGCCGAGCAAACTGATCCCACAGCCGGACTCGCTGTTTCGCGACGATTGGCAGGAACGTATCAACACGTTTTTGCATGCGTGGATGCGCGAGCGACAGCTGAGCCTGAATCTGCTGACCCGTGACCACAAGCGCGAGTTGGTGCTGGCACTGCATGCCGAGGGCGCGTTCAAGGGCAAGAGCGCGTCGAACTATGTGGCGAATGTGCTGGGGATGGGCCGGGCGACGGTGTACAAGCACCTCAAGGAACTGAAGGGTTCTTAAGAACACCGCATTAAAATGTGGGAGCTGGCTTGCCTGCGATTGCAAGCGTCAATGTAGTGAGCGGGCTTGCCCCGGTACAGACCGGGGACATCGTTTACATTTCTAACCGGGGACATGGTTTACAGGTTATTACGCATGATCAGGAGGTAACTGATCATGCCCTGGAACCAAGAGTCTCCCATGGATCAACGAATCAAACTGGTCATCGACTGGCTTTCTGGTGACTTCACCAAAAGCCAGTTAGCTCGGCGCTTCGGCGTCAGTCGACCGACTGTAGATAAATGGATCTCCCGTCACGTTGAAGGAGATTTAAAGTCGTTGGCAGAGCTATCTCGACGACCCCATAACAGCCCAAACAAGACTGACGATGAGATCTTGGCTCGCATAGTGGCGATGAAAGAAGCCCACTATGAATGGGGGCCGAAGAAGCTTGTCAGGCTATTAGGAATCGATGATTCGTCGGTCGCCTGGCCATCTCCAAGCACGGCAGGCCAATGGCTTGACCGTCTTGGGCTGGTCAAAAACGACGCTTCAAACGACGGCACAGTACCGGTCACAGGGAAATGCGCGAAGCCAACGAGCCCAACAATACGTGGTGCGCTGACTACAAAGGGCAGTTCAAGATGCTCAACGCCCATATGTGCTATCCCTTAACCGTTACAGACCATGCCTCTCGTATGATTTTTGGCGTGCAGAGCTCACTCCAGGATCATGACCAAGCCTGTAAAACAAGCATTTGAGAGGCTTTTCCATGAGTACGGAATGCCTGAAGTCATTCGGTCTGACAACGGCGTTCCTTTTGCGTCTCCAGGCCTGGCAAGAATGTCCACACTGGCCGTTTGGTGGATCCGTTTGGGTATATATCCGGAGCGAACCATGCCGGGAAGACCGGACCAAAATGGCCGGCATGAACGGATGCATCGCAGTATGAAGTTAGAGCTACCGATTGGGAAAAACCTGGTTGAGCAGCAGCTTTTTCTAGAGCACTTTCGACATGAATTCAATTACATACGCCCCCACGAGGCGCTCGGCATGAAGCGCCCAGGAGAGCTGTATGTGCCGTCTAATCGACCTTATCCAGGATGCTTGCCGGATGTGGAATATGCGGCGGAAATGAAAGTACGAAGCGTAAGGAAAAACGGCTCGATCATGTGGAAAGGAAAGTTGGTGTTTGTTAGCGAAGCACTATCAGGAGAACGGATTGCGCTCAAGGAAGTTGAAGAAGATGTTTGGGATCTTTACCTGTGTGATTATCCCTGGGGAGGCTTGGACGAGGAATGAGCCGCGTCCAAGCTTCAAATGTGTAAACGATGTCTCCGGTTTCAGATGTAAAGGATGTCTACGGTTCTACACCCCCAGCGCGGGGCAAGCCCGCTCACTACAACTCTCAATCGCCGTAGATGTCGGACTTGAAGTACTGCTGCGAAATCTTCTGGTACTCACCGTTCGCGCGAATCCCGTCAATCGCCGTGTTCAGTTCGCTGACCAACGCCTCATTGCCCTTGCGCACCGCAATCCCCGCGCCCTCGCCCACGTATTTCGGGTCCTTGAGCTCCGGCCCGACAAACGCATAGCCCTTGCCCCGTGGCATCTGCAGGAAGTCGTTCAAAGGAATGGTGTCGGCAAAGATCGCATCCAAGCGCCCCGCTGCCAGGTCCATGTAGATTTCTTCGTTGTTGCTGTAGCGCTTGACGGTGATGCCCTTGGGCTCAAACACCTCGGTGGCGTAACGATCCGTGGTGGTGGCGCGCTGCACGCCGATGGTCTTGCCCTTGAGGCTGGCGTATCCGTCATCCACCACCGCGCCTTCTTTCATCACCAGGCGTGACGAGGTGAAATAGTACTTGTGAGTGAAGTCCACCGACTTCTTGCGGTCTTCGTTGATGGTCATGGACGACAGCGCCATGTCGATTTTCTTCACCTTGAGGGAAGGAATCAGACCGTCGAACTCACCTTCGACCCACACACACTTGACCTTCATCTGCGCGCACAACGCATTGCCGATGTCGTAGTCGAAGCCGACGATCTTGCCGTCTTCAGTCTTGGACGCGAACGGCGGGTAAGCCGCCTCGATGCCGATACGCAGGGTTTTCTCGGCCGCCAGCAGCGGGCCAGCCGCAATCAGGCCAAGGGCCAGGGCGGTGATGAGGGGGAGTTTCTTCATGGGGGTGATCTCGCAAGTTGTTGTTGATTTGGCAAGAGTGAAGAAAAAGGTGAAACGGGCGCAGCGATTTTTGTACTTATAATTCCATACTGGACTTTTACGTCTTACCCGTCAATCACAGTTGTACCGCGTATGCACCAGCACCCGCGTAAACGGTGGCGCCGCCCTGGCGCCTTCGCGTGCCCCGCGAATCCAGCGCACGGCCGCCGCCATCTCGCCGATAAAATCATGCGACACCACGTAGTCCATTACTCCGGACTCCAGCATGGCCCGCGTGTGTCCGGTCAATTCATGGCCGACAAACACCGGGCGATGCCCGGTGGCGATGGTACTGATTGCCTGGGCCACACCCCGGTTGGCGCCAGCCACGTTGTAGATGGCAGCCGGGTAATCGTGCTTGGAAAAGTAGCGCATCAGCTGTTCGGCAGTGGTTTGCGGACGGTCGTCGGACATCATCCGCTCATCGATTTTCAGGTGGGGAAACTCCGCCCGCAGCACCCGCCGAAAGCCCATCTCACGCTCCTGCTGGCAGCGAAACGCCATGCTGGTAACCAGCAAAATCTTGGCCTTCTCCCGCGCCAGCGCATTGCCGATCAGCAACCCGGCGACGCTGCCGGCAGCGTACTGGTCGTTGCCCACATAGGCGCTGCGCCCCGAATTGGGCAGGTCGGTGGTCAGGCAGACCACCGGGATGCCATGGCGGCACAAGGCGCGGATTGCCCGGTTGATCGCCGGATGTTCACGGGACACCACGATCACGCCATCCGCCGAGGCACCCTCTGCCTGCACCTGGTCGGCAAAGGCCGCCGGGTCGACCTGATTGGTGGGCACATAGTGACCGTGTACGACCACGCCGGGGGTGGAACTGTTGATCGCCGCCTCTGCGCTGGCCAACGTGGCGTTGAAGGTCTCGCCCGAATCGCAGAACAACTTGATGTGCAAGGTGGCGGTGCCATTGGCCTGGTCCTGCTTGAGCTTGTCCAGCGCCGCCAGCACTTTGAGCCGGGTGTTTTCGCGCACATTCGAACGGTTGTTGAGCACACGGTCCACCGTGGCAACGCCCACCCTGGCGACCTTGGCGATCTGCTCGACGGTGGGACCTTTCCAAAGTTGCGCAGGGGTTTTAGTGGCCATGAAGGGCGCCTTGCCAGTGATAGGAATACCATCAGTTATAAAGGGTAATTCCCGACTTATCGACGCCTGCGCCGCGCATTATTTGATGGAATTTCCATCATATTTAGCCCTTGCTCGTCCTTGAACGAAGATTTGGCGCCGCCAATAATCGCTCCATAACAACCACAACAATTCGTCAGGACACCCCACCATGACCCTCCGAATCGCCGTCATCGGCGCCGGCATCATGGGCGAAGACCACGCCCGCATCATTGCCCAGGACTTGCCGGGCACCACGCTCCAAGTGATCTGCGACGCCAACCCCGAGCGTGCCAAGGAAGTCGCCCAGCGCTACGGCGCGGCGCATGTCGCCACCGATCCGCTGGCCACGCTGGCCCGCAGCGACGTGGACGCCGTGATCATCGCCAGCCCCGACGCCACCCATGCCGCGCTGTGCCTGGCAGCCATCGACCTGGGCAAGCCAGTGCTGTGCGAGAAGCCGCTGTCGCCCAGTTCCGAGGAATGCCTGGCGGTGATCGACCGCGAGATCTCAGTGGGGCGCCAGTTCATCCAACTGGGCTTCATGCGCCGTTTCGACCCCTCCTACCGCGAGATGAAGCACGCTCTGCAAAGCGGCGCGATCGGCAGCGCAGTGATGATGCATAACTTCCACCGCAACGTCGAAGCACCGGCCAACTTCAGCGGGCAAATGGCGATCAGCAATTCGGCGCCCCATGAGTTCGATGTGGCGCGCCATGTGCTTGACACCGAATACAGCGCCATTTCGGTATTCCAGCCGGCAGGCGGCATCGGCGCGCCGGTGTTCATGGTGCTGGAAACCCGCGACGGGCACCTGGTGAACATCGAGGTGAACAACAACGCCCACTACGGCTATGACGTGCGCGGTGAGCTGGTGGGCAAACAGGGTTCGGTGCAACTCGCAGCTCCCGTTCACGCCCACTACAACAGCGGCCTGCAGGCGGTACAGCGTTACGCCGCCGACTGGCGCCCGCGCTTTGCGGAGGCCTACCGCTTGCAGGACAAGGCGTTTGTCGAGTTCGTGCGCAACGGCCAGTTCCCAGCCCACGCCGCCACCGCCTGGGATGGTTATTGCGCCACGTTGATGGCCGAAGCCGGCGTGCAGGCGCTCACCGAAGGCCGCCGCATCACCCTGCGCCACCTGGACACCCCCTCACTCTACCTGCCACGCGAAGGAGCCTCGCTATGAAGCTGGGATTTGTCACCGATACCCTGGGCAACCTGCCGTTGGGCGATGTACTCAAGCATGCTGAACGCATGGGCCTGTCGGGCCTGGAAGTGAACACCGGCGGCTGGTCCACCGCGCCGCACTTCAACCTCAAGCAGATGCTCGAGAGCAACGCCGCACGCCGGGATTTCACCCACAGCTTCGAACAGCACAACCTGGAGATCATCGCCCTCAACGCTAACGGCAACCCGCTGCACCCGACGCAGCCGGAACAGGCGCAGTGCCTTAAAGACACCATTCGCCTGGCCGGCGAATTGGGGGTCAAGACCGTGTGCACCATGTCCGGCTTGCCCGAAGGCCAGGCGGGCGACCGCATGCCCAACTGGGTGGTTGCCTCGTGGCCGCCAGAAACCCAGACCATCCTGCGCTATCAGTGGGAGGAACGCCTGCTGCCGTTCTGGAGCGAAATCGCCGACTTGGCCAAGGTCAATGGCGTGGAGCGCATCGCCCTGGAACTGCACGGCAGCCAATGCGTGTACAACGTGCGCTCGCTGCTCAAACTACGCGGAGCCGTTGGCCCGGTGATCGGCGCCAACCTCGACCCGTCCCACCTGTTCTGGATGGGCGCCGACCCGCTGGCCGCCGCCGACGCCCTGGGCGACGCGCTGTACCACGTGCACGCCAAGGACACGATGCTCAACACGCCAGTACAAGCGGTGGACTCGTTACTGGAAAACGGCTCGCTGATGGATGTGTCGGCGCGCAGTTGGTCCTACATCACCCTCGGTTTTGGCCATGGTGAAGAGTGGTGGCGCCAGTTCTGCTACCGCCTGAAAATGGCCGGCTACGACGGCTGGCTGTCCATCGAGCACGAAGACGTACTGCTTAACAGCCTGGAAGGCCTGGAGAAATCTGTCGCACTGCTCAAAGGCGTGATGCCCGTCGCGGCCAGCGACTTCAAACCCCAGGCGATCTAGCGCCGCGCAAAAGCACTCAGCCCAACCTGTGGCTGAGTGCCCCTTCGTTTCAGTCGGAATACCACAATGACAATTAATTCCTACGGAAATACGGCACAAGACGCCACGCCCTACCTCAATACAGAAAAACGCCAGGCCCGGCGCTACCTGCAAAAAATCACCTCGATCGCCACCTTTGGCGGCCTGCTGTTCGGCTTCGACACTGGCGTGATCAACGGCGCCCTGCTGTACATGAAAGACGACCTGGGGCTCACCCCCATGACCGAAGGGCTGGTAACCAGCTCACTGTTGATTGGCGCCATGCTCGGTGCGCTGGTCGGCGGACGGGTGTCCGACCTGCAGGGCCGGCGCCGTAACATCCTCTACCTGGCCGTGGTGTTCTTTATTGGCGCCCTGGCCTGCGCCCTGGCGCCGAACTTCAATGTAATGGTCACTGCGCGTTTCATCCTCGGACTGGCGGTTGGCGGCGCATCGGTGGTGGTCCCGGCCTATCTGGCGGAGATGTCGCCGTCCAATATTCGTGGGCGGATTATCACGCGCAACGAGCTGATGATTGTCACCGGCCAGTTCCTCGCATTCACCACCAATGCGCTGCTGGGCAACCTGTTTGGCGACCTCGACGGCGTGTGGCGCTGGATGCTCGCCCTGGCCACCTTGCCGGCGGTGGCGCTGTGGTTCGGCATGTTGTACATGCCCGAAAGCCCGCGCTGGCTGGCAACCAAGGGCCGTTTCAAGGAAGCGCTGGACGTGCTCAAGTTGGTGCGTGAGGAGTATTACGCCAAGGAAGAAATCGCCGCGATCACCCGGCAGATCAGCAACGAGAAATTCGTCAAAAGCGGCGGCTGGCGCGACCTGTCGAAAAAAGGTGCGCGCCGCGTACTGCTGATCGGTATCGGCATCGCCGTGACGTCGCAACTGACCGGCGTCAACTCCATCATGTACTTCGGCACGCAGATCCTCACCGAAGCCGGCCTGGCCCAAAGCAGCGCGTTGATCGCCAACGTGGTCAACGGCGTGATCTCCATCGCCGCGACCTTTATTGGCATCTACCTGCTGGACCGCGTTGGCCGCCGGCCGATGATGCTGTTCGGCTTTGCCGGCACCACCTTGTCGTTGCTGATGATCGGCCTGGTATCCACCTGGTTCGAGCCCTCGGTGACCCGCGCCATGCTGATCCTGGGCGCCATGGCGCTTTTCCTGGCGTCGATGCAAGGGCTGATCGGCCCGTCGTTGTGGGTGATGCTGGCGGAGATTTTCCCGATGCGCATTCGGGGCGGCTGCATGGGCATGGCGATCGCCGGGCTGTGGCTGACCAACGTGATGATCGGCCTGTTCTTCCCCACGCTGGTGGCAACCATCGGTATCGGCCAGACCTTCTTTGTGTTCGCGGCTGCGGGTGTGCTGTCGCTGATCTTCGTAGCGATCTGCGTGCCGGGACGCGGGGCAGTACGCTGGAGGAAATCGAACACCGTCTCTACGACTGACCTGCCCGTGGCGCGATGGCGAAAAAAGCCATCTC